>JBEKFX010000001.1:0-193552 GCA_050013115.1 Polyangiaceae bacterium
CCTCGACCCTGCCAGGGGCCGGGGCGCTTCCTTGTGAGCCTATCGTCGTCGTCCCTCGGCTGCGATGTCCGCCACGCCTTCGCGTGCCAAACGTCGTGCCCGAAGCTCTTCGGCGAGCTGCGCCACGACGTCGAACCGACCCGCCAGCGCGGCCCTTTCGAGCGCACTCGCGAGGGCCGATTCGATCGCGTCGGCTGAATTGTCCCTTAGCGTCCCACCCTTGTTTTTATCCGTCGCCGTCGTTGCGCTTTCGTCACTTTTCGTCAGTGACGCGGACGGCCTTTCGGAAGCGTTTGAAGCTTGTTTTACCGGGCTTTCCTGTGCTTTTATGGCCCCTTCTGGCGGCGAATGCCTCAATTGCGGTAACTCCATGGGATGCTCCTAAACTCGGCTTCGCTTCGATCGACGCGGGGGAAACAAGGGGGCCTTACGCCAGGTTCACCGCGCGACGGGAGGTTCATTCTTCGCTCGGTGGGTCGCCGCATGGTCTTTCTCGTCTACGGAGCGGGTTGCGCCGCCGTGATCGCCGGGTGCCCGAAGAGCACCCCACCCATGGATGAGGCCGGCGCGCCGCCGGACTCGTCCATTGGCGCGCCGCCCGTTACGGAGCTTTCGCCACTCGTCGACGATGCGGGAGACGACGCCGATGCCGCAGAGGCCGTCGCCCCGAAAAAACCCGCCGTGAGGGCTGGCTATACCGCGAATCAGGTAAAAATCAGGGAATGCTGCAGCGCCATGCGCAAGCAAGCGAAGCAATGGGGCGAATCGTCACCGGAGGGCTTTCAGCTCATGACGCTGGCCGCCCAGTGCGACACCGTGGCCGAGCAGCTCGGTCCCCACGGAACCGCGCCCGAGCTCAGCCAGATGCGTGAGTTACTCAAGAGCCTCCGGCTGCCGGCCGCCTGTCAATTCTGAGTCCACGATCGCCACCGAATCCCTCGCTCGACCCGTCAGGCGCATCACGCGCGATGACCCGGCTCACGCGGGCGAACGGCGGTGACCAGAGGACGACCTGGCAAAATGGTCGAAGCCCTCGGCCTCAATCGAATGCTCCTCGTCTCCGCGACGAAGTAAGAGGCCCCTCCCTTCCCTTACCTCGCCAATGCGCCGGAAACCTTCGAGAGGCGAAGGACAGGCGACGACCAACGCGTAGTCTTCGCCGCCATAAAGCGCCAAATCGATGGCCTCCATCCGAAGCGCGCCGGCAGCGGCCTCAAGGAGGGCATCGAGAAGGAGGGACTCCGCGTCGAGAACGAACTGCGCCTCGCTGGCTTCGGCGAGGTGACCGACATCCCTCGCGAGGCCGTCCGACACGTCGATGGCCGCATGCGCGAGCGCGCCCATCGCCACGCCTTGCGCGACGAGAGCGCGCGGGGCCCGCCACGCATCGACGGCCGAAAGAAGCTCTTTTTCTCGCTCTCTCTCCGCAACGATCGCGCGAAACCCAGCCGATGCAAGTCCGACGTGCCCGGCCAACCACACCCCGTCACCAGGCCGAGCTCCCCGCCGCAGGACGGGCCGCTCGCACGTGCCGAGTAGGGTGGTCGCGATGGATAGGGTGGCGCCAGCGGATAGATTTCCGCCAACGATCGGTGCACGCAGCGCGCAGGCCGCCGCCGCCTGTCCTGCTGCGATGGCCCGGAGCGCCTCGTCATCGACGTCCTCGGGCAGCGATAGCGCGCAGAGGGCGCACCATGGCGAGGCGCCCATGGCGGCGACGTCACTCGCGGCAGCCATGAAGCTGCGCCAGCCCACGTCGTGCCAGCCGAGGAGCTCGCGCCGGAAGTGCGTACCCTCGACTTGCTCATCAATGGTCCACACAAGGGCGGCTTTGGCCTCACCCGCGGTGAGGACGGCAGCGTCGTCGCCTATGGCCGTGTCGATCCCGGCGCGCTCGTAACCGCCCGACGCGTCGAACATGCGCGCGAGCATCGCGATGCGTTCTCGCTCGTTCATCAGCCCAGACTCATGCTACGCGACTCGCCTCCGCCACCGACGGCTCGGGTTGAGGCAAAGTCACCACGAAAACCGTTCCGCGTGGCTTGTTATCCTCGATTCGGACCGATCCGCCGTGTCCCTCGACGAGTCGCTTCACGATGGAGAGCCCCAAGCCGGTGCCCCCGTACTCGCGAGTGCTCGACGAGTCCACCTGATAAAATGCATCGAACACCTTGGCTCGCTCGCGAGCGGGAATTCCGATTCCCGTGTCGATGACGCGAACTTCCAGCCGTGCTCGCGTGGGCGCGAGCAACGTGATGCCCTCTTCTTCGCCGCTCGAGGACGCGTCGGCATCGCTCATCCGCGCATGAAGCGTCACCGCTCCGTCCTGCGGGGTGAACTTGATGGCATTTTCGACGAGGTTGAGAAAAACCTGCCGCAAACGTTCCGGGTCGGCGCGTACATCCGCGAGCGGCCGTGCAATGTCGACCGCGAGTCTCACACCCTTCTTTCGGGCCGCGGGTGTCAGCGTCGACACGACGTCGCCGAGTACGCCATCGATGGCGATGGGATGCAGCGTCATCGGCATCGTTCCGCTCTCAAGCTTGCCGAGGTCGAGCAGACCCATGATGAGCGAGAGCAGCTGCCCTCCCTTTTCATGAATCGTCCTCACGAAGTCGAGCTGCTCGGGTCGTAGCTCACCAGCAAGTCCTTCCGACAGCATCTCGCTATAACCAATGATCGAGGTCAACGGTGTTCGAAGCTCATGGCTCACCGTCGCCAAGAAATTCGATTTGAGCCGATCGAGCTCCTTCAAGCGGTCGAAGGCCTCCTGGAGCCGGGAGGTCTTGTCCTCCAGCTGGCGATAGCTCTCTCGCACGCTCGCAAGATGCATCTTGTTCGTCACGAACGCCTTGTGACCGCTGAAGAGGATCAGGTCGAGAACCGATTTGAGGTGCGTTGCAATGCGCGTGACCGTCTGAGCCTTCACGCGAGGCATCTTGGCCAGGAGCGCTGCCGCCCTTCCCGCGACAACTCCAGGAGTCGCGTTCATCAGGGTCGCCGGGGGCTCGACGACGTTCGATGGGAGAAAGGGACCGACAATCAGCCGGCCAACCCGCCGACCGTCGTATTCGAGGGCGAGAATGCGGTAGGCCGCGCCGGTGAAGCAAGGGTGGGTGACGTCACCGGCGTCGCCCGGCTCACGCCCCTTCACGGAAGCGACGATCGCGGCGCACGCCTTGCGGCCCTCGCCCGACTGATTGACGTAAGCGCAAAGCTCCTGCTCGCTGGCGACGTCCGCGAGAAGCGATCCGTCGGTCGAGTAGATTCGGACGGGAATCCCGAAGAGGGCGACGAAACTCCTACATAGCTCGTCGAGACCGGCACGGTCGACCAGGTCCTCAAGACGGACCCGTGCGTCCAGGATCAGGTCCTCGATCGACACCTGGGGCCCTTCGGTCGTCATGCGCGCACCTGCGCCGTCCGCACGATGCTGCCGCCAACGCATGACGAAAGCAGCGTCGGGACGTCACTGGCGACTCCGAGCTGACGCGCTGCCATCGGCAACAGCGCCCCCGATTCGATGCCGAGCATCTTCGCGAGCTGGTGCTCCGAATCGAGCTTCGCCCACGTCACATACAGCAGGCCGAAGAAGGTCTCGAGCACGCCCTGCCCCAAGACCGCACTCGCGGTGAAGACCGGCTCACGTCCGCGGCTCGCCAACGCGCTGATCTCTCCGTCCGATCGAACACGGTCGAGGTCTCGCTTGTTGAACTGGATGACGAGCGGGAGCCCCTTGAGGCTCAGTCCAAGCTCCTTGAGGTTCTGCCGCAAGTCGAGAAATGAGGCCGCATTGTGCTCTGTCTCGCTGATTTGCGAATCGGCGATGAACGCCACGCCGTCGGCGCCCTGGAGCACGAGACGGCGTGTCGATGCGTGCAGCACCTGGCCCGGCACGGTAAAGATCTTGATGCGGAGGGTCATCCCAGTCGAGGGCCGGCTTCCTTCGGCCCTCAGCGTGAGCGGCAGCATGTCGAAAAAGAGGGTGCGGTCGTCCTTCGTCTCGAGCGTCATCAAACGACCGCGCGATTGGTCGGAGCTCAATTGGTGGAGAGAGCGTAGGTTCGTGGTCTTGCCGCTGAGCGCGGGTCCGTAGTAGACGAGTTTGAGAGCGATCTCCCGACCGCCGAAGTTGATTTGCACGAATCCTCAACCGGATCGTATCAGACGTCCGGCTCCTCACCAGACCTGACCCCTCCTCCTCGGGCGGGCTTGGAGCTAGAATGGCCGCACCATGAGCGTCCAAGTAGGAGCCAAAGCCCCTGCGTTCGAACTCGAAAGCGATCGAGGTTCAGCCGTTTCGCTAAGAGATTTCGCAGGCGAATGGCTCGTTCTCTATTTTTACCCAAAGGACAACACGCCAGGCTGCACGCTCGAAGCGCGCGAATTCTCCGAAGCCGCCGAGCGGCTGAAGAAGCTCGGCGCAACGGTGGTCGGAGTCTCGAAAGATTCCGTGAAAAGTCACTGCGGCTTTCGCGACAAGAACGGGATCACGTTTCCCCTCCTCAGCGATCCGGACCTCGCGGCACATAAGGCTTACGGGGCTTGGGGATTGAAAACCATGTACGGAAAGAGGTCCGAAGGAACGATTCGTTCGACGTTTCTTATCGACCCGGGCGGCCATGTCGTTTCGGCCTGGGCCAGCGTGAAGGTCAAAGGACATGTGGACAAGGTGATTGACGCGGTCCGCGCTTCGCGCGAGGCCGTCGGCCCCAAGGCAAAAAAGCCGGCCCGGAAGTGACGGTCGATACGTCCGCCACTCTCGTTTGGCTGGCCCCCGCCCCACCCGACTCGCTCGATCGGCAGGCTTTGTCGCGCTGGGCCTCGGCGCGGGGCCTGGTGCTCTCGGCGCCTGCATCTTGGCGACCGCCCACCATCGCCATCGACGGTCGTCCTGCGGAACGCGTGGACGACATGATCGACCGAGCACACGACGCCCTTGCCGCGGGAGAAACCCAAGAGGTCGACCGTGCACTGGACGAGGCCGACGCATTGCTCCGAGCTCATCCAGAATTGCCGCAAGCCGCATGGTTGATGGCGGAGGTCGAGCGCGCGCGATCCGCCCGATGGCGACGTCTCGCGCCCCGGGACGACGAAGCGGCCGGGCGGGCCTGGGCGCGTGCCCTCGCGCTCGGCGGGGCCCGCGCGACAGGGATCAGCGAGGAACCTCTGGCCGTTCGTCCGCAGCTGGCCTCGGTCACCTTCAACGTGGCGCCCGACGAACGGTTGTGGATCGACGGAACGCTCCTCCCACTGAATACGACAACGTCATTCGAGGGACCACATACACTGGTCATCACGCTGGCCGCCGCCCCGATCTGGGCTGGGTGGATCGACCTACCGCCGGGCACGTCGGTTGTCGAACCGCCGGGCGGGGCGCCGGAACCGTGCTCGAGCATCGAGCTTCGACGCGTCACGCTGTCCAGCGATTCCGTGCACGCCGACGGAGTCCGCTGTGGTCGCTGGGTGGCGGCTGCGGCGGGCGAGCGGGTCGGGGAACTTCGGCTCGCATTGTGCGAAGGACCGACCTGCGGCGTCCCGTTCACTTTGCAGCGATTCGTGCCTTGGACGCGCCCAACCATGACGTCGGAGCCGGCTGCGCGGCACTGGCCCCAATGGGCCTCCTGGGCCTTGGTCGGAGCGGGGGCGTCCATCGCCGCAGCTGTCGCGACGGGACTGGTCGTATCCGGCGCCTTTCAGGCGGCCCCGTCCGAAACGCGCTTCGTCAGCGGAGGCTTGGTCCGAGGACCCTGAATTGCGGATTGAAGCCGAGGTGCTTACGCTCCTCGCAGCAACGCCCGTGGCGCGTTGCGGGAGTGGACATGGCCCAAGCACCTCGACTCGATTTTGAAGCCTTTCTTCTGCGCAAACGATCCGAGCGCACCGGAGGGGGCGTCGAAACGACGGGCCACGAATACACCTACACGTTCGACCGGCAGTCGCGCATCGCGTTCGAAAACACGAAGCCAGTCGCGCTCGCCGTAGAGGCAAGCGTTCGGCTGTTCAAGCAGATCGGAAAACATCAGCTGCTCGGCCATGCTGTCAAAGTCAGCGAGCGCCAGTTCCCGAGGATCCACAGCATCACGAAGACAGCCGCCGACGCGCTGCAGATTCCGATGCCCCATGTCTTCGTCGTCAACAACCCGACGTTCAATGCGGGCACGCTCGGCACGAACGACGACTCATTTCTCATGGTCCACTCCGCCCTCGTCGATCAATACGCGGACGACGAACTCTTGACGGTCATCGGACACGAGTGCGGTCACATCCACAACTCTCACGTCGCATATCTGACCGCTCTCCACTACCTGACGTATATGGCAGGCATCGTGGTCCCGTGGGTCCTTCAGCCGGCGCTCGTGGCCTTGCGAACTTGGTCGCGCCGCGCGGAGATCACTTGCGACCGCGCGGGCATGCTCGTCGCGAAGAACCAGTCCGCGGCGGAACGGGCCATCACGAAGCTCGCTGTCGGATCGAAGAAGCTATACGAGGAGTTCGATCTGGATGCCTTTCTCGAGCAGCACGAAGAGGGCAGCCAAGGGATCGGAAAGTACATGGAAGTTTTCGCGACCCACCCCTGGCTCCCGAAGCGGGTGCTCGCCATGCGCGCGTTCGGCCAGAGCCAGCTCTATCAGAAGGCCGTGGGCGGGCCGACGGGCGGACTGACGATGAGCGAAGTCGACAGCCGCGTCGCGGCGCTACTCAAGGGAGAGGCGTGATGTCGGAGAACGGCCAGCCCGCGCCGGCGCGACCCGCGCTCGATGCTTTTTTCGACAGGAGAGACGAAGTCGTGAGCGCGCTGCGAGGTCTGGGGGACATCGCCGGTGCGCTCGGGACCAAAACGCTCCGCGACCGGGTCGACCGTGAGCTCGTTCGCAAGCTGGAAGAAGATCGCTTTCACCTGGTCGTCGTCGGCGAGTTCAACCATGGGAAGACCACCTTCGTGAATGCGCTCCTCGGCGAGCGGGCGCTTCCCGTCGGTGTGACCCCGACGACCGCAGCGATTCACCACATCCATTGGGCCGTGAGACCGGAGGCTTTCGTGGTCGATTCGAAGGGGCAGGTACGCCCCATTCCCTTCGAGGAAGCCAAGCGGTTCGCCGTAGGCGGAGGCGCGACGGCGGCGGAAGACGTCGACCACCTCGAAATCGGCTACCCAGCACCCTTGCTCGAAGAGCGAATCTTGCTCGTCGACACCCCGGGCGTAAACGATCTTTCGCTCCAGCGTGCCGACATCACGTACAGCTACATTCCGCGGGCGGACGCCGTTCTCTTTTTGCTCGATGCCGGTCAGATTCTGACCGAAAGCGAGCGCGTCTTCCTCAACGAAAAGCTCCTCAAGGCCTCGCGCGACAAAATCGTCTTCGTGATCACAAAGTGGGACTTGCTCTCGCCCGAAGAGCGGCGGGAGGCGCTCGCCTACGCCCGGAATCACCTGTCGACCCTGGTGCGCGCTCCCGTGGTGTTCGCCGTGAGCGCCGAGACCGCTCTGGCGGGGCAGGTGGAACACAGTGGTCTACCCGAGCTCGTCGCCCACTTGACTCGCTTCCTGGCGGAGGAGCGCGGCCGCATTCTGCTCGACAACGCACTCGGCGAAGGGCTGGCGGCCGGGGCCTTGCTGGCCAAGGGCGTCGACGCTCGCAAACGCGGCATTCAGATGAACAATGAAGAAATCGATCGCCGGATCGCAGCGCTCGAGAAGGATCTGGCGGGACAGACCGTCACGATCGAACAGCGCAGGGCCCAAATTCGAGAGGACGTCGCCGCAATCAAGACGGGCGTGCGCAAAGATCTCGAACGCTTCGCCGACGACGTCTGTCGACAGCTGCCTCATGTGATCGACTCGGCCAAGGCGCAGGACCTCAAGCAATTTCTTCCCGCTTTTCTCGAGGACGCGTTCAAGCAATGGGCGGAGGAGGAAACGCGCGACATCGCGGTCGAGCTCGAGCAAGTCGCAGAGAAGACAATCGCTCTCGTCCGAGAAGATGCTCGCGACAGCGCCAAACGCGTCGCCGCAGTGCTCGGCACGGATGCGCGGCGTCTCGACGTGCAGGTCGATACGATCAAGTACGACGTGGGCGTCGTCGCGCTCATGTTCGGAGGCATGGCGCTCATGGCCGTGAATCTCATGGCCGGCGGGGTCCTCGCCATTGCGGGGCCCGCCATTTTCGCCATGTTCGCTCGGGGTAAGATTCAGGAGGAGTTCAAACGGCGAGCGAAAGAGCTGGCCCCCGAAGTCGTTCGCGAGACGGCGAAGAAGGTGGGACCCAAACTCGAGGGGCTCATCGAAGGCTTCGCGCAAAACCTCGACGCATGGGTCGTCAGCGCCGGCGAGGAGCTGCATCGCGAGGTGCTCGAGGTCCTTCAAGCGACCAAGCAGGGACGAGACAGCGGCCACGACGAGGCCAAAGCCAACGCGGCGGTCGACGGACAAGCCGCCGCGCTGCGTGCGGTCGTCGAGCGCATCGAAAAGTTGCGGGCCGAGCTCTGGATGCCTGCAGAGCGACTGAGGGTCGAATCCACCCAGGTCGAAGCCGTTCCCTGAGCGCGAGCTCCAGTCGCACCCGGGGCCCGCCGACCGCGTCCCCGTCATGCGGCGAGGGTCGACGGCGAAGAGCGCGCGTCCAGGGCCCACCCCGCTGCCGCGGGCGGGGCAGCGCCCGAAGCGGGGCTGTCAGAGCCCGAGCGCCTCGGCGAGTCCTTCGGGCCCCAGGGCTTGGAGCTTGTGGAAGCGCTTCAGGAAGCGTCGCCAGTCCTTTGTCACGCCCGAAACGGTGACGCTGCGCAAGGCGTAGTCGGTGATTCGGGTGATCGTGAATCGAAGAGCGGCAAACACCGCCTCGCCCCAGAGCCCTTCCCGTTCGGAGTCCGTGAGCGGCCGAACCGACTCGTAGGCCTTGCGCATCGCGGCGCCAAGACGACCGTCGAGGTCGTCGCCCACGCACCAGGCGAGGACCGTGACCATCAAGTCGTAGGCGTATGCCGCGCCGCAAGCGCTCTCGAAATCCAACAAGGCCACGAGACGTCCGTCGGGGGCCCAGAGGACGTTGTCGCGAAACAAGTCGCCGTGGGTCAGACCCGCTGGCAGACGATGCGTTCGCACAGCCTCCGCTTGTTCGAGCGGCCGACGCAATTCGTGCGCTATGGCGGAAAATTCAGGCCGATTGCTCGCCTGGATCGCTTCGAGACGGCGCAGAAGGTCCGACGCGCGGAATCGACCTGGTTCGCAGGCCTCGCCCGCTCCGGCGATGTGTACCCGCGCCAGCGCCTGCCCGACGCGCTCCACGTCAGCGAGGCTGACGGAGGCCTGACACCGCATGAATCCATGACGCCACGGAAAAAGGGCAGCGGCCTTGCCTCGCACGTGTGAAACGAGGGCGCCGTCCAAGCGGCGCAGCGGCGCCGGCGTAGGTACGCCCGCCGCTGCGAGCCGCTCGAGCATCGCCGCCTCCCGCCCGGCTCCCGTCGCGGTTTGCTCTTCGTAAAGCCTCAAAAAAAACTTCCCGCCCTCGAGCTCGAGGGCGAAATTGGAGTTGACGCTTCCGGCCGCGATCCCGCTGAACGCCCGAAGCTTGCCCAAGCCATACGAGCGCGCCAGAGTACCGACATCGTCGGCCCCGATGGGTGTGAGTACCGCCATGCCCCTCCGATGCTACCTAAATTCGTTTGCATTCAAGGGTGGACGTGCGCGGCTCGACTCTGGTAAACGGCCCAAGACCCTGTCGCCCGCCTCACCCCCACAGTACGAGCGAGCGAGCCGGGGGAAGGCGGGCGCCGAAGCCGAATTTTTCGAGGGCTTTCCCCCGAACCGAGAGCGATATGGCGAAGACGAAGAAGGCTGCTGTAACCAAGGCGGCATCGATCCGGCCGCCCGGGCCTGCGAAGCCTACACCGACCAAAGGCGGCGCGGGAAAAGAGGAATCCGGCGCTTCAAAGCGTAAGTTGGGGCTCCGCGGCGCAGCCCCTTGGGCCGCTCGTCATGCGGCCAAGCACGCGGCTGAGGCGCGCGCGCGCGCGGCTGAGCCGCCGCTCCCGGGCAGCGCGCGGGCGACGATTCGCACCCCGGCTGACGCCGAAGACATCAAGGAGCGGGTGCGCGATCTCCACGCCGCCCTGGCCCAGATCAAGACCCTCCGCAAGAACTTGCCCAAAAACTTCTTCGACGTTGGGCTCGTTCTCAAGGACATCGAGGCGAGGCGCCTCTACGAAGCCAAGCGCTTTCCATCGTTCGAAGCCTTCGTCGAGCGGGAGATTGACCTCGGCAAGACGACTGCCCTTCGTCTGCTTCGGGTCGTCGGCCTCTTTCAGAAGGAGGGAGCGCTGGAGATTGGAATGGACCGGCTCTTCACGGCGATCGCTTCGATCGACTCGATTCAGGAGGCGGACCTCGGCCGCGTGCCGCCACCGCCCGTGTCGGCCACAGCTCTGCCTTTGCGACCGCCAGGACGGTAGTCGCATACCGCTCCGCTCCGGACGCGACCGCGTGCGGAGATGTCGCTCAGCGCCCGCGCGGCAAAAGCACCGTGGCCCTCGTCCCGAGCCCGTACTCGCTCTCGATCCGAACTTCGCCCCGATGTTGATCGACGATCTTGCGCACGATGGACAGGCCGAGGCCCGTCCCGGCTTCTTTGGTCGTGAAGAACGGATCGAAGACCTGTGCCAAGGCGGCCGGCTCGATGCCCGTGCCCGTATCTTCGACATCCAGCCGCACCTGCTCACCTTCGCAACAGGCTCTCACGCGGAGCACGCCACCCTCCTTCATCGCATCGAGGGAATTCATCACCAGATTGATGACGACTTGCTTCAGCTTCTCGGGCTCGCCCAAAAGCACGCAGTCGCTCGCGAGGTCCCGCTCGATCACCACGGTCGTTGCCGCTGCCGAGCCCTGCTCAAGGTCCAGCACCTCGTCGACCAATCGGCCGAGATGGACGAGCTCGCGAACCCCCGCACGAGGTCTCGCAAGGTCGAGAAACTCGGTAAGAAGTCGGCTCAAGCGTCCGATTTCGTCGCCCACGATTTGAGCTTTGCGTTTGAGGGCCGCCCGCGATTCTTCATCCACGGGGAGCTTGTCGACGTGGCGCCCTAGCAAGTGCAACTGCAAAACGGCTGCATTCAACGGATTGCGAATTTCGTGCGCCAGGTTGAGGGCCAAGCGCGCCATGGCCGACAGCGCTTCGGCATCGACGGCGCGCTTTTCGAGCGCCCGCCGCTCGGTCACGTCGATCCCGAAGCCGTAAACGAGCGCCGGCTCGTCAGCTCCCCCACGCGCCGTCGATAGGTGCCAGCGGACCCGGCGCCGGGCCGGCACCTCCGGCCGCTCTCGTGAGCGAACTTCGATCGGCGGATGGACGGCTAGGCCGCCTCGGTCAACGAAGCCGGTTTCCACCTCTTGCGCTCGACCCGCCCGCGCCAGAACGACCGCCTCACGCATCCGCCCGCGATCCTCGTCGGGAATCCAGCTCTCGATGAAGGGGCGTCCTTTTGCCGTGCCCGGTTCGACCCCGACCAGAAGCGACGCCTTTCGATTAAAAAGGGTCACGCGGTCACCGGCGTCGAGCCCCACGACCAGCACGTCGGTGAGCTCGACAAGCGCCCGGTATCGCCGCTCCAGCTCGTCTCGCTCTCGCGCGAGCCGCACTTTGGCGACGGCCTGCTCCACGGTCGAAACGAGCTCCTCGGGACGAAACGACTTCGGGATGAACGCGTAGGCTCCCGACCGCAGCGCCCCCATCGCTGTGTCCATCGTCGCAAAGCCCGTAATCAAGATCACTTCGCCGAACGGACTGGCGCCGCGCAATTTCGGGATTAAGTCGACGCCGCTCGTGTCGGGTAGTTTCACGTCCACGATGGCGACGTCGAACCCGCGCATTCGGGCGATGGCGAGGCTCTCATCGCCGCGCGAGGCGGTCACGACCTCGATCGAGTTCGACGCGGCCCGGCCGTCGGCGAGCTCCGCGGTCATCAGCACCGCGTGGAGCGAGCCGACGAGCTCGACGTTGTCATCCACGATGAGAACACGCGAGCGGGCCGCAGCCCGGTGGCCGGGCAACCCTGCCTGCCGGGCCAAGGCCATGTTTCAGCCCAAACCGAGCAGCCTGCTCAGAATTTCGTTCACGATCTTCGGATTGGCCGAGCCCTTCGTTTCCTTCATCACGAGGCCGACGAAGAACCCCAACAGGCTCGACTTTCCGGCGCGAAGCTGATCGGCTTGCTTCGGATTTTGATCGATCAACCGCCGGCAGATCCGCTCGATCGCGTCCGCGTCGCTGACCTGACGCATTCCGAGCTCCGCCACGACGTCGGCCGGCAGTCGAGCCGTTCCGGCGATCTTCGCGTAAACATCCTTGGCCTGCTTGCCGCTGATCTCACCGCGCTCCACGAGCTCGAGAAGACCGGCCAACTGATGGGCGGTTACGGGGATGGTGGCACTCAGCCCATGCGTTCGGACGTCACCCAAAATTTCGCTCTGCACGAAATTTGCGACTCTCGTCGCATTGCCGTGGAGCGTCGCGGCCTCTTCGAAGAACGCGGCAACGCGTGGATGGCCGGTGAGCACATTCGCGGAATAGGGGCTGAGCCCCATTTCGGCGATGAAGCGCAATCGCTTGGCCCGGGGCAGCTCGGCCAACGTATTCCGCGCCTCGCCGACGAAAACCTCGTCCAAGACGAGCGGCGGCAGATCCGGATCGGGAAAGTACCGATAATCCTGGGCTTCCTCCTTGCTTCGCATGCCGAAGGTCGAGGCGCTGTCTTCATTCCAACCGCGCGTCTCCTGGACGATGCGGGCGCCCGATTGGAGGAGCAGCGTCTGGCGCTCGATTTCGAACTCAATCGCTCGCTCTACGAATCGAAACGAGTTGATGTTCTTCAGCTCGACCCGGGTCCCCAGTTGGGTCTGACCCACCGGGCGGATGCTCACGTTCGCATCGCAGCGAAAGCTGCCCTCCTCAAGATTGCCGTCGTTCACCCCGATGAAGACGAGCACGTCGCGCAGCGTGCGGAGATACTCGGCGGCGTCGGATGCACTCCGCAAGTCGGGGTCGCCCACGATTTCCACGAGCGGCACACCCGAGCGATTGAGGTCCACGACGGACAGATGCCCCGCATGCACACTCTTGCCGGCGTCTTCTTCCATGTGCACGCGCGTGATGCCAATCCGCTTCGTCTCACCGCGTATTTCGACGTCGAGGTGCCCGCGCTCGCTGAACGGCTCGTCGTATTGGCTGATCTGATAGCCCTTCGGAAGGTCGGGGTAGAAATAGTTCTTCCGCGCAAATCGGCTGACGGGGCGAAGGGTGCACGAGAGCGCGAGCGCCGCGCGGACGGCCAAGCGGACGGCCTCTCCGTTCAGAACGGGCAACGCCCCAGGCAGCCCCAGACACACCGGACAGACCTGCGTATTGGGGGCGGCGCCGTAGGCGGTCGAACAGGCGCAAAACGCCTTCGTACGCGTCAGTAACTGGGCGTGGACCTCAAGCCCGATGACCGGCTCGTAACGCATCCCTCCCCTTTCGCTTAGCATGGAAGTCACCTTCCGAACTGGAAGACGACCTCGCTCTTTCGCACCATGCCGAGTTCGTCGCGAGCGATTCGCTCGACGGCCAAGGGGTCCTCTCGAAGGGCCTTCACCTCGAGTCGCAACCGAGCGACGTCCGACCGCAAGGCCGCGTTCTCGGTCCGGACCCCCTCGAGCTCTTTCTCCAGTGCCTCGAGACGCGGCAAGCCATCCGGCTCGAAGACCAGCACGGGGACGGCAATGACTGCGATGGACATCATTGCGATCGGCAGGGTCCGCTGAACGAGTTCAGGCGCGGAGGGCACGGGCTGACAGTCTCACGGCCGCCCCGTTCCGGCCCAATTGTCCGTGTCTTGGCCGGATGGTCGGTACGGTCATCGTCTGACGACGCATCGGGCCTTCCCATCGGGCCTTTCTCATTCGGCAGGATGGACTCGCACGATCTGATAGCCTGATCAGGTGTTTGGCCTGACGCTATCGCTCCTGGCGGGCGACGCCATCGGACAGGACGAGGTGGGGGAGGCCGTGCTTGCTTCGGCAAGAGACGGCGTCAGCCTCGTGCGGGCCCTCATCGTCACGGGCGCGGCCGGCCCTCGGCGGCTCGCTCCCCATCTCGAATGCAATCCGACCTCCGGCGTCGGCGACGTTCAGCCGGCCGACGAGCTGGTCCGGAAGCTCCCGGCCGGTCTGTGTGAGCGTCTCCTCGCCGTCCCCTTGGGCCGTGACCCTCTGACCGGTGTCGTCGATCTGGCCGTCGTCGACGTGGGGGACCCCCATGCCGCAGAAGAAGTAGGATACTGGCTGGGTGCCCCCGTACGTATGGTCGCAACTCCGATCGAAGCGATGGCGACCGCGCTTCGGCTCCTGATGGGGCTGCCCCAACGGGAGCCGCGGAGCACGACCGAGCCGCCCATGCGCGGAACCGCGGGCGACAACAGCGAGCCAACGCTGCGCTTCGGCTCGGTCGGTGGGGTCCCGCTGCCAGCGCTGCGCTTCGGCGCGGTCGGCGGGGTCCCGCTGCCAGCGCTGCGCTTCGGCGCGGTCGGCGGGCTCCCGCTGCCAGCCGGGGAGCTGGCCAGCGAATCGTGTCCTTCGTGCCCGGCTGCAGACGAACCAAGCGGCTGAACCGCCCAGCGAAGCTCGCCCTATCCGTCTAAGAGAGGGCCGCCACCGGCGCCGAGAACGGCGCCACGACCCTCTTTCGTCACAGGCGCTGCGCATCCGACACACTTGGGGTATGCCTCAGCGGCGCGCACGCGCCAGCCCACGACCGAAACCATGTCGGAGTACTCGAAGCTCCGCCGCGAATGGGCGGACCGTACGCTTGAGCCCCACGAGGCGCGCGAAACGCCCCGACCGAGGGTCGGCGCGCTCGCCGACGGAGGTGATGTGGCTCCCCTTTACGGTCCGGACGATCTCGAAGCACTCGACTTCGATCCGGCGCGCGACCTCGGCGTTCCCGGCGAGCCTCCGTTTACGCGTGGAGTTCAGCCCAACATGTACCGCGGTCGCCTCTGGACGATGCGACAGTATGCCGGTTTCGGAACGGCCAAGGAGTCGAACGAGCGGTACAAGTATCTGCTTTCACAAGGCCAAACGGGCCTCAGCATCGCCTTCGACCTGCCGACGCAAATGGGCCGCGACTCGGACGATCCGCGCGCGGCCGGCGAAGTCGGCCGCGTTGGGGTCGCGATCGATTCGATCGACGACATGCGCGCGCTGCTCGAAGGCCTCCCGCTCGAACGCATCTCGACGTCGATGACCATCAACGCGACCGCCTGCACGCTGCTTTGCCTCTACATCGCGGTCGCCGACGAGCGCGGCGTTGCCCGAGACGCTCTGCGCGGCACGATCCAGAACGACATCCTGAAAGAGTACATCGCCCGGGGCGCCTACATTTATCCCCCTCGCCCGTCGATCCGACTCGTGACGGACGTCTTCGCCTGGTGCATGCGCCAAGTTCCTCGATGGAACACGATTTCCGTGAGCGGATATCACGTCCGGGAAGCAGGGGCCGATGCGGCCCAAGAGCTCGCGTTCACGATGGCCGATGGCATCGCTTACGTGCAGGCCGCCGTCGATGCGGGGCTCGATGTCGACGAATTCGGCGGCCAGCTCTCGTTCTTCTTCAACGTCCAGAACGGATTTCTCGAAGAAGTGGCCAAGTTTCGCGCAGCCCGGCGAATGTGGGACACGATCATGCGCGATCGCTTCGGTGCGAAAGCGCTGCGCGCGAGGGCGCTACGCTTTCATTGCCAGACGGCAGGCGCGACGCTCACGGCGCAGCAGCCCCTCGTGAACATCGCGCGGGTGACCGCCCAGGCCCTGGCCGCGGTGCTCGGCGGCTGTCAATCGCTGCACACGAACGCCTATGACGAAGCGCTCGGTCTGCCGACGAGCGAGGCTGCCGCGCTCGCGCTCCGTACCCAACAAATCGTTGCGTACGAAACGGGCGTTGCCGACTTCGTCGACCCGCTCGGAGGCAGCTACGCTGTCGAAACGCTGACGTCGCGCCTCGAGTCTTTGGCGCGCGACTACCTCCGGCGCATCGAAGCTCTCGGAGGCATGGTGGCCGCCATCGAGCAGGCCTATCCTCAACGTGAGATCCAGCGCGCAGCGTATCAGTATCAACTCGACGTCGAACAGGGAAAGCGCGTCGTCGTGGGCGTCAACGCGTTCATCCAAGAATCCGCCCCGGTTCCGGTTCTGCAGGTTGACCTTCGGAACGAGGCCGAGCAGATCGAACGCGTCCGTGCGATGCGCGCACGTCGCGACCGTCGTGCTCACGCAGCCGCCCTCGAAACCATCGAACGGGCCGCCCGAGGCGCTGAAAATCTCGTCCCGCCGACCCTTGCAGCCGTCAAAGCCCACGCCACCGTCGGCGAAATCGCCGACGTCCTGCGACGCGTCTGGGGCGAACACGTGGAGACGTCGACGATCTGATGGTGGATACTTCGCCGCAATGGCTCGGTCGATCGTCCACCACGTCCGCATTCCCGCCCCTCAGGTCCATCTCGTCCACGTGGAGACACGGATCGCGACGACGGAGGCGATGCCTGAAGTCCTCGTGGTCTTCATGCCGGTCTGGACCCCTGGCTCGTACCTCATCCGCGAGTACGCAAGGCACGTCGAAGGGTTTTTCGCCGGGCCGCCCGCGCGCGCGCGCAAAATCCGAAAGAACGCGTGGGAAATCCGCACCCACGCGACGGACCCGCTCGTCATCCAGTACACGGTGTACGCTGCCGAACTAACCGTCCGAACGAGTCATGTCGACGAATCCCACGGCTTTCTCGTGGGAGCCGCGACCTTTTTCGGCGTGGAGGGATGGGAGCGGGTTGCAACGACCGTGGAGATCCATGCTCCGGACGGCTGGAGAACATTCACATCCCTCGATGTTCTCCAAGACCCCGCGGGATCCGCTACCCAACGCTTCGTCGCCAAGGACTTCGATACCCTCGTCGACTGCCCGATCGAGATCGGACGCCCGATCGAGGAGGCGTTTGACGTGCTCGGTACGCCGCACCGCTACGCCGTTTGCCCCGCCAGCGCGCTCCGCCGGAGCGATCTCACTCGGCTGATCGGAGACACGAAGACCATCGTGGAGACGGAGGCGGCGCTCTTCGGAGGAACGCTGCCCTACGAGCACTACGATCTGCTCCTCCACCTCTCGACTCGAGGCCGCGGGGGCCTCGAGCACCGGTCCAGTGCCGCGCTCATTGCCGCCGAGGCCAGCTTCGCCACGCGCGAAGCGTATCTCGACCTCCTCTCGCTCGTGGCTCACGAGATCTTCCACGCATGGAACGTCAAGCGAATTCGCCCAGCCGGGCTGACGCCCTACGGCTACAACGCCGAGTGTTACACGCGGCTTCTCTGGTGGTTCGAAGGCGGGACGAGTTACTACGACTGGAGAGTCCTTGCACTCGCTCGAATCTGCACGCTCGAGGAATACCTCGATCACCTTGCCTCGGAGATCGCGTATCTCGACCAAACAGCAGGCCGGCTGGTGCACGCTCTGGAGGACGCGAGCTGGGACGCATGGATCAAGCTCTATCGACCAGACGAAAATTCGCAGAACAGCAGCGTGAGCTACTACCGAAAGGGAGAGGTTGTTTGTGCTCTCCTCGACCTCGAAATTCGTGCTCGCTCAGGCGGTCGAGCCTCGCTCGACGGGATTCTCGTTCATCTGTGGCGAGAATACGGCACCGTCGAGAGGTCCGTGCCCGAGGACGAGATCCAGGCGATCTTCGAGCGCGCGACGGGGGTTGACCTCGGCGACTTGTTCGAGACGTGGATCAGGTCGCCTACTGAAATCGACTACGCGAAGACTCTGGCTTACGTCGGCCTCGCGATAGAACGGACCGCGCGACCGGATGCCGCGCCTTGCTCGCTCGGTGTTCGCGTCCGCGCTGACGGGCCGCGCGCGATGGTCAGTTCAGTTAGCCGGGGCACCGCAGCGTGGAGGGCTGGGGTCGACGGCGGGGACGAGATTCTCGCCATCGGCGGAGTCCGCATCGAGGGCGGCTTGATCGAGCCGGCACTGAGGAGCCGCGCCCCGGGCGACTCGGTCGACATCGTCCTCGCCCGCGACGGACGCCTCGTCACGAAGACCGCCATACTCGATCCTGGGAAAGCGGACCGTGTCAAGATTGTCCCGGCCCGCGACGCATCCGACGCGGCACGCCAAGCCTTTGCGGCTTGGCTCGACCCGCTGAAATCCACGGCGCGGCCGAGGACCGCAAGATGAGCGCGTTGGCCCCCAAATCGCGTACTGCGTCGACGACGGAGATGACCGAGTATGTCCTGCCTCAGCACGCGAATGTCTTCGGAACGGTGTTCGGTGGACAAATCATGGCCTGGGTCGACATCTGCGCGGCGATTTGCGCCCAACGGCATTCCAGTCGCCCTTGCGTCACAGCCTTCGTCGATGATCTTCTCTTCAAGCGCCCGGTGCGCGTCGGGCAGCTCGTGCGCCTTCGTGCTCAAGTTCAGGCCACGTTTCGCACCTCGATGGAGATCGAAGTCGCCGTGTCCGGGGAAGACATGATGACTGGCGAGCACTGGCCTACAGTCCAATGCTTCGTCACGTTCGTCGCCCTCGACGACAATCGTCGACCGACGCCTGTCGCACCGCTCCTACAGGAAACCGACGAACACCGTGGTGCGGAGGCTGCCGCGGAGGAACGACGGCGCGCTCGTCTCGCTCGACGCTGAATCGAGTCCTCACACGGCGCAGCGCTACTAGGGAGGAAACCGACGAACACCGTGGTGCGGAGGCTGCCGCGGAGGAACGACGGCGCGCTCGTCTCGCTCGACGCTGAATCGAGTCCACACACGGCGCACCGCTCATCGGAAGAGAAGCCCGACGCGGCCGGCCGGTACGGCGACCCCTCAGCCGATGTCGAAGCTTGCATGCTAGGGTGCAAACGACCATGCGATGATACCCGTCCGACCAGGCCCCGATTCAAGTGCTGGCGCAAGCTTCGAAGAGATCGTGTGCCCGCACGCAGGTGCTTGCGGAGGTTGCGCGATCATCTCCCTGCCTTATGCCGACCAGCTCGCACGGAAGCACAGCAAGGTCGTGCTGTCTCTGGCTCGGTATCCCGCTCTTTCGTTCGTGAACACCGAACCGGTCGTCCCGGCTGAACCGCGGGCCGGTTACCGGACGCGCGCAAAGCTCATGGTCGCTCCGGGAGCCAAGCTCGGCCTCTTTGCCAAAGGCGGCGGCCACCGGGTCGTCGACGTACCGCAATGCCGGATCCTCGCGCCCGCGATCGAGCGCGTTTCGCGCCATCTCCGAGGCGAAATCGCGAAATGGGAACGCTCGGGCGGGCCGCTCGTTCCATTCGATCCGCAGGGCGCGGGCGGGCTACGCGCGGTTGACCTACGCGAGACGCGCGACGAGGGGCCTGCTCGCGTTCTCGTGACGCTCGTCGTCCAGCGGGAGCGGGGACGCGCGCCGGATCTCGAGCAACTTCGTGACGCGGCGTCGGCGCTCTTGGCCGCGAACCCGGACGTCATCGGCGTTGCGGTGAACTTCCACGTCGGCGACGCGCCTCAGGTGCTCGGCGCCGAGACCGTACTTCTGGCCGGGGCGCCAACGGCCCCAGACCGGATCGGCCCAAGCACCCACCTTGCGACATTCGGCTCGTTTGTCCAAGCGCACCGCGCCCAAGCGGAGCGCATCCACACCATCCTCGCCGAGGCCATCGCCTTCGGGGCCGCCAAACGCCCCCGCGTGCTCGACCTTTATGGCGGTTCGGGCGCCATCGCCTTGGGGCTCGCCACCCGCGGCGCGAAGGTACACTTGATCGAGGCTTTCGAACCAGCGACCGCGCAGGCGCGCGCGTCCGCACGAGCTCAGGCCCTCGACGTGGAAGTGCAGTGCGCGGACGTCGCCCTCGCTCTGGCCGATCTTGCGCGGCGCGGAGAGCACTTCGATGCGGCTGTCGTCAATCCGCCGCGCCGCGGCACGAGCCCTGCCGCGCGTGAGTCGCTGGCGATTCTCGAGCCGCCCCTCATCGCATACGTATCGTGCAATCCCGAGACGCTCGCCAGGGACCTCGATCATTTCGCGCGCCTCGGCTACGCCGCGGCCCGGCTTCGACCGCTCGACATGATCCCGCTGACGGACGAGGTCGAGACCATCGCCTTGCTGCGGCACGGAGGCATTCCCGTCCCTCGCGTCGTCTATGAGGACGAAGATGTTTTCATCGTCGAGAAGGGACCGCACGAGCCGACGGTGCCCCAAGGAGAGTACCGCTCGTCATTGCTTGCGCGCGCCCGCCGCCTACCCGGGGCACGCCAGTGCCTCGCCCTGTGTCGGCTCGACGTCGGAACGAGCGGTCTCGTCGTTCTTGCCCGCCGGAGCGAAGCGCTCGCCCCATGGGAGAGGGCCCTTTCGCAGGCTCGCACCACCTATCTTGCCGCCGTCCGCGGTGTAACCCCGTTGAAGGGCTCGATCGTGCGAGACCTTCACGACGATGGCCGGAGGGCTCCGGCGCGCACCCGCTATCGCCGCCTCGGCATGGCCACAGGGCAAAGCATTTTGCGTGTCGTACTCGATCACCCATCGCGCGCTCACCAGGTCCGCCGACACTTGGCGGGGGTTGGCCATCCCGTTTTGGGCGACGATCGATACGGTCACGCACCGACCAATCGGCACTACGAAGAAAAGCATGGCCTCGATCGGCTCTTTCTTCACTGCATGCGCCTCGAGTTCAAACACCCGCGGACCGGAGCGGATCATCTTGTCGAAGCCCCCTTGGCCGGTGACCTGCGGACCGTGCTCGAACGCGTGACGTTGCCCGGAACCTTGCGCTACCTCGACGCCAAGAATGCTCTCGGGCCGAACGGCGCCCCGCCCATTCCTCCGCGGTCGGCCGGCGGCACAGTCTCGCGCGAGGGTGAGCCCAGCGCCCAGGCGAAATCGACCGTGTCGCCGCCAGCGGGTTCGGCCGCCGAGCCTCAGCTCGAATGACCGAGCTCCCGACGCGCGATGGAGTGCAAACGGGGGCTAAGCGCGGGCCAATTCGACCATGAGCGAGGCGGCGAGATGGGCCTTCGTCGTCCAGCCGAGTGAGTCACCGGCGTACCAAGAGGCTCCCGCGCGACACGCGGCGGGCGTCCCGGCGAGAAACGTCCGCCAGCGCGTTCCGCGAGCCCCATACACACGGGTCGCCAACCAAGCGCTTTGCAGCATATGCCGACCGACGCGCGACTGCCCTACATCATGCGCATAGCGATCCATCGAGCCATGCCCCGTACGGAGAGCGTGGGAGAGCCGGCGAGCGGCGATACCGCCGGTCAAGATGGCCTGTGCGATGCCCTCGCCCGTCGTCGCGTCGATGCCCGCGGCCTCGCCGACCAGGACCAAACGATGCAGCGCCAATCGCGAACCGCGAACGAACGGCCGCGTGCTGAAAGGCTGCAAGCGAACGTGCGCGATGTCGATCCCGCGGATGGCCAGTGCGTCCGACAAACGGGTCTTCAGGTCAGACCGTGGCGTGAAGTTCGCGTGGTAAATGCCACGGCTCACAGCCGGCGCCCCATCGAGAAGGGTCGGAAAGTCCCAGTAGTATCCCTCAATCCCATTCTCGGCGACCCGAAGGTCGAAATCGCATAGACCCGTTTGAGGACCCCGATCGTTCGGGGTAGCGGGGGTTTCCGTGACGTAGAGGTGACCTCGCCGCGCCGGTTCACCCAAGCCCAAAAGCTTGCGAGCAACACTGCCCGCCCCGTCGCAAGCTGCAACGAAACGCGCGTCCACGGTTCTACGCGATGTTGTCACCCGCCAACCTCCCGCGATGGCTGCGAGCCCAACGACGGGTTCGCCGTCGTGTACGACGACGCCGTCAGACGCCGCGCGGCGCCAGAGGCTTGCGTCGAACTCGCAACGTCGAACGACGACGCCAAGGTCTGCCTCGTGCGCCCCGGTCGCCGCGGCCGCCAAGACGCGCAGGCCTCGGATGCGCACGTGAGAGACGTCGAGCGACACGCCGATGCGAGCGAGCGCTCGAAGACCCCACGCGCTCACAGCCCCGGCGCAGGGCTTTTCCCTCGGATGAACGGCTCTCTCGAATAGGACCAGCCGGCTCGGCGCGATGCCGTCCCGCCGAACAAGATGCAGCGCGGTGCTGCTCCCGGCCGGGCCGCCGCCGATGATGGCTACGTCGGCGTCGAAGCTCACGTCGTCATCCTGATGGCCGAGACGAGCGGACAGAGTTCGTCGAGCACGGCATCGAGCTCGCAAGCCCGATCGGCCGGTGCGGCGACAAGGAGATCGCCCCCGCTCTCGGCGAATACAGTCCCGAGCCCCTCGCTGGCCTCGATGACCCCCTTGAAAAAGACTACGTCTGGCGCGCGCATGAGGACACGACGGGTGATCATGCCCTCCCCTGCGCACGGAGAAGCATGCTTGCGGGGCCTGCGCTGGCCGGCTCCGGCGCTACGCAAGAGAGCCCTCGTCGACACTTGCAGGTGGGTCTTTCTTCGACGCACGACGCTGACGCATTCGCTCCTTGACGAAATCGACCAGCGTATCGATGTACGTGTCCAAGGGGGGGCACGGGGGCACCCCGGCGGCCGCAAGCACCTCGTCGGCCCGCCGCGCGTCGTAGGTCACGGCGGTCGTCATGGTTTCGAGAAAGGCGCGCGGGCTTTTCGCGATTCGATCGAGCCCCGGAGCCCGGAGGAGCGCCTTCGCGAGATTCGCGGGGATCGATCCGCGAGGACCCCGGCGACCGCCGGCCCGAGCAACGAGCTCGAACACTCGACGCGCCGTCAGGGGACTCGGGTCGACCAGATGAAATGTCCCGCCGCGGGCCCGCCGGTCGCGGCCAATGGCGACAGCCGCTCTCGCGACCCAATCGACAGGCACCACGTTGACCGGTTCGTCCCCGCGGCCCGGAAGGGGAAGGGCGAGATCCGGCGGCGAGGTCACGACGAGCAAGATGAGGAGGTAGGGCCCATCGAAACGGTCGATGGCGCCCGTACGCGAATCACCAACCAGCGTGCCCGGACGCACGACGGCGACCGGAACGTTTGACATGGCTGCTCGCATGAGCTTCTCCGCTCGCGCCTGCGTCTCTTCGATGACGTTACGAAACGACTGACCGACGTTGAGATCATCCTCGTATACGACCCCCGAGCGATCCCCGGACACATGAGCCGTCGAGTGGAAGACGAGGCACTGCAGGCGACCGCAGCATCGGGCAAATTCGAGCGCCTCGTGCGCACCGCCGATGTTGATGCGCTCGGCCCTCGCACGATCGACGCCGAGATCGGTGATGTGCGCACAATGGTGAACGTGGGTCACTTCGTGCGTGAGAGCCCTGTATTCGTTACCGGAGAGTCCGAAATCAATCGACGCAGCGTCCCCTTCCACGAAATCGACCCGCCCTCGCCATTCGACGCCGAGGGCATCGAGAGCCGTCTTCATCTCATCCCGTTCGTTCGGGCGAACGAGCGCACGGACCGCACCCTTCCCATCGGTCCGGAGGATCTCTTCACAAACCGTCCGCGCAAGGAGCGAGGGCAATCCCGTCAGGAGGACCACATTTCGGTCAGCCTGGCTCATCGTCCACGCCGGGCCGCCCGGCCCTTGGAAGTTGCTGCCGGCACTCCGCCAGCCCACGGCCACGCCCGCGGCCGATTGCAAGGTGCACGAGAGCCGAAGAGCGCTTCCAGAAAGCCATGCTGGGGCCTCGACCCATGGGGTACGCCCCGGGCCAAGGGCTCGACGGGCGTGACGTGCCCATCTGTCGGGCTGGAGTGACCATCGGTCCAATTCGAGCGGCCCCATCGAAGCCCCCGGCCGTCCGGAGCGAGCAAGCCAGCCCTCCTTCGGACAGCCCGACCCCCATCTGCCCAAGCGCAAGGTGACAAAAGCGCCTCTCCGCGAGAACTCAGGACGCGACCCACGGTCGGCCAGCAGGCGCTCCCGAAGTGAGCCACGACGCAGCGCGGCACGCCGAATCGTTCCGTACCCCGGTGCCTACCAAACGCGTCATCCGACGACGTTACCGCAAGCGCGCTCGAGCCGCACGTTTCACCCGCGAACGAAGACCGGCGCCAAGAATCCTGGGCGGGGGGGCCGGACGCACGCTAAGTTCTCTTCCTCGGAGAGCTCGACATGATCGACGACGTGCAAAAGGACCTGAGCGGGTCGCTCGCGAAGTCGCACGAGGCGCTGAAGCGTGAGCTCACGAAGCTCCGAGCGGGTCGGGCCAGCGCATCGCTGCTCGACGGGATCAAGGTCGACTACTACGGGACCTTGACCGCGCTCGTTCAGATGGCTCACGTCAACATTCCAGAGCCCCGCCTCATCACGGTCAAGCCGTGGGACAGAACGCAGGTGAAGGCGGTTGAAAAAGCGCTGCGCGAAAGCGACATCGGGCTAAACCCCCAGGTGGATGGTGACCTCGTCCGCGTCCCACTGCCTCCCCTCACGGAGGAGCGCCGCCGAGAATTCGTCAAGATCGCCAAGAAATACGGAGAGGAATGCAAGGTGGCCATCCGAAAGGCGCGCCACGACGCGCTCGATCTCCTTGGCCAACTCGAAACGGAGGGCGAATCGAGCGCGGATGACGTCGAGCGCGCGAAAAAGAAGGTGGAGGAACTCGTTCAGGAGGCCGTCAAACACGTCGATGGGGTCGTCAGCTCGAAAGAGAAGGACATCCTCGAGGTCTGAGACGGTTACGAAGGCGAAAGGCCGACGCTTCGACTTCGAACCCTCGCCGAGTAGGCTGCTAAGCTTCGCTGCCGTCGAGGCCGGCGTAAAGGGAGAGCGACCTTGACACCCTCCAAGGCGAGTGAAAGTCTTTTCCTGTTGGAGGATTGGGCGGTTTGATGCGGGCAGTCGCGGCCGGGTTGAGCGACGTAGGGCTCCAGCGTGAGCACAACGAAGACTCGTTTGTGGTGCTCAAGGAGTTCGACCTTTTCGTTGTGGCCGACGGAATGGGTGGCCACCGGGCGGGGGATGTCGCCTCCCGCATCGCGACGGAAACCATTTCGGAGTTCTTCCGGACAACAGCCAACGAAGACATCACCTGGCCCTTCCATTTCGATACGAACCTGAGCGAGGAAGAAAATCGGCTGCTCACGGGGATTCGCGTGGCCAACCGCCAAATCTTCGAGCGCTCAACGCGGTCGCGCGAGTGCCACGGCATGGGCACGACCGTCGTCGGCGCGATGTTCAGCTCGAAGAAGCGCCGCATGTACATCGGCCATGTGGGGGACTCCCGCTGCTACCGCGTCCGTGACGGCGAGATTCAGCTCCTGACCCGCGATCACTCGCTCATCAACGATTATCTGCTCGCCATGCCCGATCTCACCGACGAGCAGAAGAACGAGCTTCCGAAGAACGTGATCACCCGAGCGCTCGGGATGCAGGACCAGGTGGTCGTCGACCTCCAGCACGACGATCCGCAGCCCAGCGACATTTACGTTCTTTGCTCCGATGGCCTCAGCGGAATGGTCAGCGATGACGAAATTCGCCTCATCATCGGCGCCACAAACGATATTCGGGAGGCCTGTCGCCGACTGATCCACAGGGCAAACGAACGTGGTGGGGAAGACAACATCACGGCCGTCCTCATCAAGATCGAAGACGCGGAGGAGCTTTCAGAGACGACGATCAAAATGGATCGGCGCGCTCTCAACGGGGCTTCCGACCAGAAGCTCCCGTCGTGACCCGAACGCCTGGCGACCGAGAGAAGATGGCGCCTTCTGCGCCCTCCGCGGCCGACCGATGCTCCGCTGGACCCGGCGCGCCTGCCCCGCCCGACCGGCGTCATCGGCCTTCGGTCCTTGACCTTGGGGGGGGGAGCGGATACGCCCGGCGCGATGGTCAAGGTGATCTTCACGGTCCTCGGCGCCTTTTGCGTCTACGTTATGGCGACCCTTTCGTACGCAGGAATCGCCTTCTTGATGGGCATCGAGAGCGCCTGCATTCCGCTTCCGAGTGAGCTCATCATGCCCTACGCGGGCGCCCTGTCGCATCCTGGCGTTGCCGCCGAGCTCAGTGCCCGTTACGGCGTGACGCTGCCGGTGTTCAATTTGCTGCTCGCGGCCGTCGCTGGCGCCCTCGGCTGCAACATGGGAAGCGAGCTTGCCTATTGGGTCGGAAAGAAGGGCGGCCGGCCCGCAGTCGAGCGGTACGGGCGTTACCTACTCATCTCCAAGCATGAGATCGACCTGGCCGATCGATGGTTCGAGCAGCGCGGCGAGATCATCATCTTCATCGCTCGCTTGCTGCCCGTGGTGCGGACGTTTATCGCGTTCCCTGCGGGGGTCGCTCGGATGAACCGGGTGAAGTTTCACATTTACACCTTTCTCGGCTCGCTCCCATGGTGCCTCGCCCTGGGCTACGCGGGTCAGCAATTGGGACTGCGACTGCTCGATGATCACTCGCCGCTCAAGGCCTTCATGCATAAGTTCGACGCCGCAATCGGAGCGTCGATCGTCGTCATCGGAGCGCTTTTCGTGTGGTCGCGCGTGAGGGTGTATCGAGACTACAAGGCCCGAGAGGCCACGGCGCTCGCCAAAGGCGACTAACGCTCGAGCCGCGACCGACCATCCATGGCGCGGGATGGGCTGTGGCCCCGCGCGGGCCTTCATCGTCTTTCGCGGCCGGACCCGACGCCCGCCCTGAGACGGCCCTAGCGGCTCATGGCTGACCCCCCTCAACGGACGAGCGCCCGGATTACCGTCGAGGGCCGCTCCTCGTCGAGGGCCACGGCACGATCGCGGAAGTTTCGCTGCCGCAGCCTGGACGGCTTTCTTCGGCCTTGACGGGGATCGGCGCTAGACTCAAAAGGCATGGCGCTCCCCACGTCGACGATCAGCCGTGGTCCCGACGCCGAGTACGGGGGCGATGGAGAATCGCCCGGCGACGTCGAAGTCATCCGGCGAGCCGTGCGAACGTGGCGCGAACGGGTCGTCGGACCAACCGAGGCCAAGCTGCCACAGAGACAGGCCCGCTTCACCACCTGGAGCGGCGCGGAGGTGCCCGACGTCCTCACGCCGGCCGAAGTCGCGATCAATTACTCGAGCGACCTCGGGATGCCGGGCGAATTTCCGTTCACCCGCGGCGTGCAGCCCACGATGTACCGAGGCAAGCTCTGGACGATGCGGATGTTTTCGGGCTTCGGAACACCCGAACAGACGAACGCCCGCTTCAAATACCTTCTTTCGCAGGGGCAAACCGGGCTCTCGACCGCCTTCGATTTTCCGACGCTCATGGGATACGACAGCGACAGTCCCCTTGCGCGCGGCGAGGTCGGTATGTGCGGCGTCGCCGTCGACACGCTGCGCGACATGGACGTCCTCTTCGCGGACATCCCGCTCGATGCCGTGACGACCTCGATGACGATCAACGGACCGGCCATCGTGCTCCTCGCCTTTTACGTCGCGCTCGCCGACCTCCGCGGCGTCCCGCGCTCGCGCATCGGCGGGACGGTACAGAACGATTGCCTCAAGGAATTCATCGCCCAACACGCCTGGCTCGTACCGCCACGCCCTGCCATGCGCATCGTCACGGACATGATCGAGTTCTGCTCGCGAGAAGTGCCCCGGTGGAACACGATCAGCATCAGCGGCTACCACATTCGAGAAGCCGGCGCGACGGCGGCCCAGGAGCTCGCCTTTACCCTCGCCGATGGCATCGCGTACGTCGAGAGCGCCGTCCAACGGGGTCTGCGCGTCGACGATTTCGCACCGCGCCTGTCATTTTTTTTCGATGTCCACAATGACTTCTTCGAGGAAATAGCGAAATTACGGGCCGCGCGCCGCATCTGGGCGCGCCTCATGCGCGATCGATTCGGTGCCTCGAAGCCGGAAAGCATGAAGCTTCGCACGCATGCCCAGACCGCAGGCGTCTCGCTTACCGCACAGCAACCCTACAACAACGTCGCCCGCGTCGCCATCCAGGCGCTCGCCGCCGTCTTGGGAGGTACCCAGTCGCTCCATACGAATTCGCTCGACGAGACCTACGCGCTGCCGACCGAGGAGGCGGTGACGATTGCACTTCGGACGCAGCAGATCCTCGCCTACGAAAGCGGCGTCGCCAACACAATCGACCCGTTGGCGGGGTCCTACTTGATCGAAGACTTGACCAATCGATTGGAAGCCGAAGCGCTCCAGACGATCCGCCGGATCGATGACGTCGGCGGAATGGTGAACGCGATCGAGAAGGGCCATCCTCAGCGGGAGATCGCCGCGAGCGCGTACCGCTTTCAACGCCAGCTCGAGACGGGCGAGCGGATCATGATCGGGGTGAATCGGAACGCTTCGTCCACCGTCGACGCCATTCCGGCCCTGCGCATCGATCCGGGGGTTTACTCGACGCAGGTCGAGAATCTGCGACGCGTCAAAGCTTCGCGAGACGCTGCGCAAGTCGGACGCTCGCTCGAAGCCGTGCGCCTCGCCGCGAGCGCGACACCGGGGACCGAAAAGGCCAATCTGATGCCGCCCATCATCGAGGCGGCGAAGGCGTATTGCACTCAGCAGGAAATTTGCGACGTCCTGCGCGCAATCTTCGGAAAGTACGCCGACCCCGCAGAATTCTGATTGTGCGGCTGGAATGCCTAACTGCGGCGTGCCCTGCCGCAAGGCAGGCCCGACGCCCTTGACTTTGTCTTCTTTGAAGGACACAGTACGGCCCGCGTCGCACGGAAAGGGCCCGACTTGCCGAGGCCCTCCACGTCTCGTGCGCCGAGGAGACGCCCATGAGCAAAACGCGTGAAGAAGTGCTCACAGCCAATGCCTCCTATGCATCCTCTTTCGGAAGCAAAGGCAAGCTGACGATCGCCCCGGCTCGCCAATTCGCGATCCTCACATGCATGGACGCTCGTATCGACCCAGCGAAATTGGCCGGACTCAGCGAAGGCGATGCACACGTCATTCGCAACGCCGGCGGCCGCGCCAGCGACGATGCACTCCGCTCGCTCGTGATTTCGTACAAGCTGCTGGGCACCCGCGAATGGTTCGTCATTCATCATACGAATTGCGGGATGGAGCTCTTCACGGACGACGTCATCGGCGATCTCCTCGGAAAAAGCCTGAAGACTGCGTCCTACGACGGCAAGCGATGGTCCGACACCGGTGAGGGCCCGGGGTCGCAGGCTGCGCAGTACGTCAAGTGGCTGACAATCAAGAACCAGCAACAGAGCGTGATAGACGACGTCGAGAGAATCCGCCGTAGCCATCTCGTCCCCTCGGAGATCCCCATTTACGGCTACGTGTATGCGGTCGAGACGGGACGGCTCATCGAGGTTGCGGAGGCGACACGCGCCGGTCGGCCCCATTAGTGCCCGCGCCGAGGTTGGGCCTCCATCGCGACGACGCTGGCGCGACCGAACGCCCGACTGCGAAAGGAACGTGGGCGCGCCGGCTGAGCACAAAAAAACAAGCAGGCGCCATTCCGTACCGAGAAACCACTTTTGTCCAGGAGATCGTCGAATGAGCCAGCGCGCTTTGCGTCCCGAGACCCTCGCCTTGCATGGCGGGCAAGTGCCCGACCCGACAACCGGCGCCCGCGCCGTGCCCATCTATCAAACGACGTCTTACCAGTTCGACAATACGGAGCACGCCGCGAACCTGTTCTCGCTCAAGGCCTTCGGGAACATCTATACTCGCCTGATGAACCCGACGACCGACGTCTTCGAACAGCGCATTGCGCAGCTCGACGGCGGCGTCGGAGCTTTGGCTGTCTCGAGCGGCCAGGCGGCCACGTCCCTCGCAATCCTCAACATTGCGCGGGCCGGAGACGAGATCATTTCGGCCGATAATCTCTATGGCGGCACGTACAATCTTTTCCACTACACACTTCCGCGCCTCGGGATCAAGGTTCACTTTTTCCGGTCGAACGACCTTGCGGGACTGGCGAAAGCATTCACGCCGAAGGTCAAAGCGGTGTACGCAGAGTCGATCGGCAACCCCAAGCTCGATGTCTCAGACTTGGATGAACTATCCAATTTAGCTCACGAGCGCGGCGTACCGCTCATCCTGGACAACACGGTATCCCCCTACTTGCTCCGCCCCTTCGACCATGGCGTCGACGTGACCGTGTACTCGGCGACGAAATTCATCGGAGGCCACGGAACCTCAATCGGTGGCGTCATCGTCGACAGCGGGAAGTTCGACTGGTCGAGTGGCAAGTTCCCGCTGATATCGGAGCCAGACCCGAGCTACCACGGGCTCGAGTTCATCCAAGCGCTCAAGCCGCTCGGCAACATCGCATACATCGTAAAGGCCCGGGTGACGCTCCTGCGCGATCTTGGAACCGCGTTGTCGCCATTTAATTCTTTTTTGTTCCTGCAAGGTCTGGAGACGCTGCACTTACGCCTGGTTCGGCATTCGGAAAATGCGCTGGCCGTCGCCAAATACCTCGAGCGACACCGCAAAGTGGCGTGGGTGAATTATCCCGGTCTCGAGTCCAACCCCGACAACGCGCGAGCGAAGAAGTACCTGCCGCGCGGGGCAGGGGCAATCGTCGGTTTCGGCATCCACGGTGGTGCCGACGCGGGCCGGAAGTTCATCGACAGCCTCAAGCTCGTCTCACACCTGGCGAACGTGGGAGACGCCAAAACACTCGCAATCCACCCGGCGACGACCACCCATCAGCAGCTCTCGGCCGCCGAACAGCTTTCGACCGGGGTGACCCCGGACTTCGTCCGCCTATCCGTCGGCCTCGAGCACATCGAAGACATCCTGGCGGACATCGAGCAGGCGCTCGACGCGACGTGAGGCCACGCTGAAGATACGGCGCCATGGTCGCGCATGGGCAGACGGACGGGGGCAAAAGGCCGATTCGCATCGGCATCATCAACATCATGCCGAAGGCAGAGGCCTACGAATCGTCTCTTTTGCGCCCGCTCGTTAGCTCCGGCCTATCGATCGAGCCGATCTGGGTCCGGCTCAAGAGTCACCGGTACGGCAGCAGCGATGCACGCCACATCGAGACGTACAGGTCGTTCGAAGATGCAATGGCGACCGGACCCCTCGACGGGATGATTCTGACGGGGGCGCCGGTCGAGGAGCTTGCGTTCGAGAAGGTCAGCTACTGGCGCGAACTCTCGGAAGTTCTCGATGTTTGCCGGAGCCGCGTGACCAGCACCGTTGGCCTCTGCTGGGGTGGCCTCGCACTTGCCAAGATGCTCGGAATCGAGAAGTGCGCCTTCGGAAAAAAGCTATTCGGTGTCTTTGAAAATCGAAACCTCGCACCTGGCCATTGGATCACGGGGGCAGGCGACTCATTCTGGTGCGCGCACAGCCGCCACTCGGGGATCGCCAGTTCCGAACTCGAGGCGGCGCGCGACGTCGGGCTCGTGAACCTGCTCTCTCATGGGTCGGAGACCGGCTATTCGATCTTCGAGAGTGCCGACAGGGCGTACGTCGCGCATCTCGGCCATCCTGAGTACGAGGCCATGCGTCTCGTCCGCGAGTGGGAGCGCGACGTCGCCCTTGGAAGGAAGGACGTCGCGCCTCCAAGTCATGTCGATCTCGCGCATCCGACCGACGTTTGGCGGTCCCATTGCACCCATTTCTTTTCGCAATGGCTCCACGGGCTCACGAGGCGCCGGCCCGTCATAGCGGGCGACGAGGCCGTGCGCGGCTAAGCGCCCCAGCGGCGGGAACAACGGCACCACGGAGCGGTCGGGCCGTCTGCCGTCCCAGTATGTCAACCGTCGTCGCCGACCAGCGGACGCGCAACCGCTGCCAAAACACCGATTAAGTCGTCATCGGCGTTCAGTGATGGAACCCTGGCGAACGAGAGGCCACGGTCGCGCGCCATCGTGCGCGCTTCGATGTCGAGGTCGTACAGCGTCTCGACATGGTCGGCCAAAAACCCGACCGGTGCCACGACGACGTGCCGGTCCCCGGCGGCGGCGATGCGATCCAAGGTTGAAGCAAGGTCCGGCCCGAGCCATTCGATGGGCCGGGCGCCGGGCGCGGCCTCGCTCATGCCTTGGCTCTGAAACGACACGACGAGGCGCGGGTCGCGGTTCGTTCGATCGCGCAAGGCCGCTTCGATCGCTTGCGCTGCAGATCGGACCTCTCTCTCGTAAGGATCGCCCGCGTCCACGACCGACCGCGGCAGGCTGTGCGCGGTCACCACGAGCGCCGTCTTGTCGGGCTCGGGCGAGGCCGCAAGGACAGGTGCGATCCGCCGCACGAACGCTTCGCAAAGTCGCGCGCTCTGGCCCCAGTTTCGCGCACACCGCAATTCCAGCCCAAGCTCGCTCGCAGCGCCGGCGGCATCGGCTGCATAGATGGCCGCCGAATGCTGTGCCAGCGGAACCAAGCCAACCCGCCGGGCGCCTTCGTCGCGTAGCACCGCGAGACGCTCCGCCACGTAGGGCTTCCACAAGCGATTCGCCCAGAAGACCCGCACGCCAATCACGGCTTCCAGCTTGCGAGCCACCTCAGCCGTGATGCGGTTGAGCGGCGAAGCACCCCCTATCGCCTCGTACCGGCGCGAAAGCTCGGCAACGAGCGCCGGCGGCGGCGGGCGACCGCGGCGCACGTTCGTGACGAAAGCGGGCAAATCATCCAGGCGATCGACCGTTCCGTGGGATACGAGCAAGACGGCGGCGCTCATCGTGACGATGTCTCCGGCGGCCTTGCAGCCATTTTCGCGGCGGACTCGAACGACGCCATCACGGTCGTCGCAGCGACGCACCGGCTACATAGTCAATGACTGCTCGAACGTGGTCGACCGGCGTTTCCGGCAGGATTCCGTGCCCCAGGTTGAACACGTGCCCAGGACGCCCGCCTGCGGCGTCGAGCACCCGCTGGGCGTGACGGATTGCCACTTCGCGCGGCGCGAGAAGAGCACACGAATCCATGTTGCCCTGAACGGCGTATTGCGCACCAATGCGCGTCCAGGCCACATCGAGCGGCGTGCACCAATCGACGCCCATGACGGTACCTCCCGCGTCGCGCATCGCCTCGAGCAAGGTTGCCGTCCCGGTGCCGAAGTGAATCACGGGAACTCCAGTCGATTCGACGTCCGCGAGCACGCGCCGCACGTGCGGCTGCACGTATTCGATGTAATCTTGAGGCGCCAAGTCGCCAACCCACGAGTCGAAAAGCTGGACGGCGTCCGCTCCCGCGGCAATCTGGGCGCGCAAATAGCGGCGGACGACCTCGCCGAGCTTCGCCATGAGGGCGTGCCAGTCGTCCGGTGCACTGAACATGAGCTTTTTCGTCTTCGCGAAGTTCGCGCTCTTGCCACCCTCCACGAGGTAGCTGGCAAGGGTGAAGGGCGCTCCCGCGAACCCGATAAGGGGCACTTTGAGCTCGCGCTTGAGAAGTCGGATCGCGGTAAGAACGTGGCCGAGCGACTCCTCCGGGTCGATGATCCGAAGCCGATCGATCTGCCCGCGCGAGACGATGGGCTCGTGGATGACGGGCCCTTCCCCCTTGGCGAACTCGAACGATGCCCCCATCGGCTCGAGCGGCAAGAGAATGTCAGCGAACAAGATGGCGGCATCGACGCCGAGCCGTAGGGGCTGGAGCGTAACCGTGACGGCAAGCTCCGGCGTCTTGCAGAGATCGAGCAGCGTGTGGCGTTCGCGAAGCTTGCGGTATTCCGGCATGTACCGCCCGGCTTGGCGCATGAACCATACAGGGGTGCGGTCGACAGGCTCGCGCCGACAAGCACGCAAAAAGCGATCGTTCACGGACCTTACCTTAGCAGCGGCGGCGAGAATGCGCCGCTCGTCAAGCTTTGGGCAGAACCCGCGCGCTGCGGGGCCGCCCCCTCCGATGGTCTGAGAACGCGGCTTCCGCCCCCTTCTACGACTTTTGGTTGTAGTTCGTATTCTCGAGAAGAATGACGTTCGTCTTCGAACGCGTTTCGCCCACGCTGGTCACGTACACGGCCGGCTGGTCTTGGACGGGGCAAACCTTCTCACAAGCGCCGCACCCGACGCAGAGGCTCGGATCGACGTGCGGACGCTGCAAATGGACCGTCCGATAGGCCGGAGGTGAGCCATCGGGCCCCGGCTTGCTGTCTCGTACGGGCACGTCAACTTCTTCAACCCAGATTGCCTTGGGCGACGTCGGGCAAAACTCCTCGCACACGATGCAGGGCGTCTGCATCGACCACGGCAAGCAGCGGCCGTGATCGTAAAACGCGGTTCCGATCTTGATCGGCGCCTGCCCGACGCCCATCTTCGCTTTCTCGTCGATTTTTTGGATGGCACCGGTCGGACATACCTGCCCACAGAGAACGCACGAGTATTCGCAGTACCCGATGCGGGCAATGAGAATTGGAGTCCACAACCCTTCGATGCCGGCTTCGAAGAAGGCCGGATGGAGTGCGTTGTTCGGACACACCTTCATGCACTCGGCACATCGGATGCATCGTTCGAGGAAGGCACGCTCCTCCACGGCCCCAGGCGGGCGAATGACCTTCGCGTGATAGTTCACGTCGAGGGCATCGGCGATGCGCGCGGCAGGGAGAAACACGGCACCCGCACCGGCTACGGCGAGAGCGGTCCGCCGCTCGGTGTCGGGCGCGGTGACCGTGCTGCGACGGTTCGGAAGGAACGTGAATTTGATCACGTCTTCAGGACATGCATTCTCGCAGTTCATGCACATGTGACACTCGTCTTGCCGCCACTTCACCCCCCCTTGAGGAGAATCGGCACCCTGGCAATGAACAAGGCACAGGTTGCAGTCGGTGCATTTCGCGTGGTCCTTGGTCATCCCGAAGAGCGCGAACCGCGAAAAGACGCCCAGGAACGCTCCGAGGGGGCACAACACCCTGCACCAGAAGCGCGGGATGAAGCGGTTCGCAAAGAGGACGGCAACGAACAAGAAGACGACGAACCATGTTTGATGAAAATAGAATTGTTTACTTTGCCAGACCGTTTGCGCGAGGAAGTCTTGAGTGTGGTCAGCTGCCCCCTGAATGAGGCGCGAATGCACGTCCTGCGCACCGCCTAGCGCCCGGTGCGATACGTACTGCAGGCCGGGGAGGATGCCGAGGCCGATCGAGCGCACGGCGATGCAGATCGGGTCGAAAAGACCACCAATCGCGCTTCCGGCGAACCCAGCCACGAGGAACGCGTAGAGCAAGTAATATTTCACACGCTGGTAGACGTGGGTCCGGTTGGCTTCGACGCGCGCAGCGCCACGTCCGCGGCGGCTCGGCAGCAGCCAGCCGAAAAAGTGATGGATCGTGCCGAAAGGGCAAATCCAGCCGCAAAAGACGCGCCCGAAAACCATCGTGAGCGCGAGCAAACCGACGCTCCACAGCAGGCCCCGGTAGACGACGTGGGTCGAAAGCAGCGTCATCGCGGCGACGAACGGATCGACGAGTAGAAATCCTTCGACCGGGAGCGGGAGCCGCACCGGGGTGTCGGCGCGAGCGGCAAAACTCCCGCGAAAGGCCGTTTGAAAAAGAAAGTACATGAAAAGCAAGAAAAAGAAGATCTGGCAGCCCCGACGCGCCCACTTCAGGATCACGGCCACCCTTCGCGGGGGAATTCCGCTGCCGGGACGCTTCTTCGGCTTCGGAACGAACCGGGACAAGGCGGTGGAAGGCGCGCCGCGGCCCGCGGGCTCTACGTTGAGCGCCGCCCCGACCGAGGCCGCACTCGACTGGAGTGCAGTCTGTGCCTTCTCCGCGGGCCCCGACGGTCCCGTCGGCCCGTCGAGCGCGGGCACCACGCCAGCGCGCCCCGTCTTCCACGGAATTGGTTGGACATCCTTGTGCGAATCGGGCGGCCGCTCGATTCCAATGACGGGATCGAGCCGGACGCCAGCGTGGACGGGCCATGCGGACCGTTCCATCCGGTCATACCTCCTTCACGCGGAGGCTTTCCCAGCGCGTCGTGCCGAGTCCTCGCTTTTCGCCCATTGCGAGGTAGGCGAGGTTCTCGGCCTTTTGACCGATGAGAGTGCAACCGTAAGCATCCGCGGCGACTTGGTCCACGGATGCGATGACGGTGTGCATGTCCCGGGCGTCGTCGATGTTGCCGCCTTGCGGGCCGTTCCGCACGAGCACCCGCCAGGCATCGACGATGACCAGCGAAGGGCGCATGAAGGTGGCCAGGTCGGCGATCGACGTGTCGATATTCTGGTGAAGGCGGTTTCGACGACCACCGAGCACGCCGTACCAGTTTTTCATCGCGGCCGTGTACTTGGCCAGATTGTGATGTTTGGCGATGGGTACGTTGATGACCTTGTCGGCGTCGACGAGTGTCGTAAAGATGGGCCACTCGTCGAGCACGTCGCCCTTGAGCCGCATCGTGCGAAAGCGGTGTTCCTGGGGCAACACGACCTCGGCGCCGAGCTCGTAGGCCGCACGCCAAATGCCGGAGCGCTGAAAGCAGCGATTCGGATCGTTGCACGAACCATCGGCAACGACGACCTTCTTCGCGCCAGCCTCGTAGGCGAGACGGACGACGGCGCCGACCACCTCGGGGTTGGTGTTGGCCGCGTGGATCGGCATGCGATCCCATCCGATGTTCGGCTTGACAACGACGACGTCTCCCCTAGCAATGAACTTTCGCATCCCCCCCATCGCGTCAACGGCACGCCGCACCAGCTGATCGGGGGTCGCGGTCGCCTCCGGCGAATCGTCGCCGGCCGCGCGTGGCGGCGCCCGCGCGATCGCAAGCTCCGCATGCCCAGCATCGCGCTCGACGACCCGGTAGTCACGCACCTGGCGCGATGCAGTCGAACGCGCCACGTCGAATCCGCCCCGATCCCAACGCGATCGCGCAGAGACCGAGGCCGCGGCGAGCACCGCCACCGTGCTTGCCACGCGTCCCAGTATCTCGCGGCGGGTGGGGTCCTCCACGTCCGCCGCGGTGCCTGCTGAGGACGGGAGACGGTCAGCGCTCACCTGTGATCCATACCCCGGCGCAAGACTGCTCGGCAACAAATGACCTTTGGGGCCGCTCGACTACTGGGGTCGCCCGTGCCCTGGACCGAGGATGTCGTTCAGCTTCGCCAGGGCGTCGAATCCTTCGACGTGCGGCGGATGATGGCAGTCGAGACAGACCGTGGGCCCCGGATGGGCCACGATGCGCGAGGGGTCGAGTGGCGCCTCGACGTGTTTCGAACCGGGGCCATGGCAGACCTCGCATTGAACATTGCGGAGGCCGTCAACATGGGTCACCGTGCTGCCTCCGGGCCTTTCGTATCCGGTGACGTGGCATGAGACGCAGTCGAGGTTGAACTCCTTGAATTGGGGCACGAGCGCCTGGTAGGCCGCCGCGTGCCGCGTGCGGTCCCAAACCTGACGCGCGGCAGGGTGGCACATGGTACACCTCTCGACTCCAACGTAGGTTGCGTCATGAGGACCGGCCGGTGGCGGCTGGCGATCAGCAAACTGAACGCGGTTGTGGTCGTCGACTACCTTGTAGTATGTTCGCATTGCCGTTTCGATTGCTGCGTCTTCCCCAAGCGACGGGCGAATTTCACGCACGGCGTAGCGGAAGAAGTTTCCACGCCCGGGGGCGGGCTTTGCGTCAAGGGCGCCACGCTCGGCTTCGAGCCGGGCAAGGTCGCGGCGCCGGGCCTCCAGGTCTTTCGGGCCCACACTGCGATCACGCTCCCAGGCCGCGATCCTGACGTGCAGATCGTCGATTCGCGTCGTCAGCTCCTCTCGCCGGGACGCGAGCTCGAGGCCGGTTGCGTCGGCGAATGCCATGACTCGGCCCGGCGCCGCGCCCTCGCGCACATAGAGGTCAAGAACCGCCACGGTCTGTAGGTGGTTGGCGGTCTGCACGACGATCACATCGCCGATCCGTTCTGCCTGTGGAGACGTTGTGTTGCCTTCGCCCGTCGATTTGGACGAACCCACGACGACAGCGGTGAGCTCGGGCACGGCATCCGCGATTCGCTTGGCTTCGCCCCTGCCCACCGCGACAAGCGCCACAAGAACGTTGGCCCCCTCCGCTTTGGCCTGCTCGACGCCCCGGCGGGTGACTTCGATGGGGTCGGCGAGGTGCTCGCCGACTGGCGGCTGTCCGTACCCAACGAACCCAACGCGCATCCCGCCGCCAGCCACTTCGCGAACCACCGCGGACGAGAACTCCTTCGAACTGCGACCGTCGGTGAGGCCTACGCCGCCCGATGCACGCGCAAGTCTCGTCAGCCGATCGGAGCCTTCCGCCCAATCGTTGACGCCCGGCGCGAACGCGACGAAGTCGAGTCCGCGGAGCACGTCCGCGATCGTGTCGGCCTTCGCTCGGTCCTGATCCGCGTGCGATGGACTCACGATCGGATCCATAAAAAAGAGTGGCCCAGCCGAAGCCACGAATTGCGTGAGCCCAGCAGGCGTCGCGCTCTTGAACCATGCGCCGAAGTGATCGAGCCCACCGAGCTGATCCTTCGTGCAACCGCAGGGCTCGAGTGCGCCCGCCATGTCGGAGACGAGGTAAAGCCGAAGCGTCGGCGGGCCGACGTCGGCCGCAACAGCTCGCGTCTCGACATCCGGAGCCGACGCCGTCTTGCACCCCTCAGAGGCCGCCACGCCGAGCCCCAGGATTGGAGCCGCCCAAGCAAAATGGTGCATCACAAACGACAGAAACGATCGGGGCACGCGCTCTGTGGGCGAATGCGCAGGTGGTACGATTGGTTCGGCTTGTCTTGCACGAAGGCGCAGGCGTCGATCCATTTGAATGATCCCGGCAAGCCCCGCATAGATACACTTGGTTTTGGATGTCGTCGGGTGAAAAGGCTTCGGGGCGGGGCTCACCGCGGTCGCTACCAGGCGGACCGACACGGTTCGGGCCGTTCATCCTCGAGTCGCGGCTCGCGGTGGGCGGAACGGCCGAGGTCTACATCGCGCATCCCGTAGACCCGCAGGCCCGGCCGCGACGACTCGTCGTCAAGCGGATGCTGCCTCAATTTCTCGGCGACCCCGAGGGACGAACCATGTTTGAGCGGGAAGCGGCGCTCCATGCGGCCGTTCAGCACGACAACGTCGTCCGCGTGTACGGGTCGGGGACCGTCGACAACGAGCCATGGCTCGCGATGGAGCTCGTCGAGGGATGCGACCTCTTCCGCTTGCTGCGCCGGTTGGCCGGCGAAGGACGGACGGTTGGCGTCGGGCTGGCGACCTACATCGCGCGCCAGATGCTCGGTGCGCTCGAAAGCGTGCACCGCGCGCGAGATGCCACGGGAGCGCCGATGGGAATCGTCCATCGCGATGTGACGCCGTCGAACATCTACCTATCGAGCGACGGCGCTGTGAAACTCGGTGATTTCGGGATCGCTCGCTCGCTCAGCCGCCCAACATTTCGCAGCGCGGCCAGTGCCATTCTGAAAGGAAAGTTCGCGTACCTCGCCCCGGAGCAAGTCGCTGGCGAGCCATTCGACCAACGCGCCGACTTATTCGTCGCGGCGGCGGTCATCGCCGAAATCGCGCTCGGGCGACCGCTCTTTGCCGGCAGCGGTCAGCTGGCCGTGCTGCTCGCGATCCGAGACTGCCGCATCGAGCCGCTCCGCGAGGCGCGCGCCAGTCTCCCAAGGGGCTTCTTCGAGGTCATCGAACGGGCCCTCGCGAGAGAGCCGGAATCGCGCTACGCGACCGCCGAGGCCTTTTCGAAGGCACTTGCGCCCTTCGAGGGCAACGCGGCGGCGGCGCGCACCGAACTGGGAGTCCTCGTTCGTGCGGTTCAATCCGCCCCGTCGGTCGAGCAGATGCAAGCGGTCCGCGACAGCGCACAAAAACTGCGTGCCGCAGAGGCGGTACAGGCCGCGCCTCATGGCGAATCCGAGCCTGCACGGATTTCGCGCGACGCTGCAAATCATTCGGTCGTCATCCGAGCCACCGGCCTGCGTCTGGGCCCCTGGGCTTTCGCGCGACTCGTCGAAGCGATCGCAACGGGCGAAATCGGCCGAGGCGACTCCGTCGAGTACATGGGTCGAGGCCCTCAGCCCATCGAAACCGTCGAGGATTTGGCGCGCTTTCTGCCCGCGAAGACGACCGGCATCACCGATCGAATCGGAGATTTCGGCGCTCCAGAATTCGCGGAGGACGTCTCGCCGGCCGCGCTCGTGCGCATCCTCGTCCATGTCCTCGAATCCGAATCGACCGGCGTGCTCTTCGTCGAAAGGCCGACCGACGCCGGCCAGACGTCGCGGCAGCAAAGTGCGGTCGGCCGAAAGGACCTCTACTTCGTCGGCGGCAAGCTGCATCACATCGCGTCCAACAACGCGAGCGAGCTGCTCGGCGAGTTTCTCGTCCGCCGCGGGATGATTTCACGCGAAGAGCTCGACCTCTCACTCGCCGTCCTGCCACGTTACCGCGGCCGCATGGGTGACACCCTCATCGCGCTCGGACTCATCGGCTCGATCGATATCTTCCGCGCGATCCGAGACCAAGGGCGCGATAGGTTCATCGATCTCTTTCGATGGCGTACGGGGACGCTCACCTATTACGCTGGCCCTTCGAGCCCCCAGCTGGATTTCCCGCTCGAGCTCGACCTCGCCCCGCTCATCGTGGCGGGCATCGGCGCCGCGATGCCGGGCCAACCGCCGTTCGACGCCTGGCGCGACCGGCTCGACCACACCCTGCGCGTGTCGACGATGGCCTCGCCGCGCGTGCGGAAGGCCGTTTGGCCGCCGATCGCCAAGCGGGTACTCGACCTCGTCCGCACGCCGCGGACGTTGCGCAGTCTGCTCGCCGCGATGACGCAGGATGGGACGACGACGGCCAACGATGCCCTGCCGGCGATCGAGGTCCTCATCGCAGCCAAAGTCATGACAATCAGCGCGTGAGAGCCGCTGAAGCTCCGCCCGAGAAGGGCAGCAGCGTTTTCAAATCTTCGTCGGTGTACCGGAGCTGCAGCCCAAGGAAATAATCACGTTGCGATGGCAAAAAAACGTTGTCGACGCCGCCGAGCAACCAGAGGTGCTTGATAAACTCGTACTGGATGGACACGCGATAGCGGGGCTGCGGCTCGAGGCTGAAGCCAAAGAGATCCTGGACGATCTCGAACCGGTTCCTCAAAAGGTAAATGTCCAACCCGATACCGCCGGTCGACTCCTTGATCCCGAAACGGCCGACAAATGGACCGAATCGCTTCGCGAGCTGCAGGGAAAAGCGGAACGAATTCGTCGTGGTCGTGGTGATGGTCCGATAATGCGCGGGTTGGGTGGGATTGGTCGTATCGACGGTGGTGTCCGTGATCGACGTCAGGCCCTGCGGATCATCGACGAGTTCGATGTCGAAGTACTTGTCCTCCGACGGCTGCAGTCGAACTTCGACATAATTCTTGATCGTATTCGCGAGAAAATTGTAGTCCGTCCTCAGCCCGACGATCGTTTGCAAGCGGGTGAGGCTCTGTACGTAATCATTCACGCCCTCGGCGACACCCTGCACCTCGTTGATGAGCTGGTCGTCCTTCGTCAATTTGCCAATCGTTCCCTCTCCTCGATCCACGCGGCCGGTGATGCTGTCAACGTGTGCAAGCGCACTCTCCAGACTCTTGCTCGCGCGATCCAACCTCTCGAAAGTATCTCGAAGGTCCCCCTTTTTCCCCTCCCCGGTCTGCCCTTCTTGCGCCATCAGAGAGCGAACGTCCTGAGTCACGATACGCACGTTTTCGAGGATCTGAGCGAGCTCGGGATTGGCATTACGTGTTATCTCGTCGACATTGCGCAGCGTATCATTCAGATATTCTCGATTTTCGCGGACAGTCTTGTTGATCGCGTCACTCGCGTCCGCAAGGTTCTGCAGGATTTCTCGAATGTTCTGACCTCCCTGCTCGGTTCCGATCGAACCCGCGAGCTGCTTCGCGACCGCGCGGACGCTATCTGCAATCTCCTTGGCCTCGTCCAGAATCTGGCCGGCGGTTGCTTCTTCGACGATGACGTGAATCTCGTCGCCGTCATGGAGTTTGCGGCGATCGGGCGTTCCCGGCGTGAGGACTACAACGGACTCTCCGAGGAGCGATGCGGCTTTCTTCCCGAGCGTGGCGTTGTCGTAGAGCGCGACGTCGCCGTGCACTTTCACGTTCAACCGTGCCTCGCCGTGCTCGAGTCGAATCGAGTCGATGGTCCCGACCGGGATGCCCGCGATGGTGACCCGCGAGCGCGTCGCCAGGCCGGTCGCGTCGTCGATGAAAGCGTGCACGGTGTAGGTTCCGCCCCCGCCCACTTCCGGGCTGATGAATCGGTAGACCCCGTATCCGGCCGCTCCCGTCAGTGCGACGAAGATCCCTACCTTGGCCGCCTGCGTGCCTCTCGCCATAAGCTCGTCGAGGCTAACCTACCAGCGATCGTCCCGTCAGAGCGAAATTTGCCGGGGGAAAAGCTTCCCTCAGGGTTCCTCGTAAAATGCATCGGGCTCCACGACTTCGACCGGAGCGCCGGCGGAGGCCGGAAGCGGGATTCCGTCGAGCAGCGCGTCGAGCTCGCCACGAACCCGATCGAAATCGTCACGCACGGCGCGCGGCACCACGCGGACACCGTCGAGACGGAGGGTCATCGGATCGACGAAAACTCCGTTCCTCTTGATCCCGAAGTGAAGGTGTGGCCCAGTCACTCGTCCGGTTTGGCCGACATAGCCCACGAGCTGTCGCTGCTCGATGTGCTGGCCGAGGCGGAGACCCGCTGCGAAGCGCGACAGGTGGCAGTAGACGCTGACGATGCCCCCGGTGTGGGCGAGCTCGACGCGGTTGCCACACGGGCCGGCGTTACCGACGCTCGTCACGACGCCAGCGGCCGTTGCATAGACCGGGGTCCCGACGGGCGCAGCAAAGTCGACGCCGTTGTGCGGCATCACGACGTGAAGAATCGGATGCATGCGGTGCGGATTGAACCGCGAGGCTACCCGCGCGAGCGGCACCGGAGACCGGAAGCCTCCGTGAAACGGCTGCCGTCCTTTGGCGTCGTACCACCCGCGGCGCTTTGCTGAGTCCGGCGGCCCATCGCCGTCCCCAAACGCGTAGACGCGGACAGGAGGAGCGTTCGTGGCCGGGAAATACTCGATTGCTTCCAGAGATACCCAACGCACGAAAGCGCCCTCCACTTGCTCCTGTGTGCCGAGAAGGCGCAGCCGAGCCCCCGGGCGAATGTCCGAGACTTCGGTATGTCCATCGAGCGCGTCATCGAGCATGGCGAGAACGTCGTCGACGGGCGTCAGCCCGGCATCGGCGAAGGATGCGCGCAGGTCCGCCCCGACGAGCACGGCCCTGCCCACCCGGACGCGCGAAGTTTGAAGGTCCAATTTGCGCACGTCAAATCGCCTCGTTCCGTCGTCACGCGAGGCTTCGCGGCCCTGCCAGACTTCGGATGGAGAGCTCGCGAGCTCATAGGCGACAACACGCCCCGAGCCCTTGTCGAACGCAATCGTCAACTCCTCCTTTGGCGTGAGTCGGTCGACGCTACGGAACTCGGAGAGCGATCTGGTCACCCGCTGCGCATCCATCGGAGTGACACGCGCTGCAGCCAGAGCGACAAGCAACGAACGATGGCCGAGCGGCTCTTGCGTGAGCGAGACGGCGCCGTCCGCGGCGAGCTCCGCCACCCGCCAGACGGGCACCCTTGCCGGGCGGCCAGCGTCATCTTGCGACGAGAGCGCGCCATCCAAGGGGCCGCCGCCATCCACGACCAACTCCCCGGCCGCCAAGGAGGCGGCCACCGAGGGAGCGGTTACCTGTTGACCGGGCGACGTGGAGGCTCCTTTCGGTCCAAACGCAACCGCCGGGCCGAGCACGACTCCGATGAGCGCGGCGGCACCGCCCGCAATGGCCATCGCAACCCGGACCCCGAAGCCGAAGCGGGTGCCGCCGGACGCTCTTCGACCTGCAACGGCGGCTTTTTCCAGCGCGGCCGAAGACGCATCCGACGCGGACCGCGCCATCGACGCCGCGTCGGAGGTGTCGTTTTCCGGAGAGGCATTCTCCACGGCATCCGTTTCGACTGCGCGCGTCCCCCCTTCCGACTGCGGCGCGCCTTCGAGCGGCGTCTTGGGCTCGTGACCCTGCACTTGCCCTCGGCCCTTAGCGGTAGACGCGCGCGGGTGCAAACGGAAAGGAGAGAGCGCACATGGACCGCACCGCGTTCGACTTCCAGAAAAAAAACGCGCTTCCACGCCGTCGGGAACTCGTCGTACGCTGGCCCGTCTCGGCGTCGCTGCCATTTGCGCGGGCCCCTTGACGACGTGCGGACGCATCATGGACGAGCACACGAAGCAATGGTTGCTGCTCGGTCGTGAGCACTACCAAAAACGCGAGTTCACCAAGGCAGAACCGATGCTGCGGAGGGTGCTCGACGTCAGCGATCGGCTCGCAGACGTTCACGACATGGTGGGAGTCATCTGCCATTCGCGCAGCAACTTTGCCGAGGCCGAGTACCATTTTGAACGGGCGCTCGCCATAAACCCCGGCTACACGGAGGCTGCTCTCAACTTGGCGGTGACCTACAACGACCGCGGAAAGTACCAAGCGGCGCGGCAGGTGTATTCACGGATTCGCGACGCGGGCGCGGTCGGTTCGCACGGCCTCGACCCGTTCGCGCGAGGTAAGATCGCGAACATGCATGCCGAGGTGGCCCAGGCCTATGCAGACGCGGGCCTCGTGCACGAGGCCATCGACGAATACGAAAAGGCAGTACGCCTTTGCCCTCACTTTGCGGATCTCCAGACGCGGCTCGGAACGATGCTCCGCGAAGTGAACGACCTCGTGCGGGCGAAGGAACACTATGAAGCCGCGATCGAGGCGCGGCCCAACTACGTCCCCGCTCGCATCCAGCTGGGAGTTGCCTTGCTTTCCCTCGGCGATCCGGAAGGCGCCGACGCCGCGTGGCGCAAGGTCCTCGAGATCGAACCCGATAACGTCCGCGCGAAGATGTACCTGCGCATGAGCGCGACCACGCGGACGGAAAGCCCCCCTTCCGAGGCGTGACGCTTCCGCGGGTCGAAACCGCCAAGCCGCAGCGGCGTGGCGCAGCCGCCTCTTTTCCACGTCCTCGCGCGTCAAATCCAGTCGAGCACGGCGCCGTCTCCCGTCCATTGGCCTTCGGTTGCGACGGACCCAAATACGCGCTCGACACACTCTACGACCTGGCGCGCCGTTTGTTCGACACTCACGGTGACGCGCCCGAGCGCTGCCAGAGAGGTCACGCCGTATCGCGAGATGCCGCAGGGGACGATCCAACGAAACGGTTCGAGATCCGTCGAGACATTGAACGCGAACCCGTGCATCGTCACCCAGCGCGAAATTCGAACCCCGATCGCACCGATCTTGGCGGGTCGCGTCGCGCCGCCAGGCTCACGCGGATCGCCCGCCCATCGCCCCGGACCGTCCTCGTCTACCCAGACGCCGACCAGCCTCGGATCTCCCTCGAGAAACCTTGCGTCGACGCCGTGGCGAGTCGAGACGTCCATCATCACCTGAGCGAGGTCCCGAACGTAGCGGCGGACATCGCAGCGTTCGGGCCTCAAGTCAAAAATGGGATATCCGACGAGCTGACCAGGACCATGATAGGTGACGTCGCCGCCGCGGCCGGTGTCGCGGACTTCGATCCCAACGCGCGCGAGCTCCGCCCGGGAGAGGAGGACGTGCTCTTCGCGAGCTGCCTTTCCCAGTGTGACGACGGGGTCGTGCTCCAAGAGCAACAGCGTGTCGCCCACCTCCCCGCGGATCCGGGCCTCGAGCAGCCGCCCTTGAAGCGCCAAACCATCGGCGTACGAAACGCGCCCCAGCCAGTGGGCCAAGAAATGGCGGCGCCCAGGGGGGCGCAGCTCGGGGGTCACGCCGGCGCCGATCACGTACGGAAGTAATTCGGCGCCTCTTCGGTCACGATGACGTCGTGCACGTGGCTCTCCCGAAGCCCTTGTGACGTGATTCGAACAAAGCGCGATTTCGTTCGAAGCTCGTGCACGTTGCGGCTGCCCGTGTACCCCATTCCGCTGCGCAGGCCGCCGATGAGCTGATAGAGGATGGATGCGAGCGAGCCTCGGTGCGGGACCCGCCCCTCGATGCCCTCGGGTACGAGCTTTTCATCTGCCGTTCCAGCCTGTGCATAGCGGTCTCGACTGCCTTTGCGCATCGCGCCAAGGCTGCCCATTCCACGGTACACTTTGTAGCTCCGCCCCTGGTAAAGCACGAGATCACCAGGAGATTCGTCGGTTCCCGCGAAGAGGGAACCAATCATCACCGTGCTCGCCCCAGCAGCAATCGCTTTCGTGACGTCTCCAGAGTGCTTGACCCCGCCGTCGGCCACGATCGGAACGCCGTGGCGGTCGGCGATTTTTGCGCAATCACTGACCGCGCTTATCTGCGGAACGCCGACGCCCGCGACGACGCGCGTCGTGCAGATACTGCCCGGGCCGATGCCGACTTTCACAGCGTCAGCGCCTGCCTCGATCAAAGCCTCGGCGCCATCGGGCGTCGCCACGTTGCCAGCGATCACGCGGACACCCGCGAACTCTCGCTTCGTCGCACGCACCGCATCGATGACACCCTTGTGATGGCCGTGTGCCGTGTCGACGACCAGAACGTCAACGCCGGCTGCGACGAGGGCCGCTGTCCGTTCCACGCGATCCGGACCCGGGCCGATCGCCGCGCCGACGCGCAGCCGGCGCTGCTCGTCTTTGACGGCCTGGGGGTATTTGTCGGCCTGGAGGATGTCTTTGATCGTGATCAATCCGACGAGTCGAGCTTCCCCGTCGACGACGAGGAGCTTTTCGATCCGATGCTTGTGCAGCAGGCGCTTCGCCTCGTCGACGCTGACGCCGGGTGGGACCGTCACAAGTTCCTTCGTCATCAGAGCGCGAACCGGCTGGTCGAGATTTTGCTCGAATCGTATGTCGCGAGCTGTGAGAATTCCGACGGGCCGCTCGCCTTCGACCACAGGAACACCGCTGATGTCGTGTTCGCGCATCACCTCGAGCGCATCGCGAAGCGATTGCGACGGACGGACGGTGACCGGGCCCAGAATCATTCCGCTCTCGGCGCGCTTCACCCGCTCGACTTCGCGGGCCTGCGCCTCGATGGTCATGTTCTTATGGATGATCCCCACCCCGCCCTCGCGCGCCATCGTGATGGCGGTGCGGCTCTCGGTGACCGAATCCATCGCCGCAGAGAGGAGGGGTATGTTCATGTCGAGACCGCGACACAGTCGGGTCTTCACGTCGACGTCTTTGGGCAGGATCTCACTGTACGCCGGGGCGAGCAGGACGTCGTCGAACGTCAAACACTCACGGAGTTTGTCGTCGAGCATGTCACTCTATAGCGCGACCGCGTGGCACTTGTCCCCTCGCCCAGCCCAGCCAGCCGTTTCGGGTTGACGGTCCATGTCGGCAGGGCGCGACCGAGACGACGTGTCTGGCCCCGGGCGCGGCGAGCCGCCGGCCCTGCCGCGCCGGGTGGGTGTCACCGGATCGCGCCCGGCCATCAGTCCGGAACCCGACCGCCCTTTGCCCCGAGCTCTTCGAGAAAATCCTCGATTCCCGACATGAACGAGTGGGCAACCTCCGGGTCGAACTGGGCACCGCTGCACCGCTCGATCTCGCCGACGGCGACCTCGTGGGGCAGAGCGCGACGGTACGCGCGGTCGCTCGTCATCGCGTCGTACGTGTCGGCGACTGAAATGATGCGGGCCATAAGAGGCACGTCATTGCCTCTCAGGCCAAGCGGATAGCCACGACCATCCCAGCGCTCATGGTGGAGGTGAACGCCGGGAATGAGCGGATGCAGAAAGCGAATCGGGTCGAGGATGTCTCGACCAAAGACGGGATGGCGCTTGAACACCTCATATTCGTCCTGCGTGAGTCGACCAGGCTTGTTGAGGTTCATGACACAGCCAATCTTTCCAATGTCGTGCATGAGGGCGCTCTGCCGGACGATCTCGATCGAATCGGGCGAAAGGCCGAGGCGGCGGGCCAAATACATCGCGTACATCGCGACCCGCTCCGAATGGCCTGCGGTGTATCGATCCATCTTGTCGATCGCGCGCGCGAGACCCTCGATCGTCTGTTGGAACGTGGCGCGCAGGTCCTCGTAAAGGCGAGCGTTCTCGATAGCCGCCGCTGCGCGCGAACCGACGATCGACAAGAGCTTGCGGTTTCCTTCGTTGAAGCGCTTCTGCTTTGTGTAACTCGCGACCGCGATCCAGCCGACGAGCCGCGTCTTCATCCGCAGGGGAACCGACACGAGGGACACGAGTGGAACGGCTGGAGCGGCGGCGAAAAATCGAAGACCTCGCCCTCCTTGCTCGAGGAGCGTGGAGTGGGCGGCGTAGTGCTCGACAAACGCCCGCGGCGCGAGCGATCCATAGCCGGGGCCGGGCTTTTGACCTGCCGCAGGCGCCTCGTCGACGGGTGGACTCGACCCGGGGGGCGGGGACCGACCCAAATCGCTGGGTGCGCTTTGCACGAGGCGCTCGCGCTCGAAATAGCCCCCCTCGCCGTCGTCGAGCCATGTCGAGACCAGGTCGCCATGAAGCTCATCGAGCGCGGTATCGCCGACTGTCGCGAGGACCTCTTCGAGAGACAAGCTGGCGGCGATGGCCTCGCTCACCTTGTAGAGCGACAGCGCTTCACGAAGCCTCAGGTTCTCAGCCGCCAGACGCTGCTTCTCGATCCCGCGTTGGACGACGCGGATGACCTCTTCCACTTTGAAGGGCTTGAGAATGTAGTCGTACGCGCCACGCTTCATCGCGTCGATGGCCGTCTCGACGGTTCCGAAGCCCGTCATGATGACCGTCAGCGCGTTCGGCGCGGTCGTCCCGACCGCATCGAGGAGCTCGATGCCCCCCATGCGAGGCATTTTCAGGTCACTGATGATGAGGTCGTAGTGTGCGTTGTTGAGCTCTGCGAGCGCGGCGGCCCCGTCGGGCGCCGTCCGGACGATGTATCCTTCCATCCCGAGGAAGTCCGCGAGGATGTCCCGAATGAACTTCTCGTCGTCGACGATGAGTACACGGGGTCGCTCGTCGTGCGCAGAGGTCGACATCTGAGAGAACGAGTCCGACTCGGACTCTAACAGATCCACCAACCAGGCGGTTTGTCCTCCACAGCCGAATGAGATGAACGGCTTGCGCGACGCTTTCGCCCGTGAAAGGTTGAAACGAAATGCTAGCGGGCAGGGACGGCCTTACGCTCGGGGCACAGGCCGAGCGGCTCGGAGGCCGGGGCGAACGCCCGAGCCTGGGTGGGAGCGTTCGCCCGGTCGGAATGGTTGTGGCTTGTTACGGCTCGGTCGTTGCTCTTGCGGCAGGCATCTCAGCCGCACTCGGTCGCGACCCGGTTGGTTGTGAGAGCTGGCTCGGCACGCAGGGCGCAGCCTCTTGGATGATCAGCCTCGGGCTGGGTTTGCCGCTCGGCGCGGCGACGATCGCGATGACGCGCATCTTCGTTCGCCGGACCGCTTGGGCGCAGGCCCTGCACGAAGCCCTGCGACCGGCCGTTCAGGGCACCGGGGACCAGGCCATCTTGGCCGTCGCGGCGGCCAGTGCAACCGGGGAAGAGCTCCTCTTTCGCGGCCTGCTCGTACCGTGGCTCGGTGTCGTTGCTTCATCGATGATTTTCGGCACTTTGCACCAAATTCGCGGCCGCGCGCGTTGGGGATGGATCGTTTGGGCGACGGTCATGGGGCTCCTCTTCGCCGGCCTGTTCCGGGCCACCGGAAGCCTGGTGGGGCCGATCGTGGCCCACGCCATGATCAATCACGCCAACTTGCGCTTCTTGCGCGACAGCGATCCGGATCCTCGCCCGCGAACACTCGGCGGCCTGCTCCGCCGCTGAGGGGGCGATTCATTCGGCGCGCGGCGCACAGCGCACAGATGCATGGCTGGGCTCGGGTTGCACGCCGTCGGCGAACGATTCAGGCCTGCTCAAGCCCCAAGACCTTGAGGTACGCAGCACGAACCTCGCTCGTCAGGCTCGTATAACGCTCGAGCAGAGCCTCATCGGCCCGCAAGCGGGGGCCATCGCGCATTCCGACCCGCCGGGCCAAGGTGAGCAACCCAGGCGCCCCCTCCTCGAGCAAGCTGCCGCTCGTGCCGTGCGAGATGCGTAACCTTTGCTCCAGGCGACGTAGAAAGCGCCACCCGTCTCGGAACACGTCGGCGAGCGGGGGATCAAGGTACCCGCAGCTTTCGAGTGCAGACACGGCGACCTCGGTCTCGGTGCTGCGAACCCGAGGATCTTGGCCGTAGCGCATTTGCAGCCATTGGGTGGCAAACTCAATGTCAACGAGACCTCCCCGACCCACCTTCAGATCGTAGCGCGCCGGTGACCGCCCGAGCCTCTCATGGCCGATCTCGCGCTCGATCCGACCGCGCAGGTGATGAAGGCGCACGGGCGCAGGAGGTCCGCGTTCGTACGCGGCATGCCGGACAATGTCGACGACTCTTTCGCCGAGCGACACGTCGCCGGCGCAGACGCGGGCTTTGACGAGCGCTTGCCTCTCCCAAGCCTCCGCGCGCTCTTCTTGGTAGCGCGCAAACCCCTCGAGCGACACGACAAGCAGACCCTGCGTCCCCGAAGGCCGCAAGCGCGTATCGAGATCGTAGCCAGGCCCTTCTCCATGCGGCGTCTCCATCAGCCGCAAGACGCGCTGGGCGATCCGGGCGAAGCGCTCCGGTCCACCATCATCTGACGCTTCGTACACGAAAAAAATATCGAGGTCGGAGCCATAGCCGATCTCGCGACCTCCGAGCGTCCCCATCGCGATGACGGCCAGCCCGCCGGCGCTCACGTCCGTGCGCGGACTGATTGCCGATGGGGACGTGTTTTCGTTCACCGCAAAGCGCAACGTGTTGACGAGCAAGGCGTCGGCAAGGGCTGTGAGCGAATGGGCGACATCCAAGGGCCCGAGTTCTCCCGCGAGGTCCGCAAGACCCACTTCGAACGTGACGCGCCGTTTTGCGCGACGGAGCGCGCCGACGAAAGCGTCGACATCGACGGCGTCTTCACGCGAGAGGGACCCAACCTCTTCGTCGACCTGGGCGCGACCGAGCTCCGGCGTAGGCACCCCCCGTGCGAAGAGGATTCGGTCGAGCAGGTCGGGGTGCCCGACGATGGATGTGCCGAGAAAGGCGCTCGCCCCAAGCAGGGAGCAAAGGGCGCGTACCAGCCGTGGATTGTCGCCGAGTGCGCGTACATAGGCGCCCGGCGTCGCCAACCGCGAAAAAAATGCGGCCAGCAGTCTGGCGGCTTGCTCCGGATCAGCGGCGTCTGCGAGCGCATGAATCAAGCGCGATGCGAAGACGGGATCGCGGTCGAAGGTCGCCGCGCCGAGCGGTCCGTCGGGACGCCGAGCAAGCGCAAGAAGATGCCGCGGAAGGTCAGGCCCTGGCGACGTGCCGAAGCACGGAGCCGCCGCCTCTGCGATGAGCACCTCGTCGCGCGTGTCCAATGCCGCCCACAGGCGTTCGACAAAGCTGTCTTCACTCGGGGCGTCGGTCGAGCCGATCGAAGCAAACCGCGAGGACACCCGTGCTCGCACGGCCCGGAGCTCCGCCTCGAGAGACCGGGCATCGTCATATCCCAGCGAGCGGCCGATGCGCTCTCGCAAGTCGGAGTCTCGGGGAATCGCGTGCGTCTGCTGGTTTGTCGCAAACTGGACGCGATGCTCGATGCGTCGCAGAAAGAGGTATGCATCAGACATCTCCCGTTCTTCGCGCTCGCTGACGAACCCGCCGGCGCGCAGTCGGCGGAGGCCCTCGATCGTGTTGCTGCTCCGGACGCGCGGCTCCCGACCGCCCCAGACCAGCTGCAAGCCCTGCACGAAAAACTCGACCTCGCGAATGCCCCCCGGCCCTATCTTGAGATCCTCGCGCGATCCCAGGCCTGCCTCGACGCGTGCGCGAGCGAGCAGGGCGGCCATTTCGTCAACCACCCGGGGCTCGACGACTCTTCGCCAGACGAACGGCGACAGGGCTTCGAGCAAGCGATGACCAAAAGCCAAGTCGCCCGCCACCGGTCGAGCGCGAAGGAGGGCTGCGCGCTCCCACGTTCGTCCCCACGTTTCGTAGTAGCGCTCTGCGGCGGCCAACGCATTGACGAGAGGACCTCGGGTGCCTTCGGGCCGGAGCCGGAGGTCAACCCGCCACGCAAAACCGTCGCCCGTCGTCGCGTCGAGATTCGCAACGAATCGCTGGGCTACCCGTGTGAAGTGTTCGTGCAGCGTGTGGCCACCGCCCGACGGCGATCCGGCCGACCCGTCGTCGGTCTCGTAGAAGAGAAGCAGGTCGATGTCGCTCCCGGCGTTGAGCTCGCGCCCCCCGAGCTTGCCCATGCCGATGACCGTGAACGGGCACGGATTGCCATTCGCCGCCAGGGGTTTCCCGAACCTGGCCTCGGCCCATCCCATGGCCTCGGAGAGCGCAACCTCGCAGGAAACGTCAGCCAGATCGGACAATTCCCGGGCCGTCACGTCGACGTCTTGGCCCGGGTATGCCTGGAGCTCACGGGCCGCGATGCGCATTTTTTCGCGCGCGACGAGACGCCGCAGCCCCCTTTGGACCTTCTCCCGGTCGGTGACGTCGCCGATGGCGGTCAAGGCGAGCCTGCGATAGGTGCGCACGTCCCGGTCGCGCATGTGACGCTGTCCACGGGCGACCGCGAGCAGATCTTCCGGGTGCGAATCGATGCCGCGAGCCAGCCCCGGGTACGCAGCCGCCAGCAAGGCCCCGAGTTCGACAGCGTCCTCGCGTGCTCGTTCGCCGGCGCCTGCAAGGAGCTCGGCCATTCGCACACGCAACGCCTCGGCTTCGAACGGAGCAATGTCTTCAGCGCGCACGGTCATCGCTGCCACACCGTGCCCCAGAGCGGAAGCATCATGACGACCGCCCAGTCGAAGAGAGCGTGCGCAAGGATGCCGGGTACCAATCGGCCGAAGACACGCGCCATTGCACCCCAGAGAAAGCCGCCCCCGACGGCCAGGAGGGCGATGAGCGGGTTGAATGATCCGCCCCCCTTCAACGCGAGCAAAGTCGGCCAATACGCGATGGCGTAAAGGCTCGACGACCAAACCCAAGCGGCGCGAGAGCCCACCCGCGCGGCCAATACGTGGGTAACGACCCCTCGCCAGAGCAGCTCTTCGCCCGCCGCGGACGTGCCGATGACAACCGCAACGAGTGGTCCGTGAGACTGGAGCCCACGCGGATCACCGATGCGGGAGTAAAGCGAAACGAGCCAAATTTCGCGGGCCGATCCGACCGGCAGAAAAACGCGCGCAAACGCCCATGCCACGAAAAAAAGCAACAAAGCGCCAGCGAGTCCGCGCGTGAAGTCACCCGCACGCGGTCTCAGCCATTCGCCGAGCAACTCTTCGCGCCATGCCCAACCCGCAGCGACTGCGCCAAGGGCCGCCGAAGGGCCGGCCGAGAGCAGCCAAAACAAGACGCGCTTCGACGGGTCGACCGAAAAGGCGAGGTAGGAGCTCACCGCCGTGACGACGAGAGCAAACGGCACGATGGCGCGCATGAAGAGTTCTCGTGACGTTAGCGTCCCCGATCTTCTTCCGCATGCGAGGCGTCAACGGGAGCGCTTCAGGGCCTGGTCGTTCTCTCCCCAGCCGTGTCGTCCAAGGCCACCCTTTGAGGATTCGTTGCCCTTTGGTTCTTGTGTTTGACGTCAAGCCCGGATCGGGGTAGAAGCCTCGCGACGCGCAGCGTGCCGCTCGCCCGAGGTCGGGCTGGGTCGGCGGCATCGCGTGAGAAACTCGTGCACGAGCATACCCAGCGGCCATTCGGGCCCTGCGTGGCGCTCAGACGTTTACGGTTCCCGCGGATGGGGACGAGCGAAAGTGGAACATGACGTTCATCGAAGCGGCTGCGGAGGTTCTCCGCCAAGCGGGCAAACCCCTACACTACAAGGAGATTACCGAGCTTGCCATCGCCAAGAACCTCCTCTCTCATGTCGGCAAGACTCCGGAGGTGACGATGAGCCATCGGCTCACGTCGGCGATAAAGAAGGAAGACAAGGACATACCGATCGTCAAAGTCAAGCCCGGGGTTTTCGCTCTCCGCGAGTGGGAGGGGCGGAAAGGAAAGCGCGGAGCGGTCGAGACCACGACGGAAGCTCCCGCAGAATCAAGCGAGACGACGGAAGACGACAGCCAGGACGACACGAGACTCGACGTCAACGCGCTCGAAATCGAGGCCGCGCTACGCGGCCCGGCCGAGGAAAGTCGCAACGGTCGCGGAGACGACGATTTGAGCGCAGTCGACGAAGAATCTGAAACACCCGTCTCGGGGGAAGAAGCGCTGCGCGCGGACCTCGCCGCCCGCGGAGCCGAGCTTTTTGACGATGAGGACGATGACGACCAGCCCATCTTGGCCCCGCTGGCTCCGCCCGAGGCCGCGCAGCCGGGCGCCGACGGAGGCCGACGACGAAGGCGACGTCGGCGCCGCGGGCGCGGAGGCAGCCAGGCCGAGATCGGTTCGGCGACGTTCGGCTCGCCCCCCGCCGAGCGCTCATCGCAACCCAAGGTCGAAGCACCGGGGCCGGGCGCCGCTCCGGCGTTCACCGAAAACGAAGCAACCCCCGACAACCGCGATGCCGGTGCAGCCTCCCGCCCGGTCGTTCGTGACCGACAGCAGATCATGGCCGGCGGGCAACCGACCGGCATCGACGTTCCGCTCGCCGAAGGCGAAGAGCTCGTGGGACGCGACCTCGCGGACGCAGCCGGGCTCGTGCTTTCGTCCTTCGACCGGAATGCCGGTCCCGCCCCGCTCCGCGCCATCGCCGAAGCGTTGATGCGCAGGGGCCGATTGCAGGGGGACCCGATCCTTGCAGCCGCGCAGGTCGGCGCTTCTCTCCGCGCGGACAACTTGAGGCGTGTGGCGAGCGGACAGCGCGTGCGATTCCGCTTTGCGATGGGCGCTCGAATCGCTCTCACCGACTGGTCGCTCGGCGGTGAACTTCCGCGACTCGAGCAGGAGGTCATCCAGGCGGTCGAACGCTACCGCGAGGCCTCTCGTCGCGCATTACTTCGTCGCATCCAGGAGCTACCGGGACATTCCCTGATCGAGCTTGCCCTCCTTGCGCTCGAGCGAGCTGGCATGGTCAACTTGCGGAGCATCCGCCGTTCCGGATCGCCAGGCGGGGAGGCTCACTTCAGCGCCTTGCACAAGACCGGCGGTGACGCGATTCCCACAGCCATCGTGGTGCGCAAGGACGGGCGTGAGATTGGCCGAGAGCGCGTGACCGATTTGCGCGGCGCGCTCCATCATTACGGACCGTCGATTGCGGGCTGGCTCATCACCACAGGCCAGGTCCTCTCGGGGGCCCGCGAAGAAGCCGCCGCGGCGGGCGCCGCACCCGTCGCCCTCTACGACGGCATCGCGCTGTGCAAACTGCTCGAAGAGATCGACGTCGGGGTCGTCAAGACACGCTTCGCCGTCGCCATTCCGGATCTCGAGCTGCTTGAAGCGCTGCGAGGCTGATCTGTGATTGCCTCGGCGGCATCGGTCCTTTGGCTCTTGGGAGCGCCCGTCGCGGCCATCGGAGCGCCGGACGGCCCTCGAGCCACGCCGATGTCGCCGCAAGCGCTCTCGGCAGGAAATGTCCTTGTCGATCCGAACGCGCGCCCCAAGGCGCAGGGCCGCCACGATCGACACGTCGAGTCCAAGAGAAGAGCCGAAGCCGATTCGCCAGCGGCCCATTTTGCGGAAGATTCGGTCAAGCTCTCGCTCCAACCGCGGACCGCGTCGGGGGCATGGACGATTCGAATCGAGAATGAAGGCCCCGTACCGGCACGGGTCGTGGCTGACATTCGGTTGCTATCGCTCGACGTGACTCCCAGGGGGGCGCACAGGCCGCTTCATTGCGAGCTCCCGACGGCGATGCGCCCCACGGACGAGCTCGAGCGATCCATGGTGATTCCGCCGAAGCGGGCCTTCGCCGAAACGTTTTCCCCTCGGCTCTATTGTTTCGGAGCGAGCGGGTTCAGTGCATTGACCGGAGGTTCGACGGTTTCAGCACGCCTCGCTCTTGTCGGCCCGGCCAGTCCCGCCATCTGGGAGGTAGCTCCGATGGACGGGGATCTCACCCACGTGGCCCGGCGAAAGTGGCTCGAGGCACCCCCCGTCTTGCTCCCGGACGATCCCACGCCGGTGGCCGCGCGCACGCCACCTGCCCACGATGATGCGAGCGATGCCCCGCAGCTCGTCTTCGAAGTTCCCGAAGCGGTCGATGCGCCTTCGGCCGAAGAAGTCGAAGTGCCCGTGACTCTCCGCAACAAGGGGTCGAGCCCGGTGACGGTCGCCTTCCGTCCCGAGGTCGTGCGGTTCGACGTGACGAGTGGACCGATTACGACCCACTGCTCCTGGCCGGTCCAGCCGACGGCGCCTCTGCGCGAGCTTTTTACGTCACTCGCCCCCGGCGCGTCGACCGAGCTCACACTGATGCTGGACGCCTACTGCCGCGAGCAGGCCTTCGAGCATGCCGGCCTCTTGATCGTCCGACCGTGGGCCGACATGCAGCACGATTCGGGCGCGCCGATCGGCCTGCGCTCGTTTGACGGCCGCATCAGCGCCAACCGACCGGTCTTCGTGCGTCTTCAACGCGGAACAGCCATCGTTCCGTGGGTCAAGCCACGACTCACCGATCCGTGATGGCCGGACGGCGCCCGGCCGCGCCTCGGCGGGCTCCGCGCGGCCCGTGTGGCGAAGGCGACTGGAGAGGTCCTCGCCTTTGCTAATGCCCAGCGTTTGCTATGCAGGGTTGGCGGTCTCACGGAGGATCCTGCATGCGGCGATGGGCGAGTCGCCGGAGGAAAGCGCCTCGTACGTGAGCGCCTGCATCGCCTCGCTGAAGCCCTACCCCCAGCTCTACCAAGCGGTGCAGCATCTTCTGTCTCGACATGCGGCCGGCGCATCCGGCTCGTGAAAACGGCTGCCTTGCACAAGAGCGGGCGCCGCCTATTCTCTGTGGAGGGCCCGAAAATCTCCTCCACTGTTGGCTGCCATGTCTCCGCACGAATTCACGATTCCCGTTCACAACCTCGACGCGGCGGGGCGCGAGTTTCGGGTTCCGGTGCGCGTCGCATGGCTCCGCGGGGCACTTGAGGGGACCGATGTGGGACCGGTTGGCGGGGATGGCACGCTCGATGTGCGCGTGTCGAAGAGCGGCGCGGATGTCGTCGTCCGGGGAAGTCTCGTGGCGGAGCTTCTGGTCGCCTGCTCACGTTGCCTCGAGCCTGCGCGGGTTGTCGTGAACGAAACGTTGACCGCGCTGGCCGTCGTCCGCGGAGCCGAGCCGGTCTCGCCGGGCGCGGACGACGAAGATGATGCCAGCGCTCCGCAAGAGGCCGACATCATTGCGTACGACGGGGAAAATGTCGTACTCGATGGGTTGATTCGGGACGAATTGCTGCTCGGGATTCCCATGATCCCCTTGTGCTCAGAGTCTTGCCCAGGTATCAGCCACAATCCTTTTCCAGAAGCAGACGGCGGAGGAGTGGACCCTCGGCTTCGTCCGCTCCTCAAGCTGAAGAAGACATAGAAGGAGAAATCTCGTGGCCGTCCCCAAGCGACGCAAGAGCCGTTCGAAGCGAAATATGCGCCGCGCGCAACACGACAAGGTCACCGCGCCGAACCTCGTCGCGTGTTCCAACTGCGGCGAGCCGATCGTGCCGCATCGCGCGTGCGCTTCATGCGGGCATTACAAGGGCCGCGCGGTCAAAGCTAGCACGGCGTCGAAGGCGGACTGAGCGATCACCATCGCGCAGACGAGACCCGGCCGCGATGCTCGACCTCGTGCGCCGCACGCGGGCTTGATCATCCGAGCCTGCAGCCCACGGCCCGTGACGCACCCCGAGAAATGCGCTAGAGGCGCGCCCCATGAGGATTGGTTGGCTCTTTCCGGGCCAGGGCTCGCAGTCGGTCGGCATGTGCAAGAGCCTGCTCGAACCGTCGCCCGCGGCACTTGATGTTTTGCGGACGACTGACGCCGCCCTCGGAGAGCCGCTATCGAACCTGATTCTCGAAGGTCCAGAGGATGAACTCACGCTCACCGCGAACGCACAGCCGGCGATCGTCGCGATCAGTTGCGCCGTTCTCGCAGCGGTCCGGGAACGTTTGACCGACCTGCCCCTCCCCGCGGTTGCTGCTGGCCATTCGCTCGGCGAATACTCCGCGCTCGTCGCGGCTGGCGTCATTTCACTGCCCGACGCCCTGCGCGTCGTGCGGGCCCGGGGGATTGCGATGCAGGACGCTGTGCCTCCGGGTGCAGGCGCCATGAGCGCCATCATGGGCCTCGACGCGGATCGGGTCTCCGCCATTTGCATTGAGGCGGCGGGTGGTGAGGTGGTTTCGCCGGCCAACTTCAACGCACCCGGACAAATCGTGATCGCAGGGCACGCGGCGGCGGTCCAGCGAGCTTGCGAACTCGCCGCGGCCCAAAAAGGACGGGTGATCCATCTGAAGGTGAGCGCGCCGTTTCACTGCGCGCTGATGGCGCCGGCGGCCCGGGTGCTGGAGAGGAAACTCGCTCCGATTGCGATGGCTCGACCCCAATTCCCCATCGTCGCGAACTTCAATGCGCAGCCGAATACGGATGCAACGCGGGTCAAAGAGCTTCTCGTCAGCCAAGTCGACGGCGCCGTGCGTTGGGAGGAAAGTGTCCGGTGGATGTTCGCGCACGGCGTCACGCATGCGCTCGAAATCGGCCCGGGGAAAGTGCTCGCCGGCTTGGTTAAGCGCATCTCGAAGGACATCAAGGTCCTCAGCACCGGTGCCATCGAATCCATCGACGAGGTCGGCGCATTCCTCGCCGAGGGCTGACGCATGGCGCCACGAGGCGAACCGGACAGACCCGCGCCTGAGGGACGCGGTGTCGAGAGAGAGTTGAAGGGCCGGCGCCCGACGTCTATAAGCCGCCTCGCACGCGAGGAGTCCGCATGTTTCGACTCGACGACAGAATCGCCTTGGTCACCGGCGGATCCCGCGGGATCGGGCGCGCATGTTGCGAAGCACTGGCCGAACAGGGCGCAACGGTCGTAGTAAACTACGTCAAAGGCGAGGCGACGGCGCGTGAAGTGGCCGCGGCCATCGCGGACCGCGGAGGCAAGGCCGACATTGCAGGGTTCGACGTCGCCGACACGAAGGCCGTCGACGCAGGCGTCGACGCGATCGTGAAGCGACACGGCAAGGTCGACATTCTCGTCGCAAACGCTGGCATTTCGATCGATGGACTTTTGCTTCGCTTGAAGGAAGAAGATTTCGACAAGCTTTGGGCCACCAACGTGCGCGGGGCCGTCGCCTGCGCACGCGCGGCGAGCCGCAGCATGATGCGCAACCGATGGGGACGGATTCTTTTCATGTCGAGCGTCGTCGCGGAATCGGGAAACGTCGGGCAGACCGCGTACGCCGCGACGAAAGCGGCGCTGCTCGGCGCCGCGAGGTCGATCGCGCGCGAATACGCGTCGCGCAGCGTCACCGTCAACGTCGTCTCGCCCGGCTACATCGTCACGGACATGACGGCCACGATGAGCGCGGAGTACAAGGAACAGCTCGTCAAGACCGTGCCGCTCGGACGCTGCGGCTCAGCCCGCGACGTCGCGGGTGCCTGCGTCTACCTGGCCAGCGAGGAAGCCGGTTACGTCACCGGACAGGTGCTTCGCGTAAATGGCGGCATGTACGTTTGAACTGCTGAATCGGCAGAGCGCACGGGTCTACGCGCCTCTGCCGCTCGACTCTCCGACCCTTTTCCTATACGAGGCGAATCTACCCATGGCGATCGACATTCCCACCGAGGTCAAGCGGATCATCAAAGAGCAGCTCGATGTCGACGAAAAGGACATCAAGCCCGAATCAAGCTTCATCGACGACCTCGGCGCAGACTCGCTCGGCCTCGTCGAGCTCGTCCTTGCGTTCGAGGAGGCGTTCGAGATCGACATTCCGGACGAGGACACCGAGAAGATCCGAACCGTCCAAGACGCGATCGACTACATCGAAAAGCACGCTAAAAAGTAGCCGGGAGGAGGCTCGGGCGGGTGCCCGGACCAAGACGAGAATCCATGGAACGCGTTGCGATTACGGGCATCGGCCTCATCTCACCCGTCGGAACCGGTACGATTGAAACCTGGCGGGCGCTCCTCGCCGGCGAGAGCGGGATCTCGCCGATCACACTCTTCGATTGTTCGACCTTTCGGGTCCGCATTGCCGGCGAAGTGAAATCGTGGACGCCGACGCGATGGATCGAGAAGAAGAAGATCAAGGAGATGGACCGCTTCATGGAGTTTGCGGTCGCAGCAGCGTCCATGGCCCTCGCCGACTCGAAGCTCGATCTTTCGGACGAAGAACGCTGGCGAGCGGGCTGTTTCATCGGCAACGGCGTCGGCGGTCTACTGTCCCTCGAAAAGACGAAAGAGACGCTTCTCACGAAGGGGCCGACCAAAGTGAGCCCCTACGCGATCCCGACCATCATCGGGAACTTGGCGGCTGGCCAGGTGTCGATCGCCAACGGTCTCAAGGGCCCGAGTTATTGTACGACAAGCGCGTGCTCAAGCGGAGCCCACGCCATCGGCGAAGCGGCCGAATGGATTCGCCGCGGAAAAGTGGACGTCATGGTCGCTGGCGGCACTGAGGCGACCATTACCCCGGTCGGCATCGCAGGGTTCGAAGCCATGCTTGCGCTAAGCAAACGAAATGACGATCCGCCGCGAGCGAGCCGTCCGTTCGACAAAGGTCGCGACGGTTTCGTTTGCGGTGAGGGCTGTGGAATCCTCGTCCTCGAATCCGTTACCCGCGCAAGAAGACGGGGCGCTCGCATCTACGCGGAGGTCACCGGCTACGGGGCATCGAGTGATGCCTATCACCTGACGCAACCGGCTCCGCAGCACGAGGGGGCTCAGCGCGCGATGCGGATGGCGCTCGAGGACGCGCGAATCGCTCCCGACGCAGTCGACTATGTGAATGCGCACGGGACATCGACTCAAATCGGAGATACCGAAGAGTCCCGTGCGCTCGAGGCGGTTTTCGGCGCCAACGCGAAGGACCACAAGCTATGGGTCAGCTCGACGAAATCGATGATGGGCCACCTGCTCGGCGCGGCCGGTGCCGTCGAAACAGCGGTTTGCGCCCTTACGATCGCCGAGGGCAAGGTTCCGCCCACCATCAACCTCGTCGACCGAGACCCCGAGTGCCGGCTGGATTATGTGCCCAATTCGGCGCGGGAGCGGCGAATCCGACACGCCATGAACAACTCGTTCGGCTTCGGCGGCACAAATTGCGCTCTGGTTCTTTCGAGATTCGAATAAGATCGTCGCGAGTCGAGTTCGACATGACCGCAAACGGGGGCCGGAAGGCTCCGCGGGGCGACGGAACCACCCGCTTGCGCGATTCATGAAATGCCCGTTCTGCGCCCAGCTCGACAGCAAGGTCATCGATTCGCGGACCTCGACGACCGGCGACGTCATCCGGCGCCGCCGAGAGTGCGAGCGATGCGGAAGACGATTTACGAGCCGCGAGCGTGTGGAAGACGTTCTTCCAGTCGTCGTCAAGAAGGACGGCGCGCGTGAGCCGTTCGACCGCGAAAAGGTGTTGCGAGGGGTTCGCATGGCCTGCAACAAGCGGCCTGTCGCGATGCTTCGCATCGAGCGATTCATCGACGAGCTCGAGCGGCAGCTCATCGATGGCGAAGCGAAAGAGGTGTCGAGCAACGAGATTGGCGAGCGGGTGATGAAGCTGTTGCGGGAAGTCGACGCGGTGGCTTACGTTCGGTTTGCAAGCGTATACCGGAGCTTTCGCGACATTGATGAGTTCCGGTCGGAGCTCGACAAGATGTCCCGTGCACGTGAAGAGCGGCTTGAGCAGGACGAAATCATCTCGGGGGACCCCCCCCGATGACGGACGACACCGTCTCTTCGTTATCGAGCGACGACGAAAGGTGGATGGGCGTCGCACTCGATCAAGGCGCCGCCGGAACACCGTCTCCGAATCCACACGTCGGTGCCGTCGTCGTCAAGGACGGTGAGGTACTCGGCGTCGGCCACCACGAACGGGCGGGAGAGGAGCATGCGGAGCTCGTCGCCCTCCGCCGGGCTCGCGGCAGGACCCAGGGGGCGACGCTCTACGTTACCCTCGAGCCATGCAATCACGTGGGGCGAACCCCCCCGTGCACCGAAGCCGTCCTCGGCGCCGACCTTGCCCGCGTCGTCGTGGGCTGCAGCGATCCGAACCCGCACGTGACGGGCGGCGGCGTCGCCCGGCTTCGGAGTGCCGGACTGCGCGTTGACGTGGGGTGTAGAGAGCCAGAGGCGCGCAGGCTGATTGCGCCTTGGGGAAAGTTCGTAACCTCGGGAATCCCGTTCGTCGCACTCAAGCTCGGGCTTTCGCTCGACGGACGCATTGCCTCCCGCACGGGCGCGTCCAAATGGGTGACGGGGCCCGAGGCGCGCGCGCGTGTTCATCTGCTTCGCGCGCAGCAGGACGCCGTCATCGTGGGCATCGGCACCGTTCTCGCGGACGACCCACGACTGACCGTCCGCGATGCGCCCGGAAACAGTCCCCTGCGCGTCGTCTTCGACACGAAACTGCGGATCCCCGTGACGGCTCAGCTGGTGCAAACGGCGCGCGATGTTCCGACATGGGTCGTTTGCACGACGGATGCGGCGTCGTCGGCCGAGGAGCAGCTCGTCGAACGAGGAGTCGAAGTACTTCGGGCACCGCCCTCGGCCGAGGGCCGAATCGACCCTCTCGCCGGGCTGCGGTTGCTCGCATCACGCGGTGTCGTGCGGGCGATGATTGAAGGCGGGGCCGAGCTTGCAGGGAGCGTTCTCGCCGGCGCCGCCGTCGACGAGCTGCATGCTTTCATCGCTCCCATTCTGCTTGGCCCTCGGGGCCGCCCGGGCGCAGTCGATTGGGCGGGGCCGGCGACTCCATCCGAGGCTCCATGCATCGTGGACCCGCAGTGGGAGGTATGCGGCGTCGACGCGCATGTTTGGGGCGCGCTTAAATACCCGAATCGATAAGCCGTCGGCTCTCTAGACCGGCTCTTCCCGACCGAGGCTTCGCTCGGATGAGCTCGAGCAAGCCACCGTCAACAACTCGAAAGCAGCACCGGAGACTCTTCGCAATCATTTTCGACACGATCTCGCCATGCGCGCGCGAGCGGATTAGATTGGCGTTCTCGATGGCTTTTCGGACGATTTTGCACTACCCCGATCCCCGCCTCCGAACGCCCGGGAAAAAGGTTCCGGCCGTGACGGAAGAAATTCGACGGCTCATCGACGACATGGCCGAAACGATGTACGCCGCTCCCGGAGTCGGGCTCGCTGCCACACAAGTGGGAGAACCATGGCAGCTTTTCATCGTGGATTGTGCGTCCGAGGGCGAGATCAGTGATCTGCGCGTGTTTGTCAATCCGGAGCTGCTCGAGCTTGTCGGGACCAAGTCATTCGAAGAGGGTTGCTTGAGTTTTCCAGGTGCACGAGAAGACGTGGAGCGCGCCGAGCGCGTTCGGGTGCGCGCTCAAGACCAGTACGGGCGGTCGTTCGAGCTCGACGCGGAGGGCCTGCTCGCCATCGCAATTCAGCATGAATACGACCACTTACAGGGAATTCTGATGATCGATCATCTTGGCCCGCTCAAAAAGCGGCTCCTTCACCGAAAGATGCTGAAGCGAGCCCACTCGGAGGAGTCCGCTTCCGGCTGAGTCGCACAACGTCGCGGCAAAGCGCCTGGAAGAGGTCGCGTTTGCCCCACCTCCGTGGAACATAGAGTTTCGCAAAGTGTTTCCGCCTAAACCGATCCGTTCCCTTGCCCCGTACTCCCCCCCAATAGCGCAGTGAGCAACTCCATCCCCATCCAACTCCAGTCTGTCCGCCCTGACTCACCGTCCGACGCGGTCACCACATACTTCGAGCAACTCGCTCGCGTGCCCCTTCTAACGCGCGAAGGCGAGGTCGACCTTGCAAAGCGAATCGAAGACGGGGAACGTCAGGCGCTGTGCGCGATCGTGGGTTCCCCCATCGGCGCCCGCGAGCTCAGTGTGCTCGGCCGCGCCCTGCGCGATCGCAAGGCTCGATTGCGCGAGGTGACGCGGGCGACCATCGAAGACGACGGGGGCGACGAAGAGGACGGCACCGTGCGCGCCATTGCGGAAACGCTGGAGCGAGCTGGCTCCGTGGCCCGGACTCGGCGCGTCTCCGCGAAGGTTCGCGACGATGTCGTTGAGGCCCTCCTCGAGGTCCGGCTGACCCGACGTGCGTTCGATCGCATCGCAGCACGCATTCGTGCGGGGCGAGACGGCCTGCCTGTCACGCGCAAGCGCGCACTCGACGCGACGCTCGGCGCCATCCGATCAGGTGAGGCGAAGGCCGAGCGGGCAAAGGCTGACCTCATTGCAGCGAACCTCAGGCTCGTCGTCTCAATCGCCAAGCGTTATCGGAATCGAGGCCTGCATCTGCTCGATCTCATCCAGGAGGGAAACCTCGGTCTGATGCGGGCGGTCGACAAATTCGAATACAAGCGCGGGTACAAGTTCAGTACCTATGCGAGCTGGTGGATCCGCCAGAGCGTCAGCCGCGCAATCAGCGATCAGGCGCGAACCATTCGCATCCCCGTCCACATGGTGGAGACGCACAACAAGCTTTCGAAAACATTGCGGGACATGGTCCAGGAAGGCGGCGAAGAGCCGACGCCCGAGCAAATTGCGGCGCGTATGAACGTGCCCGTCGAGAAGATTCGTATGCTTCTCGAGGCCACGCGCGATCCCGTCAGCCTCGATTCGCCCGTTGGCGAAGACGGTGGCGCAACGATTGGTGACTTCGTCGAGGATCTGTCGTTTCCCGCACCGGATGACGCGGTCGGTGACAAGGAGCTTTCGCACGAAACGCGGGAGCTCCTCAAGCTCCTCACCCCCCGCGAGGAGCAGGTCCTCCGAATGCGCTTTGGAATCGATGCGCCCGGCGACCAAACGCTCGAGGACGTCGGCAAGAGTTTCGAGCTGACTCGCGAGCGCATCCGCCAAATCGAGACGAAGGCGCTACGCAAACTTCGCCTCCCGTCGTTTCACCGCAAGCTCAAAGTCCACATCGAGAGGTAGTCCTTGGGGGCGCGCGGCGCTCTAGCGTGCCCGCCTGAACAGTCCGGCGTCCAGACGAATGCCGCGCGCTGCAAAGTCACTCGCCAACCGCGGCGTTGCTCCGGTCACCATGAAGGCCGGCTCACCGATGGCATCGGCGTTCGACGTGAAGAGGTCGCGTACCCCAATCGCGCGCCCGCCCTCGGACCCGGCCAGCTCGGCGATCCGGTGGACTCGGCTCGTGCCTTCCTCGGCTCCGCGGCCTACTTCGAGTACCGCGTCGAACGCCTCGGAGACGGCCTCGCGGGCCGCTTCCGCGGAGACGCCCGGTTTCTCCAGGGCGATCTGCGAGGCGGTGCGCGCCAAGCCATGTCGCAGAGTGGGGGCGACAACACCCGCTACGATGCCTTCAAGGCCCTCGGCAATGGCATCCACGACGGCCGCGGCCGAGAGCGCGCCACCCAATCGGCCAATTCCGACATGCTTGGCTCCGAGCCGCGCCACGATGGAAAGAGCGCCTTGCCGTTGGCGTCCATCGAGGACCACAATCTCGGCTGACGGAACGACGATCTCGTCCAGGTCCTGAAATACCGCCGAGCGATCGCCAGCGGGCGCGCTCGCCAAAAGCGCGGCAATGACCGGCGCGACGATCGTCAAACTCGAGCCCACCACAAGAAGATTCGCCCGGCCGTGAACGCACGCCTCGAGAAAGGCTTGCATCGCATGCGACATGGCACCTGCGCGAACGAGGGCATCGAGCGTCATCTCAATGCGACGCGGTTTCCGGATCGTGATGACCCACGACTTTGTCGCCGGCGGCCCCAAGGCCATGAGCTGCTCGCCATGGGCGAGGCGACGCTCGACCACCGCCTCGCCTGCGCGCAATGGCTCGCCCGACTGGCTCGCCAGGCGGGAAAGCACACGCCACACGGCCTTTTCATTCGTAAAGCCGGGTTCGACACGCGTCGCGCGACCCTTCTTGATGACAAGAACGCGATCCGGATGGTCGACGTGAATCTCGCTTGTCTCCTCGTCGCCGAGCGGGGCGCCCAGCGGTCCCAACCCGGCAATCTCGCGAACGGCGTCCGCCACGAGAAGGTCGACGTCGACCCCTTCGGGCGCCTCCCCTTCTGCTTGCATCGCCTGCGCCTGGTCGCGGGCGATGCGCTCGATGGCGTCGAGCCCTTCGGGCGCCTCCCCTTCTGCTTGCATCGCCTGCGCCTGGCCGCGGGCGATGCGCTCGATGGCAGCGAGGTGGCGTTCCCCATGGTCGGCCACCAGCGGTGCATCGACGCCGGCCCGCTCGAGCGCGTCACCGATTCGGCTGACCAGCGTCACGAAAGCAACCCGTCGAGCCTTCGGGTCGGGCGCTTCGCGCAACTCAGGAGCTTGGCCAGCCGCCAAACGACTCGCGCTGGGCGGCCCGGCGCGGTGGGGCGTCGCGCCGACGCGATCGAGGCCTGCAGGGCGCAAACGCAGGTCGACGGCCTGCGGAAGCCGGGGTGGCCCGGGAAGCGACGGAACGGCGGCTCCGGCAAGCCCGGGGGCGCTTTCGCTGTCGGGATCTTGCTCGAGCGGATAATGGCTGACGTTTTGACCGTCTGCCGAGCGTGGAGCGGCGGGGATCGAGACCGGCGCGGGCCCATTCACAGGGGCCGCCGGCTGAGACGCGGCGTCCGGGGTCGCAGCCGGCACGACCGGCTCTTGGGCGGACGAGCCGCGCTGAGGTTCGGCCGCTCCGTCCGTCGAGCTCTGAGCGACGGCGGCCGTCGCGAACTGGGCGGCCTCCAGCCGCAACACAAAATCGCCCACGTAGATCTTGTCACCCTCGCGGACCATGGTCGCTTGAGAAATCTTGCGACCGTTGACGTACGTGCCATTGGTGCTGCGAAGGTCGGTGACGATGAAGCGGCCATCGCGCGAGAGCAATCGAGCGTGATGTTTCGACACGTTGCCTTTCGGCAGCATGAGGTCGTTTCCCTGCACCCGTCCGACGCTGATCTCGTTCTTGTCGAAAGCCTCACGCCGCTCGGCGCCCCCCTTCTCGCTGATGACGATCGTGAACATGCAGGTTCTCGGGCCCAGACACCAAGCGGCGTCAATTGTCGAAGGAGCGTGCCGAACCTGTCAACCGTTGCCCACGACAGGGGCGCCCGACGAGGATCGCGCGTCGCGCCTGCGCGCACCCATGACAGCAAGCCGCGCCGCCAACCACCCTGGACGCGCTACTTGCGGACCCTTGCGGCAGCCGTGGCGCCCGGAGAGTTCGAGCGGACCTCGATCGCGACGTGTTCAAGGAGTTCCCCCGCCAGGGCCATCACGTCCCGCGCCTCGTACCCACTGCTCCGAAGCTCCCGATAGATCGTCTTAGCAAGGATGGAGAGGGCCCGCGAATCTCGTGCGCCCGGGGTTTCACCGAAAGGTAGAGCCATGGGTTTCGTGCGGACCGGCCCGGCGGCGATCTCGTCTGTCGACGCCGCCGATTCGGACATGCTGGACATCCGTATACAAAGAATATGCCGCAAGGTGCGGCAGGTCGGACAGCTCATTCCAGCGCGTATCTCGTCTCGGACGCGAAGATTGCTGCGCAAGCGGGGCGCGTACGCGAAGGTTAATTCGCGGCTCATCGGAGCCGTCGACACCATCGCCGACGTCGATGCGCGGGTGATAGCTTGCGCGCTGCATGTCGAGCTCCGATCCTCTCTCGAGCGCCAAGAGGGACGCCCGCGCCAGCGACGGGATCCGTACGCGTGCGAAGCCTGCTTGGCTCAAGCAAGACTCGCGGTTGAGGCGCCTCGCCATCGCGCTGGGCATTTACGTCGTGACGACGGGCATCTTTATGCTCTTCGCAGGGTCCGCGCGCCTGACTGAACATACCCCCTTCAATCACTACGCCCTCTTGGCCGACGCCTGGCTTCATGGCCGCCAAGACCTCGCCAACGGTCCGCCCCCGTACTCGATGCACAACGATTTTGCAGAATTCAACGGCAAAACGTACATTAGCTTTCCTCCGTTCCCCGCCCTCCTGATGCTGCCGTGGGTGAAGCTCGCCGGTTCGCCCGAGCGCTTTCTCGACGGGCAATTCGCCATCGAACTGGCCGGCATCGCGCCAGCGACGCTTTGGCTCGTCCTCGAGAAGTTGCGGCGCACGGGTCGCTCGCCCCGAAGCGAGCGCGAAAATCTTGTCCTTTCCTTGCTCTACGCGTTCGGAACGGTCTATTTCTTCACGGCGGTCGAGGGAACCGTTTGGTTCGTTGCAAACGTCACCGGCGCCGGGCTCTTGGGTCTCTATTCCCTCTTTGCGCTCGATGCCGAGAATCCGGCCCTCGCCGGCGTGATGATGGGGTGCGCCTATCTCACGCGGCCACAAATCGTGCTGGCCGCTCCGCTCTTCGCTCTTGAGGCCATTCGCGTTCACTCCGGCGAAAGGCTCTCAGTAGCGGGAAACCCGCTCGCCAAGCTGCAGGCGATCATTCAACGCCTCGACCGCCGTGGCCTTCTCCTCGACTTCGGTGCCTTCGCAACGCCCATTGTCGCCGCGTTCGGCATTCTCGCTTGGATGAACGCCGCTCGCTTCGGACAGGCCAATCCATTTTTGTTCGGCCACGAATTTTTGACCGTGGGCTGGCATGGACGGATCCTCAAGTGGGGTCTCCTTGGCTATCACTACCTCGCCAAGAACATGGGCATCGCCTTCACCAGCCTGCCGTGGCTACCGCCGGGCACGGGCTGGCCGGCCAACGCGGCGCCTTTCCAGATCAACGAGCACGGTCTGGCGGTCTGGTTTACGACGCCGATCTACTTGTGGATCCTCTGGCCGAATACGTCGGCCAAAGACGTCGACCGACATTGGTTATATGCGCTCATCGCTATTTCCGCAGCGCTCCCGGCCGTGTTTGACCTTCTCTACCAGAACTCCGGATGGCGGCAGTTCGGGTACCGCTTTTCCAACGACTACTCGCTTCTCCTCTTCGTTCTCATCGCCATCGGTGGACGGCCGATGCGGACCCTCTTCTCCAGCGCCGCTCTTTGGGGCATCGCCTGGAATGCTTTCGGCGCTGCAACCTTCGACAAGGCGGCCTACGCAAAGTTCTATTTCACCGACGGCACGCAGACGATCGTGTATCAGCCGGATTGAGGCGCGCGGCCGGATCGCGCAGGCGAACCCCCCAACGCCGAAATGAGCCGATGCCGGATCGCGCAGGGGAAACCTCCCAACCCCGAAATGAGCCGATGCCGGATCGGCCAAGGCGAGCGGTTGAGGTCTTAAGCGGCGGGCCGGTTCTCGTCACCGTGGTGGTTGGGCGCCGTGTCGGCACGCGACCATGGCGGCGTCAGGCTCCCGGCAGCCGGATACGCTGACCGGCGCGCACGCCATGACGTCGGGACCACCCGGCGTTGACTTCGAGCACCCATCGCGAAGGACAGCCCACGCCGCGGGAACGATCATCGAGTGTCGGCGCATTTTCGACAATTCCGACGATCAGACCGTCCTCATCGACAAATAGCATGTCGAGTGGAATGCAAGTGTTGTGCATCCAGAAATTGTGTTGTCGACGAACGCCCAGATCGAAGAGCATGCCCCGATCCTCCCCTAAGGTCCTTCGGTACATCAGTCCGCGCATGGAGTCGTGCTCGCTCCGAACGAGCTCGGCGTCCACCGCGACACCGCTCACGTCGGCAAGCCCTACCCGTACGACCGGCAGGGGCGACCCCCCAAATTCTGGGTCGGCTGGACACCGAGGATTGACGCCACCAGGCACCTCCGGTGGAGGAGCACTCGGCGTCAGCTCTACGCAGCGGCCGGGCGGCGGCGGATGGTCTGCCGGACCTGACGCGGACGGTGCCGCTGCTGTCCCCGAGGCGGGCGGGTCCTCGGCGCTCCAGGCCGGCCCTTGCCCGGGCGAAGAACGACGCGCGCATCCTGCGGCGGCAAGAAGCAAGAGCGGGCCAGCGATGACACTCCGCATCACGACGCGTGTACTCCGCGTGCGTCGCGGCGACAAAATAAAAAGAGCACCGCATAGGGGCCCGGGGGGGGAGAGCCGGCCTACGCGGTGCTGTCTATGCGTTTTGCGATGATTGTGCCAAGGCACCCGTCTTAGTACTTTCGATGATTTACGATAAGTCTCGGGCGGCCGAGGATGCACGATCGCAAAGGACGGACGCCGTTTCTTTTCATAAATGAAAGAACTAACCGGAAGGAAGCCAGCGAGTCCCTCTCCGGCGTACAGGCCCACGTCGACGCGACGGAGGCCCTTGAAATTTGTTCGACCGGTCGAGCGGGAGCCTGAGCGTTCGGTCCAACCTTGCATCAAGCCTTCAGGCTGCGAATCCCCGCCTGGTGAACTTTGCCCGGCAGCGGACGACCGACGAGACTCTCCGCGACGCGCCCCGCTTCGACCAGTCGGTCAAGGTGCACCCCCGTCGCGATGCCCATGCCATGCAGCATGTAAACCAGGTCCTCGGTGGCGAGATTGCCCGCCGCCCCGGGCGCATACGGACATCCCCCCATCCCCCCGACGCTGGCGTCGAAATTTCGAATGCCCATTTCCAAACCCGTGAGGACATTCGCGAGCGCCGTGCCGCGCGTATCGTGCATGTGCATCGCGACCTGACTCACGTTCAACTCACCCAAAATGAGCGACAGGATCTCAGCGGTTTGCCTGGGCGTGCCGACCCCGATCGTGTCGCCGAGCGAAACCTGGTAGCAGCCCATTTCGCTGAGCTTTCTCGCAAGCCTGAGCACCCGGCGCGGATCGACATCGCCTTCATAAGGGCAGCCCCACGCGGTCGAGACGTAGCCCCTGACGCGCATCCCGCCCTCGCGAGCGGGCCCAATCGTATTTTCGAACGCGGCAAGCGTATCGGCGACGCTCTTATTCACGTTCTTCTTGTTGTGCGTTTCGCTCGCCGAGACAAAAACGGCAATCTCCCGGAGGTGAGCGACCTGGGCGCGCTCGAGCCCGCGGCGGTTCGGGCAAAGCGCACTGAAGACGACGCCGGCCGGAGGCTTGGCGTTTTCAGCAACCTCGTCTGCATCGGCAAGCTGCGGGATCCATTTCGGCGAAACAAAGCTCGTGATTTCGATCCGTTCCAAACCGGCAGCGACGAGGGCATCGATGAGCCGGAGTTTGCTCTGGAGCGGAACGGTGGCTCGTTCGTTCTGGAGCCCGTCACGGGGCGAAACCTCGTAGATCGAGGCCGTATCCGGCAACCCCGCGAGCGGCGGCCGGAGGTGGGTGGGAGCGGGAGGCGGTGGGCGTGCGGGAGGCGGTTGGCCAGTCGAGCTGAACTGATTGACCTCGAATCGCACAAGAAACAGCGTTTGTCCGACCTCGCTCGGGCGCAAGGGCAGGAAATCGCGCCGCTGGACCGTAGCGGCGCCGCGCGGGTATTCTTTTGGTCTATGAAGGAGTCCTTCGGTCGCGGTGCGCCATCGGCCCTGCGCGGCCGGCTGGCGGAAGTTTATTTTCCTGCATTGGTTTCGTCCCAATCGGACTCGCTGGCCGAGCGGCTAGGAGAGCGGGCGACGGTCGACGATCCCGTGTTCGGCCGCGCCAGCGGGTTGCCAGAAATCACGGCTCGTCTTCGCGAGAGCGCGGCGTGGCTGGCCACACGAGACCCTTCGTTCGAAAGCAACGGATTGATTGCGGGCTCCGATCGGGACGTCAACGAGGGCTTTCTATCGCTCCGTCTGGGTGGCGAGACGTTTCGGCTGCCCGTGGCTGTCGTGGCCGAACGGAGGAGAGAGCGCGAAGTCATCCTCCGGCTCTACTACTCGACGAAAAAGCTTCTGCCGACGGCGAAGAAATCGGCTCGCGCGGCCCTGTCCACCGACGGCGAGGTGGTCGTCCCTCCACCGGTGAAGGCTCACATCGACGCGCTCGAGCGAGGCAACTTGGATGCGGTCGTTCGAAGCTTCGAGGAAGGCGCAACGGTGCGCGACGCGGCGGGTGAAACGCACGCCAAACTCGGCGGTGGCGGACCGCTGCGCGCGTATTTCGAGCGGCGCCTCGACGCCAATGCATCGTCACGCGGGATGCAACTGGTGCACAACGCTCGCGCCGATGACGGCCGTGCGTGCGCGCTCGAATACACGGTCGTATGCCTTCGCGGCGAGCCGGTGCCGCCACGGCCGTGCCTGGCCGTCTACGAACGGGGCGAGAGCGGGTTGCTGCGCACCGTGCGCCTATACGACGACGTCACGGACTGAGCGCAAGCGCGCATCGCGCGGATCAAGGTTCGGGGGCAAACGCCGTTCTCCGAGTCCTGAGCTCGCGGGTCCGACGTACCGTCGAGCAGGGGCGCATGCCCCAGAATCCGCACCATGGGGTAGCAATGACTTCTCGCGTCTTGGGGCTGTTCTTGCGTTCGCTGGACGATGCCTATCAGATCGCCCAGCGCGCGGAATGCATCACACAGGCGACCGTTCACGGATTTTCGGTTCGCGAGGTGGATGCCCGCAACGATTCCGAGACGCAGGTACGACAGATTCGTGAAGCCATGGCGCTGCCTGACCTCGTTCGACCTAGGGCCATCCTCGTCAATCCCGTCCGCGAAGCCGCGTTGCAGATGCTCGCACGGGACGCCGCGCGATTGGGGGTTGGGTGGGTCAGCCTGAATCGGACCTGCGATTACGTGAGGGATCTGCGCCACGCCTACCCGTCGCTCTGCTTTTTCTGCGTAGACCCGGACCAGCGGGAGATCGGGCGCATGCAGGGCCGGCAGTTCCGCGCGCTCCTGCCGCGCGGAGGGGAGGTCTTCTACATCCAAGGCCCCACCTCGGCGTCTTCGGCGCGCTTGAGGCTTGCGGGCGTGCAAAGTGAGCTCCAAGACGCGCCGGTCGAGCTCTCCATCGGGAACGCGGACTGGTCCGCAGAGGGCGGCAAGCAAGCGATGCGGGAGTGGCTCGCCAAGCGCGTCCGGAGATCGCAACGACGCTTCCTCGTCGGGGCGCAGAACGACAGCATGGCCGTCGGCGCGCGCGACGCTCTTCTGGCGACGCGACAGGTCGCGGCGTTCGTCACAGGGTGCGACGGTTTGCCGACGTATGGACAGCGGCTCGTTCTGGAGGGGCAACTGACGGCCACGGTGATCGTTCCGTCGACTACGCCAAGGGCCGTCAACGAGGTCATCGCCGTGCTGAGCGGCGGACGCCCACCCAGTTCCGACCTCATGCTCAACGTGGAGTCCTTCCCAGACCTCGGCACACTTTCTACCGTCGCCAAACAGCCCGCCGGCAGCTCGTAGCGCTCTTCGCAAAAGATCGCTCGTGTCGTACGCGAGGTTGGTGGATGCGCAGTTTCCTCCCTATCGCAGGTCGTCCCGCAGCAGAGCGAACAGACCCGCAGTGGGATGGGACTACGCGGCGTCCGATAGCTCAGGCAAAATCAAATCGGCCGTCGCGTCCGTCAAACCGACGTCAGAGACCCGGTCCCAGTAGCGGTCCCCTGCGCGCAAGGCGGAAGCCTCAGCGAAGGAGACCTTCTGCCGAACGAGATCCACGCTCGAGACCAATCGTCGAACGAGCGGCGCCACATGGCGCCAGTGGCTTTGTGGTACCGCGAGCTCATCGGCCGTCGCATCGCCGATCAAGACCCGGCAGAGGGCGGCGCCAACGCGGGCGGACCGCGCGGCGGCGCGCGCACGATCTGGAGCGATGCCTTGGAGCGGCGCCTCCAGGAGCGCCCGGGTCAATGCGCGAGAATCCTCGTCCGGGCCGGCTTGTGTCGCGCGGATGAGCTCAGCCAAGCGCTCACCTTCGTGCTCCGTGGCGACCAGCAAGTCCGACTCGACCCCCATGAGCCAGCTCGACCAACGCCAGAGCTGCACGTAAGCCTCGCCCTCTCGCTGCGAGACATGCATTCCGAGTTGACGCAATCCTTGGAGAACCGTCACCGAAAAGAGCAGCGAGGTTCCGGCCTCATCGTGTTGATTGATCGGCGTGCCCCAAGCCGCCGTGTCCCACCGGCCGGTTTGCAAGATCATTCTGCGGGCCCGGGCGTGGATGATTCGAACCTTGAGTGTCAGTTGCCAGCCCCGCGCATAGGGCCGCATCCCGCCTTGAAGAATGGTCTCGCGCACAAAACGGGCGGTTTCGTTCAAACGTCGACCCGCTTGTTCGCGGAGACGCCCGGTAAAGACGAGCGGCTTATTGCCGCCGGGAGAAGCGTATGCCGAAACGAGTGCTTTGAGGCCGAGCACGATGCCCCCGATGGGACCCGCGCGTCGGAGCACGGCGCCAGCGCCATCCAGCACGTCCCAGTCCACCCAGAAAGGTGCCTGCTCCACGCTTTGAAAGAACGTCCCGAAGGCGGCGGGAACGTCGGAGCCCGACGCCGCTCCGCGTTCGCGGAGCAAACGAACGAGGAGCGACCACCCCGCCGCACCCCCCATGTGCTCGATGGTTTCGACGACCGCGTCCGCCAAAGGGTCCGCGCGCAGGAGATACGGACCGAGCCGGTCCACGCGATCGCCAAAGGACGACCGCGCACAATCCAGATTCGTAAAGCGCGTCGGAAGCATACGGATGCTCAGACACCGACAAGTCGCATTTGGCGCTTGTTCGTGACAGTAAAGGGGATTGCGTATTGCCCAGAAAAACAAGCGTGACAAAACGCATCGCCGCCGCCCAAAGCCTGGAGCATCCCCTCAAGCGAGAGGTAACCGACGGAATCAGCCGTCACGTAGCGGGCGATCTCGTCCACCGAATGGCTCGACGCAATGAGCTCTCGGCGCGTCGGCGTGTCGATCCCATAGTAGCAGGGCCATTGCGTCGGTGGGCTGGAGATGCGCAAGTGCACTTCCCGTGCACCGGCATCACGCACCATCTTGACGATTTTGCGCGAAGTCGTGCCGCGTACGATCGAATCGTCGATGACGATGACGCGCTTCCCGCGCAGAGCGGGGGCCACGGTGCTGAGCTTGAGGCGAACGCCGAAATGACGGATGTTGTCCTGAGGCTCGATGAATGTCCGGCCCACGTAGTGCGACCGGATGAGCGCCATCTCGAAGGCCACGCCGCGCTCGGCCGCATAGCCGATCGCCGCCGGCACGCCGGAATCCGGCACCGGGACGACCAGGTCTGCCTCGACCGGGTGCTCGCGGGCGAGCGTCCGACCGAACGATTTCCGGACGTCGTACACGCTCCTGCCACCAAGCTTCGAGTCGGGGCGCGCAAAATAGACATATTCGAAAACGCAACTGCGCTGCGGCGCCTTCGGCATCGGTCGTACCGAGCGGATCCCGCTCGTGTCGATGATGACCATTTCGCCCGGCTCGAGATCCCGAACGTACTCTGCGCCGATCAGATCGAACGCACAGGGCTCACTCGCAACAACGTGTGCGTCTTTTTTTGAGGGCAAGAGGCCGAGACAAAGCGGTCGAATGCCCATTGGGTCCCGAATGGCAATGATCGCCTCTTCGGTGAGAAAAAGGAGCGAATAGGCGCCGCGGACCCGAGTCAATGCGTCGGCCACCCGGTCTTCGAGAGCGATCTCCTTGCTCAGCGCGACGAGGTGAACCAAGACTTCCGTGTCCGTGTCGCTCTGGAAGATCGACCCGCGCGCCTCAAGCTCTGCACGAAGCTCCTCGGCGTTGGTCAGGTTGCCGTTGTGGCACACCGCAAGCGACCCGCGCGCATAGTCGACTGCAATGGGCTGGGCGTTCTTGATGTGCGAGGCACCGGCTGTCGAGTAGCGGACATGTCCGATCGCGACGCGCCCAGGCAGATTGGCGAGCTGGTCCTGGGTGAACGCGTCTTGGACCAGTCCCATCGCCCGGTGCGCATAAAGATGCCGGTCGTCGCTCGTAACGATACCGGCCGACTCCTGCCCTCGGTGCTGCAGCGCATGCAGACCGAGGTAGGTCATGTTCGCCGCTTCCGGATGCCCAAAGATTCCGAAAACACCGCACTCGTCGTGAAAGTGGTCGTCGTCGTCGACGTGCGACGACCGAAGCGCCGCCGAAGAGCGCCGCAGCGGGTCAGCACACGACGGGTCGAGGACGACGAGACGGGACTTTGGGTCGATCATGTGCCAGCGACCGAACGTAACCGCGACGGGCCCCGCGGGCCAGGGGTGACGACCGGATCCTATCCCTTGCCGCGGTAGGTCGCCGTGACGGCGATCTGGTAGCGCGCATGCTCGTGGCTGATCCCGTCGAGGTCCACCCCCTGCATCGCCTCGCGAACCGCGGTGGCACAGGCGGACACGAGGCGGCGGTCTCGCGTCGAACGACCGGAACGCGGAAGGGTGACCCGTACCCGCCGCCTCGAGAAGCTGACGTCGACCACGTATTCGATGGTTCCTCCTTCTGTCGTAGCCGGGTAGCAGCCGATCGACTGCTCGATGGCGCGGGAAAGTGCCGTGGCAATGGGTCCCAAGCGATCGCACTCGTCCGGAGGGGTGACCTTCGGGCCGCGATCGTGACAGCCGATCACCCGCGGTCCTGAGAGCACAACCGAAGGCGGCCCGGCTTCGAAAGGCTCGAGCGGCGCGCCGGAATCCTCGGCCGTCGGCGGACCGCCCTCGCTCGCGGAAGGGTCGGCGGCCGCAGAAGGTCTCCGCCACACGTAAAGCCCGCTCGCCAAAAGGACCAGTCCCAAGACGAGCGCCAAGATGAGCTGAACGCGAAGGGGCCGGTCATCCGATGTCTGAGCGCGATTTCGGATTGACTGAGGCCGCGGATCGGACGGGGGGTAGGGAGGCTCTCGGGAGTCACTCATTTGGATGGTACCGCTGCTCTCGGGCAGGCCCTCGAAAGCGCCCTACGACCCGGGTCGACGGCCTGGTCGGAGCGCAACGGCTCATGCATCGACGAGAGCTCGTACCGAAACTCCGGGCTCGTAACGTGCGATCGTTGCTGCGAGGTCCTGCCCGTCCGGTAGCATGCCCTGCACCTGCCCGACGACCTGTTCGACCAAATTGCGCGCCTCTTGCGGTCCTGGCCCAACCATCGCCACGCAAAACCGGAGCGGACCGCTTCGGCCACCCGTGACCGCGATGAGCGACAAGAGAAGCATATCGGTGAGCTCGACGACTCGGGTCGCCGCTCGCCGGAGCGCCAGCATTTCGAGAATCGTCGGCCGGTCACTGACAAGTCGATTCGGTCCGCGGAGCTCGTAGCGCGCAATCGTGAGCGGCGCCTCGACCCACTCGGCAAAGGCAGCCTCTTCGTCGATGGCGCGAAGAAGTTGCTCGCGCGTCAACAGCCCGGTCAACCCGTCCCTCTTGCCGAGGAAGAGTCGCGCTCGCTTGTGGCTTGGACCATCTCGGGGGAAGCTGACGAGCTTGAATCGCAGTTCACCAAACTGAACCTCGCCCCCGTGCATGAGGTTGACGCTCTTGCGGCGCTCGTACGTGTGGTCGACGTACGAGCCGTTGGTCGACCCCATGTCTTCGACGATCCAAGTTGCGTTCTGCCATCTAAGCTGCGCATGTTGGCCACTGACGGTCGCTTCCGGGACGACCAGATCGTTGTCGGAGCGCCGGCCGATCGTGACGACGGGCTTCTCAAGCGCGATCAGCTCACCCACGAAATCTGGAGCATTTGTAGCGAATGTGGCGAGGAGGGCCTGCGCCCCGGGTGCGAATGCCTGCGAAGCCGCACGGCCGGGGGGCGGTCCCGGATCGAGCCGGTCGCGCGGGACCTGAATGGGATTCGTCGTCAATGTGACCGGATTGAAGAAGCGCAGGTGCCGGGCCGGCAGGCGCTGCTGAGGATCATCGGAGAGGCATCGAAAGACCTGTTTGATTTCGTCGATGCTCAAGCCGGCAGGAACGTCGAACATGATCTGTTGCCGCATCGTCTTGGCGCGCGGCTTGTATCCCGGCTCAGGGACACGGCAGGTCCACATCTCCAGCAGCGTGAGTCCTAGCGCATAGACGTCGTCCTCGGGGCTCGCGCCGCCGGAGCGAATTCGTTCCGGACTCATGTAGTTCGGCGTCCCGCCGTCCGGCGGAGCGCCGGGGCGTCGGGCGCTTGCGCGCGCGCGCTCCTTCGCGAACCCAAAGTCGAGCACAATCGCCTTGCCGAACGAACCGTCCGTGTTCGTCGTGACCATCACGTTGCCAGGCTTCAGGTCGCCGTGCACGAGGCCTTGCTGGTGGATGGCGGCAACGCCGGTCGTCACGTCACTGGCAATCCGCCGGAACTCGTCGGACGTGTACCCGCCCTGTGCCTTACGCCGGCGAATATGGGTATGGAGAGTCTGCCCGGTGATGTACTCCATCACGAGAATCGACCCATACGGGCTGGGCGCGAGATCGTGCACTCGGCACACGTTCGGATGGCTGACCGAGCGTGCGAGGAGGAGTTCTTGGCGAAGCGCCTCGTCGTCGCCGGGCATACGAGCCTCTTCCCGGACGATTTTCAAGGCGACCGCCTGCTGCGCAGTGCGATCGTAGGCGAGGAAGACTTCGCCCATCCCGCCTTTGCCGAGGCTCTGTCGGATTTCATAACGGTCGTTCACGACCGTTCCGTGCGTCAGCGGCGGCTGTCCGCTCATTCTCGCCTCAACACCGCCTCGCCTGAAGAAATCATGCCCGCCTCTGTTCCGGCAAAGTCCACCGTTCGGCGGAGCAGCACCATCTTGCCACGCTTTCGCAGCGTTGTCGGAATAGTCTCGAGCCGGCGCCCGCCGCGAGGCTCGGCCCCCTCATGAGAGCCGCGCATAAAGGCTCTCGAGCGCTGCGTCGAGACGACCCACCTCCGCGCCGCCCGCCTGCGCCATGTCGGGTCGACCGCCGCCAGACCCCCCAAGCATCTGGGCAATGCCCTTGACGAGATCGCCTGCGTGATATTTCCCGGTCAAACCCTTCGAGACCGTCAGAACGAGGAGCGCCTTTTCTTTTCCCGGCGCGCCGACGAGAACGACCGATTCGCCCAAGCGATCACGCAATTTTTCCGCCATCTCGCGCAGCGTCGCCCCATCGCCCGCGGGGAGACGCACGGCGAGCGCCTTGCCGCCTGGCAAATCGCGGGCGCTCCGGAGCATGTCGTCGAAGCTGCCACCGCTCGAAGGTCCCCCCATGGCCAAGTTGCGCGTCAGATCGGCTACTTCCTTCTCGAGGGTACGTTCCCGCTCCAGTACCTTTTCGATTTTTTCGGCCAACTCTGCAGGAGTCGCCTTGACGACCCGCGCCGCCACGCGAAGCGTCGACTCGAGCGACCGGACGTACCCGAGTGCGTTCAGGCCCGTGGCGGCCTCGATTCTGCGGACCCCGGCGGCGAGACCTTGTTCTCCTAAAACTTTGAACAGGCCGATCTCACCGAGCGAGCGCGCGTGCGTACCGCCGCAAAGCTCGATCGAGTCGGATGTCATCGTCAGGACGCGAACGACGTCCCCGTACTTTTCCTCGAAGATGGCCACGGCCCCGCGGCCTCTGGCTTCGTCGATCGGAAGGACCTCCGTCACGACGGGGGCCGCGGTCAACACCTTCGCGTTAACCAAATCTTCGACCTTGGCGATCTCTTCGTTCGTCAGCGGCCGGTTGTGGGCGAAATCGAAGCGGAGCCGTTCAGGCCCGACAAGGGAGCCCTTCTGGGTCGCCTGCTCGCCCAGCACCGCGCGAAGCGCCCAGTGCAAGAGATGGGTCGCGGAGTGATTGCGCCGCGTCGCGCTGCGCCGCTCATGATCCACGAGAAGATGGACAATGTCACCGACAGCGAGTGCTCCGCTCGCGATGCGACCCTCGTGGGCCACGACCCCCGAGATGGGTCTCTGGGAATCAGTCACTTGCATGCGCATGGGTTCGATGCCACGGCGTTCAATCAGACCCTGGTCGCCGACCTGTCCCCCGGCCTCGCCGTAAAATGGAGTGACGTCCGTCACGACCACAACCGCGTCTCCAGCAACGGCGCTCGTGACCAGAGAGCCCCCACGTACGATTGCAACGACCTCTCCTTCTGCTTCCTCGCGGTCATAGCCAACGAATTTGACGCCTGCCGCCGACCTCGCGATGACGGCGGCACGAACGTCGCCCCAAAAGTGTGCGACGACGGCCTCATCGTTGAGTTTCGATCCCTCGCTTCGTCCGCGTTGCTCGTCGAGGGCACGCCTGTAGCTTTCGAGATCGACGGTAAACCCTCGCTCCTTGGCGATGACCTCGGTGAGATCCAGGGGAAAGCCGTAGGTATCGTGGAGTTTGAACGCCGTCTCGCCCCGGACGACGTCTCGTTCGTTCGATCGCATGTCGTCGATCTCGGCTTCTAGAATGTGAAGTCCGCGCTCGATGGTCTCGCGAAACCGCTCTTCCTCGCCCCGCGCAACGCTGGCGATGAGCTCGCGGCGCAGTTCGAGCTCCGGGTACTGCCCGCCCATGGTCCGGGCGACCTCGAGCGCGACCTCGTGCAGAAACGGCTCGCGAATGCCCAGCCTATGGCCATGGCGGATCGCCCGCCTCATCACGCGTCGCAGGACGTATTCCCGCCCTGTTCGGTCAGGGAAGATGCCCTCGGCGATGAGAAACGCCGTCGTGCGCGCGTGGTCGGCGATGACGCGCATCGAGACGTCGTCGTCCGCCTGTGAGGCGTGGTAGCGCTTACCGCTGATTTCACTCGCCTTCTGCACCAGAGCACGCAGGAGATCGGTCTCGTAGTTGCTCGTCACGCCCTGGAGGACACTGGAAACGCGCTCCAGACCTGCCCCCGTGTCCACGCAAGGCTTGGGCAGCGGCGAAAGCTCGGCCACACCGGACGGATCGATGGAGCGCTCGAATTGCATGAAGACGAGATTCCAAATTTCCGTCCATCCCCGGCCATCCGGCGTCGGTTCGTCGCCGAGCGCATCGAAGGGCACCACCCCATTCGAGACGTCGCCGTTGAACCAGTGAATCTCGGTGCAAGGACCGCATGGGCCGGTCTCGCCCATCTGCCAAAAATTGTCCCTCATACCGAGGCCGACGATCCGTTCATCGGCAAAGCCAGTGACCTTTTTCCACAAAGAACGGGCCTCTTCATCGGCCGCGATCCCGTTCTCGCCGCCGAATACGGTGATCATCAGGCGTCGCGGATCGAGCGCAAACTCCCCGGTGAGAAGCTCCCAGGCAAAGACAATCGCTTCCTCTTTGAAATAGTCGCCAAATGAAAAATTTCCGAGCATCTCAAAGAACGTATGGTGGCGTGCGGTCACGCCGACATTTTCGAGATCGTTGTGCTTGCCGGAGATGCGAATGACCTTCTGGCTCGAGGTCGCCCTCTTGTAGGGCCGTGCTTCTTTGCCGACGAATACGTCCTTGAACTGGACCATGCCGGCGTTGGCAAACATGAGTGTCGGGTCGTTCTGCGGCACGAGCGGCGAGCTCGGTACGACCTCGTGACCCTTGCTTCGGAAGAAATCGAGGAACCCTCTACGAACCTCGGACGACGTGTGCCTCATGTGACTCGCGTGCTCATAGCACGACCGAGCCATCGGATAGTCTGCCCTCAAAGGCGGCCGTGAAGGCTTCGGGCGAGAGCTCGACTACCGGCGCGCGGCCACCACCAGACCGTCCGCCGCGCGGCGCAACGCGCTTTGAACCGCTGAATCGACAGCCTCGTCCTCGAGGCGGCGGAAAGATTCTTCCGTCAGCGCGACGGCCCGACTGGACAGGGTCGCAGTGCCCGAGAGCGTGGCTCTGAGCGTCTGGTCGCGCCGAAGCGTGAACTCGACGCGCGCGTGCACTTCTACGTTTCCTTGGACGCGTGCTTCGGTCAACTGGGCCAAGGTACCATCGAGCGTGAAAGTGGGCAGGCGCCGCGTCGCTGCTTGCCCGAGCGGGCGCCCCTCGCCAGCGACGACGACGGCCACACCCCGCAGTCCATACGCGCGCTCACGCGTGGAGGCAGCAAAGACAAGCCGGAGATCTTCTCCGCGCACTCCGGCCTTGTTCCGCATCTTCCCAATCGAGACGAGATAGCGAACGTCCGCCGCCGGCCCGGGGTGCTGTGTCGAAGGCGCCGTACCCTCGTCTTCCGGTGCCGCCACGCCGGCGCGCAAATGCGCGAGCGTCACGCGAAACTGGGCCTTTGCAGCCGCGGACGATTCGCCTTTCAGGTGCTGCTCGAGCGAAGGGATTGCCGCCGGATCACCCAACAATGCGAGCGCCTCGGCCGCGGCGACGCGCACTGCAGAATGCGCGTCGCCGAGCGCGTGATCGAGCGCATCGAGGGCACCGGGTGGGCGCGTGCGGGCGAGGACCAAAGCAGCCGTCACACGGACGCGAAAATCGTCGGAGCGTTCGAGTTCTTGCTCCGCGCGACCGGACGGCTCGTCGGCCGACGAAGGACGGCCGGCGACGAGCCATGGGCCCACGAGCAGCGCGCACCAATACATGCGGCCCAAACGACTTCGAAACCGTCCACCCGCCATCCTCGACCGTCCTTGTCCGACGAGCTGCTCGTCCGCCCGTTGGAAGAGCAACGACTGCGCCGTGGGCACCGAAGCCAGCTTGCCTCAACGGAGCAATAGCTCTTGGACTTCCCTTTCGATCTGGCGTTCATCCCCATCGCGGTAGCCGACGTGCTCATAGCGAACAACGCCTCGTCGATCGATGACGAACGTCGACGGCATGGCGTCCGGTTTGTAGTCGCGCGCAATCGTTCGGTCCCGATCCCACGCGATGGCGAACCGGGCCCCATGCGCGGCCGCGAAGCCCGCGATTTTCTCTTGGTCGTCGGCATCATCCTCGCTGATGGCGACGACCTGCAGGCCGCTTTCGGCGTACTTCGTGTTCAAGCTCTCGAGCTTTGGGAACGCGGCCTTGCACGGGGCGCAAAAAGTGCCCCAAAAGTCGAGAACAACCACACGGCCGCGGAGCGCGCGAAGAGAGACTTCTCCGCGACCCCCCAGGGCGAGCGGCACGCTAAAGTCCGGTGCTGGATTGCCCAGCAGATCGCGAGCCGTTCCGAGTGGGGCATCCACTGCTCCCGCTGGGCTGAACGCGCCGCCGCAGGCGGTCGCCAGCAACCCGACCGCCGCGACAGTCGGCCAAGGAAAGGTGTGCACGCGTCCCAATAGAACGCCACCCCGTCGGGCTTCTCAAGACCGAACGCCCGGGCAAGGCCGTGATTGCTCAGGAAGTGTGCGTCGCAAGCCACCCCACCCGCCAGGCGCGGCTGAAGGGCGCTCCAGCCCTGACGCCCTCCGGGCGTGTGTGGGCGCACCCGCACTTCGGCGGTCTTTCACGACCGGCTGCGGGTCTCCCGAGCTCAATTCCGTCCTCCACCCCTCGCGGCGCTGTTGAGGAGCACGTCATCGGAAGCCCCTTGCCAACCGCGAGACACGTCGTCCATGCGAGAGTTTGCCAGGGTCCTCTCGAACTCTTCGATCGCACGGCCCATGCGAGTCAGGTGGTCGGCGGGAGCCATTGATTCGACTCGCGGCAGCAGCCCGATTTCGTCGCCTTCCACATGCCGCTGAAAAGCAGTCGAAAGGCGACCAACCGCGCACTTGAACTCTGCTTCCTTGTCGATGCCGCCGACGACCGCAAGCAGGGCGTCGAGGGCACTTTCGATTTCGACCGAAAGATCGCGAACGCCGAGCAATTCTTCGGCGTACGGATACACGACGAGTTGCTCCACCGTAGCGTGCGCCACGAGCTCCTCGGCCAATTGGACGACGCGCACGCGTCGCGACCGACCATCGAACTCGAGTGCCGCAATGCGCGTCTGCAAGCTGCGGTGACGGCAGCGCAGCACGTCCGTAAGCGTCAACGAGTGCATGGGTGCGTGACGGCTGCACGCGCCGTTCCCACTGCCCGAGCGGTTTGGGCCGCTTGGATCCAAAGTCCATCGCGTCAACGGCCATCGAGCTGCACCTCGACCGTACTGACCCCCCCGAGCACATCGAACGCCTTGACGAGGACACGCCGGAATCCTGGTGCGTCGTACTCATGCGTCGCTGCCAGCGGGAGTAAACCGCTTCGACTTCGGCGCCAGACCGTCGACTCCGCGTGCAATGCGCTCCCTTGATGGTCCCAGTCGACGCACCACCCCTCGAGCCATTGCGACCAATGGGACACAGCGTCACGGGTTCGCAGCGGTATCGACGCCTGGGTCATCATCTCGAACGAGCGGAGTTCCAACCTGGCACCCCGCCCATCGATCCAACCGGCGACGACGAGCACGCCCCCCAAGGGCCATGTCGACTCTCCAACGCGCTGAACGACGAATGGGCGCACCTCGGGCATGGCGAGCAGACGCTTGCGCGTCGCGTGAATGGCAACGGGGGCCGAGTCACACACGATCCATCGGCGGCTCAGCCTCTCCGCGGCGACCGCCGTCGTGCCCGACCCGGAAAAGCAATCGAGCACGAGATCGCCCGGATTGCTCGATGCTCGCACGATGCGAGACAAGAGCGCCTCGTTCTTCTGGGTCGGATAACCGACCTTCTCGCCCGAAAAGGACATGATCTGGATGCTGTCGAGCCGGTCGTTCTCGCTCGCATTCCATACGTCCTCCATCGGATACCCCGCGCCCCGTGGAGGTTTTCCGTCGCGGCGCACATAGCCGGGCGGATACGGAACGTACGCCTTGTGAAACGTGCGTACGCGGCCGCCCTTTGCGTAAAAGAGGATCGTGTCGTGGTTTCGAACCCATGTGCGTGCCCTCGACTTGAACCCGCTCACCCACCCGATGCGCCAAACAATTTCACGCTGAAAGGCGCCCTTTCCGAAGACTTCGTCGAGGACGACTTTGGCGTAGTGCGAAACGTGCGCGTCCAGATGGACGTAGAGGCTCCCCCCGTCGGCGAGGAGCTCTCCGAGAAGGCTGACGGCATCCGAGAACCATGCGAGCCACCGGTCAAGGCCGCGAGCGTCGTCGTACGCATGGACGGGGATACGCGGTGCGTCATCCGGAGCTCCTGGAACCGACGCCAGAAAATCGAACGCCCCCCCTGTATCGAAGGGTGGATCGATGTAGACGAGGCCGACCTGGCCCGCGAACTCATCAAGTAGGGCCGCGAGGGCGTGCGCCTGGTCGCCGAGGACGAGTCGATTGGCCGAGCCTTGCCCGGGAGCGCCGAAAACCTCGTCCGTTTCTATCGGGTGGACCGCTCTCGGCGAGCGCACCCGCTGACCCTCACGGTACTTGCCTGCCCAGACGATCTCCGCCACGCAAAGAAGGCTACCCCTCTCGACCGCCGCTGGGGATTGGCTAGGCTGGCGCTCCGTATTCCAACGCACCCTCGGAAAAGTTGCCGATCATGCCCGAGTCCCGCATCACCAAAGACGACGCACGCAAGCGTTATGACCAAATGAAGTCGACGCCCGCGTCGCTCGATCTCACTCGCGGAAAGCCCGCCCCTTCGCAGCTGGATCTGTCGAACGCGCTCATCACAATTCTCGGCCCAAACGATTTCCGGGCCGCTGACGGAACCGACTGCCGCAACTACGGGGGACTCGACGGGCTCCCCGAAGCGAGGCAGCTCTTCGCGGAGCTGCTGAACGCGAAGCCAGACCGAGTGCTGGTTGCCGACAACTCCAGCCTGGCGTTGATGTACGAGACCGTCGCCTTCGCCGCCTTGCACGGCGTGCCCGACGGCAGCCGACCCTGGCGCGAGCAGCGACCGCGGTTTCTTTGTCCGTCTCCGGGATACGACCGGCACTTCTCGATCTGCGAAGACCTCGGCGTCGAGATGATCCCGGTCCCCATGACAGTCGAGGGACCGGACATGGATCGCGTCGAGGAGCTCGCCGGGGCGGACGAGCGAATCAAAGGAATCTGGGTCGTGCCGAAGTACGGAAATCCGACCGGGATCACACTGAGCCCGACCGTCGTGACCCGCCTGGCCCGCACCAAGACCGCAGCGCGGGATTTCCGCGTCTTTTGGGACAACGCCTACGCGGTGCACGATCTCACGGAAACCGCCGATTTGCTCGCGAATGGCCCGGCCCTCGCCGAGGAGGCGGGCCATGCGAACCGATTCGTCACCTTTGCATCTTTTTCAAAAGTCACGTTCGCGGGAGCAAGCATCTCGGCGCTGGCGTCGAGCGACGCCAACATCGCGTGGATTCGCAAGCATCGCGCCAACATGACCATCGGCCCGGACAAACTGAACCAACTGCGGCACGTGCGGTTCCTGAAGGATGCCGACGGCGTCCAAGCACACATGCAGAAACACGCTGCCATTTTGAGACCGAAGTTCGAGCTCGTGCAGCAAATTCTCGAGCGGGAACTCGGCGGAACCGGCCTCGCCCAGTGGACGAAACCCCGTGGGGGTTACTTCGTCAGCCTGGACACGCAACCCGGTCGCGCGGCGCGCGTCGTCAAGATGGCGGCGGACGCAGGCGTCAAGCTCACACCCGCTGGATCGGCGTTCCCGCTGAAGAAGGACCCCCTCGACGCGAATATACGCATCGCACCGAGCTATCCATCGCTGCAAGAGCTCGCGCGAGCCATCGAGGTACTCGCCGTCTCAATCCTGGTTGCCAGCGCCGAGTAAGATCCTCGCGCCATTTACCGGCCGATGTACGAGCCAAGCTCGCGTTCTTCCGAAATGGCCCGCAGTTTTTTCAACGCCGCCGCCTCAATTTGCCGCACGCGCTCCCTCGACAAGTTGAACGACTTGCCGACTTCCTCGAGGGTTTGCCCCGGACCGCCATCCATTCCAAACCGGAGCTTGAGAAGCTGCTGCTCTCGGGGCGTCAGGTGCTCGAGCAGAGCGCGCGTTTGAACCTGCATCCGCTCGCGCGCGAGCTGCTCGTCGGGTGCCGGCGATCGCTGATCCGCGACCAAGTCCCCAAGCTGGCCCCCATCGCCTTCATCTCCGAGCGGAGCCTCGAGGCGCAGCGGCTCGCGCACGAGCCCACGGATCGCTCGAACTTTGTCAAGGGGTAGCCCGCTTTCGCGCGCAAGCTCTTCGTCGGTGGGATCACGTTGACCCTGCTGGGCCATCGCCCGCCGGACCCGCTCCAGCTTATGCCGGCTCTCGAGCAAGTGAACTGGAACCCGAATCGTCTTGCTCTGGTCGGCCAGGGCCCGCGCCATCGCCTGGCGCACCCACCAGGCCGCATAGGTGGAAAAGCGATGTCCGCGGCGCCAATCAAATTTCTCGACGGCGCGAATCAGCCCGAGCTGCCCCTCCTGCACGAGATCGTGCATGTCGAGGCCCTGCCCAACGAAACGTCGCGCGTAGGTTACGACAAGACCGAAGTTGGCCCCGACGAACTCGTGCACGGCCCGTTCAGCCTGCCGCCGACCTCTTGCAAACGCCCGCCGAACACGGTCTTCGGCCCCGCGCGTGCGCAGAGCCCGACCCATACGATCGAACAGGGATCGCTCAAAGCGCTCCGCTGCAAGGTCGTTGGCAACTCGGCTGCGCCTGCGACGATTGCGCTCGCGCGTTTTTTCATCGCGCGCCGGACGAATTGAAGCCGCTGACGCGGCGCGGTCCAGCAAGCGGGCCAACCGCTCGATCCCGTTCGGCGAATCGGCGTCCTCGGCCGCGTTGCGGAGCAGAGCCGAGGGCATCGTTCGTCCGTCGCGCAGCTCTCCAGCCAGAGCCCGCAAGGCAGGTCCGGCGTGGGAAGTGGCGAGCATCGCCTCGAGGGCACTGCGCTCGCCCCCCTCGATGCGTTGCGACAGCGCGACCTCTTCCTCGTGCGTCAGGACACGCCTGCGCGTGGAACGCGGCGGCGCAGCAACGGCGGTCGGGGACGCGTCGTTCGCGACGGCTGCGTCAGCGAGCGTTTCCAATTCGAGCGGCTCTTCTTCGAGGTCCTCTCGCGCAGGGGCGAGGGCGGTGCTAGGTGCGTTCACGGTCGTTACTGGGGGTGGGATGCCGGACGAAGGAGTAGGGTCGCTCCTAGTGGCTAACAACCATTACCGCCGTCCGGCGCTTCCCGTGGGGGGACGCCAAACCTTAAGCACCCAGCGCATTTTGGCTAGGGAAAAATGGTGCGTCGCCGGCCTACATAACCAAGCCCAGGCATTTTCCGTCTGCTTCGGAGCTCGACACGGTCGCCGTCGCCCAGTCCGCGATCTGCAGACTCGCCCGCACACCCGGTGCCGGGGCGCCCTGGATCGAGCCGGAGCGCGCCGCACAGCAAGGGCCGCCCCACTTACAAAAGAGACGCCCGGCGCCGTTTTCAAGACAAGCTCCGAGCCGCGGGCTTCGTTCGAGGTCGGTTGCGACCTCAAGGGGAATGTCGCGGGAGGCTCGACATCAAGGTGAAGGTGAGGTCGCCCGGGTTCGACCTCAAGGGGAACGTCGCGTGACGATGAGGTGCGCGTGGCCATCCTTGTCCGGATAGCCATAGCGAAACGCGAGGTTACGCGAGGGTTCAGAAGCAAATAACATTTTGATATCATTGGCATCTTTTGCGTCCACAAGTCCGAATGCCGCCGGGCCATCGAACGTGCCGTAGGTGTCCTGGGTGAACCCTGCGTCCTCCGCAAAGCGAGGGGGAATGCCCGTCGAGTCCGAAATCATCCAATCGGTATGCGCGAGGAGCCAGCCCCGGATGAGGCTAAAGTGGTCGCTCCAGAGGAGGTGGCTCGCCGCCTTCGTCATCGCAGCGACCTTTCCCTTGAGGCCGAGGTGCGCGAGGAGAGCGGGATCAACCCGGAGGTGATCGTCGTCGAGATTGGCCGCGATGTGGCGAACGAGTCGGACCGGAGCGGACGCATCGCCTGACTTGCGGAAGCGCAGCTCGGTGTTGTCGAACAGGGCGCGCAGGGCTTTCGGATGATGCGCTTGCGCATCGATGTCGGCTTGCGAAACGTAGGTCAGGGATCCATCGGGCTGCAGTCGGAAATATCGCAACGACACCGGCTCGGCACCGTGAACCACGAGCGCGGCCATTGCAAAAACCACCTCGCCGGGAAGCTCCGCCTGCGCTTCCCTCTCGAGGTTGTCGGTCCGCGAGTGGGCCTTCTCGAAGAGACGCTCCAGGTGTCCCCGGTGTGCCGCCAGCTCGCTTGCAAGACGTTCGGCCGGGAGCGTGGCGACGGGACGAACGTCCCCAGCCGGTTCCAGCGAAATGGTGGTGATTTCGACCGCATCAGGAAACGTTGCCAAGGCGCTCACCAGGTCTCCGCCGCCAAACGGATAGACGACGATCGAGGGCAGCCCGGCCGGACGCAAAGAGGTCAAAAAAGGCTCCGCGACATCGACCCATGCTTTGCGGTACTCGTCGTAGGCGCGAGCGAGCTCTTCGCAGTGGCGGGACACCACGCTCGCGTCGAACCGAGCGGGTATGTCCCCGGAAGGTCCGCATGCGGCCACCCGAAAGATCGCGCGCGCTTCGTCGACGAAATCTCGGCCGGCCGTCGGCGGGTCAAGCGGCGGGGGCTGTGCCTCGAGATCGACATGGCCCTGCGCCGCCGCGTCCGTCGTTTGCGCCAACGGGAGCTCGACTGGAGACACCAAGGCCATCGGGCCGCGGTTTGAGGACGGAGGCGCCGGGGTCACGTCCGGCGCGGCTGCCCGGGCGCAACCAAAAAAAAGAGCTGCCATCGAGATGCATGCGCGAGTCATCCAGCCTTCTCCTCCGCGTAGGCGCATTCGCGCGCGCGGAACACGAGGTACGCGGGGATTCCAGTGGCGACGATGGCGATGCCGACGAGGGCGTCGACGAAGTAGGGCCCGGCCAGTTCGCTCCACAGCACCCATGCGTTGACGGCGACGAAAAGCGCGGGGAGAAGGGGCCCGCCGGGAACACGAAACGGACGGTGCGCCGCAGGGCAACGAATTCGCAGGAGCAGAACCGCGGCAACCGCGAGCGTCGAGAACGTCACGATCGAAAACATCGCGAATGCGAGCAACTGGCCGAAGCTGCCGGTCAAGAACTCCGCACACGCGATCCCTGCTTGAGCTATGAGGGCCACAAAGGGGGTGCCGGTTCGAGGCTCGATCTTGCCGAAGGACCTGAAGAAGAGGCGGTCGGTCGCCATCGCGTGGTAGATTCGCGGGCCCACGAGGATCGTCGCCTGCAGCGAGCTGAGAACGCAAATCGCGATGAGCGGCGCAAGGAGGCCGGCGAACACGGGGCCTCCGAGCCTCTCGGCAGTCAAACGCGCAGGCGAATCGTGGGTTGCCGCGAGCTCGGCAAGAGACATCGCACGAAGGTAAGTGGCGTTCACCGCCAAGTAGAGGATGACGCACGAGCCTGTGCCGAGCGCGAGAGCGCGTCCAAGGCCCTTCGTCGGTTCACGCATCTCGCCCGCAACGTACGTCGCAGCGTTCCAGCCGCTGTACGCGAAAAGGACCGGAATAAGGGCCGCCGCGATTCCCGAGACGGAGCTCTCGCCGGTCGTCGGCGCCGGAGCGGGGGCAGCGACTGCGCCTCGGCTCGTGAAAAGAAGCCCGAGTAGGAGAAGAGTCGCAAACGCTGCCATCTTCGTGACCGAAAGAACATTGTTGACCCATTTGCCGGGGCGCACGCCGAGTGCGTTCACCACGGTCAAACAGGCGATGCTCACGACGCCGATCGCCTTCGCCGCAGCTACGGAATTCAGTCCGAGCATTTCGCTGACCGTTGCGCCGAGGCCCGCCGCCAAGGCAGCGATCGACCCGGGGAAACCGATCCAGAAGCTCGTCCAACCGCTGAGAAAAGCAGGGCCTGACCCATAGGCTTCGCGGAGGTAGACGTATTCGCCGCCCGAGTGGGGGTATAGCCCACCAAGCTCCCCGTTGCTGAGTGCTCCCGCCAAGGCGACCGCACCGCCGATGATCCAGGCGGCTAGGAACGCACCCTCTGACCCGACGTCTTGCGCGACGTCGTGGCTGACGAGAAATATACCACCGCCGACGATGCTGCCGACGACGAGCAGGGCCGCATCGAGCATGCGAAGGTCGCGGACGAAGCCTTTCGGCATGGAGCGGGCTGTTAGCAAGCTCCGACGGTCCCCGCGAGCGGGGTGCTCGCCAACTAGCCATGGGAAGGAGGGCCGGCCCGCGGAGGTTCAGGGGTGGCAAGACGCTCCTTTGAGGGGAACGCACGGAAACGCTTTCCACAGTCTTCGCAGCGATACGGAAGCAGACCCCATGCAGCGAGGACGCACTCGAGCGCGCGCCGCCGAGAGCGCCGCGTCAACGCGCTCGAACAAACAGGGCATCGAGGCATGACGCGACGCGTAGCACAGCACCTCGCCAGCGATCGTGACGGAGTGAGAACAAAATCGGGGTTGAGCGCCCAGCACGAAATTCTGGGTTGGCCGGGCGACGCCGCGCACGATCCGGTCGGCGAGCCGATGGCAGCGCAGGGGACCTCGTGCGCCCCGCTTCCGGCTTCCCCAAATCAAGCGCCCAGTCCATGCCACAGCAGCTATCGCCCTTTCCGGGAGCCTGAGAATTCGACCGGGCGAATCCGACCGCCGCGCCGTCGGGGAGAGCCAAGCGAAGGGCTCTTGGACAGCTCGCTTTCCTGTTAGGGTTGCGCCCCTCCGATGGACGCACGTGGCCTTGCCCTTTCTTTCGTCGCCGCCCTGGCTCTCCCTCTCGCCTGCGCCAAACCCGGCGGCGACTGCTCGGAGACGCCAGGGAGCTGCTCGGACAAGAGCTCGCACCTCCTTTGCCTCAAGGGCAAGTACGTCGTCGAAACCTGCAAAGGTGCCGGCGGTTGCGCCGATGACAAGGCGCTGTCGTGCGACAACTCGAGGGCCGATGTCGGCGACGGGTGCGGCCACGACGGTGCGCGGGCTTGCAGCGCCGATGGACAAAAGGAACTTCGGTGCCGCGACGGAAAGTTCGCGATCGAGTGGAGCTGCCGAGGAGGCTGCACTCTCGACGCCAGCAACAATCCGAAGTGCACGCCGACGGGAGAGGCGGGAGATGTCTGTCGCAGCGATTCGATCGTCTGCGACGTCGGCGGCAAGACGCAGCTGTCGTGCACAGACGGCAAGCTGACGGCCTCTCGAACGTGCCACGGCGCCCTCGGCTGCCAGACCGCCCCCGGCGGTGGGGTCCGCTGCGACCGAACCCAAGCCCTTGAAAGTGAAGCGTGTCGCGACGAAGGCGCGGGGGCCTGCGACATGTCGAAGAAGGACGTGCTGGTGTGCCAAGGCGGTCACTTCAAGACGCAGCTTCACTGTCTCGGGCCCCTCGCTTGTGAGTTGCCGGGCAACTACAGCGTCCGCTGCGACAAGAGCATCGTCGAGGATGGTGAGATGTGCACCGAGGAGGGTGCGATCTCTTGCTCGAGGGACGGAAAGCAATTGAAGTGCACGGACGGCAAGTTCGGACCCGACAAAAAGTGGAAGCCAGCCAAGGGCGAAAAGTGCGACAACCGCTATCGGGTCAGCTTCGAGACGGAAAAGTTCGAAGCGCGCTAACGACGAGCGCCCCATCGGGCTGGCGACCGGGGTTACCCCGAACGCACGGTGGACATGGGCCGCGCGGTGGCCTGTCGTCCGCCCTGCTCGGCCATCGCTGGTCTTGTGGCCCTAACCGCCGCACGTTTGATGCGGGCCGCCCACGGCGCACGTTTTGATGCGGGCCGCCACCCGGCGCGCACTTCAAGTCGGGTGGACGAGCGCCGGAAGCTCAGGGTCGCCGTAAGCCCGTGGCGTTGAGGAGAAGCATCTCCCGCACCGCGCCTGCCCGTTCCCGCGCCACGGGCACACGCACACCACGCCCGGCGTCGGCCACGCCAGCGCCGACGAACAACTTGGTCTCATGTCCGTCGCGCTCAAGCTCCTTAATGTGCACCGCATTGACGAGCCAGTTTCGGTGAACCCGAACGAAGGCCCGGCCAAAGGATCCTTCAACTGCTGCGAGCGAAAGATCGATGTCAAACACCCCATGGGTCGTGTGCACGAACGTCAGCCGGTCCGCCGCCTCGAACCCCCAGATTTCGTGCGGCTCGAGAAAGACAAGACTGCGCTTGCGCCGGGCGACGATCCGCGCGGGCCCATTCGGCGGAGGTGCAGAAGTCGTGCGCTGCTGTTGCAACCGACGAAGGCACTGGACGACGCGTTCTTCGCTGAACGGTTTGAGTAGATAGTCGACCACACCGAGGTCGAACGCCTCGAGCGCGTGATGCTCATAGGCCGTCGCGAAGACGACCGTCGGCCCACTCGCCGTCGCGTTCAGCTCACGAACGAGTGTGAGTCCGCCAGTGCCGCCGCCATCGCCTTCGAGCGAAATGTCGACGAAGACAACATCGACACCGACCCCGGGGGCGTCGATCGCCAGCGCCTGCCGCGCTTCATCCAACCCGCCGACCGCGCCGACGACCGCTGCGAGGCCGGACGATTCGAGCAACTCGACCAAGTAATTGCGCGCCGGCCATTCATCTTCGACGACCAGAGCCCGGAGCGGCGTTTGGGTGAGCAACGGCATGTTGCTAATCCATCGCCGGTGCGATCTCGACAATCGATCGCGTGCAACCCGGAGACGACTCAAGCCGGAGCGTGGCGCGCGGCGCTTCGAGCTCGAGGCGTCTTCGGACCGCCTGGAGCCCGAAGGCACCTGCTCGAATTTCTGAATCGGGCATTCCGGGTCCGTTGTCCTCGACGACACATACGAGCGCTCCGTCATCGCGGCACGATGCCTGGATGAGGACTTCGCCCGCACCATCGCCCCGGCGCAGCGCTCCATGCTTCACCGCGTTTTCCACGAGAGGCTGCAAAAGGAGGCGGGGGACGAGAATCGGCTCACAGTCAGAAGGGATATCCCAACGGAAGCGGAGCGATCCGTGGTGCCGAGCTTCGAGAATTTGCGCGTAACGTCGCAGCCACGCAATCTGCTTGTCGAGCCGCTGCGTCTCGCTCGTCTCTTGGACGGCATCACGCAGCAGGTCGCCAAGGCAGACGAGCAAGCGTCTTGCCTCGCGAGGATCGTCGGTGACCAGCCCAGCAATGGCGTTCAGGGTATTCAGCAAAAAATGCGGCTCGAGATGGGACCGAAGGCGCCCGAGCTCGGCTTGCGTGCGCAAGTGCTGGGCCTCGAGCGCTCTGACGCCAGCACTTTCGACGGCAAACGGATAAACGAAAGCAAGCGCCCAAACTCCAAAATACAGCTGGGCCGAGAGCACGCCCAAAAGCGCGGAGCGAACCGAGCTCGCGCCGCTCGGAAAGTGAAGGCGCAGCGCAGGCACGTGCAGAGCCACCTGCCCATGGATTAGCCCGAACGCGGCACCAATCGCCGTCGCAATCGCGACCCCAGCGACCACGGCTTGCGGCGCACTCGCCCGTCGGCGCACCGACCAACCGAAGGTGGCTGAGAGGGCGATCATCAAAATGGGAAGCTCGAACGTCAAGAACGCAACACGCGCCAAAATGCGGGCGCTCTCACGACCCGCGACGGCATCCGTAGCGGCTTGGAGGACCAGCACGCCCAGCACGACCAAAACGCCAAGGGCCCGGTGCGGCCTGCCCTTGGCCGCCAACCGGGGGTCCCCCGGCGCGGGCGCCGCCGCGCGAACGTCGTCGTCGCGAAACGCAGTCGGGGCGTTGCGCGGGCGCGCCGCGGGCATCGTCATCGACTGACAGCATAGAACGGCTTGGTCGGAGGCGCGCTGCCGCCGGTACGCATGTCGAGTGGTTTCGTCGGAGGAATGTCACGGCTCGTCACTTGCGCTGAAGCGACACAGCGGCGAGCCGGCATCGTATCCTGCGAGCCGGCCATGTCGCTCCTTCCATTCTTGTGCTCCTTTCTTGCTTTCTTTTTCATTTCTGCCGTTACCTCGGCACAAGGCGAGGCCCCGCCCGACGCGGCGCCGAGCCCCGTTCGAGCCCTGCCCCTCGTACCCTCTACCTCGGCGCGCGTTCTCACCCTGGCGGAGGTCGTCGACTTGGCCGTACGAGAACAGCCGCAGCTTCTCGCCGCTCGAGCGCAAATCGCTGCAGCGGAGGGAACGTTGGAGCAAAGCCGATCCGGGCTTTTTCCGCAGATCACGGCCATCGGTCAATATGCGTACGGGAATTCGGTGAGACCGGTCACGGTCAATAATTCGTCCGGCTCCGCCGCGATGGCGACCCCCATGAACCCCATGATGGCGGCGGGGGCCGGCACGCTGACCACCCAAACCAACCCAGTGGCCTCAACGTTCGTGCTCACGGTGCCATCGGGTTACTGGAACATCGGGCTCTCTGGAACCCAGCTCATCTGGGACTTCGGACAGACCTGGGGACGATTTCAATCCGCCGCCGCGACGGTTGACTCGGAGCGATTCGCCGAGAAGACGACCCTCCTTCAGGTCGTCTCGACCGTGCGTCGCGACTATTTCGCAGCCCGCGCCAACAAGGACCTCGTCGCCGTGGCCCAGGAGACGCTCGACGACCAGAAAAAGCATCTTACGCAAGTGCTCGGCCAGGTCGAAGTAGGGACGCAGCCGCCCATCGCACTGGCCCAGCAGCGGGCGGCCGTCGCCGGCGCGGAGGTCCAGCTCATCAGCAGCCAGAACAACTATGAAACTGCCAAGGCGCAGCTAAACCAAGCGGTCGGCATCAAAACCGACACCGACTACGACCTCGGCAACGAGATCTTCGGACCCATCGACGACGAAGAACAGGCCCTCGAAACCCTGTGGCGACGCGCGCTCGATGCGCGGCCGGAAATGTCCGTGCTCGCGCAACAGCGCACAGCGCAGGCGGACACTCTCAGCGCGGTGAAAGGGGGCTACGGGCCCACCTTGTCGGCGACGGGCAGCATCAGTGAACAGGGAACCAACATCGCGGAGCTCGATCGCACGTGGAGCGTTGGCCTTCTCGCTTCGTGGCCCATCTTCCAAGGAGGCTACACGGCCGGTCTTGTCCGTCAGGCCGAAGGCAACCTCGCGGGCATCGACGCGCAACGCTCGCTCGAGGAGCTACAAATTCGCCTTGATGTCGATTCCGCGCAGCTGGCTGTTCGGGCCGGGAAGGCGACGATCGGCTCGGCGGAAGACGCCGTGACGAACGCGCGCGAGCAACTGCGCCTGGCCGAGCAACGTTATGCCACCGGCGTCGGGAGCATCATCGAGCTCGACGACGCACAGGTGGCCTATACGACCGCTGCTGCACAACTCGTTCAGGCACGCTACTCCCTCGCGTCGGCTCGCGCACAGTTTCTCGCCGCCATGGGACGAAGATGATCCACGACCAGCCGATTTCACCCGCTCCGCACCTCGACGACACGGCGCCGCGCCCGAGGTCCTCTCCGCGAACGCGCATCCTCATGCTCATGCTTGGCGTCGCCCTCGTCGCCGGGGTCGTCTGGCTTGTCCGAGCCCGGACGAGGGCGGCCGTCGCTCAGGCCAGCGCCGCGGCGCGCGCCGCAAGCGAGAGGCAGATTCCCGTGCTGACGACCCCGGTCGTGCAGCGCGATGTGCCCATCTGGCGTGAGGGACTCGGCAACGTGACGGCTTTCTATACGGTGACGGTCAAGACGCAGGTGGACGGACGAATCGACCGGGTGCTCTTTCGGGAAGGCCAACGAGTGAAGAGGGGCGACGTCCTCTTGCAGATCGATCCCCGACCCTTCCAAATCCAGCTCCTTTCGGCGCAGGCCGCCCTCGAGCGAGACCAGGCGCAGCTGAAAAACGGACAGCTTAATCTCGAGCGGTATAAGAGCCTGAGTCAGCAAAACCTCATCGCGGTGCAGCAGTACACCGATCAGGGCGCGACGGTCGCGCAGCTCGACGGCCAGGTGAAGGGGGACCAGGCGGCCATCGATTCGGCCAATTTGAACCTCGACTATGCCCGCATCACTTCGCCGATCGACGGGATCGTCGGAGTGCGCCTCGTCGATCCGGGCAATGTCGTCCATGCAACGGACACGACGGGCCTCGTCGTCGTGACCCAGCTCGACCCCATCGCCGTCTTTTTCACCCTCCCCGAGGACGACTTGCCCGAAATCGCGAAAGCGATGAGCGGCGGACCGCTCGCCGTGGAGGCGTTCAGCCGCGATGGCGAGACCCGACTGGGCAAGGGAACGCTGGCCGTCATCGACAACCAAATCAATCAGGCGACCGCCACGGTCCGACTCAAGGCCATCTTCGACAATCCGCAGAACGCCCTCTGGCCCAATCAGTTCGTCAAGGCGCGGCTTCAGCTGACGACACGCAAAGAAGCCCTCGTCGTCCCTACCGCGGCCATTCAGCGGGGGCCGCAGGGAACGTTTGTTTACGTCGCCGGCGACGATTCGATCGCCGAGCTCCGGCCAGTGGACCTGGCTCTCACGCAGGGGGAGATCGCTCTCCTGTCAAAGGGTGTCCGTGCCGGAGAGCACGTGATTGTGGAGGGACAAGCGCAGATCCGTCCCGGGGCGAAGATTGCGGCGAAGCCCGCGACAGCCCCGGGCGGGCCAGCCCTCTCGAGCGCGCCGAGCGTCGGTTCGCGAAGCGCCCCGATGGGGCCGACGCCGTGAGCGGCGTCTCGGAGCCGTTCATCCGTAGACCGGTCGCCACCACCCTGCTGATGGTCGGCCTACTTCTCGCGGGGCTCGTCAGTTTCACGCAGCTGCCGGTGTCGGCACTTCCGCAGGTCGATTATCCGACGATCGTCGTTTCGACCTATTTGCCGGGCGGGAGCGCCAGCACGATGGCGTCGTCGGTCACGACGCCGCTCGAACGTCAGTTCGGTCAAATGCCGTCGCTCACCCAGATGACGAGCGTCTCGAGCTTCGGTTACTCGCAAGTCACGCTCCAGTTCGATCTCGATCGCAACATCGACGCCGCCCAGCAGGACGTTCAGGCCGCGATCAATGCGGCGTCGAGCTTGCTCCCGGCGCAGCTTCCAACGCCCCCGACGTACTCGAAGAGCAACCCCGCCGACCAGCCGATACTCGCGATTTCAGTCAGCTCGGACGTCTTACCGCTCGAAGACGTCGACGATTACGCCGACTCGATCCTGGCCCAGAAGATCTCTCAGGTTTCGGGCGTCGGCCTCGTTACGATAAACGGCGGTCAGAAGCCGGCCGTCCGCGTACAGGTCGATCCCGAGTCCCTCGCAGGCACCGGCCTGACCCTGGAAGACGTGAGGCTGTCGCTGGGGGCTGCGAACATCAATCAGCCAAAGGGCAATCTCGACGGTCCTCACCTCGACTACGCACTCTCCACAAACGACCAACTCTACAAGGCCGACGGGTTCAAACCGCTCGTCATCGCGTACGCGAACGGCTCGCCGGTTCGCCTTCGCGACATCGCCAACGTCGTCGACGGAGTCGAGAATGCTCAGCTTGCGGGCTGGGCGGGAGCCCAGCGTGCGATCATTCTCAACGTCCAGCGCCAGCCGGGAGCGAACGTCATTCAGGTGGCGGACCGGGTCAAGGGACTCCTGCCGCAGCTGCGCGCTTCCTTGCCTCAGGGGGTCGACGTCAAAGTTCTGAGTGATCGGACCGAGACGGTTCGCGCCTCGGTCGAAGACGTCGAGCGGACGCTCGTCATCACGGTGGCTCTCGTCGTCGCGGTCATCTTCCTGTTCCTGCGGAACGTACGCGCAACGGTCATCCCAAGCATCGCCGTGCCGCTGTCGCTCATCGGAACCTTCGGCGTCATGTACCTCGTGGGCTACAGCCTGAACAACCTTTCTTTGATGGCGCTCACCATCGCGACGGGCTTCGTCGTCGACGACGCAATCGTCATGATCGAGAACATCGCTCGCTTCATCGAAGAAGGCGAAAGGCCCTTCGAGGCGGCGCTGAAAGGGGCCGGGCAGATCGGGTTCACGATCGTGTCGTTGACCGTGTCTCTCGTCGCGGTTCTCATCCCGCTGCTCTTCATGGGCGGACTCATCGGCCGCCTGTTTCGCGAATTTGCCGTCACGCTCGCGGCATCGATCGGCGTCTCGGCTCTGCTCTCCTTGACATTGACAGCCATGATGTGTGCGCACCTCCTGCGTCCGGAGCCCAAGGCGGAGGAGCGGGGCAAGCTGTATCGCTGGTCGGAGGAGGCCTTCGAGAGCGCCATCGCCTTCTACGACCGCGGCCTGAAGTTCGTGATGCGCCACCAGCTGGCAACCCTCGTCGTGACCCTGGCGACCGTCGGCTTGACCGTCATTCTTGCCATCGACGTCCCGAAAGGCTTTTTCCCACAACAGGACACCGGTGCGATTTTGGGCGTTACGGAGGCTTCGCCCGATGTCTCCTTCCCGAAGATGATGGGCCTACAACGAACGGCGGCCGATGCCGTGATGTCCGATCCCGACGTACTGAACGTGGCCTCGTTCATCGGATCGGACGGGACCAACCCGACGACAAACAGCGGCCGCCTTTCGATCACGCTCAAGCCGATCGCCGAGCGGACGTCGAACGCCGACGCGATCATTGCTCGCCTAAAGCCCAAGCTGGCTCGGATCGACGGACTTACGTCCTATTTGCAGTCCGTCCAGGACCTCCAGATCGACAGCCGCGTCAGTCGCACTCAGTTCCAGTACACGCTCGAGGACGCCGACCTCGACGAGCTGGCCGGCTGGGCTCCGAAGCTCGTCCAGGCCCTGCGAACCGAGAGGGTCCTCAAGGATGTCACGAGCGATCAGGAGGAGGCCGGGCTCCAAGTTTCGCTCACCATCGATCGCGACACGGCTTCGCGACTGGGCGTGTCCCCGCAAACGATCGACGACACGTTGTACGACGCGTTCGGACAGCGACAGGTGTCCATCATTTTCACGCAGCTCAATCTTTATCGGGTCATCCTCGAAGTGAAGCCGGACATGGCGCGATCGGCCCAGGCTCTCGACGGCATCTTCGTTCGCGCTGCAAACGGCACCCCGGCGCCGCTCAGCTCCATGGTCCACTGGTCGACGACCACCGCGCCCCTCGCCGTCAATCACCAGGGCCAGTTCCCCGCCGTGACGATTTCATTCAATCTTGCCGAAGGCGAGTCCCTCGGCAATGCCGTCACCGCCATCCAAGCCGCCCAAGCGCGGATCGGGCTGCCGCCCAGCGTTCACTCGGAGTTCGTCGGCACGGCAGAGGCTTTCAACCAGTCGCTTGCCAGCGAGCCGGTCCTCATTTTGGCTGCGCTTGTCACGGTCTACATCGTTTTGGGCGTTCTTTACGAGAGCTACATTCACCCGATCACCATCCTGTCGACCCTTCCGTCGGCCGGCGTCGGCGCGTTCTTGGCTCTCTACATCTGTAAGACCGATTTCAGTGTCATCGCGCTCATCGGAATCGTCCTGCTCATCGGGATCGTGAAGAAGAACGCAATCATGATGATCGACTTTGCCCTCGAAGCGGAGCGCGACCACGGCATGTCGCCCGAACAGTCCATTCAACAGGCGTGCCTCCTGCGCTTCAGGCCCATCATGATGACGACAATGGCTGCGTTGCTCGGCGGCTTGCCGCTGGCGCTCGGCACAGGGATGGGGTCCGAGCTGCGGCGGCCGCTCGGTATCACCATCGTCGGCGGGCTGCTGATTTCTCAGGTTCTCACGCTTTACACAACGCCGGTCATCTATCTCTACATGGACAGGCTTGGCCGCTGGCTCTCGAGGCCTGCGCAACAGCGCGTGGCAACCGGGGCTGCAGAGTGAGTCTCTCGTCGCCCTTCATCCGTCGGCCTGTCGCGACGTCGCTGCTGGCAGCCGCCATTCTGCTCGCGGGACTCTTGGCTTATACGAAGCTGCCGGTCGCCCCTCTCCCGCTCGTCGATTTCCCGACGATTCAGGTGAGCGCCAATCTGCCCGGCGCAAGCCCGGAAACGATGGCGTCGTCCGTCGCAACGCCCCTCGAGCGACGTTTCGGTCGCATTGCGGGGCTGACCGAAATGACCTCCGCGAGCACGCTCGGTGCGACCTCGATCACGTTGCAGTTCGACCTGGACAAAAACGTGGATGCCGCGGCGCGCGACGTCCAGGCGGCCATCGCGGCGGCCGGCGGCGGACTGCCGCCGGGTGTGCCGCTCCAGCCGACCGTTCGCAAGGTCAACCCCGCCGATGCGCCCATTCTCATCATTTCGCTGACGAGCCGGTCGCTGACGCTCGGCCAAGTCTTCGACGCCGCGAACACGATTTTGGCGCAGAAGATTTCTCAACTGCCGGGCGTCGGACAAGTGTTCGTCGGCGGCGGCCAGCAGCCCGCCGTTCGGGTGCAAGTCGATCCTTCGTCCCTGGCCGGCATGGGCATCGGCACCGCACAAGTGCGCACGGCGATTGGCGCCACGACGACCGACGAGGCAAAAGGGTCCTTCGTTGGCAGCACGCAATCGTCGACGGTCAATGTGAATGACCAGGTGCTCGACGCGCGTGGCTACCGCCCGCTCATCGTCGCGCAGAGCGGCACCGCAACCTCACAGCTCGGCGACGTCGCCAAGGTCTTCGAGAGCGTCGAAAATGAGCGGGTTGCGGGCTGGGCCGACGCCGAACGCGCCGTCTTGCTCATCATTCGCAAACAGCCGGATGCGAACATCATCGAGACGAACGAGCGGGTCCTCGCTCTCTTGCCGCAGCTGGCGCAATCGATCGCGCCCGGCATCGACATGGAAATCAGCAGTGACCGAACGCAGACCATCCGCGCATCGGTCATCGACGTCGAGCGGACGCTCCTGATCAGCGTCGCGTTGGTGGTCGCCGTCGTGTTCGCATTCTTGCGCTCTTGGCGCGCCACTTTGGTTCCGGCCGTTGCGGTGCCGCTGTCGCTCGTCGGGACGTTCGGCGTCATGTGGCTGCTGAAATACAGCATCGACAATTTGTCGCTGATGGCGCTCACGATTTCGACGGGCTTCGTCGTGGACGACGCCATCGTCGTGACCGAAAACATCATGCGTGCCATGGAAAAGGGCGAACCGCCCTTGCAAGCGGCACTCGTCGGCGCCGAGCAGATTGGGTTCACGATCGTCTCCATCACCATTTCGCTCTTGGCCGTCTTCGTCCCCATTTTGCTCATGGGCGGCATCGTCGGTCGGTTGTTCCGTGAATTCGCCGTGACCCTCAGTGTCGCCGTTGCCACGTCGGCTCTCATTTCTCTGACCCTGACGCCCATGATGTGCTCGCGCCTATTAAGAAGCGAAAAGGGCGTCCTTCACGGATGGGTCTATCGCACTTCCGAACACGTATTCGACATGGCGCAGGCGTTCTACGAGCGCGGGCTAAGGTGGGCGCTTCGCCATCGAGTGACGATGCTGTTCATCACCGTCGCAACCGTCGCGGTGAATATCGGCCTCTTTTTCGTGGTCCCGCCGGGGCTCTTCCCGCAGCAGGACACCGGCCTCTTGATGGCGCAGACCGAGGCGATTCAAGACGTCTCCTTTCCCCGCATGCTGGCCCTGCAGAAGCAGGTGAACGACATTCTCGCGAAGGACCCGGACGTCGATCATTTCGTCGCCTTCATTGGCTCGGGCGGTCTCGGTACGAGCAACACGGGCTCGGCCTTCATCTCACTCAAGCCGCTGCCCCCCCGCAGGCTCGGCGCCGACGGGGTCTTGGCTCGTCTGCGCGGCAAACTCGCCAAAATTCCGGGTATTACGACGTATCTCCAGTCGCGCCAGGACGTGAACGTCGGGGGTCGACTGGCTCGGACGCAGTACCAGTACACGGTTCAGGACGCGAATCTCGACGAGCTCCGCACTTGGGCGCCGCGCGTTTTGGATGCGATACGAAAGCTCCCGGAGCTCAAGGACGTTTCGAGCGACCAACAGAACGCGGGCCTTCAGCTCGACGTCGTCATCGATCGTGACACCGCCTCCAGGCTGGGTATCACGGCCCAAGCCGCCGACGCGGCGCTCTACGACGCGTTCGGCCAGGAGTTCGTGGCGACGACCTTCACCCAGCTCAACGAATACCACGTGGTGCTCGAAGTCGCCGCTCCCTATCGGAGCGACCCCGACGCGCTCGACGGGATCTACGTATACAGTCCGACGACCGGGGGCGCCGTACCGCTTCGGGCCATCGCAAAGGCCAGCCCATCGATGACGGCGCTTTCGGTGAACCACCAGAGCCAATTTCCTTCCGTCACGATTTCGTTCAACCTGGCGCCGCGGGTTGCCCTTGGACAAGCCGTCGAGGCGATCGAGCGCGCGGAGCTCGCGATCCACATGCCGCCCAGCATGCTCGCCGCCTTCCAAGGAACCGCGCAGGCGTTCAAGGCTTCGTTTGCCAACGAGCCGTTGCTCGTCGCGACAGCGCTCTTCACCGTCTACATCGTCCTCGGAGTGCTCTACGAAAGCTACGTCCACCCCATCACCATCCTGTCGACGATTCCGTCCGCGGGGATCGGTGCTCTCGTTGCCTTGCTCCTTACCGGCGGGCAGCTCGACGTCATTGCAATCGTCGGGCTCCTTCTTCTCATCGGCATCGTCAAAAAGAACGCCATCTTGATGGTCGACTTCGCGATCGAAGCGCAGAGGGTCGAGGGAGCGACGCCGGAGGATGCGATCTTGCGCGCCGGGCTCCTGCGCTTCCGCCCTATTTTGATGACGACGTGCGCAGCGCTCTTCGGTGCGTTGCCGCTCGCCTTCGGTCACGGGCTCGGATCGGAGCTTCGACGGCCCCTCGGCATCGCGATCGTGGGAGGTCTCATTGCCTCGCAGGCTCTTTCGCTCTACACGACGCCAGTCGTGTACCTGGCACTCGAGCGCTGGCGCCGCGGGCACGCGAAGCGACGCCGGACCCCCACGCCGAAGGCGACCACCCTGCCCTCGCCCGCGTAGCTGGCCAAGAGGGCGCCCCGAGCGGCGCGGCGGGTTGCTCCCGTCGGGACGGCGCCATGGCCGGGTCCCTGGGTCAGCCCGATTTAACTCGGCCGTTGGCGCGTTGCACAAGGGCGGCGGGCGTCCTCCGCGCGGTTTTTGCAGGAGATGATGCATACGAAGACGACATTGACGCCACGCGGAACGGCCATTGACGCACTGCTTCCGAGGCCCTAGGCATGGGGTCGGTGTTGCGTCGGGCGTCGTCGACCCCTTGGCCGGGGGGAGGGAGGGCGGAAACCGTGGACAATCGCTTTCATCCTGCGCTCAAGCTCGGCTTGAGGGGTGCATTCTGGACCTCGAAGGGACGCGCGCAAGGTCGTGCCTCGGCGCCCTAGACGCCTCGTTTCGTCATCTCGCCGATTCATTCCATCGTCGCGCCGGCGAGGTCCATGCAGGCCTTGCTGACGTCGGTTGCCGTTGCGGGAAACATCCCGTCCCCCTTCGATCCCGTCGCCCATGTGGGGCTTGCGATTGCGGTGCTGCTTGCGGCCGCCAAGCTGGGGGGCGAGCTGGCGGCGCGCCTCAAACAGAGCGCCGTCCTCGGCGAGCTCTTGGCTGGCGTTCTGCTCGGCAATCTTCCGCTCGGCTTCTTCGCGGAGCTCAGAAGCGACCCGAACGTCGACCTGCTCGCTCGTCTCGGCGTGCTCGTCCTCTTGTTCGAGGTGGGGCTGGAATCGACGGTCCGCGAGGTCGCCCAAGTGGGACGCGCCGGCTCGGCCGTGGCGCTGCTCGGAACCGTCGGGAGCTTCAGTGCGGGCATGGTCGCCGCCAGAATCGTTTTGGTCCACGATAGCTGGCTCGTCCGGGCGTTCGTCGCGGCCTCGATAACCGCCACCAGCATCGGCATCAGCGCGCGCGTCCTCAGAGACCTCGGAGCGGCCCGGACGCGGGAGGCACTCACCATCCTCGGCGCTGCCGTGATCGATGACGTCCTCGGCCTCCTGGTCCTCGCCATCATGAGTGGGGTCGCAAGCGGCGCGACCCAGGGCGCACCGGTCTCGGGCCTCAGCATCGTATGGCTCTTGGTCAAGACGATTGGTGTCCTGACGCTGGCGATTGTCATGGGTGTCGTCGGCTCGCCCTGGCTTTTCGCGCTCACATCGCGGTTTCGCACCGAGGGCGCTCTGGTCACGACGGGGCTTTTCTTCTGCTTCGTTCTTGCCTGGGCCGCCTCGACCATCGGGCTGTCCCCGATTGTCGGCGCGTTCACGGCGGGACTCGTACTCGAGGAATCCCATTCGGCCCGCTTCGTCGCGCGCGGCGAGCCACCGCTCTCCGATCGAATGGAGCCCATCGCCTCGTGGCTGGTGCCCATTTTCTTTGTCGTCATCGGCATCCGCGCCGACGTTCGGGCGCTCGCGAACGCGAGCACGCTTGCGCTGGTGCTCGCACTCGGCAGCGCGGCGATTGTCGGCAAGCTCGCCTGCGCGATTGGAGCGCCGCGCGGGTCGGACCGTATCGCAGTCGCGCTGGGAATGATCCCGCGCGGCGAGGTGACCCTGGTGTTCGCAAACCTCGGGCTGTCCCTACCGAGCGGCGGCCGACCCCTCTTCGACGCGAACATCTACTCGGCGCTCGTTGCCGTCGTCGTCGTGACGACGATTGCCACGCCGCTGGCGCTCCGGCTGCGCCTGCGGCCGGCCCGCTCCAAAGTGACGCACCCGTGACGCACCCGTGACGCACCCGCAGCGTCCGGGCCAGCCGTGACGCGCGGAATCCTATCGCAACGTGATTCGCGCGAAAGGGTCGCCGTCCCTGGCGCGACCCGTGTGCGATCGGCGCGTTCATGCGTGACTGGCACGGGCGATGGCACGAAGACGCCGGAGAGCCGAGGCGTTGGCGGCGACGGCCACCGTGGCGACCGCAACGAGCAGCGGCAGCCCCCCCGTGGCCATCGGAGCGGGAAGGCCCGACGACGACGGCCACAGCGATGCAACGAGCGTCCCCAAGCACAGGCACACGGCGCGCTCTGGACGCCTCATGAGTCCCCGAGGGACGGGCACCCGAAAAGACTCAGCCTTGGCGCTCGCATAGCTCACCATGAACGATCCCGCGATCGCGAGGAGGCTCACGACGAGCGCAGCGGCGCTGCCGCGAAGGTAAACAGCCACGCCTCCAAGAAAGAAAAACTCCTGATAACGGTCGCCAGCGGCATCGAGCAGTGCCCCTCCGACGGAAGCCGAATGCGCGCGACGAGCCACGAGGCCATCAAGAGCGTCCCCCAAAGACGCAACCGTCAAGGCTGCGGTTGCCCAGCCGAACTGCCCGATGCTGACGAGCAACCCGGAGATCAAGGCCATGGCGATGGACCAAGAGGTGATGAGATTGGCCGAAACCCCGCGCATGACGAGCACGCGCGCGAGGCGGTCCAGCGCGCCAAGCGTCAGGCTACAGGCCGCGCTCGGCAATAGAAGCGATGGGCGTCCGCAAATCGCGAAGGGCGGCGCGGCGCCTTCAGCGACACCTCCGCCGTGGTTGGCCGAAACCCGCTGCGCCTGCATCGGCGCCCACTCATGCAAACTCGATGCGGGCGCCGCCGCCGTTCGAACTTCGACGGCTCATCCGGCCGTGAGGTTTCGCCCCGGCCCGATGCCGGGCACCTCCGCCGGCGATGCCGAAGGCCGGCGTGTGTGGCCCCGCGGCGTGGCCATCGAGCGAGTGCGTCGCAGATGGGTCGCTCTCGGGCAAGACCAGTCCTCCAGGGGCTTGCGTTGCGACCCGGCGCGCGAGGCGAGCACGTCAGGCCGGGCGACGCCCGTCACGTGCGCTCACGTCTGTCTACCCGTAGACTTGACCCGCCCCTCCGTCTAGGACGATGCGAGTCGCATCGTCCGTGATTAACGCTCGAAGATGGTGGCCGTAGACTGTCTGGGGGGCTTAGCCCGCCGCGAGCCAGACGACGTTTAACGGAAAGGAGCGGAAGGTGCCCACTGATTCCAAGAACGCGCCGAACCGACCGATGGTCTTCATGCGGTTTCGACCTGCTTGGGCCTATATCGACGGAATCCGCGAGTTCGGACGTTTTTTCTGCGACAGAACGTTCGGTACCCCAGAGCTCGCCGATCGCGCCCGGATCGTAATTCAAGAAGCACTCGAGAACGCGATCAAGCACTCATCCAGCACGGTCGAAAACGAACTGGAGCTGCTCGTTCAGAGCGACGGCCAGACGATCGAGTGTTCCATCTCGAATGCGTCCGACGCCGGCCAGAGCTGGCGATCGACATCCGAGCCTTCGAAGATCCAAGCGATCGACCCTGAACAAGCGTATGTGGCGGCGTTCCTTCGCGCATCGGGCGAGGCCCCATAGTTAGTTGCCCGTGGCTTCGGACCAGCCGGCGTTCAGGCCCCGGCGGAATCGGACCGCAGCGCCAAAGCCCCGTCGAAGTTGGATGCGCGACCGCATTTCGCAGGTGAAGGTCCCAGGACCGGCCGTGATCTCGGGCCGCGTCCCGCGAAGAGACCGCTTGCGGACTCGAATTGGGGGCCGCGAAGGCGGACATCCCGCCACGGTCGGACCTCGGTCGCCGGACGTCGAATCAAGACCGACAGCCCGAGCCCGGCTTTGCCGGGGCGATGTTGCGCTTCGCGTTTGGAGAGGGTAACGGTTCGAACGCTTGACCTCGTCGTTCTTGGAGGCACCGATGCTGACGCAGATTCGTGCGTTCGCCGCGAACAAAAAGAAAATGACCCAGGTGACGGCCAGCTTGGGAGGCCTCCTTACGCGTGCCGAGGACGCCGGCCTCTTTGAGAGAGCTCCGGCCTTCTTGCGCAACTATCACGCTGACTACCCGGGCCTCACCGAGCTCGAAGCTGGTTTTCCGGACGTACGCGTGGAATGCCAAAGGCTCGTCGATCTGCGCGATCGGATGGTCGACGTGGAACAGTTGGCCGGCAAGTACACGAGCGGGGGCATTCATGCGATCGCCTGGAAAGCCTTCATGTTCAAGTCCCACCGGTTCATCGACGAGAACTGCGCGCTTGCACCGCGCACGGCTCATCTGCTCCGCGGAATTCCAGGGCTTTACACCGCGTTTTTCTCGATCCTCGAGGGCGGTCAGTACATCACGCCCCACTGGGGCTACTGGAAGGGATTCCTACGATACCATCTCGGCGTGCTGATCCCCAAAAACAACGCCGACGAGTCTTGCTGGCTGCGCGTGAACGCGCGTCCTGAGGACACCGGAGTTCGGGACAAAACGCTGATTGAGCGCGGCGAGCGGTATTACTGGAAGGAAGGCGAAGGGGTCATGTTCGATGATACCTACCTCCACGACGCAAAGAACGGATCGAGCGACGTGCGCGTCGTCCTGTGGCTCGATATTCGGCGCAAGATGCCGCCTTACCTCAGTGCGCTCAACACGGTTCTACTCGAGATTGCACACAGGGCTCCAGCCGTCGTCGCCGTCCGGAAAAACGCCGTCTTTCGTCAAGGGCCTCTTCGAGCTCGCGCAGAGGTTTGACATCGGATGCGCGCATCGCTCGCGAAGCGACGGATGCACCAACGTTCCGCCACCAAGCCGACCGTACCCAAGAACCCGCGAACGGCCCCGAGCGCGCTGCGGCGCATGTCGGCGCTCGCGATGCTTCACGCAGCGGCTTGCAGCAACAACCCGGATGTGCAGCCTGCAAGGACCTGCGCCGATCCATGCTGCAATGGTCAGGCCGGCTCGGTCGACTGCGCCGAGACCCCCGACGTGTCGTGCACGGAAGACGCGTCCCCTTGCGTCGCGCGTTCCTACGGTTGCGTAAAAGGCGTTTACTACGTCTACAAGCCACTGCCGCCGCCGGGCTGCTCATCAAGCCTTCTCGGCGACGCCATCGCCTTTTCGCCGAACGAAACGCCGGATGCCGAGGCGCAAGACGATGCCGACGACGCCCCGTGAGCACGCGGAATGCGGCGCGCTCAGGTGTCGACGAGAACCGCCAACATGAGCGTCGCCGATGCGCCAAAGATAAATCCCAGCAAGAACATGCGTCGTCCCCTCGTATTTCGGATTTGCGCTGAACGCCGCCGATGGATACGGCACGGTGAAGAGGCGAGAAAACCCTCGGCCGCAGCACAAATCCGGCCCCGAAGGATCGTGATTGCCCGGGTTTGGGAGCAAGACGGGCGGTCGTGCACACGACCGGGTCCGCGCGAACTCGCGGGCCGTCTTGGAAAGAACCAGCTGACGGACTAGCCTGACGCGAGGATGTCGGAGCATCTTTCGCGCGCGCTCCGCGGTGTGGCGACTGGGCTCGGCCTGCTTACGATCTTGGGGGCCCTGGCCCTTCTGGTCCTCGATCTGATCCCGCGGCACCTTGGGAACGGCACGCACGATTGGCTGGCAGCGGTCGCGCTGGCCTTGGCGGCCATCGCCTACCTCGTGTGTCAAGGCACGCGGCGTGTGACTCCCCAGGATTGGACCCGAGCTTGGATTCTCGCGGTGGCCTTTCTTTTCTGGGCGGCCAATCAGATTTCCGCCGACCAACTCGCGGCGCGCTTGTTCAATGACGCCGCCATTGCGGGCTTCGTACTCGATCTATTTCTCTCGGTGCTCGGCTGGCCGCCTCACGCCACGTTCAACCCGTTGTCGCCGGAGAGACGAGTCGACGAGGTCCCGTCGGGACGCGCAGACGGCGCGGGCCGGTTTTCGTGAAGCCGCGCGAGTGCACGCGCAAGAAGTGTGACGTGATGTAACGACGCCCCCGGATCACGCCAAATTCGTGCCCAGCCAGCGCTCGGCCTCCGCGATCGGCATGGCCTTGCGGGCTGCATAGTCGGCAAGCTGGTCGCGATCGATCTTGCCGAGATTGAAGTAGCGTGCCTCGGGGTGCGCGATGTAGATGCCGCTCACGCTCGCGGCCGGCGTCATCGCAAAGCTCTCGGTCAGGCCCATCCCGATGTCACCCGCGCCGAGAAGGGCAAAAATCTTGCCCTTCTCGGTGTGATCCGGACACGCCGGGTATCCGAAGGCCGGCCGAATGCCGCGGTACTCCTCGGCCATTCGTTGCTCATTCGTCAGCCGTTCGTCCTTCGCATACCACTCGCGACGAGCTTGCTCATGGAGCATCTCGGCGAATGCCTCCGCGAGACGGTCGGCGAGCGCCTTCGCCATGATGGCCTGATAATCGTCGTGTTCACGCTGGAACGCGGTCTCGACCTCGTCCACCCCGAGCCCCGCAGTGGCCGCGAAGACGCCGACATAGTCGCCCTGCGGCGAGACATAATCCACAAGGGAGAAGAATGGCGATCCGTCGTTTTTCCGCTGCTGCTGACGGAGCATCGAAAGCCGGCATACCTCCTCGCGGCGGTCGTCGCCGGCATAGAGGACGAGGTCTTCGCCGAGACGCCTCGCCGGCCAGTAGCCATAGATACCGCGCGCTCGAATGAGCTTTTCGGCGATCAATCGCTCGAGCAACTTCTTTCCGTGTTCGTACAGTTCGGTTGCCGCAGCACCGTATTCCGGATGACCGAGGATCTGCGGGAAGCGCCCTTTAAGCTCCCACGCCGTGAAGAAAAACGTCCAATCGATGTACTGGGCGATCGTTGCGAGTTCGCCTTCCACGATGCGACGCCCGAGAAACGGCGGTCGCGGCGTGGGTTCCGCGAAGCTTGGTGCTGCTCCTCCCGCCTTCGCTTCGCTCCACGAGACGAGCTCCCTGACCCTCTTGCCGGCATGCAGCTGCCGCAGCTTGTCCTGTTCTTGTCGATTTTCGGCCGCAAGGCCCGGTCGCTTTCTGGCGTCGAGAAGGGAGGCGACGACATTCACAGCGCGGGACGCATCAAGAACATGAATGGTCTCGTGATCATAGGACGGCGCAATCTTGACGGCCGTGTGCTGACGACTGGTCGTGGCGCCGCCGATCAAGAGGGGTACGTTCATCGCCCGGCGGGTCATTTCCTTGGCGACATGAACCATTTCGTCGAGCGACGGCGTGATGAGCCCAGAGAGCCCGACGATGTCTACGTTCTCGGCAATGGCTACGTCGAGGATCTTCTCGGACGGGACCATGACGCCGAGATCGATTACTTTGTAGTTGTTACAACCGAGTACGACACCAACGATATTTTTTCCGATGTCGTGCACATCGCCTTTTACCGTGGCGAGCAGGACTCTACCCTGCGCCGAGGCGCCCAGGCGTGCCTTCTCTGCCTCCATATACGGCTCGAGATACGCGACGCCCTTCTTCATCACGCGAGCGCTTTTGACGACCTGCGGTAAGAACATCTTTCCTACGCCGAATAGGTCGCCGACGACTTTCATTCCATCCATCATCGGCCCCTCGATGACGAGGAGCGGGCGCCCGAGCTTCTTCCGCGCCTCTTCGCAGTCTTGCTCGATGAAGTCGACAATTCCCTTGACGAGCGCATGTGCAATCCGCTTTTCCACGGGCTCGTTGCGCCACTCGAGCTCGAGCTCCTTTTTCTTTCCAGCGCCCTTCACGCGATCGGCGTACTCGACAAGCCTCTCCGTTGCATCCTTTCGACGGTTGAAGAGTACATCTTCCACCTTCTCGAGGAGCTCTCGGTCGATTTGATCGTAAACCACGATTTGCCCCGCATTGACGATGCCCATGTCCATGCCGGCTTGGATCGCGTGGTAGAGAAACGCTGAATTCATCGCCTCACGAACGAGGTTATTTCCTCTGAACGAAAATGACAAGTTGGAGACCCCGCCGGAAATCTTAACTCCGGGACACGCTTGCTTGATAAGGCGGGTCGATTCGATGAAGCTTTTCGCGTAATCCGCGTGCTCCTCCATTCCCGTGGCGATGGCTAGGACGTTGGGATCGAAAATGATGTCTACGGCGGGGAAGCCGACGCGGTTCACCAGGATGTCGTATGCCCGCTCGCAGATTTCAAGGCGCCTCGGCGTCGTGTCGGCCTGCCCCTTCTCATCGAACGCCATGACCACGACGCCCGCTCCGAAGCGCTTGATCTCCTGCGCTTTGGCGATGAAATCGGCCTCCCCCTCCTTCAAGCTGATCGAGTTGACGATGCCTTTGCCCTGCACGCACTTCAGGCCCGCCACAATCACGCTCCATTTGGAGCTGTCGATCATGATCGGGATGCGCGCCACATCCGGTTCGGTCGCGAGAATATTGAGAAATTTTCGCATTGCCGCTTCGCCGTCGAGCATTCCCTCGTCCATGTTGACGTCGAGGATGTTCGCGCCAGAGCGCACCTGATCGAGGGCGACTTCAACTGCCGCCTGGTAATCGCCTGCTTTCACGAGCTCGGCAAACCGTCTGCTTCCCGTGACGTTCGTGCGCTCGCCAATCATCAGGAAGTTCGAGTCGGGGCGAATCGTCAGCGTCTCGAGGCCCGAGTAGCGCGCCAGGCGGTCGTGGGCTTCGTGAACCTTACGGGCCGGGAGACCATCCACGGCTCGGACGATCGCGCGAATATGGTCCGGGGTGGTGCCGCAGCACCCTCCAACGAGGTTAACAAAGCCCGCCTGCGCGAACTCCCGGAGAAAAGCCGCGGTTTGCTCCGGCGTTTCGTCATAGCCTCCGGGCACAAGCGGATTCGGTAAGCCCGCGTTGGGGTAGCAGGTGACGTAGCAGGTCGCGATTCCGGAGAGCTCTTCGAGATAGGGGCGCATGTCGAGCGCACCAAGCGAGCAATTGATCCCGACCGACAGCGGCTTTGCGTACTCGACCGATGTGTAAAACGCGTCGATTGTCTGCCCCGAGAGCGTGCGGCCGCTTTTGTCGACAATCGTCACGGAGATCATGATTGGCAGACGCGTGCCGCGCTCGGCGAAGACCTCCTCGATGGCGTAGAGCGCCGCTTTGAGGTTGAGCGTGTCGGTGATCGTCTCAGTGAGAAGCGCGTCGACCCCACCGTCAACGAGTCCTCTTGCCTGCTCGGCAAAAGCGGCACGAAGGCCGTCGAAATCGATGGCGCGATACGAGGCGTCGCTCACGTCGGGCGACATCGACAGCGTCCGGTTCGCGGGCCCCATGGCCCCCGCAACGAATCGCGGCTTCCCCGGAGTCTTCGTCGTGAAAGCGTCCGCGGCAGCTCGAGCGAGCTCGGCCGCCGCCCGGTTGAGCTCGTACGCACAGGCCCCCAGGCCGTACTCGGCTTGCGTCACGGGGTTCGCGTTGAACGTATTTGTTTCGATGATATCCGACCCCGCTTCGAGGTAAGCGTCGTGGATGCTGCGGATCACGTCCGGCCGGGTCAGGACGAGCAGGTCGTTATCGCCCTTGAGATCGGTTGGATGATCCGCAAAGCGCCTCCCGCGGAAATCCCCTTCGGTCAAGGCGTAGCGCTGGATCATGGAGCCCATGGCTCCATCGAGGATGAGGATTCGGTTTCGAAACGCGGCGGCGAGCGGGTGGAGGGGCACGGACGATTGACCCCAACTTAGCGCAGGACGGGGGTTTACGCCCCGAGAGTCCTCCGGCAGGCCGTCGCTCGCTCTTTCCCTCGCACCCCGATTCTCGGTAGAGTTGCGGCGTGCAGAAGCTCGAAGCCGGAATTCACCAGTTTCAGGCGACCTACTTCGCCTCGCACCGAGGACTGTTCGAACAGCTTGCCGAAAGGGGCCAACGCCCGGAGACGCTGTTCATCACCTGCTGCGACTCGCGCGTCGTCCCGAACCTCATCACGAACGCCGCGCCCGGCGAGCTTTTCATCGTGCGGAACGTCGGCAACATCGTCCCCTCTGTCGAGCGCGGGGTGCTGGGCGGCGTTTCTGCGGCGATTCAATACGCAGTGGAGGTGCTCGAGGTGGGCCATGTCATCGTCTGCGGCCACACGAATTGCGGCGCAATCGACGCGATCCTCCATCCGGAGCGGGTCGGGCATTTGCCCTTCGTGTCCCGTTGGCTCGCTGAATCATCGCGGATTCCGATGCTAATCGATGAGCGGTACGGGCATCTGGACGGGGAGGCGCGCATGACGGCCGCTCTCCAAGAGAATGTTCTCATACAGCTCGAGAACCTAAGGTCCTTCGAGTTCGTCGCACGCCGACTCGATGCGGGCGTGCTCAAGATGAGTGGGTGGGTCTTCAAAATCGCGACGGGTGACGTCTTCGATTATGATCCGATTTCCGAGCAGTTCTTAAGGCTTGGCCTCGACGGGGCTGACAGCGGTCGACCCGTTCTGAGCTCCCGGCCGCCGTCGGCGGAGGCTGCGAACGGGGCTTCGAGTGTCGAGCTCTCGGGCAAGAGCGATCGATAGTTTCTTCGGTCTCGATCGGTCCGGAGCGTCCTTCCATCGCGACCGCATTCACCCGCGCGAAGCACGTGCGTAGCCCCAACGGCCCGCGGTGAACGCACCAAGGGCATTCCGCAGGTCCGCCCGAAGCCGAGGGGCGGCGGGCCCACGTCCTTGCCTTTCACTTTCGGAGCGATCGGCGCGGGGGTCGCGCGCCCTCGCGCCGATCAGCTTTGGCCTCCTTGCGCGGCCCCGACTGCGGGCGTCGCTTCACCTCCCGCTCTCCGGAAGGCTCACCGGCGCGGGTGATCCGAACGTGCGGATCGCGCGCATCAGCCCGGACCGCCGCGTCCCGGGAACCCTCACCGGCGCGGGTGATGCGAACGTGTGGATCGCGCGCATCAGCCCGGACCGCCGCGTCCCGGGAACCCTCACCGGCCTGGGTGATGCGAACGTGTGGATCGCGCGCATCAGCCCGGACCGCCGCGTCCCGGGAACCCTCACCGGCGCGGGTGATGCGAACGTGTGGATCGCGCGGATCAGGCCGGACCGCCGCTCCTTCGAACGTGTCGGCCACATGCCGAGCCACGTCGATGAGTGAGTACGTGCTCTCGACGCGGATCGCCCCAACGTCGCTCCCCTGAATCTTTCCGCGCCGGCACGCAATGGCCAGCAGCCGACGGGCATCGGCTCCGTGCAATCCCCCCCACGTCACGCGAAAAGTGACCCAGGTACGGTCGCCCGTGGGGTGCTTCAGGTTCTTCGAAACTCCGCGCTTGGGCTTCTCCGGGGAAATGCGGCGCTCCTGATGCTCGGTTGGTGGCGGGACAATCGAACGTACGCTTCGCGCCATCGTCGGCCCGTGCAATCCCGCCTTCACCACCAATCGGGCCACAGCCCGAACGAGTGCACCGCTCTTCACGACGCGCTCCGCGATCGAGATCGCGTGCGGATCGCTCGCCTCGCCGTCGCTGTCGCGTGAGAGCCACGCGACGAGCTTATCCTCCCGAGCGCGCTGAATGGCCTCCGCCGTCGGGATGGGGTCGACCCGATGCGCGATCCTCGCCCGCGCGAGACCGCGGGCGATAGCAGGGTAATGCGAGGGCGCGACAAAGAGCACGCTCGTGCCTTGCTTCCCGGCACGACCGGTCCGCCCGCTCCGATGCGTATAGGTCTCGACGTCCGTCGGAGGCTCTATCTGAATCACGCGGGCAATGTCCCGGACGTCGATCCCTCGCGCGGCGACGTCGGTTGCGACGAGCGCCTGCACGCCGCCTTGGCGGAAGGCGGCCAGGGCGCGATCGCGCTCGGGTTGCTCCATCTCGCCCGAAAGGGTCCGGACGACAAAGCCCGCCTCCGCGAGCTCGCCCGCGATGCGGGCGACGTCGGCGCGCGTGCGAGCAAATACGAGCGATTTCGCATCCTCGTCGGACAAGAGCAAATTGACCAACGCGTCGACGCGCTGCCGCGGTTCCACCAAGTGGACCACGTGATCGATGTCCGCGTGGGCCTCACCGAGGCGGGTGCCCTGCACGTGCACGGCGTCGCGCTGAAATCGGTCCGCGAGCGACACAACATCACGCGAGAAGGTGGCCGAGACGAGGTGCGATCGTCGCTGCTCTGGCAGTGCGCCGAGGATGGCCTCGAGATCGTCGCGAAAGCCGAGGTCAAGCATGGAGTCGGCTTCGTCGAGAACGACGGCGGCCAGCTTCGAGGCGTCGATCTTGCCGCGCTCGAGAGCATCGCGCAGGCGACCCGGCGTCGCGACGATAACCGCCGGGTTCGAGGAGAGCGCGCGCTTTTGATCGAGGAAGCCCGCGCCGCCGGTGACGGCTGCGACGCGAACCCGCAGCGGCGCATAAAGCCAAGCCAGCTCATCGGCCACCTGCTTCGCCAGTTCGCGTGTAGGCGCCAAGATCAGAACGCGAGGTTGAGCCGCGCCGACCGAAGAAGGCGAGACGATGCCGAAGAGGTCCCGCACGGCCAACCCGATTGCCAGCGTTTTTCCCGAGCCCGTTTGGGAGGTGATGCGCAGATCGCGTCCTTCGAGGGTCTCGTCGAGCACGGCCTCCTGCACCGGGGTCAGCGTGTCGTAGCCCTTCGCGGCAAGCGCAGACGAAAGCGCCGGGCCAATCATCCGTGCGAACTCGGGCCCGATCATGACGCGCCGCTTAGCACGCACGCCCCGACCGAGTCCACGACGGACGCGCGGTCCAGCGCGCGGAGGTTCGCCCTGACGAGGGTTTGGCCCGCGCAGGTTGGTTCCCATCGAGGCCGCCGAGGTCCGCGTGCTCTTCTAGAGGACATCTGCCCGGTCGACTTGACGGCGGTTGGTTCCCATCGAGGCCGCCGAGGTCCGCGTGCCATCCCCCTCAATCGCACAACCGCCTCGGGTGCCGCGACGCAGTGGCATCCCCCGCATCAACGACCCACCGTGCCATCGATCGACCGAGCGACGGGTGCAAGGCACGGGGCGTTGACCGCGAGGTGCCGCGGGCGCGGATTGGGCCAGGCGGGCGCGCGCTTTGCCAAGCTATAAGGTATCGCCCGACGATGCGCGCTACAATGGGTCTCCTCGGTCTCGCCCTGACCTCGTGCGGAGGCGTCGTTGGGCGAGGCTCAATCGAGGCTTCGGATGCGAAGGGGCACGTAAATGATTCGCCTTCCAGCGGGACGCCCGCCGACGACGGTCCGGCGTACGGGCCAGAACTGCAGGGTTTCGAATATCCCTGGCCGGTTTCACACTTTCCGGTGGCTTCGCAGGGCGAGGCGCTCATCATGGCTTACATGGATGTGAAACCGGTCATTCCGAATGGACGTGCCGTCGTGCTGCTCCACGGCAAAAACTTCTGCGCCGCCACCTGGCAACAAACGATATCGGTATTGCACGAGGCCGGCTATCGAGTGATTGCGCCCGATCAAATCGGATTCTGCAAATCGACCAAACCGGCCCACTACCAATACACCTTCCAGCAGCTGGCGGCGAATACACGCGCACTGCTGACCTCGCTCGGCGTCGGGCGAGCTACCTTCATCGCCCACTCCACCGGCGGAATGCTAGCGATTCGCTATGGCCTGATGTACGCCCAAGACGTCGATCGACTCGTACTCGTCGATCCGATCGGACTCGAGGATTGGAAAGCCAAAGGGGTACCATGGCAGAGCACCGACGCCTGGTACCAGCAGGAACTGCGTACTACCGCCGAGAGCCTCCGTACCTACGAGCGGACAACGTACTATGCAGGTGTCTGGCAGCCAAGCTACGAGCGCTGGGTGCAAATGCTCGCCGGAATGTACCGCGGTCCGGGACGCGACATCGTCGCGTGGAATTCAGCCCTGGTTTACGACATGATTGATACGCAGCCGGTCGTCTACGAGCTCGAGCAACTCGCGATGCCAGTCCTCATCATGATCGGCGACAAGGACACGACCGCGGTCGGCAAGAACCTCGCCTCCCCGGCCGTACGGGCGACCTTGGGCAATTATCCCGTCCTGGCGAAGGCGGCGGCCGCCCGCATCCCGCATGCCCAACTCGTCGAGTTTCCTGATCTTGGTCACGCACCACAGATTCAGGCGCCGGACGAATTTCACAGGGCTCTCTTGGACGGTATCCGCACACCACCGCCAAACTGAGCGCGAAGATCGCCGACTTCCGAGCTCAGCGCTGTCCCCATCGTGGTCCGCGATAGGTGGCGCTGGATGGTGCGGACGCTCACCCCGAGCCGCTCCGCCGCTCGCGAGCGATTGCCTCCTTCCAATGCGAGCGTCGCCTCGACGATCTTTTCGACGTTGCGCTCGAGCGGCACGTCGAGGTCGATCGACAGAGACAGAATCTCGGCACCGGCTCCACCCCTGGCGTCGCGAACCCCGCTCCGCTGGACGGCTTGCGGCAGATCGCGCACACGCACCTGCCTTCCCGCCCGCAGCAAGCAAAGCGTTTCCACGGCATTGCGAAGTTCGCGCACATTGCCTGGCCATTCGTAGCTCGCCAGTGTGGATCGGGCCGAACGCGAGAACCGCGGCGGTCGCGTGCCGTGGCGAGCCGAAAGCTGTTCGACGAACTGCGCGAGCAACGGTGCGATATCCGCGCGGCGCTCGCGGAGCGGGGGCACGTGAATGGTGATGCCTTGAACTCGATAGTAGAGATCCGCTCGAAAGCGCCCGGCGCGTACTTCGTCGTCGAGTGGCCGTAGCGTTGCGAAGACCAGGCGAACGTCGGCTTGAAGCTTCGTCGACCCGCCCACCCGCATGTATCGACGATTCTCGAGAAAGCGTAACAACTTGGCCTGCATCGCGAGCGGCATGTCCCCGACTTCGTCGAGAAACAAAGTACCGCCTTCGGCGGCTTCGACCTTTCCCCTCACCCGCTCCGATGCTCCGGTGAAGGCTCCGCGCTCGTGACCGAACAACTCGCTCTCGAACAGCGCATCGGGGATCGCCGCGCAATTTATGGGGATGAAAGGACCGGATTTGCGGGCAGAAGCTTCGTGAACACGACGAGCAAGCACCTCCTTGCCCGTGCCGCTCTCTCCAACGAGGGTGACGGCAACGTCCTTCGGTGCGACCGTACGGAGCACTTCATCGAGACGGCGCATGCTCGCCGACTGAAGGACCGGCGCAAAGACCACTTCAGCGTGTCGCGTCCAGGCTGTCATGCGAGGCAATCCACCGACTGTCGCCGACAGAGTAGCGCACGGTCGGGCGATCGCCTCCGAAGCCGCGTCGATGTTGGCCGACACACGCCCTAATGCGCTTGCGACGCCGACGCGGGCTCCGCGGGCGGCCGGCGGCTCGGGTGCGGGACCTCGATCTCGCGAGCGAGCCCGAGTGCCGCCGTCAGGTCCGCGGCCAGAACGACCATCCCATCGTAGCGCTTGTCGAGACGTGTCCGGTCGAAGATGGTCCGAGGCTGCGGGAGTGGGCCCGCCAGGATCACGACTTTCTTCCGCCGGACCAGGGCCTTTATCGCATTCTCCAGCGCCGCGAACCCGGTCGCGTCGATGACCGGAACCTTTCCGAGGTGGAGAACGAGCGCGTGGAACCCATCATTATAGCTCGCGTGGAGCGCTTCCATCGCGTTTTGCGCTGCACCGAAAAAGAGTGGGCCATTGATCTCGTAAAAGATGACGCCAGGCGGCAGATCGACGAGGCGGTGTTCTTCCGTGTTGTCGAAGCTGAGCTTTGCTTCGGTGATCTCAGCCATCCGTCGCATGAAGAGGAGTGCGGCGAGAACGAAACCGACCGAGACGGCAATGACCATGTCGAAGAAGACCGTCAGAAAAAAGCACGTGAGCAGGACGAAAACATCGCTGCGCGGCGCGGCCCTGAGCAGCCCGGTGAAGTGACTCAGCTCGGACATATTCCAAGCTACGAGGAGCAAGAGCGCCGCGAGCGACGCCATCGGAATGTACGCTACCAACGGAGCGAGCACGAGAATGGCGAGCAAGACGACGACCGAGTGCGTCGCACACGCGATGGGCGAGCGGGCGCCGGTGCGAATGTTCGTGGCCGTGCGCGCGAGGGCACCTGTCGCAGCGATCCCACCGAATATCGGTGCAAGGATGTTGCCGATGCCGAGGCCGACCAGTTCCGAGTTGGGGTCGTGCTTCGTGCCCGTCATGCCGTCGGCAATGACGGCGGACAGCAACGATTCGATTGCGCCAAGCATGGCAATGGCAAACGCCGCGGGAAAGAGGTCACGCACGAGGCCGAACGAAAGCGGGCCGCGCCACGGAAAGGCGGGGCTGGGCACGACGGGCGGAATCCCTGCAACGACAACCCCGTGAATCGTCGTATGAAAACGACTGCCTATCGTCGCGACCGAAAGCGACGGTGCGACGTGACGCGCAACCGTCGCTCCAGCGGCCACCAGCGCAATCGCGATGAGAGGAGCGGGAAGGCGCCTTGTCATACGTGGAACGCCGAGGAGCAGCGCGAGCGTCGAAGCAGCCACCACGACCTCTTTGAGGCTGACCGTTCCTCTGGAGTCCCACAATGCGACGAGTTTTTCCACGTAGTGTTCGGGCATCGCCGAAACCGACAATCCGAAGACGTCCTTGATTTGCAGCGTGGCGATGACCGTCGCGATTCCCGTCGTGAACCCGGTCGTGACCGGGTACGGAATGAATTTGATCAAGCTGCCCAGTCGAAAAGCGCCCATCGCGAAGAGCAGTACGCCGGCCATCATGCCCGCGGTCAGAAGACCGCCGAGTCCGTGCTTCGTGACAATGGGTGCAAGGATGACGACGAAAGCTGCCGTCGGGCCGGTGACTTGAAACTTACAGCCCCCAAGGAGCGAGACGGAGAAGCCAGCGAAAATGGCCGTGTACAGCCCGTGCTGCGGTGGCACGCCCACAGCGATCGCGAGCGCCATCGATAACGGCAACGCCACGATCCCGACGACGACCCCGGCGAGAACGTCCGCGCGGAAATCCAGCCCGCGATATCCTTTGCGGAACGCTCGTCGAAGCGCGTACGCAATCGGGAAGCCCTTTCCCCCGTCGCGCGCCGGACCTGAGGCCGCGCCGGCGGAAGCGCCACCGGTTTTCGCCACGGAGTCCTTGTCAACCGAAGATCGAGGCGTCGGCATGAGCGCGGATCGCATCAAGAATGTCCCAGCCATAAAACGGCTTCGGCAGCATGATCGGCGGGAGGGACCGACCGTCCGGCTTCGAGACGTCGCGAAATCGACGCGGATTACGCGTGACGATGAGCGAGAAGAGTCGTGGCCGCATGCGGCGGAGCTGACGCACGACCGGTAAGACCCGCTCGTCGTCGAAGTCATCGGGAAAGATGACGGCGGCCGTTGCGCGTGGAGGAGCGACCATGTCGATGTCTTCTACGACACGGGTGCATCGGGACGAAACCCCCACGCCCCCGAGATACGCTTGCAGACCATCGAGGGTCTCAGGGTTGGCGGAAACGATGGACACGTAGATGAGGGCTCGTTGTCCTGGGCGTGCGGAGGGAACCACGGGCGGCGCGCAGAGCAAGCTCAATGCCGTAGTCGGATTCCCACATCGGCCGCTGCTTGCAGCCAGAAGGAGTGGGCCATGCCTGCTGAAGGCGACATTTTGTCGTACTATCGGAACGAGAGATGCTCAGTTGACGGACGAATGGCAGGCCTCCCGTTCGCCCTCCGGTCCGCTTGGTGCCACGCCTGACCTGCTGGCCCCCTTTGTCATCCCGACAGCGCGAACGCCAGGGCTACCTCGGACCCCTACCGCGACGCTGTAGAGACTCGACCCCAACGGCCGGGCCCACGGACCCGCTCCGGCGCCACCGGCCATGTCGCGCCTGCGGCCGACAGCGCATCGGGCGCGTCAAAACGCGGACCGACGTCGGCGTTCAACCGCCGCGCTCGATAGGGCGGCAGCCCGCCCACGAAGAGCAGCGCTTCGTCCGGCGAGAGCGAGGGCATCTCCGCGGCAGCCATCGTCTGCCGCAGGTGGTGTTGTTCCTTCGCCCTCCGACTCCGGGCGCGCACGAGGCCCGCGTCACTGCGATGCACCTTGCGGTCCGCTTCGGTGGCGAGAAGATCACAAATGCGCTTTGCGGTCGGATCGTCGCAGGCCACGAATGCGATCCTCACGTGGCAATGGTCCAAGATGGAGCTGTCCGCGCCATATGTTCTCTCAAGCTGATCCGCCGACTGCGCGGTCAAGAACGCCTTGACACCGTGCCCGGCCATGAGCGGGAGCGCCGCTTGAAAGGCGTCAATCCGCCCGAGCAATGGGAATCCGTCGACCAAAAGCAACAATCGATGCCGGTACATCAATAATTCGCCCCAATCCGTCGACGCGGTCAGCCGTTGCACGACCTGACCCAGGAAGAGCCTGACAACCGGTCGAACGCGATCGAGGTCGGGCGGGCGCACGACCACGTACAAGCTCGTCGGCACTTCTGCGTTCATCAAATCCGCGATCCGAAAGTCGCTCGTCGAGGTGCTTCGCGCGACGATCGGATCGCGATAAATGTCGAGAAACGAACTCGCCGTCGCCATTGCACCCGCAAGTTCGCTCTCGGTCTTCTGCAACATTTCCCGAGCGATCCGCGCGACTGTCCCCTGCGGTCCAGTCGGGCTCTGCGACGACTCAAGCATGCGCCGAAGCATGCCGGCGGCAGACCGATCTGCCGACGAAAGAAAGGTGGCGACCCCTGCCAAGGTCTTGTCTGCTTCAGCGTGCAGCACGTGAAGAATAACTCCGACGAGCAGGTCCTGCGCTGCAAGGTGATTCCGGCGTTCATCGTCCGCGGCCCGATCGAGCAGCAAGGCTGCGACGTTCTGAGCGTCTTTCACCGCAACCGTTCCCGATCGGATCTCGAGCAGTGGATTGAACCGCGCCGAGTCGGCGGCTGTCGGCTCAAAGCGCCAAACACCGGAAAATCGCCCGCGAGAATCGGCCGTACGCGCCCAGTTCTCGTCGTGAAGGTCAATGACGATTGCCGATTCTCCCCATGACAGAAGGGTCGGGACCACGAGCTCCGCCGCTTGGCCTGAACGCGTCGCGGCAAAGCAGAGCACGTGTTCAGGCCCATCGTGCCGCACGAGCCGTCGACGAGTCGACTTCTCGACGGTCTCCTGCTTTGGTCCGTCGACGGACTTTGCACCAAGGTCCTCGCCGGTCTCACCGAGCACCACGCCGCGATCGCACAAAAGGCCGGCCTGTTGAAGGTCTCGCACCGTCGCCCAGCGTCGGCGTCGGCTGGACGGGACGGGAACGCTCGGACCAAGGCGGATCCATGCCCCCGACACCCCGATCAGCGCGCCGAGCACCGCCCCGAGCGCCGTCATCGCACCCGCCACCCGGAAGACCTCCGGCGAGCGCACGGCCAAGGCCGTGCGCCACCGCACCCATGCCCAAGGCGCGTACACGCAAACCCCGCCGACGTGCCCCCATGGCACTCCCAAGCCCGATGCTCCGTGCAGATGCGCCGCCAGGTATTGGGTCGACGCCCAGAGGCCCGCGACGAATACGACCACCCCGAGCGCAACGAACACCCTCATGATGGTCTCTTCGGGCATCCGGACGCAGGCGTTGCTGGTCTTCTGTTGGCATCAATCGACCTGCCAACTGGCGGCATGAGCCGCACCGGCAACCAGCGTCCTCAGCAGGCTGCGATGGCACCGCTCCGGGTCAAAGCAGGCCGACGAGCACAGGAGGGTCAGCAGCTCTCCACGTTTCACGCGGGCAGCGAGAGCCGCAATCGTCTCCCACTGGCGATTCATCTCGAAGAGGTAGCGACGCCGGTATTCCCTCCAGGCGAGTGGCGGCCCGTGTTTGCCATCGTAGTCGGCGTGTAACTCTCGGCTCGGAGCGAGTTGAGGCCACCAAGCGTCCCACGACTCGACGTGCTTGGGCACTCCACGCGGACGGTAACGGCAGACGAGCAGCCGGTAACCGTCGTCGCCCTCCAGAGGGTCATTCCAACGTTTGGTTTTGATGCGAAGCGACCAGGGCATCTCGTCGCAACCCCGACAGCCAGCAAAAGCAAGACTCAATCCACGAAGGAACCCGAGCAGGCAGTTGTCGATCACCGAACTTCGTCCGGACTGCGGCGAGCTGGTGCTCCGCCCCGTCGGATGCGTGCTCCAGAATCGCGCGGTTACGCCCCACCGGAACGGACGCGCAGATGCCGGCGACAGACGGGTTGTCCCTGCCAGTCATTCACCGAGCCCGGCTTCTTCGTCGCCTCCGCCGTCGGACAGGTCCGGGCTGAAGGGTAGCGTGCACTGCCAAGTCTGCTGCTCGCACGAGCATGAGAGGATCCCGTATGAACATGTGCCGCTCCCGGCGCAAGCTTGGCCGATGCCGGGGGCATAGGTCGGGCAGTCGGAACTCGACGAGCAGGCGCCGACAACCAGGAACGCCAGCCACGTGATGACTGCGGTGCGCATGGCGCGAATGATAAACGCCACGCGCCGGCTTTTGCCGCTTCTTGCACCTTCTTGCCACTGCAGCGCAATCGCGCCCGGCGGGCTGAAACGCCTCAGCTTGGGCGGCACTTCACGGCTTCGATGTCCCCTCCAGCCCAAGCTTCTGAGCCAGACCGATGCGTTGAATCTTTCCCGTGGCGCCTTTGGGGATCTCGTCGACGAAAATGATCGTCCGCGGCACTTTGAACGACGCGAGCCGCGTCGCGCAAAATGCACGCAGGTCCTTCTCGCTAACCGCTGCGCCGCCGTTCAGCACGACGGCGGCGCCCACCTCCTCGCCCAGCATGTGGTGCGGCACCGCAAATGTAACGACCTGCCGGACCGCCGGGTGATCCATCAGCACCTCGTCCACTTCGCGGGGTGCGATTTTTTCGCCGCCTCGAATGATGATCTCTTTGAGGCGCCCGGTGATGGTGAGATAGCCGTCGGCGTCGAGAACGCCCTGATCGCCAGTGCGAAACCAGCCCTGGGTGAACGCCTCGGTATTGGCTTTGGGGTTATTGACGTAGCCCGACGTCACCGTAGGGCCACGAATCACGACCTCGCCTGTTGCATTCGGAGGCAGCAACGTTCCCTCTGCACCCATGATGGCGATCTCAGGCCCGGCCGCCCGACCGACCGTCCCCGCTTTGCGCGCGCCCGGCGGCAGCGGGTTACTCGCCATTTGATGCGCCGCTTCGGTCATACCGTACGATTCGACGACCGGGGCCCCGAACCTCTCTTCGAGCTCGGCGATCACCTGAGGCGGCATGGGGGCGGACGAAGATCGGATGAACCGGAGTGGGTTAGTCTCAATGGTTTCGCGGTGTTGTCCGGCACGCGCCAGAATCGCCTGGTGCATCGTCGGGACCGCCGTGTACCAGGTAGGCCGCGCCTCTCCCAGCCAACGAAAAAAGCTGAGGGCATTGAACCCGGGCGTACAGCACACCTCGCCGCCCGCCCCGAGCGGCGCGAGCAGCCCGGCAACGAGGCCATGGATGTGGAAGAGCGGCATGACGTTCAAAGCCCGATCACCGGCGGTCAGCGCCAGCGTTGAGCGCACATTGTGGGCCGATATGCTGATGTTTCGTTGCGACAGTGCGACCATCTTCGGGCGCGACGTCGTCCCCGATGTATGCAAAAGGAGGGCAATATCTTCCGCCGCGGGGCTGCTCTCGGTCGCGGCGCCACCCCTTTGCAGTTCGGCCGGCAAGGTCAGCCGGAAGCTGCCCGCGCCGGCGTCTGGCGTCGAGACCAACTCGACGACGGCAATCCCCAGCCGCGCGGCCACTTCAACCGAAGGAGACTTCGCCCCAGCCGCTACGATGAGGAGCTTTGGCCGGAGGTCGGTGAAATAGAACTCGAACTCTTCGGGCTTGTAAACCGGGTTGAGCGGCGCGGCAGCGCAGGTCGAAGCAACCGCCAGAAAACACACGGCCAGCTCCGGGCCGCCGTCGAGAACGATCACGACGCGGTCGCTGCGGCTCACACCGGCCTCCCGAAGTCGTTTCGTCGTCATCGCCATCGCGGCACGCAGCGCGCCGTACGAAAGAGGCGGCTTTCCGCCGATGACTGAGATCGCGAAAGCATCGGCTGCGCCGACGACAAGGAGGTCGTTCAACGTGTGTCCGGCTTGGCTCATCGTCCCGTCCATTTCTTCCATGTTCTTCGGGGGGCGCTTTTGTCATCGCCCGGACGGACCGACGCGAAGCGCCCCATCGCGGTCCGCAAGGGTTTTTGCGAGCAAGCTCGCACAGGCGTACACGGCTTCACTGTGAGGAGCAGGAACGTCGGTCATTTGCGCGAGATCGAGGACGGCACCAAGAATCGCCTCGAGTTCGAGAGACCGCCCCTGTTCGACGTCCTGCAACATCGAAGTCTTGTGTTCGCCGACGCGCTGAGCGCCCGCAATTCGCTTTTCGAGTGGGATCCGAATTCTTACGCCCAGTCTCTCGGCAACGACCTGCGCCTCGCGCATCATCGCCGCCGCCAATGCACGCGTCCCCGGAAACTCGCAAATTTGGGCGAGCGTGGCATGGGTCAACGCGCTAATTGGGTTGAAGCTGAGGGATCCCCAGAGCTTCAGCCAGATTTCACTACGGATGTCCCGCGCGATGGGCGCCTTGAAACCGGCCCTCACGAGGGCCTCAGACAACGTTTCGATCCGGGGGGTAACCGAGCCGTCCGGCTCGCCGACGGTGAAACGGTTTCCTTCGATCACCTTGACGACTCCAGGGCCGACGAGTTCGGCGGCCGGGTACACGATGCAGCCAATCACCCGGCGAGAATCGACGTTGCTGGCGATGGTGCCGTCGGGATCCACCCGCCGGACCGGGCGACCTTCATAGGGCCCCCCGGATCGATAAAAGTACCACCATGGGATTCCGTTTTGCGCCGTGACGATCGCTGTATCCTCGCCGCATAAGAGCTTCAGGTCGGGGGCGATGCTGGCGACTTGATGCGCCTTCACCGCCAGCAGAACGAAATCGTGAGTTCCCGCCTCGGATGGATGCTCGATCGCGCTCACATTTCTGGCCAGCTGTTCGGATCCGTCCTCAAGAATAAGCTTCAGCCCACGATCGCGGATGGCCTTGAGATTGTCTCCACGCGCGATGAACGTGCAGGTCTCGCCCGCCAGGGCCAATCTTGCGCCGAGATACCCCCCAATCGCGCCTGCGCCGACTATTGCGAACTTCACGTTGGGTCCTTAATCGATTGGATCTGCGACGCGAGGGGCAACGATGCCAAGAGCTAGGCCTGGCTCGCCGGTTGAACTTTCAAAACGACCGGAGGCGCGCCGCTCATGCGAATCCGCAGGGGCCGGAGGACGAGGAGCGCCAGGAGGGCTGCCAGGAAGTTCTGTACGCTGGCCACTGCGAAGACCTTCTGCCAACCGCCGTTCGCGGCCAATACGTTGCCCAACGGAACGAGAAGCGCTGCGACTCCCTTCGCCGTGTAGAGGAGCCCGGCGTTGGCGGCCGCGTTCTTCGTACCGAACAGATCGCAGCAAATTGCCGGAAAAAGGCTGTAAATCTCTCCCCACGCGAAGAAGACGAGCCCGGAGAGAACGACGAAGCTCGTCGGATCGCGCGCGAAGCGACCCAAGAGGATGACACCCAGTCCCTCGAGCGAGAAACCGATGAACATGCTGTTTTCGCGGCCAATGCGGTCCGAGACCCAGCCGAAGAACGGCCGGGTCAGGCCGTTCAAAATGCGGTCGATGGAGAGTGCAAAAGTGAGCGCGGGAAGTGTAAGACCGGCGAGGTGCACGGGGGCGTCCGCCACCTTGTAGTCTCTGGCCATGGGGCCGAGCTGGGCCGTTGCCATGAGCCCGCCCGATGCCATCATCACAAACATGGCAAAGAGGACCCAAAACGGTAGCGTTCGTACCATTTGCAACGGTGTGTACTCCCTCAACGGCTCCGACCGCCCAAATGAGGACGGTCTCGGTACAGCGACCGAAGCGGGCGGGGCTGCCAACATCAGGGCAAGCGCCATGACGACAGCTCCCTGGGTCACACCGAAAACGAGAAATGCGCTCTCGTAACCGCGTGCTTTGATCATGTTCGCGATGGGAATGACGGTCAACGCAGAGCCCGCGCCAAACCCGGCCGCCGTCAGCCCGGCAGCTAAGCCACGGCGATCCGAGAACCACTTGAGCGCGTTACCGACACACGTCCCGTAAACCGCGCCGGCCCCCAACCCCCCGATTGCGGCCGCAAGATAAAGAGTCGGAAGACTCGCTGCGTGCGCATTGATGGTCCAGGCGACGGCACACAGGACGCCCCCGACGAAGGCGACCGGCCGCGGACCAAAACGATCGACGAGGTGACCCTCGATCGGCACGAGCCATGTTTCGAGAATGATGAAGACGGAGAACGCAACCTGGATACTGGGCCTGGTCCAGCCGTGTCGATCCTGAATCGGGTTGACGAAGAGCGTCCAGCCATATTGGAGGTTGGCGATCATGCACATGCAGACGACACCGATGGCGAGCTGCCACCACCTCTTCCAAATCGGAAGAATGCCTTCCGCGCCTTTCGTCGCCGTCATCCCATCACCTTTGTCTTTTCGCGTGGCGCCACGGAACACCCCTTCGCGGGCCCGAAACATCGCCTCTCGCGTGCACCGGAGAAACTCGTCTTACGCACGGAAATCCAACCTCGTACCTCCGACCACGTGCGGATCGCTTGCCCGAACCGGTCGAGGATGACGGCCACCAGGATGACCTCTCGTGCACCAATTTGCTACCCCGCCCTTGGCGGCCATTTACACGACCCCGAGGGGCGGTGCCGAGCAAGGTGCGGGGGGCTCACGTTGCCGCCCTCAGCTCGGCTTCTCGCAGGGAAAGAAATCGTCGCCTCAGGTTGTTTTGGGTGGTTCCAGTGACGCTGTACTCATAAACTACACGCGAGCGTGGAACTCTTGACGTGCGCTTTGGGCTGTGGACTAGTTGAAGTGGTCTAAACTGCGCGCGGGTCGCCCCGGAGGTTTGGAAGTGATCGAAGGGACGCGGGGGGACGACAGCGCCGAAGGCGGTCCCCAAGAAGTTGCGGGAGTCAAAGAAGGCCAAATAGTCGGTGGGAAATACCGCGTTGAGCACTTCATCGCGGTCGGCGGGATGGGTGCCGTCGTCGCGGCGCACCATCTGCAGCTCGATACAAGGGTAGCCATCAAGTTTCTGCTGCCCAGCATGCTCGCCAACGAAGAGGCGGTGGCGCGGTTCTCAAGAGAGGCGCGAGCAGCCGTCCGCATCACGAACGAGCATGTGGCACGCGTCTTCGATGTAGGAACACTCGAAACGGGCGCGCCGTACATGGTGATGGAGTTCCTACACGGATCTGACCTCGGCACGTTCCTTCAGCATGAGGGCCCATTGGACCCCGAGTTGGCGGTCGGCTTCGTCCTGCAAGCCTGCGAGGCGATAAGCGAAGCGCACTCGCTCGGCATCGTTCACCGCGATCTCAAACCGTCGAATCTCTTCTGCATTCAGCGGGCCGACGGACGGCAAGTCATCAAAGTTCTTGACTTTGGCATATCGAAGATGACAAGCCTCGCCAACATCGAGCCCAATATCACGCAAACGCTGGCCTCGGGTGCGATGGGCTCGCCGTTGTACATGTCCCCGGAGCAGATGGAGGCATGTCATACGGTGGACGCAAGAGCCGACATTTGGGGCCTCGGGGTCATTCTGTACGAGCTCATCACGGGCAAAATGCCGTTTTCCGGCGAGACGTTGCCCGAGCTCTCGGTCAAGATCGCGACGCGACCGCCACCTCCCCTGCACGATTCCCAAGCCAAGGCACCCATAGAACTCCAAGGGGTCATTTTTCGGTGCCTCGAGAAGGACCGTGAGAAGCGATATGCCAGCATCGCCGAGTTGGCCGCGGCTCTGCTGCCGTTCGGCCCCGAAGGGGCCGCGGCCTCGTTGAGACGAATCATGGCGGCTGGCACCCGCGAGACGTCCGCATCGTCGCTGCGCGATCGGTCCCGTCTTCCCCCGACGTCGGCAACCCTTTCGCCCTCGGAAGGGCCGGCAAAGGGGCCCGCGATCGGGCCAAGGACGACGCGCGGGGATCGAGCGATGGGCCGCCACGTCCTGGCGGCGGCGGGCATACTGGCACTCGTCCTGGCGTTCGCATTCCTCTTGAAGAGAACGTCGCTGAGGGGACCCGACGCGGCTTCATCCGTGGCGGGGATTGCCCCATCGGCCGTCAGCGATGCGGTGGCTCTCCCCCCTCTCGTCGACACGCAGCCCCACCCCGCGTCGACCACTTCAGCGGCTCCCGAACCCACGAGTCCAGCAAAGACGCCCAGGCCTGAAAGAGCCCGGACCGACCGCGGGGCCAGCGCAGCCATGCCACACACGATAGCCAAGCCGGCGACCGGAGGTCCGAAGCCCGCACCGCAAATGCCATCGGCGGTAGACCCAAAAGTCGACTGCGACCCGGATTTTTACCTCGATGAACAGGGTCGCAAGCACTTCAAGCCCGAATGCTGGCTATCGCCCGGGGCGTCCGGGGTCAGCTCGTCGGGGGCGAAGGCGGAGTGCGACCCGAACTTTTATTTCGACGGCCAAGGTCAAAAGCACTTCAGGCCCGAATGTTTTTTGATTCAAGGCCGATGAGGATAAACCATTGAAACGTTATCATCGACCCCTCTTGAGCGCGCTCGTCGTCACGGCCTCGCTCGCTTCGAGCGTGCCCGGGGGCGCCGCCGAACCGACGACGGCCGAATGCCTGGCGGCCAGCGAGGCTTCGCTCAAGGCAAACAGCGACCACCATCTTCGTGCCGAGCGCGCAAGCCTGCTCGTCTGCGCCGCAACCAGTTGCCCGGCGGACATCCGGCGAGAGTGCATCCGGCGCGTGGACGAAGTGAACGCCGCGCTACCCAGCATCATTTTCGAAGTGCGGGACGCGGCTGGCGCCGACGTCAACGACGTCAAGGTCACCGTGGACGGGGAAGCGCTCACCGATCGGCTCGACGGGATGGCCGTCGCAGTCGACCCGGGTCCACACACGTTCTCGTTCGAGGTGGCGGGGGAGGCCGCCGTCCAGAAACACTTGGTCATTCGCGAAGCGCAGAAAGATCGGCGCGAGGTCGTTTCCTTAAGTACGGGAGCCCCGCCGGAGGTGTTTTCGCAGCTCACCCGGGAGCCTTTGCGTTCGGCGCCGATCAACCCGCCGCAAGCCCATTCAGGGCTGGGCCTGCCAAGGGCGCTGGCCATCGGGGCGGCCGCCATCGGATTGGCTGCGCTGGGAGCCGGGACGATTTTCGGCGGCGTCGCCTGGGCGAAGCGGGATAGCGCGCGCAACGAATGCCCAGGTGCCGTGTGCAATAGCGAAGACGGAGCAAACACCTGGATGGACGCAAAGACCTGGGGAAACGCTTCGACGGCCGCTTTCATCGTCGGCGGAGTGGGCGTGACCACAGCGGCAGTGCTCTGGTTCAGCGCGGGAGGACCGGACAGGACGCCAACGGCCCAGGTGAGCATCGGCCCCGGAGGACTCCACGTGAGCGGGCGATGGTAGGGCGTCAATGGCTCTCTTTCGGCAGCGCCGTCCTCCTCGCGGCGACGGTCGGATGCGATTCCATTCTTGGGATTGGCGACCACGAGTACGTGAAAGACGCCAGCGCCGGTCCGATGGCGGCAGAAAGCTCGGCCTCACCGATGTGTCCGCCAGGATGCTTCAGTGGAACACCAACGACCGACCTCCAGTTTTTCAACCAGTGCACAACCGCGACGTGCGTTCCATACGACAACTGTCAAGAACTCAACCTGTGCCCCGACGGCGGAGATGCGAGCCTCCCCCCCCTCGTCCCCCCGGACGCCGCGACGGCAACGTCTGACGCATCGCCACCGAGCCTGCCGACGGTCCCCTGCTACGACCCGACCGCACGGCCCCTCCTCATCTTCATGCAGGGTTCGACCAATTTCACGCCCTTCATCGAGGCCATGGCGCCCCTCGTTGCGCCCCAAGGTTACGTCATCGTCTGGCAGCCGACGAGCTCCTGTGCGGGCGCTGCGGCCGGCGGCTTCGACCCCACCAAAAGCCTGATGATGAATCCGACCTCGTCGGCCCAAACACCCGCCTCTTTTTACGACGGAGACGGGGGCGCCACGCCGTGTCTGCTCGGTAATAGCCCGAGCGATCCGAACGGCCCCGATGGGGGCGTCGAGACCACCGACATCGGGGAATCGGACGTGTTCGCGAACATTTGTCCGGGTAGCTCGGCGACGTCGCCATGGGTTCCAGGTTCGACCGCCTACCCGTCCGTCAGCGAGGCTCGCGGGCCCGTTCAGGCCATGGTGTTCGTGACACCACAAGGGTCGACGGCCACGGCCATCAGCGCCGAAGCCGCATACGAGGTATTTGGAACGGGGGGCAACGGGGGGGTATCCAAGCCATGGACCAACCCCGCGGACATTTTCATCCGCAGCTCGACCACCGGCACCACCAACATCTTGTCCCTTGCGATCGACGTGCCCCCAACGCAATGGTGGGGCACCGTAGAGCCCAATGCCCCGGCGATGGTGAAGCAGATCGTCGATACCAGCGTACCTCTGGCGCCCATGACGATTGGCACGCTGTCGACGGACTACGCGGATACGAACACCACCCAGAAGCGAAGCACGCCCATTCTCTATTTCCAGGCGAAGGGGCAGCTTGCGGGCTTTTTGCCCGACTCGACCCCCGGTTCGTTCGACAAGCAAAACGTCCGCGATGGTCACTATTCTCCGTGGGGATACATTCACCTCTACAGCAAACTCAACTCAAGCGGCGTGCTTTCACCGCAAGCCAGCGCGCTCATCCAGCAATTCAACATGCCGAACACGGACCTCCTCAATGCGACCATCAACGGCGCCGCGGTTCCCACTTGCGCGATGCACGTTCAGCGCACGGAGGAAATGGGGCCGCTCACGACGTACAACACCAAGTATCCATGCAACTGCTTTTACGATCTGACGGTCAACGGTGGCACGACCCAGTGCGCGACATGTAAGCTGCCCGCGGACTGCCAGAGTTCTCAGGTGTGTAACTACGGCTACTGCGAAGACGTTTCTCCCGAAGCAAACTGAGTCCCCGTCGGCGAGCGTGCCGCGCCGCCGTCGTGCGTGACGCGTTCGGCTTTCTGTGACCTGACCTTCTCAGGACTTTGATCGCGACGGAGATCCTTCCCCAAAACGGCCACGTCGATCCGGCAGGGCCGGTGTGGCAAAGACTGGTGCCATCATGAAAATCGTTCGCTACCGCGACCCCGCCGGGCGCGTGCACTACGGCAGCCAGAGTTTCGACGGCGCCATCGTTCGAATCGACGGCGACGTCTTCGGCCGCTACTTCGTCACGAGCGCGCTGGCCGAGGTCGCAAAGCTCCTCGCGCCTATCGCACCATCGGGGATTTTCGGGATCGGTCTCAACTACCGCAAACATGCCGAGGAAACGAAGGCAAAAATTCCGGACCACCCGATTCTCTTCATGAAGGGGATCAACGCAACCCAGCACCCCGGCGATCCAATCGTGATTCCGCGCCACCTACCGAGCGATGAGGTCGACTACGAGTGCGAGCTGGCCGTCGTCATCGGTCGCACCGCAAAGAACGTGTCACGCGAGCGGGCATTCGACCACGTGCTCGGGTACACGTGCGCCAACGACGTCTCGGCACGCGACTGGCAGATCCGGCGGGGAGGCGGCCAGTGGTGTCGGGGAAAGACGTTCGACACATTTGCGCCGATCGGCCCGTGTCTGGTTACGCCCGACGAGATCACGAACCCGAATGCGCTCCGAATCGCCACCGTTCTCAACGAAGAGCGCGTCCAAGATTGGACGACCGCAGACATGATTTTCGACGTGCCTCAACTCATTGAATTTTTGAGCGCGAGCACGACCCTCCTTCCCGGAACGGTCATTCTGACGGGCACGCCCCATGGTGTCGGAATGGCGCAGACCCCGCCGCGCTGGCTCAAGGCCGGGGACGTCGTCACCGTCGAGATCGAGGGCATCGGGCGGCTGACCAATCCCGTGAGCCTGGAGACCTCGCCGTAAGCGGTGCGGGGCACCCCCAGGGGGCTCCCGGTCGGGGACCTCGGGCTCAGAGGGCATTGACGGTCTTTAGGCGGGCGCACGATCTCAGCCCAGCGCGTCACCGCGAAAAAATTCATCCGACGCGCATCAGCTCGGGTACAGTCGCTCAGGGAACCGTGAGCACGGCCGCAAAAACCCCACGTGTCGGGCCGCGATACCCCCATCTCGTCGTCCTCTTCGGCGCCACCGGTGACCTGGCGCGACGCAAGCTCCTGCCCGGGCTATTCCATCTCTCGAGGGCCGGGTTCATCCCGGGCTGCAGGATTATCGGCGTCTCGCTCGACGAGCTCGATGCCGAGGGCTTTCGCAAAGTTGCCCGGGGCGCTCTCGATGAATTCTCGACTCGCAAGGTCACCGAGCCAGATTGGACGTCCTTTGCTGGCAGCCTGGACTATGTGCCTCTGACCGCCGGCGCGAGCGCCCTGAAAGCGGCGGCCGAGAAGGCCGAGGGGACATTCACCGGAGACAGTCGTCGGCTGCACTACCTCAGCGTGCCGCCCAGCGCCGCACTCTCCGCCGTACGGACTTTGGGCGAAGCGAACCTCGTCGAGCGCTCTCGCATCGTCATGGAAAAGCCCTTTGGTACCGACCTGGCGACTGCCATGTCGTTGAATGCAAACCTGCACGAGGTGTTCAGCGAACAGCAGATTTTCCGGATCGACCACTTTCTCGGCAAAGAGCCCGCACAAAATATTCTTGCGTTCCGTTTCGCCAATGGGCTCTTCGAGCCGATCTGGAACCGCAATTTCATCGACCATGTGCAGATCGACGTACCTGAGACTCTTGGCCTCGGTAAGCGCGGCAGCTTTTACGAGACCGTCGGGGCATTTCGCGACATGGTCGTGACTCACCTGTTTCAAATCCTCGCGTTCATGGCGATGGAGCCGCCGACCTCGCTCGAGCCGAACCCCATCAGCGAGGAGAAGAACAAGGTCTTTCGGAGCATGCTGCCAATCCAGCCGAACCACGTCGTCCGCGGCCAGTATATCGGCTACCGCACCGAAGAAGGCATCCACCCGGAATCGGATACGGAAACGTTCATCGCGCTGAAGTGCTTCATCGACAATTGGCGCTGGGCCGGCGTCCCCTTCTACCTGCGGACCGGCAAGCGCCTTGCCGAGGGACAGCGCATTATTTCGATTGCATTCCGAGAACCTCCGAAAAGCATGTTCCCGTCGGGATCGGGTGTCGGCGCCCAAGGCCCGGATCACTTGACGTTCGATTTGGCCGACGCCTCGAAAATGTCGCTGTCCTTTTACGGCAAGCGGCCCGGACCTGGGATGCGGCTCGACAAGCTAAGCCTGCAGTTCGCCATGCACGACACCGGCTTCGTGGGCGACGTGCTCGAAGCGTACGAGCGCTTGATCCTCGACGCGATGCGGGGTGATCACACTTTGTTCACGACCGCCGAAGGCATCGAGCGGTTGTGGGACAAGGCGACTCCATTGCTGGAAGCGCCTCCACCGGTTCGCATGTACACGCCGGGTTCGTGGGGGCCAAACGTCATTCATTCGCTCGTGGCGCCCCACGCCTGGAGACTCCCATTCGAACGGGCGTGGCGCGACCCCAATCGCACCGGCAATTGAGTTGAGGTCGACGAGCGACGCCGGACCGCGCGGTCCCCGGCGGCGTCGCCCATCCGCGCCACGACGTGTCCAGCGCGATAGCTTCTCCGTGCTCGACCCGAATCGGCAGACTCTGAGCACGCGCCGGCACTCGACGCAGTCCCCGGCGGCGTCGTCCATCCGCGCCACGACGTGTCCCCCTCTACTCGACGCGGACGAGGGCTGCGCTCGCGGCCGGCACATAGACCGACACCGTGTTGCCCGAGGTCGTCTGGGTGTAAGGCGCGTTGCGGTTCCAGACACCCGCGGGAGTAACCCCCGCACCCGCGACGGTTACGGCACTTGCCGGAGCCGTCAGCGAGCCGGCGGGTGTGCCCTCGAGATAAATGGCGCTCGCACTGTTCACGGCCGCGCCCAAGTTGACCGTGGCGGTGATCCCATTTGTCGCGTCCTTGTTGTCGAGCACGACGCTCGTGAATCCGTTGGCCTTGATTGCGTACGCCGTGAAATAAGCGTCGGTCGTGGTGACGGTCGTCGAGACCATGGGCCCAGCCCCAGCCAGGTAGAAGAGCAGCATCCCATAGTAGACCGGATGCACCTGAACGACGACACCTCCGGTCTCCATGATCGGCTCGTAATAAAACGGGTTCGACCCATCCATTCCCGTTTCGCCGCCGTGGAAATTGACTCCGCTGGCACCGTGTTCGGCGCTCACGAACATCAAATCGAGGGACCAAAGGCCCGCGATGAGCGTATCGCTGACCCCCATTTGACCGTGCCCCGCGAACGTGTTGACCTCCCCCATGCGCCAGCCGTCCGGAATCTTGTTGTTGGCCGACGCGGTGCCCATCGTCGTGGCCGTGCCAACGAGCCCGTCCTGCGAAGTCGGCGGATCGGGGTCGGGGGTCTGGAGGCGAGCGGCCGTTGCGGAGTTCGTGTTCGCGGTACCGGCATAATAGTGTTGCGTCAAAAGGACGAGCTTGCTCCCGAACTTCGCGGATTCGGCAGCGGCAAACGGAGTTGAAAGCGAGGCGGCATCTCCACCACCCGCAGCTGGACCCACCAACATCGCGCCCGGCGTCGCGACAATGGCCGTCGCGATTGACTCCCACTGTGCTTCGAGGGAGGCCCATGTGCCATACCGATTGATCTCGTTGCCGATCTCGAACCCGATGATGCTCGACCCGCACTTACCCATCGCGTAGGCAGCCTCCGCTGCGGACGCCGTCACATTGTCCGATTTGTAGTTCACCCCATAAATGATTTTGCCGCCCGTCGCTCCGAGAAAGGCACAAAGGTCGTCGACCATGCCGGTCGTGATGGTCCGCGAGAATGGCTGGCCGGATGGCGCCGCCGGAGCCGTTCCGGTGCCCCCCCAGTTGCAATTGTCGACATCGTCGGCCCCAAGCCGAATCGGCGGCGAACCGATGAGCTTGTACAGGGCCACCAAGCTTGCATTGGTGCTGTTCAACGAGTCATTCGTAATGTGCGTCTTCTCGTAGCTGAAGCCGACGAAATCCGAGCCGATTGTCCCGACGGTCGTGTTCGTGTCGACGGTCACTGTCGCCGCGGTTCCTGTACCCGTAGGACCGCCCGCCATGGGGGTGCCCCAGTTGGGGGTCGATCCCGTCCCGGGCGGAGGTGTCGCCGTCCCGCCGCCGTCCGTGTTGCTCGACGAGACCGTCGCGCTCGATGTCGCCGAGCCGCTCGACATGGCGGTGTTGCCCGCCGTGGCCGTGCCGCTCGACGTGGCGGTGCTGCCCGACGTCGCCGTACCGCTCGACGTGACGGTGTTGCCCGCCGTGGCCGTGCCGCTCGACGTGGCGGTGCTGCTCGACATCACTGCGCTCGTGCCAGCGGGCGACGTCTGGCTTTGTTGCACGACCTCGTCGCCGCCCCCGACGGTGGCGGGCGTGCCAGCACACCCCGACGTGAGCGCCGCGTTCAAGAGTACGGGACTTGCGACCGCCAGAATGGCAGTCCCTGCGACTCGATAGACAGACATCCTACCATTCCTTCCACAGTAATTCAATGTACGACATTCACCGCTAACGGATCATGCCGGTGGAGGGGAAGGCCATCGTCGCTTCTCTGCTCCAGGGTCCCAAGGGGGTCCGTGCGAGAAAACCTTCCCACAATTGGTCAGTCCACCTGACCACATGACCGGACCCAAGCCGTACCCGCAGACCGTCTACGTGTCCAGTGGCTTCCGACTGTCGACGGTTTCGTGCATCCCGGCCGCTCCGTGCGAGGACCATCGACGCCGCTTTCGCCTCCGTGCTCGCACGGCTTCGGGCCCGATCCAGCACCTGCCCGATTTTGAGATTCGCGCTGGCATCACGAAGGCGCTTCGCGTGCGGGGAGTCCCCGAGCCTGCCGAAAGGCTGCCCGGCGCACTCCGGTCGCCGGCGCGCCCGCGAAGGTTCGATGGGCGGCGCGGGTGCATCGGACGATGCGTGGTGCCTCCGGCGCTCCGCCGAACGCGACCGATGCCGGCAACGGTCATCGGCTCGAGGCGAACGATGCGTGGTGCGCCCCGGCGCTCCGCCGAACGCGACCGTTGTCATTCACCGCGCTGTCGCGCAGGAGTTCGGACGGTGTTGGACCGCGCAGACTTCGTCATCCATCGCCTCTGGCCTGACCACTTGACCCCCCGATGCGCTGTGCGGTAGAGGACGTCAACCTCAAGCGAAGAACACCGTACGCGCGAGTGAGGAGAACTGATCACGTCGCACGCCTACAAAGCGATCTGCCAACGACATCGAAGCAGAGGAGCGAGGCGCGGAGGAGGAAACCGCGATGGATAGTGGAGGCGCGGCGCCCGTCGCTCGTGAACAGACGACGGACAACGCGCAAGCAGGGACCGCAGCGCTCAACCACCCATCGCTCCAGTTACGATCGCGTACCCTTCGACGCACCGACAGCCGACCCATGAATCCGACGAGCGGCGATCCATGCATCGCGCATTGCGCCGTACGGTCGTCGGCAGAAGCACGACTCCCGCCCATCGCGCGGCCGTCGCCACGACCTCACGCCAGGACCGCGGCCCAACGGCCCCGGCAACGACTCGTCACCCATCTCGTCTTGACCAAGGCCATCGTTCATCGCCCTGCTGGCCGCCGCTTGTCGGACGATCTCATCGTGACTCGAGCCCGCTCGGGCTTTGAGCGCACAGCCGCACTGTCACTGAAGCCAAGGGTAGCCTTTCGGCGTCCATCGGCGCTCGGGCTGCGTGCTCGACTGTTGACGGCTCGCCCTCCGGCGGCGCCATCGACCTTTGGGAGAATGCGTTTTCACTCCGGGAATTTTGTCCCGAAAGGAATCTGATCATGTCTTTCAAATCGTTGGTCGTCCTGATCGCCGGTTCTGGCTTGTTCATCGCGCAGGCCGCTCGTGCGCAGTCGGACGACAAGCCGCCCGCCGGACCTGCCGAACAACCGTCCGGTAGGCCGGCCATCGAATCTGCCGAACAACGGTCGGAGCAGCTGACTCCGCCCATTGCGCTGCCGACCCGAGAGACCGTTTCTCCGACTCCCGTAAACCCATGGTTTCTTCGGCCACCGCTCGCATTGACCGCAGGCGCCACTTCCCAGTGGAAACTGACCATCTACGGCTTTGCCGAAGCGGACATGATGGGTGATTCCACCCGAAGCTTCAATGACGGCTTGAACGACAACGTCATTGCCCACAATCAGACGCAAGCAGGCGACAACACCCGTTTGCAATTCACCATCCGTAACAGTCGCCTCGGCTTCAACGCGGAGGCCCCGACGATCGGCGGTATCCGCTCGTCGGGCGTGCTCGAATTCGATTTATTTGGAAATCAACCAAACATCAACAGCGGGGGAGGTTCCTCTGGGCAAGCACCAGGGCCCGGCGACACCACCGAGGCCGCTTACTTCAACAACGCAGCGCCCCGCATCCGACACGCTTACGTGAAGCTCGAAAATGCCATCGCGGACATCCTCGTCGGTCAAACCTATCATCTGCTTGGGTGGCAAAATTACTTCTTTGGAGCCTCGTGTGCCTTTCTGGGTTTGCCGAACGAGCTATTCAATCGCACCGTGCAGCTTCGCCTAACTCACACATTCGCGACCAACGCGGTCAACTTGGACGTGGCGGCCGCCGCCTTCCGCCCCGCGGAGCGTGATTCGGGATTGCCGGACGGAGAAGGCGGTCTCCGCCTCGCCTTCAACCACTGGAAGGCCATGACAACCCCCGGTAGCGGCGGAACGGGCGCATTGCCAGCGGCCATCGGCGTATCCGGGCTCGTGCGATCGTTCAGAGTCAACCCGTACGCACCGCTACCGGCCCCGCCCATACCCCTCACCGGCTGGGCGATCGCGGCCAACATCCTCATTCCAATCATCCCGGTAACCGACAGCACGGATCGAGGGAATGCACTGACCGTGACCGGGGAGTTCGTGACAGGAACCGGGGATGCGGACCAATACACGGGAATGACCGCGGGAGCGACCATGCCCAACGTTTACCCGTTACCCCCCGACACCCCCGTCAATGCATCGGGAACGGCGACTCCGCAAGCTGGCTCTGCACCGCTCGTCGGCGCTCCGTACACCCCGGATGTCGATCCCGGACTCGTGGCGTTCGACACGAACGGCATCCTTCATACGATCAATTGGCAAACATTCATCGTTGGCGTCCAGTATTACCTGCCGCCAACCGGTCGTGTCTTCATCACCGGAAACTACAGTCGGGGCAATTCAAACAATATTGCGAGTCTCTTTCATCCCGACTCGCCGACACAGCCGTGGGTCAATGCGGGCGCCGTGTTCCAGTCCTCGTGGTACGTCGACGGGAACATTTTTTTCGACATCACGCCGGCTGCTCGCGTCGGCCTTTCCTACCAGCGCGTCACCCAGGCGATGGCGGACGGCACGAATGCGTACAACAATCGGTTCGAAATGACCTGGCTGTACTTCTTCTGAGAGATGCCCATGTGTTCGTCCTCGACTGCAATCAGCAACCGAACGTCCTCGATCGTCTCGGGGGCCGCTTCGGGCAGGACCCGGTCCGAGCGGTCCGGTCCTCCCTTAGGTGCCAGCGATTTCCGCCGCGCGGAAGCGTGAAGCTATGCGACTTGGAATTTTTCGACTCGGAATGCGAATTACCAGCGAGAGGATGTGACATGCGCATACGAATGAAAGCACAAGGCCGATTCGTCGTTGGCGTTGCGGCGTTCATCGGGCTCGCCGTCGGCCCGGCGTGCTCCGCGAGCTCAAGCTCGTTTCAGCCGGTGGCCTACGGCGCCAAACCCTGGACGCCGCCCGCAGGCTGGAATCCCGAGCCGCCGTGTTCGACAGGCTATTACGTTGCCATCACCAGCTGCGAAGGTTGCAGCGGGACGTCGTACGCCCTTTGCGATGGGAATAGCTTCACACAGTGCGTTTGCGGTGGTTCGTTTTGGTCCGGGGCCACGTGTCCGCTGACAATCCAATGCTCTTCCGATGATTTTCCGCCGCCGAGTTGGTCGGAGTTCACGGATTACGCGGGTCCTGGCTGGGCGGGTCTGGCGGTCATGGCCGACGCGAGCGCAGGCGCAGTCCCCACCGGAGGCGACGGTGGCGGTGGTGACTAAGGGTCAGATCGGCCAGGCGTTGGCGATCGGGTCGTCTGAGGCCGAAGGCGCGTGCACGATGACATCACAGGTGGGTTGGTTGGAGGAATCGATGAGACACCCTGTTTTGCGATCGGTCTTCACACTGTCCGTCCCCGTCGCGATGCTTGGCTTCGGATGCAGCTCGCCACCGCCGGCTGCCAATTCGTTCACCGAGGTCTATGCAAAGGTCATCGCGCCCACGTGCAGTACCGACTTTTGCCACTATAGCGGGGTGGGTATCCGCTACGGCGCCCTCGACCTCAGCTCGCAGGTGACCGCGTACTATAGCCTTGTAGGGCAGCCGTGCGCGGGCGCCAGCTGTTCAGAAATGGGAACGCGCGTCGTGCCAGGCGATCCGGGCAACAGCATCATGTACTTAAAGGTCAGCAAGGCGATGCCTCCATGTGGAAGTCAAATGCCGGCTGACGAGGCCACGTTGAGGGCGAGCGGAACCTCGACGTTCTCCGGGACTCCGCTGAGCTCCGATCAGCAGCAGCTCATCTACAATTGGATTGCAGACGGCGCGCAGAATAACTGACACCTCCGTCAGGTGGGTGTTCAGTTCGGGTCGGCCGCCTCGCAGGCCGAACACGCCCACTGGCCTTTCCGCGACATCGCGGATCGATTTCGTTCCGAACAAGCGCTTTGAATCCCGTGCCGACTGAGGCCAGCCGGGGTCGCATTGGCTTTGTCTTCGGGTTGACTTGCGTCGATTCGCGATGGGCCTCGATGGGCGAGACAGCCGTGTGTGCGTTCAGCTCCGGAATCAGCAGGCCCGTCCCCGACGGGCGGCCATGCGGCGTCATCAGACCTCACGTCAAGACAGGGGGGAACACTTAGCCCATCCGGCGTTGGGCCCATCCGGCGTTGGGCCCATCCGGCGTTGGGCCCATCCGGCGTTGGGCCCATCCGGCGTTGGGCCCATCCGGCGTTGGGCCCATCCGGCGTTGGGCCCATCCGGCGTAGGCCTGGGCCTCGTTCGTAGTGCGTAGTAAAAATTCCGTCAGTGGCGGCCGCCGGGCCGGCCTTCGCATCGGGTGACTGGTCCCGAGACCAACGCGAGACCGGATTCGTGCCACCCGAGTTGGCGGCGACAGGTTCAATCTGGGAACGGAACGACCGGTATCGCACGACGCCATTCAACGAACCGATGGTCCAGATCTCGCCCGGAGGAGGATTGTTTAATTTCTGGCCACATGATCCGTGCGCGCGGATCGCCCGTTCGTTCGAGTCACTCGAGAGACAATTTTTTGAGCTTCGACGCTGTCTGCGCCGTACGTAATACACGTGCACGTGCCTCGACAAGTGGCGCCCGAACAGCCGCTGAGCGACGCGGAGCTCGTCGATCTCGTGCGGCGCCGGGACAAGGACGCCTATCGCCTCCTTTACGCGCGCTATGCGCGCTACCTCGCAGGCGTCATCTTCCGCCTCCTTGGCGCCGACCACGAACTCGATGACATCATTCAGGAAACATTCGTCGACGCCGTGGAAGGAATGCGCGCCCTGCAAGAAGCCTCCCACCTTCGCGCCTGGCTGGTTACCATCGCGGTCAGGAAGGTCAATCGAGTGCTCGTAGATCGGCGGCGTCGAACGAAGCTCGAGGGAAGCCTGGCCATCCTTCTGCCGCAATCGCACACCCCGGGGGGGGATTGGTCCGCTGACGAGCTCGGACGAGCGCTCGAAGAGATCCCGCCCAAGTTACGCATTCCATGGACCCTCAGTCGAATTGAGCAACTGGAGCTAACGGACGTGGCGAGTGCCTGCTCCATCTCGATTGCTACCGCCAAACGCCGGATCGGCGAAGCAGACCAACGCCTGCGGAGATGGCTCGATGCTCAATGAAGAAATCGAAAGGCTCCGGAGGCGGATGCAGCCGCCATGGGACCACCTGAGAGAGCGCCGTGTCCTGCGCGAAATCGAGCGAAGCCTCGATGAGCGGCACACGCGGCGGAGGGCGCGCCGTCGTGCGTTCGCCGTTGCGGCGTCCGTGTCGCTCATCGTCGTCACTCCGTCCGTGGCCTACCTCGCCGGCGTGGACCTCGGAAGAAAGCGCGCCGCTGAAATCGTACGTGCGCCGAGCCCGGCCGTTTCGGCTCCGAGCGCGCCGCCGCCCGCCCAGACACGCTTCGACGTGTTCGAGTCTCGAAGCTTGGCCGATGGCACACTTCTCGATCTTTCTCGAGACGCGCACGTCGACGTCCGCACCGAGACGAGAAAGAGAGTCGAGATAGCGCAGAGCGCGGGCTACGTTCGATATGATGTCCCTCCGGTTCCTGGTCGTTCATTTGTCGTTGTCGCCCAAGGCGTCCAGGTGCAGGTGAAGGGGACCCTCTTCGTCGTGGGGATTGACGCCGGGAAAGTCTCGGTCAAAGTCGAACGGGGCCTCGTGCACGTTGCTGCGAATAGCGGTGAGGTCGAACTGGGCGTGGGCGACGAACTGAGTACTTCGGCGGAGGAAGCGGGCACCCAGGGCAAAGACCTCGACGCTTCGGCGCCGGCGAACAGCACGCCCTCGGCACGGGTCACCCGCGGCCAGGCGCCATTTCCCTCGGCGGATGCGCTCCTGGAACGGGCCGATACCGAACGCCGCTCGGGCGACTTGGCAGCCGCCGCGGCAACGCTTCGATCGGTCGTCGGGCGTTATCCAGATGATCGACGCGGAGCGCTGGCCTGGTTCACGCTCGGCAAAGTGGAGCGCGCACGCGATCGGGCCGCCGATGGCGCCAGGGCGTTCCGGGCCAGTTTCGCCATGGCTCCAGACGGCCCTCTGGCTGAAGACGCCCTCGCGGAGGAGGCGGCGGCCTGGTCGGCTGCAAATGAGACCGCGGAAGCACGTACGACAGCCGAGCAGTATCTACGACGGTTCCCGAACGGAACCCACGCTGCGCGCATGCAACATATCGTCGAATGACGTGGACTCTCGGGAGGGCGTGGCTCGGGGGCGCGCTGGCGGCGGCTGCGAGTCTCCCGGCCATCTCCACTGCAAAACAGGCGGCCGGTCCCGCTCCCTCCGGCTCCGGAGGCGGGCTCGGCACGAACTCGGCCCCAGCGGCCGCGCCGACCCAGCAGACGGCGGCGCCGCCGCCGATCTCCGGGATGAGCGTTGCGACGACGAGCTGCGCGGATCTTCGAGCCGAGCGCATCAAGGAGCTTTTGCAGCTCGAGATCGCCACCCTGGTGCCGGTCGTCGCCGACCTTCCGCCGTTGGACGTGAGCCTTTCTTGCGAAGGTAACGACGTGCGCGTCGCGCTGCGCGATCAAGTAACGTTGAAGATCGTCTCTCGCGACGTATCCCTCGGAGGCTCGGCCGATCCGGAACGAACGCTCGCACTGGCCGCCTCCGAACTCTTCTTCGCATCGTGGACGCAGCTGCTCATCCGGCAAAGGGCGCAAGAGAGGGCCGGGGCTCATGGTTTGGCGGCGCCTCTCGCCAAAAGGGGCGGCGAGCAGGCGATGCCTGCGGGGCAACGCGCGCCGTTCTTGACCATCGATGCCTCAGCCATCGCGCGCGCGAGGCACCTTTCACAGCCGCTTCCAACGATCGGAGCCGCGGTTCGATTCGGTCAAGCGACCGGTGAGCAGCACCAGCTCTTTGCGTCGGCCGGGTGGGAAACGGGCAGCGCCGAGCGACCATCCGGCCGGGTCAACGTCAGCGCGACGACCGCTGGGGCTGGAATGCGATGGCGAGTCCGTTTCGCCAAAGCTGAACTCGGCCTATCCGGATCCTTGTCGCTCGTGTACGTATCAATCCAAGGCGTATCTTCATCGTCTGAGTATTATGGAGCACGCCGCGCTGGCTTCACGGCCGAAGCGACCGCGACCATCGACTTCGGCATCACGCTGAAAGCGCTTCGACTTGGAATCGCCGTGCAGGGTGGGGCCCTCGCGCCCGGACCGGTCGGCCTCGTCGAAAATGCGGCACCCGTGCGGCTGGACGGCGGGTGGGCCGGGGTCACCTGTTTTGCAGGACTGATCTTGTGAAACGGCGTCACTGCCCGCGCATTCGTCTCATGCGCTGTGGCTAGACAAACCCGTCCTGAACAAAACGCGACGATCTTTGGTGGCTCGCGGTGAGCTCCGACCCCTCTGGGTCTGCACTGACTGTTTGTGAAGCCCGAAGCAAGCATCACGGCTCGATGGAACCATCCCCCATCGCCCCCGCGATCCTTTACGGAGGCCAACAAAGCGTTGGCTGCCGCGCGCCGATACCCAGGCCGCCGACTTATGGCGGAGGAGCGCCGCGGCGGAGCCCGACTTTGAATAGGGCTTCCTTTGCTCTCCTGGCCTTAGGCTTGCCGGCCAAAGGTCTCATCGAGCGCATTCGAATGATCGCGGATGGGCCGATCCGTCGATGGCGACGCTCGGAGGCACCCGCGTCCGCTCCGCGGTTTTGATCGATTCGCGAAAGGATTTCTGTCGCATGAAACCCGGTAAAGATGTCCCCGATGGATCGCGGAATGACCGAGACTTGCGCTCGACATCGCCAAGCAAGCCCGTACGCACGGCGTGGATCCGCAACGGCAGCTTGGCCATCGTGCTGGCCGGCTGCACCGGGCAGATCGGAGCCACGCTTTTGGGCAACAACGGCGGCGGCTCAACGAACACGTCCCCGGGGAGCACGCCGGGCGCGGCAGCCACAGCGATCGCTACGTCGAGTCCGGACGGCGCTCCGGCGGGTCCGTGCGACGCGCTGACGAGCCGCCGCGCGCGACGACTCGCTGGGCGAGAATACGCCAACGTCGTCGGTGGCTTGCTCGGCGCGGCGGCCCAACAGACCGCCCTCGCGGCCTGGCCGTCCGAACCGACGGTCGAGGGCTTCGACAACCAAGAAGCGGCGCTCTTCGTCTCGTCGTCCCTGCAAATCACGATCGCCGATCTCGCCTTTCAACTCGCAGGTGCCGTCGACGCCACCACGCTCGCTCCGTGCGCGACGACTGCGGGCTCGACGGCTTGTCTACAAACCTTCCTGTCGTCGTTCACGCTGCAAGCCTTCGGCAGGCCTCTCACCACAGCGGAAAATACGGAATACCTCGCCCTTGCCAACGCGGCCCCCGACTATTCGACCGCCGTCCAAATGCTGGTCGCGATGGTCCTTCAATCTCCGTACACGCTTTATGTGACTGAGCTCGGGCCCGACGACGGCATCGTCGCGAGCGCCGACGGAGGCATCGTGACTGGACCCGACGGCGGCACCATCACCAGTCCGCTGCCGCCCGTCGAGCTGACACCGTACGAAATCGCTTCGCAGATTTCGTTCTTGCTCACGGGAACGCGTCCGGATGCGACGCTTCTCCAGATCGCTCAGACGACGGGGTTCGCCAGTACTTCAGACATCCAAGGACAAGTCCAACGTTTGCTGCCGACGGCCGCAGGTCAAGCTTCGTTGGCGCGATTCGTCACGGGCTGGATGGACATGGGCCCGATGGCCACAGTGCCGAAGGATCCCACGGTGTATCCGGAATACACACCCGCCGTGGCCGCAGCGATGCAGCAGGAGTTCAACCAGTTCGTCGCGACGAACCTGAACGGCGGGAAAGGAACGCTGGCCGATTTCTTGACCGCGACAAGCACCAATATTCCCGCGGCGCTCGATACGATTTACGGCGCCGATCTCCTCTCCAGTGGTCAACTCGACACGACCCATCGCAAGGGGTTGCTGTCGTTGCCGGCAGTGCTCACCTACAACTCGAACAACATCAATTCGGGTCCTATCGAACGCGGCCTTCTCGTACGCCGCCAGCTCCTTTGCCAGGTCGTCGCGCCCCCACCCCCGGCCGCTCTGGCCGCCATCGCGTCCGATCCGTTCACGCTCGATGCCGGCGTGACGACGCGCGAATTCTTCACGATTCACGCGAGCAACCCGGCTTGCTCGGGTTGCCATAACCAATTCGATCCCATCGGGTTCGGCATGGAAGACATGGATGGCCTCGGGCGCTTTCGCACGACGGACAACAATCTGCCCGTCGACTCGTCGGGGCAGCTGACGGCCACCGACGTCAACGGATCCTTTACCGGTCCAGCACAATTGGACACGATGCTCGCGCAAAGCCAAGACGTGGCGGCCTGCATGGTCAGTCACTACTTCAACTTTGACCAGACGCGCGATCCGACGACCGAAGATCAATGCGTCCTCGACAACTGGAGCGCTCAGTTCGCGGCCTCGGGCGGGCAAATCATCACGCTCGTCAACGCATCCGTCGCCGACAGAAACTTCGTTTACAGAGAGGATGACCGATGAAAACGGGTGGAAGTTTCCAGTTCTCGCGGCGTGCGCTGCTTAAAGCCGCAGGGTCGACGCTTCTCGTCCCTACATTCTTGAAGCAGGCATTCGCGCAGACGGCCACTCCGGCGATGCCGAGCCTCATTTGCTTCATGCAAACGGGGGGCACGCATCAAGCGAGCTTCTGGCCGACTGGAACGGCCTACGGGCAGATGTCGGCGGGGGCGCCGACGTTTACGTCGCCGATCTTGTCCAGCATCTTGACGGACCCAACGGTCGGGCCGCTGACCACGCTGGTAAACGGGATCTACCTGAACAAGACCGGCAACCCCGGCGGGGACGGGCACGATTGGGGTTGGCACGGGCTGTTTTCGGGCCATGACAACATTTCGAGCGGAGGCGATCAGTTTGGCGGCGGCCAATCGGTCGACCAGGTGCTCATCAACAATTTGAATTTCACAACGCCGTTCAAAAACATCCACTGCGGCGTCATCGCAGCGAACTACCAGCTCATCAACGCGGGCCGCGCCTCATGGGTCTGCGCCTCGCCGGGCCTGCAAGTTCCCCCTCAAATCGACATTTACGCTCTTTATACTCAAGTCTTCGGCAGCGTGACGACCCCCGCCGACGCGGGCCCGGCGAGCGACGCAAGCACGCAAGCTGCCGCGCTTCGACTGGCTCAACAAAAGTCGGTGCTCGACGTCGTGGCCTCGGACCTCGTCACGCTTGAGAATCGCCTCGGCCCGACCGAGCGAGCCAAGGTCGATATTCATCTGCAGGCGGTCCGTGACTTCGAGACCCGCCTCTCCTCGACCCTCACGAGCGGCGGCGCCACGACCAACCCCGCGATGTGCTCGAACGTGCAGCCATCGATCTTGGGAGTGCCGAGCACCGGCCAGGGCAACGAAGCAAACGCCCCGACTCTATTCACGCTCTTCATGGAGTTCATCGCGAACGCCATTGGCTGCAACATGGTGCAGATTCTGACCTTCCAGGCCGGTCGGGGCGGTGAGCACTTTCACTACGCTTGGCTGAACCTGCCGGGCATGCGGCCCGACTTTCACAATGACATCGAACACGCCGATTTGCCGAGCGGCACCGACACCGACGCCGCCTCCGTGATGGTTTCCGTGGCACAGTACCAGGCCCAGATGGTTTTCAGTCTGGCGCAGAAGCTGGCGCAATTTCCAGCCGCCAATGGGAAAACCGTGCTCGATAACACGCTGCTCGTCTATGGTAACGAGATTGCGACGGGACCCCACGGCCTCAGTCCCTATCCGATCGTGCTCATCGGAGGCGCGGCGGGGCAGTTGACGACAACAGGCGTCCTCGTCAACGCCGGCACGCAAATGCATCAGCGACTCGGCTGCACCATCGAGAACATCATGGGCATGAAGTCGGCCGGTTTCGGCGCCGAGCCGGCTTGCGGAGTCCTCCAGGGTCTGAGTCTCGCCTGAAGTCTAGCGCATTGTCGTGACCGAGGGCTCGCCTATCGCCGCTGGAGTGATGGTTGAGCTCAGGCCATCGGCGCGCAGCGCAGATCGGACGGCCTCTGTCGGTCATCGCAAGGGGTCTGTCGAGGGGCGGCGTCTCGGCCTGCGCCGGATCGCGCCCCAACTAGGGTGGCACAGTTGGAATGAGATCGGGCACGGTGGTTGCCGGACCGACAACGCTCGCACCTTCCTCGTCGGGCGCCGCCGCGAGACCCATTGCGGGACTTGGCACGCCGCGTGCTCGCGTCGTCGCGCATGGTTGCATGCATGACTCGGAGCTTCGTTCTCGCCACGCTCGTCACCGCGTTCGCGAACCTGTCCTCAGGTTGTTACGCGGATGAGGGGCCACCGGCCGCCGTCGCCGAAGGCTACGCACCGCAGTACTACGATGGCTACGTCGTTTATTATGATGGGGCCGGCAGACCCTATTATTACGCAAACGGCGTCGTCTATTGGGTACCGGCGACGTCACCTTTCTACATTGGACTTGTCAATCACTGGCACGCCCACGGCCCTGCGTATGGCCGTTGGTATGCGCATTATGGTTACCGATACCGAGGATACAGACGGCGATAACTGAACGGTCCGGCGTCACCGGGCCCCAGCCCCGCACGCGCGGAGGTCCTCTTTGGTCTCGGAGGCCGCAGCGCCACCACGGCGTTTTCTTCGACGATGAGCGGCATTTTCTATCCATGCTGTCCGTGGCCGTCGATGCACCGAAGTGCGTCGACCTTTGCCGGCCAAGTGATAGATTCAGTGGGAATTCTAAACATTGAGCTCCCCGATCATGCTGCATTCACGCGAAGGAGCGAGGACTATGGGTCGATCGCGGTCTCTACTCGCCATGACGATGGGTACCTTGGTGTCGAGCGCTTGCTCATCTTCCGGGTCGAATCCCGCCACACCGGTGCCGGACGATCACACGGCGACCGCTGCTGCAGGAGCCGCCAGCACCGGGATCTCCAGTGGGGGAAGCTCGTCTGGGGGAAGCTCGTCGGCGGCAGCAGGAGCCATCCAAACCTCGTCCTCCGCGACCGGAACGACCGGCTCCACCCCAGCAACTGGCAACGGCGCAGGGAGCGCCCAGACAAGTGGCGGCGCGTCGAGTGGAGATCTCGCGCTCGACGGCGGGACTGGAAGTGGCTCCGCGAACTCGCCCCCCGCCGGAAGCGGCGACTCGGGATCGGCCTACCCCAACAACGTCGGCGATGCGGGGGACGGTGAAATCATCGTCGGGCCAACGTACACGCCGTCTCCCTACATCACGCCGCAGGCCGGAACCCCGGCCGGTTTCGAGACCAGTTTCACCATGACTTCGGCGATGAGCAACATCTACAACGGCGATGACTTCACCCCTCCGCTCAGTTTTTCGCGTCAGATTACGGTGTGGGTTCCGTCCCAATATGTCGACGGCACCGCGTCGCCTTTCATGGTGACCTCCGACGGCTTCTACGCCGGAATTCAAGCGGTCGTCCAAAATTTGGCCGGCAACGCCGATCCCAACAACAGCGTTCCCCCGCTGACCGTCGTCGGCATTCAAAACGGTCCGAACGTATATCCGGACAGTGAGCGCAGTCTCGAATACGATACCGTGTCCGATCGCTACTGGCGCTTCGTCACGGAGGAGGTTCTCCCTGCGGTTCTTGCCAACACGGCGCTCAAGGCCAAGTTCCCGAACTTCATGCTGACCAGCGATCCCAATGGACGGGGTGGGTACGGCTGCAGCTCGGGGGGACCCGCCGTCATGGGCCTGGCATGGTTCGGCGACTTCAACCGCGTGTTCTCATTTTCGGGCTCCTTCGTCGCCATTCAAAAGACGACGGCTTACCCGGAGGGCGCGTGGGAGTATCCTTCTTTGATTGCGGCTGCTCCCCTGCGACCCGACTTGCGGGTCTTTCTGGAAGTGGGTCAGAACGACAATGGCTCCACTCTCTCCGCCACGTCCGACAGCAATTGGGTGATAGCGAATCAAGATATGGCGGCAGCCCTGCTGGCCAAGGGCAATCATTATCGCTTCGTGTACGCGATGGGCGCGGGTCACTGCGACCACAACGCTCGAAATGAGGTCATGCCGGATGGCCTGGTCTGGCTCTGGCGCGGCTATCAGGCAAATTGACGGCCAAGCACCGAGGCCCAGGCCTCCGCACACAAATGGACGACCGCGTTCGGCCGACCGTGCGCCGGCAAAGGATGTCTTCGGGACGCGCCGGATGCAAGGCACTTGGCCAAGGCACCTCCTAGCCAAACATCAGCGCGCGTCGGGTATTCTCCGAACCATCCTTTCACATGGGTCATCGTCGCTCGCGCGCGGTGTGAACCAAACGTAAGAAAATGGGAGTGCATCCGCGTGCCAGACTGACCGATACTGCTCGGGATCCATTTCGGCATGAACCACTTCGGCGAAGGCGACCGTGAGGACGCTGGTTTCACCGGCTCGTGCCAATTCCACAGGCACGCCGCGATCCTCGCGGGCATGTCCTGAGCCCGAGATGAGAACAGCCCCGGTCTGCCTGTCCGAATCCCTGATTGCGCGGGCCATTTCCGCATCGCGACCGCGTTGGGCAAGCGCCATGGCGTCAAGCATCGACTCTGGAAGCATCCCGCAGTGCGAATCTGCGAGCTCCGCGCGAAGCGAAGCGGCGAGCGCGGCGGGCATCGGCGTCGTGAGGGCCAAACGGACTGCGGAGGCCGGGGACAGGGCCGCAAGGCCGTGGTGGACGAGCGCCCTCGCGTCCTCCTCGCGCATGTCAGCTGCGACGATCGAGAGCCCATTCGAGAGCGCAGCGCGAACGATCGGCTCGTATTCGCGTGAAGGCGGCCACCCCTTCTTGTCCCAGCCCACCGCTCTAAAGAAAGCGTCCGGGTCTCCGGGACTCCCAAGTGCCGCTTCGTCGACCTTCGATTGTTCGTCGACATCGAGCATCTCGAGCGCCACGATCGGGTGGCGGCCCATGTGCACCATCGCTTCAATCATCGCCGCCTGGAGGCGGTGATGATCGGGGTTGTCGTGCTTCTCTCCAAGCAACACCACGTTCGCGTGCGCCAAAGCGACCTCGAGCTCCCCACGCCCAACGAATCGGCGCTCCCTGACGGCCCAAATACGACCGACGAGGGGATGATCGCGGTCGATCTGGGTGGTCCATTCGAACGAGGAAGCCCCTGAAGTGCGACCTGTGGGCTCGGCCGCCGGCACACGCGGCATGGGACCGCCGCATGCGACCACCAGCAAGCTCACGGCGGCCGCCACGACAGCCCGACCTGAGCTGCGTCGCTTCGACCGACCACCCGAACGCGCGCATCGATGCATGAAAAGGTCACCCATACCACGACTTGCCCCATATTCGCCTCATCCGTCGCTTTCTAGGGTCGTGCGCCAGCCGACCACGACGCAAGCACGCTGCAGGAGCCGGAAACGTCGAGAAAATCCGAACGTGCTTGCGATCGAGGAAATCCGAAGAATGCCGCCTTGGCGTCGGATGATGGCACTCGCCGATGCGCGTCGTCGTTCATCGGCAATCGCCATTAGGTCCAGATACCGGGATTCGCGCACGACCTCGGAGCCGGCATCCCGGTGCGGCCTATACGAACGCTTTTCGACGCAAACGCCACCGGCGCACGCGTCGTCGGATCGTTCTCGAAAGCCGGGGCGGCATCTTCACGATACGCCCCGCATCAATCACACTGCGCGCGAATGGCACGGGCGGAAGCGCGCGTCAGGGTCGCGGTCGTGCCGTCCTATCCCGGGCGACCGCTTTTCTCATGTTGGCCAGATTCTTCGAACTCTCCTTCAGCAGCATCGCTCGGACCATCGTTCAGATGAACGCGCCCGATGCGACGCGCAGACGCGTGCTCGGCCTTTAAACATTTCAACCGCCGGCCTGCGCACCTTCAGTGCGCCCAGTGGTCTTCTTGCAAGCTTCGCGACCGTGCACACATCGCTTGCGATCGCGCCGGCTTCATTCGGCTCCGTCGCGCGGCGCTTGTTCACCCGCCAGCCCCCGTGGTGACGACTCGGCCTCGGCGTGAAAAAGGGGCACACAAGCACACCATTCTTTTCGTCCCCAAGCTGCGTGAATACGAGATCCCTTAACCAAACCGTTGGGATGGTCCGTCGGAACATCCACACCGAACTCGGTCGATAACGATCGGGGCATCCAAACGCGCCTTTCGCGTCGGCGGTGTCCTGGGTGGCGCACCCGCCCGGGCGCACTGTGGGTGGACCTAAGCGAGATTGGGGCACAGATGACACCGGGCCAAATGACGTCATTCCGACTGGCGGTCGCGATTCTCATAGGGCTTGCGAGCGGCGAAGCCCGAGCGGACGAGGCCGCCGACACCGCGGCTGCGCGGATTCTGGGCGGAGACGGCGTGCTCTTGGCGGATGCAGGTGACTGCCCACAGGCCATCGAAAAGCTCAGTCGCGCCGAGGTTCTGCATCATGCACCGACGACGGCTGCCCGTCTCGGGGAATGTGAGATTGCTGTCGGGCACCTGGTGGCCGGAACCGAACGCCTTCAGCGAGTCCTTCGCGAGCCGCTCGCGGCAGGCGCTGCCGCTGCATCCGTGGCCGCGGTCGCGCGCGCCCGCGTGGTGCTCGAGCAAGCTTTGCCAAAGATCCCGACCGTCCGCATTTCAGTCGTGGCGCCCGTCGGGGTCCGCTTCGTCGTCACCCTCGACGGCGAAGCGCTTCCCGAGGCCATCCTGGGAAGCGACCGCCCAGCGGACCCGCAGGCGCACAAGCTGCAAGTCACGGCCGATGGTTTCCTCTCGGTGACCAAGGATTTTACGCTTGGCGACGGCGAAGCAAAGCGGGTCTCGCTCGAGCTCGAGCCGGATCCCAGAGCGAACGCGACGCCGAAGGTGCCGTCCGGATCGTCCGGTCAGGTGTCGAAGCCGATGGCCCGCGGCCATGGACTTCGGCCAGCGACTGTCGTTGCGCTCGCGATTGGCGCGATGGGGGTGGGCGCCGGAGTCGCTGGCGGGCTCGTCGTCGCCCACGAATCGTCCGATCTTTCCAAGAACTGCAGCGCGAGCAACGTTTGTCCGCCAGACAAGCAATCAGAAATTCTCACCGCCAAGACATGGGCGACGGTATCGACCATTGGCTTCGTGGCGGCCGGGGCAGGGCTGGGGACGGCGGTGGTCCTTCTCCTAACAGGGAATAAGGAACCGCACGAGTCTTCCGCGGCCGTTCAGATAGGTCCGATGTACGTCGGGCTTGTCGGCGGTTTCTAAAGGAGCATGCTGATGAAGGCGCGATTGTGGTGGGCGATGGCCGGGGTGTCGGTCGCTTGGGAAGCGGGCTGTTCGACGCTCTACGACCTCGACAAGTACTCGACCGGGGACGCCGCTGTCACCTCGGGCGTCGGCAACTTCCCGATCGTCGGCTCCGCGGACGCAGGAGTGCCCGGAGCCGACGCTTCGTCGGCGAGTGCAATCGATGCGGCCGCCGATTCCTCGACATCCGATGGCGGGCCGAATTCCTGCGGCTCGCAAGGCGGCGGCAATGCCCTGGTTGGATGCACGAACGCGGTGTGCGTCCCGTTCGACAACTCGACGCGCATCCAAGGGTACGTGGCGGACGCGGCTCTTCCGGCTCTGCCGGATGCGGAAGCGTCGCCAGCGAGCCCCGTGATTGACGGCGGAGGTGACTCGAGCGCAGACGGTGGAACGCCTGTGCAGGCGGCCTGGCCCGCCTGCTCGAGCCTTCCCTCGCCGGTTTACGTAATCGGGTCGACGGGCCTCGCAGGGCTCGCCGCCGAGCTCGGCCAACTTACCTCGACCGTACCCACCACTCTCGTCTTTGCGTCGGCCCGGTCGTGCGACGGTGCGAAAGCCATCATCCAGAACCAAACAGCGTTCGACCTCGGTGTAACGACCGCAACCTATTGGGATGTCACCGGGACGGCTCACACTTGTCAGATCGACAACGCGAGTGAGTATGCCGACATCGGCCTCGGCCAACTCTTCGCGGACGCGTGCCTGACGCTCCCGCAGGGCACCCCGGGCATCGGCGACTTCCTCGGGCCGGTGACACCAATCGACATGGTCGTTCCAACGACATCAACGCAGACTTCCATCAGCGCGGAGGCGCTTTACTACACGGTCGGTCTTGGCCGAGGAGCCGTCGCCCCCTGGACCGACCCGAGCAACGTGTTCTATAATCCCGGCTCGGGACCACAATACGATGTTTCGGTCGCGATTGGCGTTCCTCCCGCCCAGTGGGTGGGCACCACGGTTACGACGGCATCGCAAAATATCGCGAAGGTGGGGACGTCGCCCGATCCGGAAGGTACGCTGGGGATGATGGGGTCCGACCTCGTCGAGGACCCGAGCAACACCTCGACGATCAAGGCGATTGCGTATCAGGATGTCGGACAGAGCTGCGGATACTATCCGAATGATACGCCGACCAGCGCCGAGAAACAGAACGTGCGAGATGGTCATTATTCCCTTTGGGGCTTTTCTCACATGTTCGCAAAGGTCAACCCGCAGAACGTTCCCCTGAACCCCAATGCCGCGTCTCTCGTCAGCTTCTTCACCGGCGATCAGCCCACGCCGACCGGCGACTTCCTCACTTTCATCATCAATGATCACCTGGTGCCCGTGTGCGCCATGCAAGTCACTCGAGACAGTGAGATGGGACGACTTATGCCCTTCACTGCGAGCCCGAGCTGTGGCTGCTACTTCGACAGCCTGACCAAGGGCTCGTCAACATGCCAGGCGTGCAGCGCGAACTCCGACTGTCCGAACGCATCGCCGCATTGTAATCTAGGCTTTTGCGAGGCCAATTGACCAGACGCTTTCCGCGCCTCCGGGCACCATCCATTCGAGGGTCGTAATGAATTCAATCAGCCGAGGTTCGAGCCGACCACCGGACCAAGTCATAGCCCAGTCGGGAAGCGTCAAGGTCGACGACGACGAGCGGGTCTACGTGGCGGCCGGAGACGTCATCGGCGGCAAGTATCGGATCGAGCGAATTCTCGGCGTAGGGGGCATGGGGTTCGTCGTGGCGGCCAAGCACGTCCAGCTGGATGGTGCTTTCGCGCTCAAGTTCTTGAAGAAGCGATTTCTTCACGACCGTGGCGTAGTCGACCGCTTCACGCGCGAAGCCAAGGCGGTATGCCGGATCCGCAGCGACTACGTGGCCAGAGTCTTCGACGTCGGAACCTGGGAGGGCGCACCCTATCTCGTCATGGAGCACCTCGTCGGGCGCGACCTCGCCGCCGTTCTCGCAGAACAAGGACGCCTCGGCGCCGAGGACGCCGTCGAATACACAGTACAGGCGTGCGCGGCCCTCGCTGCCGCACACGCATGTGGCGTGGTGCACCGCGACATCAAGCCGGAAAACCTGTTTCTCGTCGAGAACGACGGCCTGTCGACGGTCAAACTGCTGGATTTTGGCATTTCGCTGGTTGCCCTGACTGGACTCGCAACAGAACCGAATGCGTCTCGCCTGACAGGCACGCTCACACTGGGGACGCCGCTTTATATGTCGCCAGAGCAGATTCGGTCGACGGCCTCGGCCGACGGCCAGTCGGACCTTTGGTCGTTGGGAGTCGTGCTCTATGAACTCCTCACCGGCACTGTCCCTTTCAACGCAGGCAGCGTCAATGAAATTTGCGCGGCGATCCTAGAGAAGGATCCTCCTTCTCTCCTGCAGGCTCGGCCCGATGCCCCCGTCGGGCTCGCCGATGTTCTGGAGCGTTGTCTGCAGAAGGATCCGGCTCGCCGCTTTCGCAACGTATCTGAGTTGGCCGTGTCGCTGCTGGGGTTCGCGCCTTCCCGTTCGCTGGCGGTGGCCGAGAGCTCGGCGGCGATTCGCCGGGCCGCCATCGAGGCGATTGGCGTCGGCCCGGAGTCATCCGGTCGCACGACCGCGAAATCCATCCGTACGCTCAGCCTCGGAGCGCCAGCCTCGACGAGCGGTCGGCAGACGCCCGCGTCGGCGGTGATGGAGGACGCACCGGTTCAAGGCCTCGTCGGCCAACCGGACGAGCCAGCGGCCGGACGAGCCAGGCGCATGTCTTCAAAGCGAACCCGTGCAGCGATGGCTGCCGGAGCTGTCGCGTTGGCGGCTACGGTCGCCGCTGCGGTGTTGCATGGGCGACACGGCTCGACACCGGCCGAGCGAACCGACATCGATCAAGGGATCCGCCAGCCACCCCCAGCCTCGACCCTCATCCCGACGGCGACGGCGACCCAGCAAGGACTTGCCTCGCCCCCGCCGGACATTCGCGTTTCCGCGGCGGCACCGCCGGACTCCCCCCATGGGGCCCGACCGGTTCCGGTCTCTGCACGCAACAGCTCTCCGACGCGCTGGATGCCGCCCCCTCAATCCGCGTCCGTCGCAACGCGGGTCACCCCGCCCCAGAAGGTGCAGTCAGCAGCGAGCCCTGCGACGCCCGAGGTAGCCCCCACGCCCGCTGCGGCACCTTTGGTCTCTCCGGGCCGTCCCGATCTCGGCTACTAACGGCCCGCCTATCGTCGCGGTCGAAGCGACGCCATGTCCAACGTAAGAAGGTCGCTGATGCAGCCGATCGTCACGTCGGCGCCAGGGTATCGGGCATCGTTGCTCGGATCGTTCGCGTAGCGCCCCTGCCGCGGGAGAATTGTGGTCAGTCGTTCGCGCCAGATGGATTTCATGGTCGACAGAATCCGTAACTTGTCGTCCACCATGACGTAGTGGCGCGAGGGGAGCAGTCGCTCGACGTCGGCCAGCATCAATTCCTTGTGGACGTAGATGAGCACCTCTCCGTCAACGGCGTTCCAAAGACCCGACCGCATTACCTTGCATGGTTGAAACACGGCGTCCCCATCGGACAGAATCGCGATCCTCCCTTCGCTGCGCGCCAGCCGCAGCACCTCCAACGCGGACGGGTAAAGCCGGTCGGCGAATGGATAGTCCACGAGCCAGCACGAGAGTTCCAGCACGCGCGGATCGTGCAGATGCTCGAGCCGATAGCGCTCCAGCGCGCCCAGGTAGTCCACGTATCCGAGCTCTCCGCGGAGCCGCTCGAGGATCTCCCAGTAGCGATCGCGTGCATCGTGCCCCAGTTCGGCGGCAAGATGAGCGCGAAGATCGCTCTGGATGCGGTCGTTGTCGAGCAACGTATCATCCACGTCGAACAGGATGACCAGATCGCTCTCTCTCGGGCACGGATCGCGGCTCGTCATGGACCGGTATCTTCGGGCGCGGGTCTCTCGGCTTAGGATCAGCACACGGCAGACTTCAATGCGTTGACGGCGTCAGACCTTCGGGTGGCGCCGCCCCTGGCGGATCCGTCCAGGCTTCTTCGAGCGCCGCGGCCAGAGTTGAGGACGGTTGCGCACCGGAGACCGCCAGGTGCTGGCCAAGCATGAAAAATGGAACACCGGAAATGCCCAGCTGTCGTGCACGATCTTCATCCCGTCGAACTTCTCCGGAATAAGCGTCGCTCGCCAACACGTCGTGGACATCGTTTCTGTCGAGCCCCATCTCATCGCCTAGCCCCGCGAGAACACCCGGGTCAGCGACCGCGAGCCCATCGGTGAAATAGGCGCGCATCAGGCGTTCCTGCGCCAGGTCTTCGACGCCTCGGGTCCTTGCGAGCGCGACCAGACGATGCGCATCGAACGTGTTCGTCGGCCGAATCCGGTCGAAGCGAAGCTCGAGCCCCTCGATTGCCGCGAGCTCCGTGAGGTGCCGCAGGCGCTTCTCCCCTTCTGCTCGGGACATCCCGTACTTCTTCGCGAGCCGCTCTGCATAGGGGCCCATCTCACCCGCCGAACGCGGAGCCGCCGGATCGAGCTCGAAGGCTCTCCAGCGGACTCTCACCCGCTCGGGATGCGCGAAGCTCGCGCGTGCCGACTCGAGACGCCGCTTGCCCACATAACACCACGGGCAAGCGATGTCGGACCACACGTCGACGTCGAGGCATTTCATCGTTTCAGCAATCTACGTCTTGCCAGAGACCTGCGCGAGAGGCGAACGGCTCGGAGCCGCAGCAGGGCACCTCACCGAACGCACCGCCCTGTTCAATCGCGACCTGCTCTCGGCCATTGCGATCACCCGGGAAGACGCGGATGAGGAAGCCGCCCAACTCGGCCGGGAGCGCCGCGAATCCTACGTCTCGCGACGCGAGAAAACCATGGAGGAGTCGTCGACGCGACGCCATGCCATCGTCACGAAGTCGTGCCAATAGTTCTGCTTCAGAACCCACGGGGACGCCGACCCTTGCTTCGGCATCTCGCCGGCCGCGCGAGCGATGTACCCCGAGGAGAGGTCGACCAGCGGCCGCCGTTCGACATGGGCGAGATCGACCTCCGGCACGGCCTTGACATACCCGCGCCGGTCCATCAGCTTGAGCAAACGGCAGACATACTTCGAAGACAGGTCCGCGCGCAACGTCCAGGAGGCATTCGTATAACCAATGCACCATGCGAGGTTCGGCACTCCGCTCAGCATCAGTCCTTTATAGGTCAGGACCTCGTTCGGAATGACAGTTCGACCGTCGACATCGAGCCGAATGCCGCCGAAGGCAATCGCCTTCAGCCCCGTCGCGGTGACGATAATGTCCGCCTCGATCTCTGCGCCCGACCTCAGTCGTATGCCTTGTCCGGTCAATCTATCGATCGTATCGGTCACGACGGAAGCCCGGCCCGCAGCCAACGCTTTGAATAGATCGGAATTCGGCGCGAGGCAGAGCCTCTGCTCCCAGGGATTGTACCGCGGATTGAAGTGAGAATTGGCGGCGAAGCCCGTCGGCAGCTGGTCCATCATGTGCCTACGAAGGAATCGGCGCGCCGCTTTCGGGAATTGGCGGCAGAATCGGTAAAAGGCGATGCCGAGCAGGATGTTTTTCGCCCGGGCCACGCCATGAGCCACGCGGGGAGGAAGCACGGCGCGCAGGGCATCGGCAACCCGGTCCCGGTCCGGCGCGGACACGATGTAACCCGGTGAGCGCTGCAACATGACGACATGGGCCGCGCGTTCGGCCAGAGCGGGCACGAGGGTCACCGCGGTCGCCCCGCTGCCGATGACGACGATGCGCTTGCCAGCGTACTCGAGATCGGCAGGCCACCATTGGGGGTGAACAATTCGGCCCAAAAACTGGTCTGCTCCTGCAAACGTCGGCGCGTGCGCGATCTCGTAGCTGTAGTAGCCACAGCAAAGATAGAGGAATTTGCAGCGGACTTCTCGCCGCTCTCGCCGCTCGCCGACCTCGGCCTCGACAACCCAATGCGCGTCCGGCGAAGACCAAGAAGCGCGAACGACGCGATGCATGAGCCGAACGCTTCCGTCAATGCCGAAATTCGTGGCGGTCTCCCTCAGGTACTTTAGAATCGACTGGCCATCCGCAATCGCTTTCGCCGCCGTCCACGGAGAGAAAGGATAGCCGAGCGTAAACATATCCGAATCCGATCGCAGCCCGGGATAGCGAAAAAAGTCCCATGTCCCGCCAATGGCATCGCGCGCCTCGAAGATCTCGAAGCGCTTGGACGGACATGTGGTCATCAGTCTATAGCCCGCGCCAATGCCCGAGAGACCAGCGCCCACGACGAGCACGTCCAGCTCAGACGTCATCGCCGCCACTCCGTCCGACGGACGCCACCCGATCCGCTTCTTGAGAGAATTGAGTAAATTGAGAGAGAGAGAGAGAGAGCCGCAGGCGCATCGCGAAGCAACCTCGTCACGGTCGCGCGACGAATCGTGCGCGGTTGCCAATCAAGAACCAAACTGGGTTGGGCGCTGCATCCTCTGCCGAGCGCCAGTCGGCGAACCATCGACCCAAGACCGGAGCCCAGGCTTTGTAGCTGACCGCCGGGTTTCCTTCCGGGTGGCTCGAAAGAGCCGCGCCCGACGCGCCCTGGCAGGCGAGCTCGGAGCCTTCATCGTCGAGCCCGGCAAAGACCGAGTGAGGAAACGGCATCGCACCACCGAGAACTTAGTCGATGGCCCTGCCGGAGCGAGATCGTGAAACCACCGAAACTGAGCCAAATCTGCACGCGACGTGCTCCGTCGGGTCACGTCGAACGGCCTCGTCCTCTCCTTCGGGCGGTCAAATGGTCCTATTCGATCGATTTCAAGCGAAAGTTCACAAGGGAAGGCAGTCCGCCCCCGCCGTTTCGATGGTGGTGCAAGTCGTTGTCGACGGGCACGTCCCGGCGGGCCCGGCGCCGGCTTCAGCTCCGTCGGCACCATCGGTTGCAGCGCCAGCGGCGGCAGCGCCATCGGTTGCAGCGCCATCGGTTGCGGCGCCATCGACCCCGGGGCCGGCCGCCTCAGCGCCGTCGACTCCGAGGCCGGCCGCCTCAGCGTCGCCAGCGGGCGCACCGCCTTCGCCGACGGCCGCCGTGCAAGCCGGGAAACAACGGCCGACCAGCCCTGGGGTTTGGACCATGAAGCCGGGTTCCGACGCACCATTATTGGCCGTGACGGTCGTTTGCAGGAGGCCGTCGCAAATGAACCCGGAAGGGCAGCCCTCCGCGGGGCCCGTGACGCACGCGGGCGCGCAGATTCCGTCGCCGGTGCCCCCATCGGGCAAGGTCCCCGTGAAGCAGTAACAGACGTTCGCGGTGGTGTCGGCGCTCGTGCAAGAGGCGCCCGGGGCTTTTTCGGCCGTGACCAATTTGCTTACGCAACTTCCGGTGTCGACCTGGCACACGGCGCCGGTCGGACAGTCGGAGTCTTGGGTGCACGCCGACAGACAGGCGCCGAAGGCTCCGGCAACGTTTCCGCTACTGTCCACACCCAGGGCCAACGCCGCGCAGGCGCTGCCGGCCGCGCATCCGGTCGGCGCTTTGCCGTCGGTCAGCAGCTCGCACTGCGGAAGGCAGAAGCCCGCGCCGTTCCCCAGGTCGAGGCAAACGCCCGGCGAGCTAGGCATGTCCGGACCGTCGCAAAAGTGAAGGTTTCCGTCGGTCCCCGGATCGCAGCTCGTCAGGACACAAACCGGGGTTGGGAAGAGGATGCCGCTTTGCAGAGACGAGCTGCACACGTTGATTCCTGGCCCACCGGGGGGCTCGCAGTCGAGGTTGGACATGCAGATTTTTCCCACGGTGCCGTCGTAGAGGCCGCCCCCCGTGGCGCTAGCGGCATCGGCCATCGACATGGTCGAGCCGGCGTCGCCGCGGTGCACCGGCGCTGCGTCGCCGTTTTCGTCGGATGCCGAGCTCGAGCCGTTGCCGCCATTGCCGCTCGAGCAGCCACCGTAGGCGAAAACTCCCGCCAACAGGGCGCCAATCGCCACGATCGACCGCAGCTCGAAATGTCTCTGGAGCATGGGCGCGTGCCTCCCAAGAAGGACTAGAAGAAGACCACGACATCTAGCGCGGTAGCGCGGAATGGCCAACTCGAAGGGCTCGGCCGCGGTATTCAGGCCGCACGCCCACCCGTCGTCAGGAAAGGACGGCCACCGAGTTCTGGTCCCAAGGCAATGCCGTTATCGTGATACAGTCAATTTACAACACAAGAGCACCCGCTGGCCGCGGCCGAGCGATCCGGTTCCGAGCGGTGGATCGGGCGGGGCGGGGCGCGACTGCGCCGGCCGAGCGCCGATCGTTCGGAGGCAACGCGGTCCACCAAGCGAGGCAACGGCAGCGCCGTTCGGTGGCCTCCGGCGGCTCCACGGGACAGAAGTTCTGCGCGATCGTTCGAAAAGTGCTTAGCTCGATCGGCACGAGCCGAGCGGGCCATACCGGGGTTTGAATGCTCCAAAGGATTTTATTCACAGGCTTGCGCGCGCTGACGGCGCGCTGGGACCCGCGTGCCGGCGGCGCGATGGCCACCGTGCTCCTCTGCGCGGGACTGGAAGCCGTCGCGGACTGCACGCCGTCGTCCAATTCCAGGGCCTGCGAAACTTCGCAGTGCGCTCCGGGTAACGCATGCATCGATGACGATTCGGGCACGGGAGCGACTTGCCATCGGCTCTGCACGGCTCAGGACGACTGCCCAGCCGGCTGGTATTGCAACGACGGCACGCCCAGCTGGTGCGCCCTCTCCGCGACGCCCTCCCCTGGAACCGGCCAGTTTGGAACGACGTGCGCGCCAAGCGGTGGCGAGGCGAACAACCCTGTCTGCGACGTCGTGGACGGCTTCTCGTGCTACGGAACCTCACCTGCCGATGCCAACGCGTTCTGCACTCTTTTCGGCTGTACCAAGGACACCGATTGCCCCGGGTCCTGGTGGTGCGAAGTCGTCGATGTCGCTCCGAACGTGACGACGTCGGTCCGCTCATTCGGTCCGACGCGCAGCGTGTGCCTACCGCGTCTTTACTGTGCTCCCTGCCAGGCCGACCACGACTGCTCGCCGAGCGCGGATGGTACGGAGCAGCATTGCGCGCACGAGGGCGGAAGTGGATTTTGTACCCCGGAATGCTCATCGAGCGCAGCCTGCCCGCTCGACGCGACGTGTATCGCGGAGTTCGACGTGTGCACGCCGACAGCCTGCATGGCCGACAGCGACTGCCCGACCTTCGGCGGCGTCGCCGAAGTTTGTTTCGCGGGAGCGTGCAAAATCGCCTGCACGGACGACGCCTCATCGTGCCCATCGATCAACGGTACGTCCGCGCACTGTGGCCCCGCCGGCTCATGCGAGGCGCAAGCCTGCGGGAGCGACGACGATTGCCCTCCGACCGAGGGCACTTATCAGCACTGCGTGGCCGGCGCATGCACCCCAGAGTGCGCTGGACCGGCCGACTGCCGCGCCGACCAAGCGTGCGGTCTCTTGTCCCTCTGCCTCCCTCGCGCCGGCGAGTGCGTCGGTGACGGAGGTTTCTGTTCGCCTTGCCGTTCCGACGCGGACTGTCAGGATGGCTACTGCTTGAGCGCGCCCAACTCCACAGAGCGGTTTTGCAGCCAGTCCGCCCAAGGGTCATGCTCGCTCGACGCCGCCCCGACCGGGCTCTGCCCGACGCGCCCGAGCGGCGCGCCGTACATGGGTGTCGCGTGCACGACCGAGGCCGACAGCTTTTCGCTCGCTAACCAGTGCATCGGGTACGTCACTCTCGGGACCGCGGCCGGGGACCAACAGGAGACTCCAGGATGCTATACCATCAATCGCTGAAACGGACCGGGACGAGCGAGCGCGCGGGGCGGATCGCCTCGGTCATCGGCCCGTCCATCCTCGTCACTCTCGCAGGCTGTGGGAGCGGAGGCGCAAGCGCCGCCGGGCCATCCTGCAATCCGTGCGAAGGGGGGGTCGCGCCCGCGGCAACGGTGACGGGACATGACACCAATCCCGACGGAATCACCTACCCGACCGTGGGTCTCGGGCGCAATTCGCGGAGCGGCACAACGCCCGGTAGCGTGATGCCGAACTACCGCTTTCTCGGCTATCCCAATTCTGATGAATCGATGGGCCTGCAAACGGTGGCGTTCGCGGACTACTACGACCCGTGCATGAAGCGCTACAAGCTCATTCACGTCACAGTCGCCAGCGTCTGGTGCACGCCTTGCAACGAAGAGACGGACGCCCTCGCGGCAGGCACGGCGCAGCTCGCGGCGGAAGGCGCGGTCGTCTTCCAGGTGCTCAACGACGGTCCGAGCGTGGGCACGCCAGCGACAGCCGCGGATCTCAGGTATTGGATTGCGCTCCATCAAACGACGTTCACCGAAGCACTCGATCCCATGCTGGCCAATCTCGGTTCCCTCGTCGATGCGGCAAGCGTCCCGTGGAACTGCGACATCGATCCTCGCACGATGGAGATCCTCGATCAGAGCAACGGCTGGACGGGCGACATCACCACGGAGCTTGCACCCGGCTTTCAGGCGCTCCCAGCGACCCCCAGCTACCCTCCACCGGCCGCGTGCAATTGAAAGCAATCGCACGACTTGCGATCGCCGCAAGCGCGACCGTGGGCTGCGCCCCGGCTTCGGGACCGCTCGCAGTCAGCGAGCCACGCGGCCCGTCCACGGTCACGGCCACGGCCGCGCCGGACTTTTCGGCGTCCGAGCTCGGAGGCAAGCCCTTTCACCTGCGCGATCACGTCGGCAAGGAGGTCATCCTCCTCGATTTCTGGGCGACGTACTGCGAGCCGTGCAAATCGGAATTTCCGCACCTTCGATCGATGTATCAAAAGGACAGGGACCGCGGGTTGCTCGTTGTCGGCGTGTCGATGGACGGCCCCGAAACAGCGGCCGACGTCCCGGCCTTCGTGCGCCGCTTCGAGCTGGATTTCCCGGTCGTGGTCGACGACGATTCGCGCATCGCCAGTTTGTATAACCCCAAGAAATCCATGCCTCTCAGCGTCATCATCGACCGGACCGGCCGAATTGCGGTCATTCGCGAGGGCTTCAGCCCCGGTGACGAAAAGCTCGTTGCAGACGACGTGGAGCGGGCCCTCGCCGAGCCGCAGCCGCCCAAGTAGGGCCCGCCGTGGACCGTTCGTTCGACACGCTCACACCCGAGACCTACCCCAAGGTTTCTCGAGGCAGCACGGGGCCGCACCCGAAAGGCTTTCGCTTCGAGCTCCGGTCTTTCGCCGCGGTCGGCGATGGGGATGAGTGCGGTGCTGGCCCAACGGGGCCAGCGAACGTGCCGAAGCGAGGCCGATCGGCGGCCCGCAACAGTTCGCTCGGTCGGACGAGCCGGCTCGCAGCGCTCGCGGGCGGAGCTCTCGTCTTCGCCGCGCGGTCTTCGAGGGCAGGTGACGTCGGAGGGGCCGGCGGCAAAGATTTTGTTCTGGACGTGACCGAGACGACCATCGTGGCGCAGCATTTCGACGCCCGCGGCCCCGAACTTCCGCAGGAGTCCGGCTGGGGCGACTGGGTCAATCGCCTCAACGCGGCGCTCCGCTGGGGCGATTGGACGGCCGGGCTGCGCCTCGACTCGCAGGTCTATTGGCGGCGCCCCGTCGACAACCCGAACTTCGGATCGCTTTCGACCGGCGACCAAAAGCAGGTCATCAGCGACAATGAGTCGCGGTTTCGGAACTCGGTCTATCCGTCAAAGATATGGGCCACTTTGGCGCTCCCGGGCATCGAGGTGACAGTCGGCGACAGCTACGTTCAGTTCGGCCGGGGCCTCGTCCTGTCGATGCGCAAGATCGACGAGCTCGGCGTCGACACGACGCTGCGCGGCCTCAAGGCCCGGATCGAGCGCGGGCCTTTCGCCGTGACAGCGGTCGCGGGCTTCGGCAACCCCACGCGCGTCGACGAGGCCAGCGGACGCGCGCTCTTCGTGACTCAACCATCGGACGGCGCGACGCCGCTGCCCATGTTCGGCAGCGACCGCATCGTCGGAGCCGACATTCAAGCCGGTCGCGGGCTCCCCGTGGCGCTCGCGACGCACGTCTCTCAGCTGACACGCTGCGCGCCATACGCCTACGACGCGTCCGGTCGCCCGATCACGGACTTTTCCGCTGACCCATGGGGTGTCACCTTCGGGACCTGCAATCCGAGTGATACGGCGATATGGCTGACCTCCCTGCCGAACAACCCGACGTCGCTCGACGCGCGTGAGATCACGATGCTGGGCCAGTCGATCGAGATCCCCGATCTCTGGGGACACGGCTCGCTCTATGTCGAAGGGGCGATGCAGCAGCGAATGTACGATTCGCTCTCGCAGAGCGGCAACGCGATCTACGCGGCGCTTTCGCTCGACGCCGGCCCGACCGCATTGACGTTCGAGCTGAAGAGCAACCGGAATTTCTACGCCGCCCCGGCCGCAATCAATCTGACGCGCGCCAGCGAGCTCATCCTCGACACTTACTCATTTGTGCCTCCTGCGGAGACCCTCATTCAGCTCGACACCCAGTTTGGCAATTTCAACGCGTGCGTCGACGGCGGGCGTCTGCGAGAGGACTACCGGGTGGGCGGGGGCCTGATGCTTTGGGCCCAGGGTGTCTACGCGTACACCAAGTCCGAACAAAACGCGGACTGCGACGCGCACGGCGACCCCGTCGTGAACCCCGGCATCAAGCCGAAGACCCTAGAAAACCGCGTCTCCGACGTCGAGGGCGGGTTCGAGTGGTACTTCGACCAGGAGTCGTCTCACGTGTACGGATCGGTCGGCGCCCGCGACGACACGGACGTTGGCACGGGCGACCTTTTTTACGGGGAGCTCCACGCGGAGTATTCCATCGCCAAAGTCATCCGGGGGCCCGTATCGGTCGAGATCCAGGGGCGCCACCGCCTTCGCAAAGAACAGAACATGAACCTCGCGATGGTCGGGGGAACGTACGCCGAGCAGTGGTGGCACGAGGGCGAGAACTACGTGGCTGTGAAAGTGGCCCCGAAGTGGGTCCTCACCCAGGGCTTCGAGTACACAACGCTGATTAAGCAGCCCACGTATTACGTGAACGGCGCAGTCATCTACAAGTTTACGAGCGCCTCGAACGTGCGCCTCTTCGTCGGTCAGCAGCGAGCGGCCTTTCGGTGCGCGAGCGGCGAGTGCCGATACTACCCTATTTTCGAAGGCGCACAGGCGGAGCTCACGCTGCGGTTCTGAGTCCCTGCACCGCTCCGGCGGGCCCTTCGAGGGGTTCAGGCCTCGCCTGGCCGCTGGATTTTCGTTCAATCGGTTCTCGGCCGTACCGTGCTGTCCGTGGGATCCGGTCGGATCCCCACTTTCGCTGTTGGCGCCGCACCCGCGCACTGCGAGGATGCGCGCCGTGAACCCCCTCTTGAAGCTGTTCGTCAAAGGTCACGTGTGGCTTTACGAGTCGTCCGGGGGCCGTCGCGGCAGCCGCATGCGGGGGAGGAAAATCCTTCTCCTCACGACGGTCGGGAACAAGTCAGGCCAGCCGCGCACCGTGCCCGTGGTCCCGTTCTTCGACGGCGGCGACACGTACGTCATCGCATCGATGGGCGGTGCGCCGAAACACCCGGCTTGGTACAAGAACTTGACCGCAAATCCAGAGGTCGGCGTCCAGCTCGGCGCCGACAAGTGGCGGGCGCGCGCGGTCACCGTCGAAGAGGGCCCCGAGCGCGATCGGCTTTGGAAGGCGATCGCCGAGCAGATGCCCGACTTCGGACGGTACCAGGAGAAGACGACGCGGGTCATCCCCATCGTCCGGCTCGTCTCTCAACCGTAGCCCATTTGTCGACTATAGTGCACCCTGCACGCTCGACTTGGCGGAGGCAAACCCCATGGCAACGACGACGATTCCCGAAAAGTTTCTGCCCGTCCTGACCGAGAAGAAGGCGCTCGCGCACCTCGCCACCGTCATGCCGGACGGCTCGCCGCAGGTGACGCCCGTCTGGTTTCTCTTCGAGAACGGCAAATTCATCGTGAACACAGCGCGTGGTCGCGTCAAAGACCGCAACATGACGCGGAACGCTCGCGTCGCTCTCTCCATCGTGGACCCGGAGAATCCCTATGCGCACCTCGCCGTGCGAGGCACGATCGTCCGGGCGACCGAGGAGGGCGCAGCCGCAAATATCGACCTTCTCGCCAAGAAGTACCTGGGCAAAGACAAGTATCCATTCGGCCAGCCGGGCGAGGTTCGCGTGATGTACGAAATCCAGCCCACGTCCGTCGCCGGGATGGGCTGAGCGCGACGCCGTCCGTGTTTCCACGTGTTTCTCTCTCCGCACCGCTTTCGGACGATGCGGCGCTTGCGCTCGCCGGCGGCAACCTCGCGGACGACGGTCTGGCCGTCGATCTTCGCGCCGCGGCGTCTTCGGTCCGCGACGCGCTCTATGGGCGCGTCGTGACCTATTCGCCCAAGGTCTTTCTACCCCTCACCAACCTGTGCCGAAACCACTGTGACTATTGCTCGTTCCGCCGATCGCCGGGCGATCCTGGCGAGTGGACGATGACACCCGACGAAATCGTGCAGCAGCTCGCCGCAGCACGAGAGCCACGCTGGGCCAGACAAGCACCGTCGAATACCTGTATTGGGCTGCTACGAAGGCGCTGGCCAGTGGGCTACTGCCGCACACGAACGCGGGGCTCTTGTCGGACGCAGAAATGACGCGCCTCAAGGAAGTGAATGTCAGCCTGGGTCTGATGCTCGAGTCCACGAGCCCCCGCCTCTGCGAGCCGGGGATGCCGCATCACCGCGCACCCGACAAGCGACCCGACAAGCGGCTGGCCATGATTGAAGGGGCTGGACGACTGCGAATCCCGTTCACGACGGGTATCCTCGTCGGCATCGGCGAGACCTGGCGCGAACGAGTCGAGAGCCTGCTCGCCATCCGGAATGCTCACCGCAGGCACGGACACGTGCAAGAAGTCATCGTGCAAAACTTCCGCGCCGTGCCGGGGGTGCCCATGTGCCACGCACCAGAGCCCGACGACGACGAGGTGACGCTGACCGTGGCGCTGGCGCGCCTGATCCTCGACAGCGATATTTCGTTGCAGGCGCCACCCAACCTGAACCCGGCGTCCGCCGAGCGGCTTCTCGAGTCCGGACTCAACGACTTCGGAGGCCTATCGCCGGTGACGCCCGACTACATCAATCCGCGTCACCCGTGGCCACACGTTGACGGACTCCGTGCCGCCTGTGCTGGCGCCGGATTCGCCCTGCGTCCCCGTGCTTGCGTCTACGATCGGTACGTCGACCGCCCGGGCTTTCTGCATCAGCGCCTGGTTGAACCAACACGCGCGGTGCAAGCGCGGCTCACGCACGAGGCCGCTGGGTCATGAACCTCGATGCGGTATTTCGTGAGGTGTCGCACGACGTGCGAGGTGTTCTCGAGCGCGCTCTGGACGGCTTCGAAATCCGTGTCGACGAGGCTTTGCTCTTGTGCAGCGCACGCGGGCCGTCGCTGCTTGCGCTCGTCGCGGTGGCCGACCACCTCCGCAGGGCGCAGGTCGGCGAAGCGGTCGGCTACGTCGTCAACCGCAATATCAACTTCACGAACGTATGCGCCAAAGCATGCCGCTTCTGTGCCTTCTCGCGCACCCGCCGGAGCGAGGAGGGGTACTTCCTGCCCATCGAGGAGATCGTTCGACGTGCGCTCGAGGCGCAATCGTTCGGTGCCACCGAGGTGTGCATCCAGGCAGGGCTCGCGCCCGGCGTCGACGCGCGGTTCTACGTTGCGATGGTCAGGGCAGTGAAAGCGGCTGCGCCCGCGCTGCACGTGCACGCCCTTTCGCCCGAGGAGGTGAAGTACGCGGCCACCCAAAGCGGGTGGTCCTTTCGACGAGTGCTCGAAGAGATGAAGGATGCCGGCCTCGGGTCGCTACCGGGCACCTCGGCCGAAGTGCTGGACGATCGTGTGCGCGCTCGCATCGCACCGGGGCGTATCACCACGGCCGAGTGGATCGACGTGGTGACGACCGCACACGAAGTCGGCCTGCCGACAACGTCGACGATCATGTACGGCCACGTCGAGACGGACCGGGAGCGAATCCAGCACCTCGATCTTCTGCGCTCGATCCAGCGCAGGACCGGCGGTTTCACCGAATTCGTGCCGCTCTCATTCGTCCACGAAGAGGCGCCGATGACGCTTCGGCAACAGTTGCCGGAGCTGCGACCCGGTCCTACGGGCGACGATGTGATCCGCCTTTACGCCATTTCCAGGCTGATGCTCGGCCTCACCATCAAGAACCTGCAGGTCTCGTGGGTGAAGGACGGGATGCGAGCTGCTCAATGGCTCCTCTCGTGCGGAGCCAACGACTTCGGCGGCACACTCATCAACGAGAGCATCTCGACCGCAGCGGGGGCCACGCATGGTCAATTGCAGGCGCCCGCGACGCTCCGTCGCGCCATTCGCGACGCGGGCCGCGTGCCCTTCGAGCGGAGCACGCGCTACGAGGTTCTCCGGGCCTTCTCGCGTCAGCCGGATCCCGGCGAGCGCGACCGGCTCGACGGCCTGGAGGACCCTCGAGGGATCTTCGGAAGCTACGACCAGCTTGCGCGCGATGCGCGCTTCAAGTTTCGGCTGGCGGTGACGGAGTCTTGAGACGCTCGTGATCCACAGGTGTATCGACGTCGAATGCGATGCGCCGGCTCTCGACGACAGTCGCACGCAGGCCCGCCACGCGCGCGCTTGCACGATGGGCCGCGAAGCTGTCGGAACGTCCGAACGACGTGGCCATCGCGGATGGTGGGGCGAGGCCGAGGGCATTCGTGTGGTGGCCGCGATGGTCCGCGACGATGACGATGTCATGGTCGACGAGGACCGCGAACAAGCCCGCGACGTCGTCGGCCTCGATGAGGGGCAAGTCGGCCATGAGTACGACGGCCGTCGCGGCGCCGCGCGACCCGACCTGAGCAAGGGCCCGGTCGACGACGTCCGCGAGGGAGCCCTCACCACGATCCCTCAGAACATGAGCCCCTCGTGAGACGGCCAGGGATGCCACATCGTCGTCGCCCGCAGCGACGAGCACGCCATCGAGGGAGCACACGTCCAGCACGTCGAGCATGTGCTCGAGGAGGCGGCGGGCGAAGATCGCGCGCTCCTCGTCGCCGAGCACGGGCCGAAGGCGTGACTTGGCGTGCTGCAGCGACTTCGCGGGAACGATGGCCCAGGCGGGCCGCTTCATCGGGCCACCTCGGCGCAGAATGCGAGGATCTCGACCGCAAGACGTACGCGATCCTCACGTGACCGCATGATGGTCGAGGTTCCCAGCACCGGAATCGCCCCAACGGTCGTCTCGTCCCCGCGTTCCACCACCATCGCGCGCACGAGCCCGCCATAGTGCCTGGCCACGGCACCGGCGGATGCCGCCTCCCCAGCGAGGTCGCGGATCATCGTCGCCAGTGGGCCTTTGATGGCGGCTCCGCCCACGATGGGACTGAGTGCGACGACGGGCTTGCGTGCGATGGCGTCGCGTACGCCACGAAGGGACAGGATGGGATCGACCGAGACGTACTGATTGGAGGGCCCGAAGACGACGACATCGCAGGCGTCGATGGCATCGATGACACCCCCGGCCGGCGCGCGGCCGCGCTCGTAGTGCACCGCTCGGACACGGGGTTCCGCCCGCCGGCGCACGAACCAGTCCTGGAAGGAGAGCGTCCCTTCGCCCACGGTCTCGATCATCGTGCGCACGGGCTCATCGCTCATCGGCAAGATGGGGTGCGGAATGCCAAGAGCCTCGCGCAGGCGCTTGGTGACCGCGGAGAGCGATTCGCCGGCGCGCATCGCCTCGCTGCGAACCAGGTGCGTCGCCAGGTCCCGATCGCCCAGCGCGAACCAGTCGGGGGCGCCGTAACGCTTGATCATGGAGAGGGCAGCAAACGTCTCCTCGGCCAGCCCCCAGCCGCGCTCCTCGTGCGCGAGACCCGCGAGCGTATACATCACCGTGTCGAGGTCGGGCGACACGTGGAGGCCGAGATGGACGAAATCGTCTCCCGTGTTGACAATGGCCGTCATCGCTCCTTTTGGAAGAGCGTGGGCGAGGCCGTCGAGGAGGCGCGCACCCCCGACGCCGCCGGAAAGGGCAACGATGTTCATGCGTAGAGGTCCTCGTCGGCTGGACGCAAGAGGGAGCCCGCGCCTCGATCGCAAGGGGGGAACCCGAGGCCGCGGACGAGCTGGACGGGGCGTCGCTCCGCAGCTTGCCCGGCCACCAAGTCGGCCACCGCCGCCACCTGATCGGCGAGCGCGGTGATCGTACTCTCCAAAGGCCGCCCGAAGAGGTCAGGATCACCGCGTCGGTCCCAAGTGGGGGGCAATCCCGAGACCCCGATGGCGACGCCCACGGTGCCGAGCCGGAACGGGCGCCCAAACGAGTCGGTGACGACGACCCCCACCCTCGCCCCCGACACGGCCTCAACCTTCGCGCGGACGGCAGCGGCTGAAGCGTCCGGGGACTCGGGAAGCAGCAGGGCCCACGGGCCACTGCCCGGCAGCGCATCGGGGGGCACCGCGTTGCTGAAGTCGATCCCCGCGTTCGCGACGACGAACCCAAGGCGATGGCGCACCACGAGGACCCCGGGCGCCCGCCGCGACACGGCGGTGGACTCACGCAGGATCAGCTCGACCGTCCGAGGGTCCTTGCGGACTTCCTCGGCGAGATCGATCGCACGGGCCGATGGCTCGACGCGAGGCAGTTCGACGAAGCGGCCCTCCGCCCGCGATAGCATCTTGGATGTCACGACAAGCACGTCTCCGTCCGATATCGAGAGCCCCGCCGCCGAGAGCGCGCGGACGACGAGTGCAGGGACGTCGTCGCCGGGCGCGACGAGCGGCAGTCCCTCCAATGCGAGGACCTCGAGACGATGGCTGCAGGTGATCAGGCTCATGCTACGGGTTTGCCCTGGAGGTCCGATGCGGCTCGCAATTGTAGGCGGAACGGGCAAGCTGGGTAGCGGTCTCGCGCAGCGATGGGCCCGCGCCGGCCATCGCATTGCGATCGGCTCGCGCGACGCGACAAAAGCACGTGCTCACGCTGGAGCTTTCGAGTCCCAAGGACTACCTGTTCAGGGCGGCGATAACGAGTGGGCCGCGCGCGAGGGCGAGGTCGTCGTGCTCACCGTACCTTACGCCGCACATAGCGACACGGTCCGCGGTATCGCCGAGGCGTTGGCTGGTAAGGTACTCGTCGACACGACCGTCCCGCTCGTGCCGCCCAAGGTGAGCCGCGTTCACCTCCCTGCCGGCCTGGCGGCGGCGATCGAGGCACAGGGGCTTGTGGGTCCGGCCGTCCCCGTCGTGGCGACGCTCCATCATGTGAGCGCGGCGCACCTCGGGGATCCGGCCCACGCGATCCAATGCGACGTGCTCGTCGCCGGCGACGACGCACAGGCAAAGGCTTTGACCATGGGTCTCTTGCGCGATCTCGGACTCCGAGGCCTCGATGCGGGACCGCTCGTAAACGCCATCGCCCTCGAATCGCTGACGCCCGTCTTGATCCACATGAACCGGAGCTACAAGAGCCAAGGGGCCGGGGTCGTGTTCACGGGCCTTCCTGGTGGATGGTCCAGCGCGGACGAGTAGCAGGGAGCTTGGCTCCAACTCTACCGGGAGGGCGGAGATTCTCTTTGGGCCCTGACTGCCCCGCACCGACCGGCCGCCCGCTCGTCAGTCTTCGAGGGCGAAGAGTCTCGGAAGCATCTCGGATCGGGCGAGCGACGGGCTCAGCCACCTCCGTCGGCACCCCTAGCCATGACAAACCTCCATCGGCGCGCGCCGCGAAGGCGAGGCGTCGAACTCAATAGGTCTGGACGCGTGCCCCGGTCGTGAAGCTCCACACCACCGTGGAGGCCTGACCTGAGATCGTTGCATCGAGGGTCACGGTAAACATATGGTTTGCGGCGAGGTTCGCTTCCGGAACCAGGGCGATCTCGTTGTGCACGTATCCCGGGGCCGGGTCGTGGCCCGAGACGGTGTCGGCGTAGAACGTCAGAAGCGGGACCGCGGCGCTGGTCTCGGCGTCGGTCATCGAAACCGACGACACGGCGGTGATGGCCGGGCTGTCGACCGTCCCCCAGCCGTACCAGTTTGCGGTGACGATGAAGCCGGACCCGGCGCAGCTCATCGAGGTCAGGGGATCGCTTGGCGCCGTGGGGCATGGATCCTCGTTTCCGACGAAATTGTCGGGTACGTCAGTCGCTCCGTTCGGAGGAAATAGGACGGGGGACGCGGCTCGTGCACTGACGGTATTGCCCGCTCCGCCATAGTCGAGGCAGTTATACCCCTCTATCGAAGCCGCGCCGACCTTGGTGAGGCCGGGATCGAGCAGTGGAGTGCGGTGATAAAGCCCGTTCATCCAGTCATCGACAGCTTGGCCGAGGCTTTGCCCGACGATTTCCCGGATTGAGCTGCTTTCGCCCCAAGCGAGGTCCGATTCGATCCCGGCCTGCGCACCGCTGACCGTCGCGCACGCCGGATAGCCTGTTTCGGTGTGCTCCAGATAGCCGTTTCCGCCTCCGGCTGCAGCCGCACAAATCAAATATTGAAGATGCGCCGCGCAGCCTAGGGAAGACACGGGATCGAGCACGACGGAGGGCAGGCCCGCGAGCGTCCGGTACGCATTGAGCTGAGCGAGACCGCCGTCGATTGTCGCATCGACAGCGAACGCAGGGTAGACGAGCAGGGCCGCGCCCTCGCCATCAGTCCGGCTCGACGCGGCTGCCTCACCGGCCAGCGCGTCGGACAACGTCGCGATCGACACCGCGGCGCCTTCTCCGTGCGCATCGCCGCCGTCTTCGGGCGGTGCGCCGTTCCGGTCGACGTCGCTCGACGCGTCGGCGCCGGGCATGTCCGCAGCGCCATTGGCTACACGTCCGCCGCTCGAGCCCGAACCGTCGCCGCTCAAGCCCGCCTCAGCGATCGAGCCCATGGGCTCGCCGTCGCCCTCATCGGCCGACGAGCCGCCGCTCGGCTCGCCGGACACGGCGCGCGACGGTCCCGAGCAAGAAGAGCCCACCCCAAGCATCGAGCACATGGCCAGCGCGCGCGCGGCTGCGCGTCGAGGCCGACAGGCTCCGTGCACGACCCCCTGCTTCTTGCCGTGCCCGCTCGTTCGGCCGACCAGTCCGCTCCGGGGCGACGCGTTACGTCCCGGTCGGCCCCCAAGGCCGTGATGAAGACATTTCCGGAAATTTCCAAATGAAGTGTAGTACGTCGTTGACGAACAACCGTGGCGAAATCCGGACCATCGCCATACAAAACGGCAAAGCAAATTCCCTGTCACTGAAGATCTACACCCGAGCACGCCGCGGATCCTCATTGGGCAGGGGTAGTGCCTTTTCCTCTTCGGAAGCAGGCAACTGCCCAGCGACAACGGCCATCCGTCCGGGCATGCCGTGGAGAAGTCGGCAGCGAAGCGTGCACGTCGGCGCCGTCGATCGATGTGGCTTGGGCCATCGATCGTGGATCGGACGCCTCTGTCCATTTCGTGAAGAACGGGAGGTCTATTGGAACGCACAGGGCCGCGGCCAGTTCCCGTCGAGCACGATTGCGCAATTACCATATGGCGTAAAGCCCGAGTTCCAGTGCCGTCAATGGATCTTCGTGGCGAGGACCAGAACCAATCAATAAAGGACACGGCCAATCCCCGTCGAACATGAATTGCGCAAATTGCCCATATGGCAAAAGTCGATCTGCTCCCCCCCTCCTTCTCGAACCGGGGACGGAGGTCGGTTGACAGCTCTCGCGCGGCCGCAATTCAGTGACGTGCTCCTGCGCTTCCTGAAGCGAAAGAGATCCGGCCGGTGTGCGCACAAACCGGAAATCCTGCGCGGGCGATGAATTGAACATGTGTTCAGCCGCCGCCAGGTCTAGGGCCAAGAGCGAACCGGCCAAGGGTTACCGATGGCGGCGCGAGAACGAGACCGCGCTGTTCCAACGCAGGCAGACAATTTACACGCGACTACAACTTCAGCGTCCTTGAGCCCTTCGGTGGGGCATCGGCTTCTGCACGGGTAACGCCATGCATTTTCGAACGGCCTTTGCGATGCTTTGTGGACTGACCGGTTTTCTCGCGGCGTGCGGAAGCGCCTCGGATACGGGCAACCCCACGATGAGCAACCCAGGCTCGAGCGGGGCCAGCTCCGCCGAATCCAGCGTCCCAACCACGAGCGGGTCGAGCTCCAGCAGCGTCGGCCCCACCAACTTGGGGCCGAGCTCCAGCGGGTCAGCTTCGGGCGCCTCCACGTCGTCGGGTTCTGACGAATCGGAGTCGGCGACGGCGACCGGCACGACCCCTTCGAGTTCGAGCTCCTCGGAGGCGTCGACGATGACCGCCGAATCCAGCACGTCCGGCGGGAGCACGACCACGTCGGGCGGAGGCCCACACGACGCGGGGTCGAGCTCGTCCGGGGCCAGCTCGGGATCAGGGACAACCTCGCCTTGCAGCGCGACCCCGGTCACACCGAACGCCTCGCCCCAGGCTGAGAAGCTCCTCTGCTACATCTACAGCCTGTATGGGAACCACGTCTTGTCCGGACAGCAGGAAACCAGTTGGCAAGATCCCGCGGGCGACATCACTTGGTACACCACCAATGGGTTGAAGGATCCAGCCATTCTCGGGGGCGACTTTCTATACCGTGACAACGGCGCCGCCTGCACGGCCGTCAGCTCCACCACCACCCGCGCCATTGCCTATTGGAACGCGGGCGGACTGACCATGATCCGTTACCATATGGGCATGCCGGCGGCGGGCCTGACCTGCACGCAAGACTGCTACCAGGGGACTGACTGCGCCGAGTCGACTCCCGGTGCCGCCACGCTCGACAACGCAGTCACTGCAGGCACCGCCGAGAACACCTCTCTCAATGCGAAGCTTGACTACATGGCGGTGCAAATCGGGGCGATGCAGACGGCCAACGTGCCGGTTATCCTGGCGCTCTTCCACGAGGCACAGCCCAACGGTTGGTTCTGGTGGAGCAAGGGAACCGGAGCCCAGTACGTCGCACTTTGGAAGTATGCATTCAACTACCTGACGACCACCAAGGGACTCAACAACATCGTCTGGCTCATGCCCTACAGCGGACTGTCCGGCGTTACGGCTCCCATCGCGCCGTACTTCCCGGGCAAGGCGATGGTCGATATCACGGGTCCGGATTACCAGGACGATCCTGGAACCTTCAACGACGTCAAAACGGTTGTCGGAGGAACGATTCCCATTGCCCTTCACGAGTCGAACGGCGTCAACCCGGCGACATGGTTCCCCGCATCGCCATTCGTGTTGTGGAATGTCTGGGCGGGCTACGAGGAAACGGCGGCGGCTACCGTGAAGGCGGGCATGACCGACTCGCACACCATCACGCGCGACTTGGTGCCAGACCTCAAGTAGAAGGCTCGGCCCGGAGGGATCGCTTTCGCTCGGCGCATTCTGAAGCTAAAGTCCGTCGTCCAGCAGGCCGTGTCAAAGCCCGCAATCTTTCTCGTCCTGGGCGCTGCCGCCATTGTGCTGGCGATCGGCCTTGGCGTGCTCGCCCCTGTCGACAAGCGCGAGAAGCGGACGGTTGCCGCGCCTTCCGAGACGGAAGAATCGACCGCGGAACCCTCCCCGCCGGTGCCGAAGGAGGCCGTCAGAGAGTCTCCGCCCCGGTTGCCCACGCCCGTACCGATTGCGGCACGGAGGCCCAAGCGTGAGGAGCCTCCGGCTCCGGAGCGCCTCGATGAACCATCGCTGATTGCCCGCTTGCACGACCTGGCGGCGTCGGACCCTCCGCAGTCACTCAAGCTGGCGAGAGAAGCGCTCGAACGCTTTCGCGACAGCCCCCACGCACCCGAGTTCGAATGGAACGTCGTCAAGGCGCTGGCCAACATGGACCGCTATGACGAAGCCGAAGAGGAAGCCCGCGTTATGTTGGAGAAATATCCGGACAACCCCCTTAGCATCGACGTCGAGCATCACTTGCTCAATCACCCTCCGAACCCGCCGGGCACGCCCTAAGGCGGCTTCCATCCGGCCAGATGGGGCGCGCGGGTCGGTGGCGAAAACGGCTCACCCTTCGCTCATGCTCCGCGCAGGACCGAGTGAAAGCTCAGTACTTTCGATAGCTTACCTTGAGCGGGAGAAGGGATTTGAACCCTCGACGTCCACCTTGGCAAGGTGGCACTCTACCACTGAGTTACTCCCGCATGCCCCGGTACGACCCGTCAGCACCGGCTTATTCGTGTAGCGCGCTCGATCAGGCCTGTCAACGAGCCAGGACGCTCGGGCTCCGCCCAGGTCCCAGCGGCCTGGCCCCGTCTCGCATGGCTCGCCTGGGGCTCGCGCGCGGGGCCGAGAGGGCGTTCAGGTGAAGAAACCGAGGGCCGCATGGCTGACGATGGATCCGTCTTCCTTGTCCACGGTCTGCTCGTAGTGCAGAACCTCCCCTCGCACCCCGCTTTCGCCGATCGACTGGAGCAGCGACCAAATGGGGGCGAGCCCACAAACCCGACGTCTCTCCAGGTCGGCCGCGACGTGAGCCCAAAAGCCATCGCCGTCGAGAGCCGCGGCGCGCTCGAGCGAGACATGATCGGTCTTTGAAAGGAGCGCGCGCTGCCCTGCGTCGAATGCCCGTGGATCTCCGAAACGAGGCCCAACATGGGCCAGATCGGCCCCCGCGACCACGACGACCCGTCCAGGGCGAGTCTCGACGAGGTCGCGCACGCCTCGAAGAAAACGGACGACGCGCTCGTCGCTCGCCGGGTCTTCCCCCGACGCTTGCTGGGCGCCAAGCCCCGCCAAGATAGGCACAATCCGAAAATGACGGCCCTTCAGCAAGTGCTTCAGGAAGACGACCTGGAACTCGAGCGAATGTTCTCGTTTATGGTTGAGCTGATCGGCATAAGGGTCGAAGCCTTGGGCTCGAGCGGCCAGCGCATCAATGCTCGTGCAGTCAGCTTCGACACGGCCCAGCGGTGTTTCGAACGCCTTGCGGCAAAGAGCAAAGGGCTCGCGCATGGGCGCGTGGGATGTTCCGAAAACGATGAATGTGTCGGCCGCAGCGGAAAGCGCTGCGCGCATCGCGCCGTAGGCATGGCCATAGCCTGCCGCCCCCCGCCAGGGGTCGATGTGCGGCGCAACGAGACCCAGCATGGTCCCCTGGCGGGCGTTGTCAGCGCCTGCCGCCTTTGCCAGGCACATGTCGTCCACGTAGCGCTCGAGGGCCGAGGCGTCGGCGTAGTACGCACCGCCCGCGTGCGACGCTGCCCGCACGCTCGACTCCGCGAAGTCACGCTCGATACGGCCGCGTGCAGCACGAAACATCGCGCCTTCCAGAAAGAGACCTCGTTCGAGTTCCTCAGCCAAACGAACGACAATCCCGACGGACACCGTGGTGCCCAGTTCCACCGAAACGTCATGGGCGATTTCCTCGCAGGTCAGCCGGCCAGTGAAACGCATGACGACGGGCGCCAACAACGGCGGAAGGACGGCTTGCGCGTCGGTTACGCCCTGGGTGTCGCGGAGCACGAGGACGCGGCCATGTTGGCGATCAGGAACGACAATCGACTCGACAGGGCGTAGCGACGGTCGGGAGCGAGAGTCCATCGCATTTCACTTTAGCGAATGCCCAGGCTTCGTCGCGTGCTGCTCGTGCGAGTATTCTCTGGCTCTCTGTTCATGCGCCCTCATGCACCGCCTTGGAAGGGGTCACCCGTGCGCGCCGAACTCGTCGCGTTGTACGCCCAGATCGACGCCAGGCTCGGTGGGTGGACATGCGCGTGCTCGAGGCTCGACAGACCGCGTGAACCGACATGCTGCCAATTCGCCGTAACAGGGCTCGAACCGCATGCGACACCTGTTGAGCTTGCAGAGGTGCGTCACGCGATGCGCGCTGCCGGAATGGGCCTGCGCGATGCACGACGCCTCCCGGTGGCCGGTCGAGGAGAATGCCCGCTCCTTTCGCGGGACGGGCGCTGCCGCATTTACGCCTCCCGGCCCTTTGGATGCCGCACTTTTTTTTGCCCGCAGGCCGAGGGCCCTCCGGGGATTTCACGAAGGGACCTACGTCCAACCGTCAACGATATCGGACGCCGCATAGCGGACCTGTCCGCCAGATTCGACCCGGTCGACCCTCTTCCACGCCCGATGGTTCGCGCGCTCTCCATCGCCTGAACGGACGACGTCGCGGCCAAGGAGCGATGGGCGGAGCCCGCAGCTCGCGGTGCCAAGAGGAGAACCGATGGCCGGCCGGAACCATCGCAAGGCCCCCGGGCCATGCGGAAAGGATTGGCGGGAGGCCTCGCCCTTCGGGGTGAACTGCAACTGACGCCAGAAGGCACCGATCCGGGAGCCGAAGGAGTTGGAAGCCGGCGGTCTCCACGGGCCGGCGACGACGGAATGCGAACTGTCGAATTCTCCGTGTCGCGGTACTAGGCTACCGCGGGCCATGCGCCTCGCGTCCCTGCTCGGTCCGGACATCAAACAAATTCTCAAGGAGGATCCCGACCAGATTCGCGAACTGCTCGATGAGATTCACGCGGAAGACCTCGCGGACATCGTTGGTGAGCTCGACGCGGACGAGGCGGCGGAGCTTCTCGCCCGCATGCCGGCCGAAGATGCCGCGCCCATCTTCGAGCGACTCGACGAGCAGGACCAGGGGGAGCTCGTCGAGCAGATGCCGGCCGAGTCGATCGCCGAAATCGCAAGCGAGATGGCGGCCGACAATCGCGCTGACCTCTTCAGCGCTCTGCCGGAGGCGGTCGGCACCCAACTCTTCAAGGCGCTGCAAAAGCTAGACCCCGAAGCAGCACAGGAAGTCCGCGAAATCGAGAAGTGGCCCGACACGAGCGCCGGCCATTTGATGACGACCGACTTCGTGAGTGTCTCGCCGCGGGTTCTCGTATCAGAGGCGCTCGACATCGTGCGCAAGCGGGCACGCGAGCGAGAGGAGTTCGTCTACGTCGTCTACGCTTTACTCGATGGCGACAAGCTCGCGGGCGTCGCCAGCCTCCGCGCGCTGCTTGGGGCCGATGGGGGTCTGGGGTTCGCCGAGGTGATGCGCACGAACGTCATCAGCGTCCCTCCCCTGATGGACCAAGAAGAGGTCGCGCGCCGGATGGCAAAGTACGACTTGAACGCGATCCCCGTGGTCGCGGAGGACGGTCGCCTGCTCGGCATCATCACGATCGACGACATCATCGACGTCCTCGTCCAGGAACAGACAGAAGACGTTCAAAAGATCGGCGCGGTCGAGCCGCTGGACGTGCCGTACTTCAAGACCAGCTTTCTCAGCTTCATCCGCAAACGCGCCGTGTGGCTGATCGTGCTTTTCGTCGAAGAGTTCTTCACGCAGACGGCGCTCCGTCATTACGACCCGGTCATGGAGGCCGTCAAAGGAGCGCTCCTCTACGTGCCACTCCTCATTTCGGCGGGGGGCAACTCCGGCTCCCAATCGTCGACACTCGTCATTCGTGGCCTCGCGCTCGGAGAAATCAAGATGCGAGATTGGTGGCGCATCTTGTTTCGTGAGCTGGGGATGGGAGTCGTGCTCGGCTTGATCATCGCGGCCATCGCCATGGGCCGCGTACTCATGTATCCAGACCAGACGATTCTGTTCGCCATCACGGTCGCAGTCACCGTGCTCTTCATCATCGTTTCAGGCTGCACCGTCGGAGCGATGCTCCCCATCGTGCTGAAGCGTGTGGGCGTCGATCCGGCGACGAGCTCGACGCCGTTCATTGCGAGCCTCGTCGATACACTGGGGGTCATCATTTACGCACACGTCGCACAGGCCGTCATGTGGCAAGTCATCCAGCAGCACATGGGCGAGCACTGATCGCCGTGTCAGCGGTCGAACCGAAGGCCACACGTGGCGCATTGGCCGACGAACGAACCTGCCGAGGGATCGCCCGCGAGGCGTTCGCCGCACTCGCAAGCCCATCCGATGAGCCGTGCAGGACAGCCAGCGACGACCGCGTATCGCGGAACATCACGGGTCACAACGGCCCCAGCACCGATCATGGCGAATCGACCGACGCGCAGTGGAGCGACAAGCGTGGCCAGCGCGCCGATCGAGACGCCAGCTTCCACAATGGTTCGGTCCCAGTGCGGCGCTCGCGGAAACGCAGCGCGCGGGCGCCGAACGTTCGTAAACTGCGCTCCAGGGCCGACGAACACGTCTTCCCCGAGTTCCACCCCATCCCAAACGCTCGTATGGCTCTGAATTCGCGTTCCGGCGCCGATTACCGCGCCGCTCGCGACAAAGCAGAACGCCCCGATGACCACGTCGGGACCGAGGGAGGCCCCATCGGCAACCGTTGACGGGGGATGGACGCGAGGCGGCGCCCCTAGGCGAGTTCGCCGTTGCATCGTGGCTCGGCCACACTAGCGAATTCGGAAGGGACTGACTACCGTGCGCGCGCGATGTTCAGTGCTCCCCGACGTTCGCTTCTCAGCTACAAGCAGGCCGGCGTCGACATCGACGCTGGCGACGAGCTGGTCGAACGGATCAAACCTTTCGCAGCGGCCACACGAATTGCCGAAGTCGTGAGCGACGTCGGCGGCTTTGCGGGGCTCTGCCGAGTCCCCGACGGGGTGGAAGAACCCGTGCTCGTCAGCGGGACCGACGGTGTCGGCACAAAGCTGAAGGTCGCGTTTGCCGCTGGCGTCCACGACACGATCGGGTGCGACCTCGTTGGCATGTGCGTCAACGACGTCATCACCTGCGGTGCACGCCCGCTATTCTTTCTCGACTATTTTGCGACCGGCAAGCTCGATGTCGACGTCGCCGAACGAGTCATCTACGGCATCGCGGGCGCCTGCAAAGAGAGCGGCTGCGCGCTTCTCGGCGGAGAAACGGCGGAGCTTCCGGGCATGTACGCGCCAGGCGAGTACGATCTCGCCGGGTTCGCGGTAGGCGTGGTCGCGCAAAAGAAAATCGTAAACGGAACGAGGGTGACCGAGGGCGACGTCGCGATCGGGCTGCCATCGAGTGGCTTGCACTCGAACGGCTACTCTCTTGCACGAAAGGCACTGTTCGAGGCGGCCGGGTTTTCGCTGCAAGACCGCCCGCCGGAGCTCTGCGGAGCCAGTGTCGGGGAGGCTTTGCTCGCTCCGACGAGACTCTATGTGCGTGCGGTGCAAACATTGCTCGGGGCCGGAGTCGACGTGCTCGCCATGAGCCATGTGACGGGCGGGGGTTTACCCGGCAACGTTCCCCGGGTTCTACCCGAGGGCTTGGGCCTGCACCTCCGTTCTGAGTGGCCGCGCGCTCCGATCTTCGAGCTCCTTCGACGCGTCGGGGTCGAGGAACGCGAGATGCGGCACACGTTCAATGTCGGGATCGGGTTCGTATTGGTGGTCTCCGCGATCGCAGTGGAGGAGGCCGCAGCCGTGTTGCGACGGATCGGCGAATCGCCCATCGCTCTCGGTACCATCGTGCGCGTCTCTTCGGAACGCGCCTTCGAGGAGCGCGTGGAGTGGCCGGCATGATCGAGCTCGGCGTGCTCGCGTCCGGCAGCGGCACCAATCTCCAGGCCATCCTCGACGCGATCGCGCAACACCGACTCGATGCGCGGGTCGCTGTCGTTCTCTCGAACGTCGCTGGCGCCGGTGCCATCGATAGGGCTCGCGCGGCTGGCATCGAGGCGACCGTGCTCGAGCACACGAAGCATCCCGATCGACGCGCCTTCGACGCGGCCGTCCTTTCCGAACTTCGATCACGCGGGGTCGAGTTCGTCGTCCTCGCAGGTTTCATGCGACTCTTGAGTGAGATCATGATCGAAGCGTTTCCGATGAAAATCGTCAACGTCCACCCAGCTCTTCTGCCCGCGTTCCCCGGTGTGCATGCACAAAAGCAGGCACTCGACTACGGCGTTCGCATCGCTGGTTGTACCGTGCACTTCGTTGACTCGGGAACCGATACGGGGCCGATCATCGCCCAGGCCGCGGTGCCGGTCTTCGAGGACGACGACGAGGAAACTCTGCGTCTTCGGATTCTTGCGAAGGAACACGAGCTCTTGCCGCGTGTTTTGCAATGGTTCGCAGTGGGGGGAGTGAGCGTCCTTCCGCCCGACAGACCGGGAGGTCGGGTCCGGGTTCGCGTGCCGGGCGAACCTGCCGCGCCCTGAAGTGCAATGTCGAAGCACTATGATGTGGTCGTTCTAGGAGCGAGCGTAGGCGCATTGACGGCGGCCGCACTGCTCGCACGTCGCTCCTGGCGCGTTCTCGTTCTGGGCCAAGGTTGGCGGGCCCCCGCGTATCACTACGATGGCATAACGCTCGCCAGACGAGCCTTTACCTTCCTGGCTGGCTCTTCTCCGGCGTGGGGGCGTCTATTGGTCGAATTGGCGCAGTCGCAGACATTCCGGAGGCGTACGACCGCGCTCGATCCGATGTTTCAGGTCCTCGCGCCGGGTCTGCGCCTCGAAGTGCCACCCGACGTCCAGCTTTTCGCCAAAGAGGTCGACCGAACGTACCCCGAGGTGCGCCGCGTGGTCGACGAACTGTACGGCGAGCTCGCCCGCACGAACGCGGCCGCAGACGCAGCATTCGAAAAAGACGTCGTGTGGCCGCCGGGCACATTTTGGGAACGCCGAGAAACAGAGCGCATCGCCGCAGCGGTTCCGCGCTTGTCGGAGAACGGCGCCGGCTCCTCGTCGGGGCGGTCCAGCCGAATCCCCACGCTTCTTGCGGAGTTTCCACGTGATCACGATTACCGCGCGATCGTCGACGTCCCAGCACGTTTTTCGAGCAGAGCGTCGCGTCTTCCCGAATTTGCGATCGCACGCCTTCATGGGGCGTGGACGCGCGGCGTGGCGCGGCTGGAGGGCGGCGAGCAAGAGCTCGTGGAGTTCCTCGTCGAGCGCGTCCGAGCTCACGGCGGGGAGGCTCTTATCGGCGAACGCGCTGCCCGCCTCTTGCACAAGCGCGGTCACGTGAGCGGGGTTGTCATCGACGGCGACGACACCCCGACGGGCGTCGCGTTTACGGTGGCCGAACACACGACACGAACGCTCCTCGACCTCACGCACGACTTCGATCCGCCACGCCGCAGTCTGGCGGCGCTCCCGCAGCTCATTCCTACCGAGTGGCGATTCGTGGTGTCGCTCGTCGTACGCGAGCAGGGTCTGCCGAGCCCGCTCGGGGACGAAGCGTTCTTGCTGCCTTCCTGGCCACATCGCCGACCGGACCCGAGGAGGCCGCTCGTGCACTTGCAGCGATGGCGACACCGAACCGGAATTCCGGGGGCTTCCCTGCTCGTCGCCGAAGCGCTGATCCCTCAGGACGGCGCGTTACCGGTTGACCGGGCCAGGGAAGCGGTGCTCGCCACGTTGGAGTCGCTCCTTCCTTACGTCGAGCAGCACTATCTCGTCGTCGATTCTCCCCATGACGGTCGGCCGCTTTGGGACTATCGCTCGGGCAAACGCCAAGACATCGACCGCGCCGGTCTACGGTCCAGCGGTGGATCGATCGAGCCGGAGCCCATGGCAGCAGGCTGGCACGTCGAGGAGCCAAGCTTCCACGGGTTGGGAGGCGAGCCTTTGCGGACGCCTCTCCAAGGTGCATTCGTCGTCGGACCGAGCACGCTCCCTGCTCTCGGCCAAGAGGGAGAGCTGCTTGCCGCCTGGAGCGCGGCTCGTCTCATCACCCGCACCGATCGTCGTAAGGAACGCATGCGCCGCGAAATGTGGAGCAAGGTCGAGCTCGGATAATCCGTAGCAGCGTTGTGCCCCGACGTTTGTCATCACGGGGCGATCGACTGGAGCCATCGGCTGACGATTGCGTAGCCCTCGTGAAGAAGCGCCAACGACGTCGATTCGTTTTTTCGATGCGCCTGCGCGTTTTCGCCAGGGCCGAAGTTGACCGCCGCCACACCAAGCTGGGCAAAGCGCGCGACGTCGGTCCACGCCTGCTTCGGCTCCACGCCGCGAACACCGCACGCGATGAGCGAGCGAACGAGCGGGTGGGTCGCATTCGGAAGCGCTGCGGGCGAAAGATCGATGAATTCAACGTGACCACGATTGGCCACGAGAGCGAGCACCTCGCGCTGCGCCTGTTCGATCGTGCGGTCGGGGGGGAACCGGTGGTTCAAATTGAGCACGAACCGATCGGGCACGACATTGCGCCCGCGACCGCCGTCATGCGCCTGGGTGACTGTGGTGACGCCGCGGAAAGTCAGGCCGTCGATCGTGCTTTCTCGAGGGATCAGAGAATCAAGTTCGGCCAAGAGACCAGCCGCGCGCGTGATGGCGTTGCGCCCCTCCCAAGGCCTGGCGCTGTGAGCTGTCTGCCCTTCAAACGTCACCTTTGCGTGAATTGACCCGACGCAGCCGAGATGCAGCCTGTTGTCGGATGGCTCCATGCACACCGCGAGGTCGACCGCAGCGAGCTCCGGATCATGATCGAGCACGTACCCGAGCTCATTCTCTGCGTACGGCCCCTCTTCACGGGCGTAGAAGACCAGCGTCAAGTCGCAGGCGAGCCGGTCCAGGGGAAGCGCTTCTGCGATCGCCAGCATGACGGCCAAACCACTCTTCATGTCGCTCGCGCCGGCGCCAAAGCAGCGGCCATCCTCGACGCGTGGAGGGCCGTTCTCGGTTCGGACGGTGTCCAAGTGGCCGACAAGGGCAACGTGCCTACCCCGACGGCGCAGAATGGGAACGACGAGTGAGTCCTTGTAACGTCGGGCGGGAGAGGGCAGCGGTAGCCGCGCAACGCGATCGTGAACGGCGTCGCAGAGCGTCTTCTCTTCGCCGATCGGCGATGGCACCGCGCAGAGGTCGAAAAGGGTCCGATCGAGCAGCTGATCGACCTCGCTCATGCACGCACCGCACTATCGCGCGAGGGCGCAGTCGGAGCGCCCCGCGATTCGACGCCGAGGAGGTCGAGAAGCCTCTCGCCAAGCCGCCGCGCGACCTTGATCATGTCTGCACCGCGGAAAGGCACGAGAAACGCTCGAAGCGCGCCGGAAAACGAAGACGCAGAGGGCCGAGAGGCCTCTCGTCGAGGCTCCGCGCCACCTTGATCATGCCCGTCGAGGCTCCGCGCCACCTTGATCATGCCTGCACCGCGAAATCCCGGAGCGCGGCATTCAGGCTGACCTTGCGATCGGTTCCGGCGCTTCGCTGACCGATGACGAGCGCGCAGGGCACTCCATATTCGCCGGCCGGAAATTTCTTGGCGCGGACGCCGGGAATGACCACACTGCGCGGTGGAACGTAGCCCCGGTGTTCGATGACTCGATCGCCACTGACGTCGAGAATCGGTGTGGAGCCCGATAGAACAACCCCTGCCCCGACCACGGCTTCGCGGCCCACTCGAACGCCCTCGACGACAACCACTCTCGATCCGATGAAAACCCCGTCTTCGATGATGACCGGCGCCGCGCCCGCGGGCTCGAGCACGCCACCGATGCCCACCCCACCGGCCAAGTGGCAGTCGCGGCCGATCTGGGCGCATGACCCGACGGTGGCCCAGGTATCGACCATCGTACCCGCCCCAACGAACGCGCCGATGTTGACGTAGCCCGGCATCAAGATTGAGCCGGGCTCCAAAAAGGAGCCATACCTCGCTACCCCGGGCGGAACAACCCGCACTCCGGCCCCTTCGAATCCACGCTTAAGAGGAATTTTGTCGCAAAATTCGAAGGGGCCAACTTCGATCTTCTCCATTTTTCGCACTGCGAAAAAAAGAAGAATGGCCTCTTTCACCCAAGGGTTGACCGTCCATGCGCCGCCCTCGCTTGCTGGGGGAGTCGCAACGCGGAGTTTGCCTTGGTCGAGCGCGGCAACGGTATCTTCGACCGCTTGGCGGTGGTCATGGTCTCGAAGGAGATCCCGGTTTGCAAACGCCGCCTCGACCCGCCGGCGGACAGTTTCGTCGACAATCATCGGCTAAGCGTATCGAACGCACTCGGCCTTCTGTCAATCGTCGGAGGTGCTATCGAGGGTGATCTCTCCGTGACCGGGGAGCAGGACGATTTCGGCGCCGAGGCGTTGCGCCGCGCGCCGCGCTGCCTCTTCAGAGGGAGGGATCCACGGCATGACTCGAATCGTCAGGATCGGGGACGACGTATCGGCAGAGCCCTCACGCTCCACCACAAAGCATGGTCGAGGCGAGGATCGCGCGCGCAAGACGAGCGGATCGACGCCGGAGGCGTCGACGAAGGCTACGACAAGCGCAAGGAGCGGGCCGAGCACGTAGGGGTCGGTGACGATCACACAATCGGGTCTTGCTTCGTCGAAGCGGACGGTGACTTCGCGTCCACGCCCGCTCACCGACACCCGACCCACCTCTCGCGCGATGAGGTCGAGTGACACCTCCGTGGCTGCCGGGGCGGCGGCCCGATCGAGCAGAGCCAACAGGTCGACCGCGGCCTCTAGCTCGCCGGCGAGCGCCTCCGCGCGGTCTGCGAGCTTTGTCCTATCGCTGTGGCCTTCGCCGATCGTGTCCAGCATTGCATCGAGAGCGCCGACGCGCATTGCGCCGTATGGCCTTAATGCACTCGGTGCGGCGTCCGATCCGTCCGACCTCTCGAAGGCCGCCCGCAGGACCCCGGCGCCGGAGCGTAGCTCGGCCAGCAGGTCCAAAATCGTTTTCCGAGTTACGCCCTCTGCCCGCAGTAGCAGGGCAAGATTGTGAACCGCCGTCAGCGCGTCGCGCGCAGCGCCCCACGCGGTCGCAACCCGAGCATTCGACCGCGACCCGGGGGCCGACCCAGAGCCCGACTCCGGCGAATCGACTTTTCGACCGTTGCTCTCCGACGCCATCGGTCCTCGCGCTCTTTCAGCCCGATCCCGATCTCATGCCGGGGAACGAGCCGACGCGCCGCCCCCGCGCCGTCTACCGTTGATGAACGCACCGCGCACAGCCTGCGCGCGCGCCTTTGCCAAAGCTGAGCCATCAAGCCGTCGGCGAAACCTCCGCGGCGGGGAAGAAGTATGCAATTTCCTTTTTTGCATTTTCCAGCGAATCGGAGCCGTGGGTCGCGTTTTCTCCGACGTTCGAGCCAAACTGACGACGTATCGTGCCTGCCGTAGCCTTGGCCGGATCGGTCGCACCCATCAGGTCGCGCCAGGCACTGACGGCGCCTTCGCGCTCCAGCACCGCGATGACGACCGGAGAGCGTGTCATGAACCGAACGAGCTCTGCAAAGAAGGGGCGCTGTCGATGCACTTCATAGAAGCCTTCCGCCGCGGACGTGCTTAGGCGAGCCAACTTGAGCGCGAGAATCTTGAATCCACCCTCTTCAACGCGCTGAAGGATCGCGCCGGCGGTGCGCTTCTCGACGGCGTCCGGCTTCACGATGCACAGGGTACGTTCCACAGCCATGAAATTTCGGGTTCCTTCTTTTTGATCTCGGGCGCGCTTTTAGAAGAAATTCGTCGAGTACGCAACCACCCCGTAGCCCGTCAAGCTCCCATCAGCTGCAGGAGGGTGCTCGCCATATCGCTCGGTGTCGGCGCAACGCGAGCGCCCGCGGCTTCGAGACTCGCAATCTTCTCCGCGGCCGTGCCTTTTCCGCCGGCAATGATGGCGCCCGCATGACCCATCCGCTTGCCGGGTGGAGCGGTCGTTCCTGCAATGAACGCGGCGACCGGCTTCGTCACTCGATCCCGGATGAATCGGGCGGCACGCTCCTCCGCGCTGCCTCCAATCTCACCGATGAGGATGATTCCGCGGGTATCCGGATCGGCCTGAAAAAGCTCGAGCGCATCGACGAAATCCATACCCCCGACGGGATCTCCGCCAATTCCGATGCACGTGGACTGCCCGACTCCCCGGGCGGTGAGCTGGCCCACTGCCTCGTACGTCAAGGTACCTGATCGGGATACGACACCAACATGACCGGGCCGGTGAATGTGACCCGGCATGATGCCAATCTTGCAGCCTGTCCCCGGACCGCCGGGCGTGATGACTCCAGGACAGTTGGGCCCAACGAGGCGTGTCTTGCCGCTCAAGCTCTCCAGCACACGCCGGACCCGAAGCATGTCGACCACGGGGATCCCCTCGGTGATGCAAACGACGAGTTCGAGCCCCGCATCGAATGCTTCGAGCACCGCGTCCGCGGCACCGGGAGGTGGCACGAAGATGCAGCTCGCGTTGGCGCCGGTCTCGCGAACTGCCCCCTTGACCGTATCGAACACGGGAACCCGGCCGTCGAATGTCTCGCCGCCACGCCCGGGCGTGACCCCGGCCACGATCCGCGTGCCGTACTCAATCATCTGCTTGGCGTGAAAGGCGCCGGCGCTGCCGGTTATCCCCTGCACGAGCAAACGCGTGTCCTTCCCGACCAAAATGCTCATCTCTTGTCTCCGTTGTCAGCGCAGCCGGACCGAGGGCCCCCGCTAGACCTCGACAGCAGAGACGACCTTTTGGGCGCCGTCTGCCATGGTCGACGCCGCCTGAATGGCGAGACCGCTTTCGCCAAGAATTTTCCGCCCGAGTTCGACGTTCGTTCCCTCGAGTCGGACAACGAGGGGGACTTTTAGACCGAGCTCCTTCGCAGCGGCCACGATACCGTTCGCGATGACGTCACACTTCATGATTCCGCCGAAAATGTTGACGAAGATCGCGCGCACCTTCGGACTCTTGAGGATCATCTTGAAGGCTTTGGTCACCTGCTCTTGATTGGCCCCGCCGCCGACATCGAGGAAGTTGGCGGGGGACACGCCGCGTCGTTCGCCGAAGTGCTTGATGATGTCCATTGTGGCCATGGCGAGCCCGGCGCCATTCACGAGACAACCCACGTTTCCGTCGAGCGACACGTAGTTCAGCCCGGCGGCTTTGGCCTCGAGTTCGACCGGATCTTCCTCTTCCCGGTCCTCGAGTTCACGCCACTCGGGGTGTCGAAACTCGGCGCTATCGTCGAGATTGATCTTTGCGTCGAGCGCGACGACCTCACCCGTCTTCGTCACGACGAGCGGATTGACCTCGCAGAGCGAGCAGTCCTCTCGGATCATCACATCGAAAAGCGAGCTCAAGAACTTGGTGAACTTTCCAAGCGTTTCCTTCGCTCCGAGCCCCAGCCCGAACGCGAGCTCGCGCGCCTGGTACATAGCAAAACCAACCGCAGGATCGACGTGCACGGTGAGGATCTTGTCCGGAGTTTCGGCGGCGACCTTCTCGATCTCGACGCCCCCCTCGGTCGATGCCATGAACGCGACCCGACGCCGATCCCGGTCGATGACTCCGCCGAGGTAATACTCGCGCCGGATGTCGAGCCCTTGCTCGACATAAAGGCGGCGTACCTTTTGACCTTCCGGCCCTGTCTGATGGGTGACAAGCTGCATGCCGAGCATGCGCTGCGCGGCCTCACGCACGTCGGCTTCGCCCCCCTTGGCGATCTTGACGCCTCCGCCCTTGCCACGGCCCCCGGCATGGATCTGCGCCTTGACGACGACGAGAGGATTTCCGGTTTCCTGCGCCAGACGGCGGGCCGCGGCCACGGCCTCGTCGACCGTGAGAGCCAGGTAACCGCGCGGAATCGCTACGGCGTAGCGGGCGAAAATCTGCTTCGCCTGATACTCATGAATCTTCATTATCGGGTCCGCAGGCTAGCACAGGCCGCTCCGCTGCGAGCGCCTCCCGATCGATCGGAGACACGGCCGGGCACAGGGGTCCGAGACACAACCCCCCGCACGCGGGTGCCGCACGATGGCCCGAGGGTCCCGGCGACAGCCCGCCGCGCGACGGTGCCGCACGAGGGGTCCCGGCGACAGCCCGCCGCGCGACGGTGCCGCACGATGGCCCGAGGGGGCCCGGCGACAGCCCGCCGCGACGGTGCCGCACGATGGCCCGAGGGGTCCCGGCGACAGCCCGCCGCGAGACGGTGCCACACGATGGCCCGACGTGCCGCACGTCAGTGCTTGGTGGTCGACATCCCAATGCTTTTCCGTGGCGAAACGGCCGACGTCGACAACGAGTGTGGCGTTTTCGGGAAGCGCTTCACCGTTAGCGACGTCGTTCGATCGGGCGAGCGCCGTGTTTCCGCGCAAACCAGTCGCTCCAGAGGTGTCTGGGGAGCGCGGAGGCATAAAGGCAATCACGAAGGGCGTTGGTCTCCCAGGTGACCTGAGAATGCCACAGGCCCGTCCGGACAAAGACCGCTTCCCCGTGGGACAGATCGCGACGAGAAAGCTCCCCTTCTTGAGTCTCCTCCTCACAAAGGACCCCAGCGCGCCTCAGCTCGCCCAATAACCAACGGTTGTTCGTCTCGGTCATGCTGCCCTCAACGAAATAGGTGACCGCCTTGTGCCTCCGATGGAGCGGTTCACCCCGTCGATCCACGATCCAGTCCCGAAACGTGTCCATCTCCGCGTAGAGGGCGTCGAAGAGGTATGTCTCGCGCACATCCACTCCGCCGGCGCGCAAACTGCAAGCCGCGGCGTGATAGCCGCCCGAATGGGCGCTCACGCAGACGGTTCCCAAACCAGCGTTCGTCGGAAAGCGGGCGTCCCCCAGCCTGGCCCGCCCCTCTCGCGCCGCCGCGGAAACTGCTTCTTCCAGCATGCGCACGAGCCCGCCCGGCGCCTCCAGCTTGCCACACGCCGAGTCCGCCGCGCACACGGCCAACTGGGGAACGACGAGGATGGCGTTCTGGCGACTGTCGGATAGCTGCTCGCGCAGCTGATGCGCCGCCGTTGCTTTTTCGGCCGTCGTATTGTGTCCATGGAAATGCACGAGGACGGCCACCCCTTCGTCATCCGCATAACGAAAGTGCGCGGGGACGAAGACGAGGACCGTATCATCGCGGTAACCAGCGCCCGCGAACGGCGCGTGATCGAGCCCGAGCAGCAGTGTCGTCCCGCTCTCGTCGTGCGCCAGCGACTTCAACCGGGACGAACCATCGGCTCGGGCGGCGCGACGGAGCGAACTAATGGCGGCGGCGGCGAGGGCGGAGAGAAAGCTCCGACGTTGCATGCGGTCCAAACCCATCGCCCAGCACCCACCGAAAGGCAAGTTTTCTTCGATTCAAGCCTTCTTGCAGATATCAACGACCGCTTGAACGCTCTTCGCACTCGTTGCGAGCATGGTTCGCTCGGTTTCGGTCAGGGGAATTTCCAGCACTTTCTCGATGCCCTTGCCGCCGATGATGCATGGAACGCCGATGAAAAGATCCTTATAGCCGTATTCGCCCTCCAAATACGCGGCGCACGCGAGCAGCCGCCGTTCGTCCCGAAGGTACGCCTTCGCCATCGCCACGGCGCTCGACGCGGGGGCGTAGTAGGCGCTCGTACCCATCAGGTTCACGATTTCGCCGCCGCCCTTGCGCGTGCGGTCGACGAGTTTGTCGAGCTTTTCTTTCGCAATGAGGGTCGACACAGGCACACCGTGGATGGTGGTCATCGACAGGATCGGCACCATGTCGTCGCCGTGCCCGCCGAGCACCATCGCACGGACGTCCTTGACGCTGACGTGGCCCTCACGAGCCAGGAAGAGCTGGAATCGCGCGCTGTCGAGGACACCCGCCATGCCGGCGACCAGGCTCTTCGGAGCGCCGACGACGCGTTTGTACTCGTACACCATCGCATCCAGCGGGTTGCTAACCACGATGACGAACGCGTTGGGGCAGACTCTTTTCGCGTTCTGGGCCACGTCGCGGATGATGGGAAGGTTGGTCGCGACGAGATCATCGCGCGATTGCCCCGGCTTGCGCGGAATACCCGCGGTGATGACGAGAACGTCGGCCCCTTCGAGGTCGCCCCATTGCGCAGTCCCCCGAATGTTGGCGTCATAGCCCAGAACGGCGCCGTTCTGCTCGAGGTCGAGGGCCTTGCCTTTGGCGAAGTTCTCTTTCGATGCGATATCGAACAACCAGATGTCACCCAGCTCTTCGTTCGCGAAGAGGCGAGCCAGCTCACCCCCGATGTTGCCGGCGCCGATGAGACCGATCTTCTTGCGCGTAGGCATCGCTTCTCCCTTCGATTGGCGTCGTCCCGTAGCGGGCCGGACGCTCGAAACGTTACATGTGGTCGAGCACGTTGGTTCCAAACTCAGAACACTTGACTTCTGTGGCTCCCTCCATCAGACGAGCGAAGTCGTAGGTCACGCGCTTGCTCGCGATGGCACCGTCCATCCCCCGAATGACGAGGTCCGCGGCCTCGTTCCATCCCATGTACCGCAGCATCATTTCGCCGCTTAGAATCACGGAGCCGGGGTTGACACGGTCGAGGTCGGCATATTTCGGTGCCGTACCGTGCGTGGCTTCGAACACGGCGTGCCCCGACGCGTAGTTGATGTTGCCGCCCGGCGCGATGCCGATGCCCCCCACTTGTGCCGCCAGGGC
>JBEKFX010000002.1:0-136965 GCA_050013115.1 Polyangiaceae bacterium
GCCATACGTCTTCGCAACGCCTGGCCGTACGTCCTCACGACGCCTCGCCGTACGTCTTCGCAACGCCTCGCCGTACGTCCTCACGACGCCTCGCCGTACGTCTCGTCGGCGGATCCTCACAACGCACCGTTCGAACGGCGCATCAAAGAGGCGGGCGTGGGCGACGCCCCGTCGGCGACCGACGACCGGCGAATGGTTCCCAAAGGGAGGCGGCAAGCGTGCACATCCTGATCGTCGGAGCGTCGCAGGGTACGGGGGCGCTCGCCGTCCGGGCGGCGCTCGACAAGGGGCATCGGGTGACCGCATTGGCCCGCAGCCCTCAAAAGCTCGCGCTGGAAAACCCGCAGCTCACGAAGGTCGCCGGCGACTTCCATCAAGCGGCCTCGCTGGACGCTGCCGTGCCCGGTCACGATGCCGTCATCGTGACCGCTTCGGCGACCAGTCTCCGCGCCTTCAAAGAAAACCCCCGCTACTTCTCGCAAGGGACCGGCTACGCGGTCGATGCGATGAAGAAGTCCAGTGCGAAGCGCCTGGTCGTGCTGAGCGCCCTCGGCGTCGGAGACAGCCGCAGGCTGCTCAACCCGCTTCTTCGGGCGCTCATGGTCGGATGGCTGCTCAAGGTCCCCTACGAGGATCACGAGCGCCAGGAGGATCTCGTGCGAACGAGCGGCCTCGAGTGGGTCGTGGCCCGTCCGGGTCGCCTGACGAACGGTCCGGCACGCCACCGCTATGTCAAAAAGACCGCGATCGAGGCTGTACCGGGTTCGATCGCCCGTGCCGACGTGGCCGACTTCCTCGTCGAGGCGTGCGAGGTGCCGACCTGGGTCGGGCACGCGGTGCAGCTCGGCGGGTGATTGCGCCGGGCTCAGTCCCGCGCCGACGTGGCCGACGACTTCCTCGTTGAAGCGTGCGCAGTGCCGACGAGGCGTGCGCAGTGCCGACGAGGCGTGCGAAGTGCCGACGAGGCGTGCGAAGTGCCGACGAGGCGTGCGAAGTGCCGACGAGGCGTGCGCAGTGCCGACGAGGCGTGCGAAGTGCCGACGAGGCGTGCGCAGTGCCGACGAGGCGTGCGAAGTGCCGACGAGGCGTGCGAAGTGCCGACGAGGCGTGCGAAGTGCCCAGGAGGCGTGCGACTTACTCGGCGTGGGCGGGATCGGCGTGCGCGGAGGGCTCGCTGTGAGCCGGCACGTGTGCGGGCGCGCCCGCGCGCCTCGTCAGCTTCTCGACGGCGACGAAGAGCGCCGGGATAAGGAAAATTCCGATGGTCGTCGCGGCCAGCATCCCGGAGATGACGGCCGTCCCGAGCATCTGGCGTGCGTTGGCCCCTGCGCCTTTGGCGACCCAAAGCGGCACGCAGCCGAAAATGAAGGCGAACGAGGTCATCAAGATGGGGCGAAGCCGAAGTCGCGCGCCTTCGAGCGCGGCGTCGACGGGTGAACGGCCTTGTTCGAGCTTGTCCCTTGCAAATTCCACGATGAGGATCGCGTTCTTCGCGGTGAGGCCGACGAGCATCACGAGTCCGATCTGTGCGTAGACGTTGTTGTCGAAGTGCCTCGAGATGAGTCCGATGAAGGCGCCGAGCACGGCGACGGGCGTGCTCAAGAGAACGCTGAAGGGGAGCGACCAGCTCTCGTAGAGCGCGGCCAGAATCAAAAAGACGAATACCAGCGAAAGACCGAGTACGCGTGCCGATCCGCCGGAGGCCACCTTTTCTTGGTAGGAGAGGGCGTTCCACGCATAGCCCATCTCCGGGGGGAGTGTGTTCTTTGCGACCTCTTCGAGGGCCTCGAGCGCCTGCCCCGAACTGTAGCCGGGAGCGTTGCCGCCCAGGATCTCGACGGACCGGTACAGGTTGAACCGAACGGTGTATTCGGGGCCGCTCGTCCGCCGGATGCGGACGAACGACGACAGAGGCACCATCTCGCCCCTCCCATTTCGCACGTAAAACTGCCCGATGTCGTCGGCGCTTGTTCGATAGCTCGGCTCGGCTTGGAGAAAGACGCGCCACTGACGTCCGAACCGGGTGAAGTCGTTGACGTACGACCCCCCGAGGAAGGTCTGCAGCGCATTGTAAATTTCGGTGACCGGCACGCCCTCGGTCAGGGCCTTGTCCTTGTCGACGTCGGCGAAGAGTTGCGGCACCGAGGGTGAGTAATTGGGCCGTACATTCGCGAGCTCGGGACGCTTTCGTGCCTCGCCGACAAAGCGAGCCACGTTCCGGGCAAGGTCGTCATAGGAGCCGCCGGCACGATCTTGCAGCATCATGCTGAAGCCGCCCGTCGCGCTGATGCCGGGAATCGCGGGGGGCGCGACCGCGAAGACCCGCGCTTCGGGGATGCGCGAGAAGGCCCCGTTCAATCGGCGCAGGATGGCTTCTGCGCTCATGTCGGGGGAATGCCGATCCTCCCACGGCGTAAATGAGACAAACCCCGTCCCCGTGTAGCTCGCGGCCGTGCGGGTAAAGAAGCTAAACCCCGCAACACCGTTGTAGGTGCGCAAGCCGCGCTCTTGGCCGAGAATGCCGTCGATCTGCTCGTAGACGGCCTTCGTCCGCTGGAGGGAGGCTCCGTCGGGAAGTTGGACGCCGATGATGGCGTACCCCTGATCTTCGTCGGGGATGAATCCGGAAGGGACTTTGCGCCCGAGCGCGAGTGCGAAGGCCGCGATCGCAAGGAGCAGAAAGAGCGGGATTGCGAGCTTTCGGACGAGGACTCGATTGATCGAGATGTATCCGTCTGTCGTCCGGCCAAACCCGCGATTGAATGCGGTGCCGAGCTTGCCGAGGATTCCCTTGGGAGCGCCCCGGGGCCGGAGCAAGAGCGCACTGAGAGCCGGGCTGAGCGTCAGGGCGTTGAACGCCGAAATGAGGACCGACACTGCGATGGTCAGCGCAAACTGCTGATAGAGCCTCCCGGTGATGCCGCTCATGAAGGCGACGGGGATGAACACGGCGGCAAGAATCAGCGCAATGGCGATGACGGGCGCCTGGACCTCGGACATCGCTTGCAGCGTGGCTTCACGCGGGGGCATCCCCTCTTCGATGTGATGCTCGACGGCTTCGACGACGACGATGGCATCGTCGACGACGAGCCCGATGGCGAGGACGAGTCCGAAGAGCGAGAGGGTGTTGACGGAGAAGCCGAGGGCCGGAAACACGGCGAACGCCCCGACGAGCGACACGGGTACGGTCAGGAGCGGAATGAGGGTCGCGCGCCAGCTCTGGAGGAAAACGAAAACGACGAGGACGACGAGGAGAATGGCCTCGACGAGCGTCTCGACAATCTCGCGGATGCCGGCATTGACGGGGGCCGTCGTGTCGAGTGAGACCTTGTAGTCCATACCCGGTGGAAAGCGATTGGCGAGCTCGGCCATGGTCCGCCGGATGCCTTCGGCGACTTCGAGCGCGTTCGACCCCGGGGTCTGGAATGCCGCGATCACCGCGGCCGGTTTGCCGTTGAACGTTCCGTATTGCTGGTAATTAAGCGATCCGAGCTCGGATCGAGCGATATCCTTGATGCGGACGCTCGACCCGTCGGGATTCTGCCTGACGACGACGTCTGCAAATTCCTCGGGCTCGACCAAACGGCCCTGTGCTCGCACGGTGTAGGTCAGCTGCTGGCCCGGGGGCGCGGGCTCTGCTCCGACCTGCCCGGCCGGGTTGACGACGTTCTGTGCGCGGAGCGCATTCTGCACGTCGGTCACCGTGAGGCCCAGCCGCGCGCACACGTCCGGCCTCAGCCAGATCCGTAGCGAATAGTCCGACGAGCCGAGGTTGCGGATGTCCCCGACACCTTTGACGCGTAAGATGGCGTCGTTGATGTTGATGAGTGCGTAATTTGCGAGAAACGACGGGTCGTAACGGCCATCGGGCGAGTAGAGCGAAATCACCATCAGCGGGAAGGCCAGTGACTTCTTGATCGTCACGCCGAAGTTCTTCACGTCCTGCGGCAAAAAAGGCTGCGCCTGCGAGTATCGATTGTTGACGAGAACGTTGTCGACATCGATGTCCGTGCCCACGTCGAAGGTCACGACTTGGTTCATCGAACCATCGTTTGCGTTCGTCGATTGAACGTAGAGCATTCGATCGACCCCGTTCATCTGCTGTTCGATCGGCGTCGCGACGGATTGTTCGATGGTGAGCGCGTCCGCTCCGGTATACGTCGTCGTGAGGTTGATTTGCGGGGGCAGTATCTGCGGGAACTGCGCGATGGGCAGGCCGAGGAGCGACACGACGCCGAGCAGCACCGTGATGATGGCAATCACCATGGCGACGATCGGGCGGCGAATGAAAAAGGCGGAGAGCATCGCTTAGCCCCTGACTGTTTCGGTGGGGCCGCGCGGGCGCCGGTCGGGTGCGCGGGCGGCGACGAAGGAGGCGGAGAGCATGGCTTGGCCCCTGATTGCTTCGGTGGGGCCGCGCGGGCGCGGGTCGGGTGCGCGGGCGGCGACGAAGGAGGCGGAGAGCATCGCTTAGCCCCCCCTCATTCGTTCGCTGCGGCTGCACGGGCCCCAGTCGGCTGAGCGGGGGGCGACGCGAGGGCTCCGGCCTGCGGGGCGGGTCGGGGATCGACCGTCGCGCCATCGGTCGCCTTTTGCACGCCTTCGACGACGACGCGGTCGCCCTCGGTCACGCCATGGTCGATGATTTGAACGCCGTGGGCATTCGGGCCGAGATCGACCCGACGAAGGTGCACCTTGTCGTCGGGGCCGACGACGGCGACCGAGAACGTACCCTGCACCGAGACGAGCGCTTTGTCGGGGACGGAGAGTACGTCGTGGCCTGCCTCCGCACGCTTGATGCGCACGCGAGCAAATTGGCCGGGCCTCAGCAACCCGTCCGGATTGCCAACCAACGCTTGCACTTGAATCGTGCCGGTACTCACGTCGACCTGCCGGTTGATCGTGACGATGACGCCTCGGTGAGGGTAGAGGCTGCCGTCCGACAGCGTGAGCTCCAAAGGCGACTCATTGCCGTTCGCGGCGGGGTTGCCGTCGAGGCTCGCAAGCTCCTTTTTGACCCACGCAAGGTTTCGCGCCTCGAGGTGCTTGAATCGTTCGGGGTGTCGTACGTAGTCGACCTCGCTCATCGTGAAATTCACGCGGATCGGGTCGATCTGCGACACGGTCGTCAGCAGCGTCGGCCCATCTTGACCGACGAGGTTGCCGACGCGAACGAGAGCAAGTCCGGCGACTCCGTCGATGGTGGACCGGATCTGCGTGTAGGAAAAATTGAGCTCGGCGGTCTGCAGCTGCGCTTCGGCCGCGAGCACTTGCCCCTCGGTGTCGGCGAGTTTCGCCGCCGCGTCGTCCAGGTCCTGTTGAGAAATCATCCCCGATTTGAGCAGCCCCTCGTCGCGGTCGAGCTGGATCTTGTTGCGATCGCGGGCGACGCGCGCTCGCGTGAGTCCCGCGCGGGCGGACGTCACGGCGGCCGCGTATTCGGTCGGCTCGATCGTGAAGAGCAGGTCGCCCGCACGAACAGGCGACCCGTCCTTGTAGTTTTGCGACCGCAGATAGCCGCGCACGCGCGCTCGGACGTCCGCGTTGACGTAACCGTCGAGCGTGCTGACTGCCTCGATGTAGAGGGGCACGTTTTGGCGAACGACGGGCGCCACGAGCACCATTGGCGGCGGTGGCGCGGGAGGCGGCCGCTTCGAGTCTCCGCACCCGAAAAGGCCCATCAGCAGACTTGCGGTCACCCACAGTCGTTCGAGCCGCTTCAATAGACACACTCCGCGTTGATGAGGACCGCGTTGGCGCGTGCCTCGTCGACTTGGAAGTCGAGCAAGGCAAGATTAATGTCGGCCTGTCTCAACGCTTGAGCAGACACGACGAGATCGAGGCTCGTACCGAGCCCCTGACCGTACCCCTCTCTCGTCCGCCGATCGACCCGATCAGCCAGATCGCGCTCCTCTTGCGCGACGTCCCGGGACGATTGGTACACACCGACCGCTCGATGCGCTTGCGCCGACGCCACGATCGCGTCGAGTCGCGAGGCGACGAGCGCCTGCTCAGCTTGCTCGAGGGCGGCGCGGCTGTCGCGCAGCGCGCCATAGCGAGCGCCGCCATCGTAGATCGGGATGTTCAAAACTCCGCCGACCGACCAAAACGAGCTCGGGGCGAGCACGGGCTGCGTGCTGTAATTGAATTGCGACGTGACGGTGACCGACGGGGCAAAGAGGAGCTCAGCGTCGTGCACGGAGCGCCTCGCGAGCTCGACCCGCTCGCGGGCTGCGGCGACGTCCGGCCTGCGTTCGATGTCTTCGTTCAAATGACAGGTGCGCGCGACGGCTGCCTCGAATGACTGCTTGCCGAGGTCAGGCGGCGCGGCGATGGGCGTCGGGGAGCCGAGGGCGACGCCGAGGGCCTCGCGCGACTGGCGCAGCGCTTCGTCGCCGGAGATAAGCGTCGATCGCGCGGCCGCGACGTCCTGTTCCGCTCGGTCGACATCGACCTCGGCACCTTGACCATATTGAAGTCGTGCCTTGGTGAGCGCGAGCCGTTCGAGGGCAGCGCGAAGCCCCGTGCGATTCAGCTCTGCGACCCGCGCAGCCACGAGCGTCTCGAGCATCGCGTCGACCACGGCCGTTGCGATCGTCCGGCGCCGATCTTCGAAAGACAAGCTCGAAACCTCGATGGCCTTGTCCGCCGTCCCGACGGCGTAAAGTCCACGGGGATTGAAGACGGACCAGGCGGCGGAGGCCCCGGCCGTGAACGCGTCGGGGGGCGGCGTCACGACGGCGAACGGAACGACCTTGTCGCCTGCGAAGCCCGCGAGTGTGACGCGGAGAGGCCTTTCGATCTCGTGGGTGTACGAGCCTTGCCCCGAAAGCGTCGGGAGGACGGCTGCGAGCGCCGTCTCCTTTTGGGCGCGCGCCCGGACGACCGACTGATAATTCGCGATGTAATCGGGCGACTGCGTGCGGATGAGGGCCAGCGCATCGTCCCACGTCGCAATTTGCCGAGGCGCGGGAGCCGGAGGCGCCAGCATCGGATCGTCGACCGACGGAGGGCGAAACGACGTTTCTTGGCGGGGGATACCTTGGGCGCTGGCCCGCGTGGCGCCAAGAGCGCTGAGCAAGACGAGCGTTCCCATCGTACCCGCTCGAAAGGGACGGCCGATTTTCATTCCGTCACGATTTCACCTGTCCGCGCCCCCATGGCAACTTCGGATGTCTCGTTCGGCCCGCGCGTTGCGGTCCTCTCCGTAGCCTGCGTGCTCGGTGGCCTGCGTGCTCGGTGGCCTGCGTGCTCGGTGGCCTGCGTGCTCGGTGGCTTGCGTCTTCGGTGGCCTGCATCCCTCGGACGCCGGAGCGCCTCCGAATGGAGGCCTCGTCGCCCCGGTGTCCGCGGCCTTCCGTCGGCTCGACCGCGCCCGCAGCAGCAGGTTGCCGTTTGGGCCGGCCGGCTGTACGCCGGCCGCATGGCCGACCTCAGAGACGACGAGCTCAAGGCGATTCAAGACGAGCTGAACAAGTACGAGCCCAAAGACATCCGCTTGGCTCTCGATGGGAAACACCCTCTCCGCGGCGCTGAGGCCAGGACCGATAGCATCGCGTCTGGGCCGCTCGACTTCGGGTCGGTCCAGCCAGGTGTGCTCATTTATCGACTCGAGCCGGGCAGGGTCCACATCCGCATCACCGACGCCGAGATGACGGGCGCCTTCTACGATGATCTCGAGGTTCCGGATGCCAGCGTGCGCGCATTGGCGTCCGCGCTCGCCGCCACGCTCGAGAATCGACACGCGCCGAAAGATCATTAGCGTAAGGGCGCTCGCCGGGAGGGCGGGCGCGGCGAAGATTCGGTGTCGTTCTCCCGCGCCCGGAGGTGCACGCCTCGCCTCTTGACGACAGCGCCGCGATGGTGGCAGCGTCCGCCCGCTTCGACCCATCGAAGCGAAGGGGTGAGCATGGGCACGGACGCGCTTCGTTGGCCGCAGGGTGGGGCCGGGTGGGGGGGGCCCCCGGCACCGGCCGGCCTGCTCCTCAAGCGGCGCCCCGCGACACGGAACACGGGCGCCGCCGCCGCTCGAGCCGCCCCGGCTCGAAAGGATGCCGAAGGCGTTCGAGGGACCCCGGCATGACGACATCGGACCCGGGAGCAACCAGTGGTCGCGGGGCGGCTCTCGCGCACGCGACGGCGCGTGTCGGCACCACGCTGCGAAAAGCGTGGCATCTCGACACCTTGCTCGGCGCCGGGGCCATGATTGCCGTCTATGCCGCGACGAACCGGGATGGCGGCCGCGCCGCCATCGAAATCCTGCACGCCGATTTGTCGGGGGAGCGCTCGATTCGCAATCGGTTCGTGCGCGAAGCCTACCTCGCGAATGCGATCGACCACCGCGGAGTGGTTCGGGTGCTTCAGGACGGCATGGCGGAAGATGGTTCACTATTTCTCGTGACCGAGCTTCTCGATGGCGAGACGCTGGCCGAGCGACGGACGCGGCTCGGCGGGCGCCTGCCCGTCGACGAGGTCCTCCTCTTTGCAGACCAGCTCCTCGAGGTCGTGGCCGCAGGGCACGCCAAAGGCATCGTTCATCGGGGTATCAACCCCAAAAATCTATTTTTTACGCGTTCGGGCGTGCTGAAGGTGCTCGATTTCGGGCTTGCCCGCGTGCGTGAGCTTGCGCCCATCACGCTGAGCGCCAAAAACGGCATGCTTCTCGGCATGCCCCGGTTCATGCCGCCCGAGCAGGTCCGTGGTCTCACCGACGAAATCGATGCCCGCAGCGACCTGTGGGCCTGCGGTGCCACGATGTTCGAGCTTCTCTCCGGTCGCCACGTCCACCAGGGCGATACGCCCCATCAAGTCCTGATGATCGCGGCGACGACCAGCTCTCCCCGTTTCGCCTCGATCGCGCCAGACGTCCTGCCCAGCCTGGCCTCCCTCATCGATCGATCGCTCGAGTTCGAAAAGGAAAAGCGTTGGAGGGACGCCGGGGCCATGCGAGAGGCCGTACAGCACGCCTATCAGGACCGACATGGTCAGCCCATCGCGACCGCGGCTCAGCCGACCATTCCCGATGAGGTTCCGAATCGAACATTGGCGTCGTCGTCCGCTGATGCAGCCGAGCCGCACGCGATCGAAGCAACCGACCGCCCGGTAGCCGTCGAGCGCCGCGACGAGCTCGCCTCGGGCGCATCGCTGCAGCGCAAGAAGGCATACGGAACTGTGATCGCCGTTGCCGCCGCGGGCGCCCTCCTTTGCATTTTGGGCACGACGCGCGCCCTCCGGACCATGCATTCGCAACGATCGTTCGCTTCGTCCCTCGTGCCGACCGGCCTACTTCCCACCATCGCGTCGCCGCAAGCGCCCGAGAGAAAAGCGGTCGCCGGCGCCGGCGCATCGGCTGCTGTCATCGCGTCTCCAGCGGCCGGTGCAGAGGGTCCCGCGCCTGCCCCCTCGGCCGAGCCGTCGCCGTCGGTCGGGTTGGGTCCCGGGTCAGCCGTTTCGTCCAGCCGGTCGCTGCGCCCCGACCGCACGATCTCGGCGCCGGCGCCGCCGCCGGCGGCCGCTGGGTCAAAGCCTAAGAACAATGGGGGGACCGCGCCCGCTTTGCCGCGGCCGGTGGCGTCTTCGAATACATCGTCTTTCAAGCCGACTCCCGGCTCCCCCTGACAGGCCGACGCCCTCTCGGGGACGCTCAACTCAGCCTGCACCACCCGAGCCTGCGGCCTGGCAACCGCCCGCCCGCCGCCGGACGAGCGCACGCAAGGCGTCGAGATCGAGCGGCTTCTCGAGCAAGAGGTTGGGCAGCGATTCCACCCGCTCGCGCAAGGTGTGGTCGGTTAGCCCACCCGTCATGAAAATGACGCGGGCCGCTAGGCTTGGCTCACTTTCCCTCAGTCGCTCGAGGAGCTCGACCCCGTCCATGGCCGGCATGTTCACGTCGCACAAGATGACGTCGAACGAAGCGCCGAATCGAACGCGTTCGAAGGCTTCGTTGCCGGACGAGGCGACGACGACGGCGAACTCGTCCGCCAGCGTACGGCCAAGCGCCGCGCCGACGAGAGGCTCGTCGTCCACGATGAGCATGCTTGGAATGCGTCGTCGCCAGCCCGATGCGGGCCGCTTGCTGGGGTCGTCGAATGGATTCACGGCCATCAGCTTGAGCAGCAGCCGTGCCGGGCCGAATGTTCCAAGCCAGGGTCACTTGTCCGGCGCGCCGACGGCTCCGATCGCTCCACGACTGGGCAGCCGATGCAGGCTGGAGAGGCGTTCGGCACGTGGCCACCCATTCGGGTTTACGAGGCAAAAAGACCCGCCGCGCCGAACTGCACCGTGCGGACCGATCGGTGGGGCGGTTCGCCGGGGCTCGATACGCCATGAGGGAGAGCCTACAAGCGCTCCTTCAGCTTTTTCAAAGCCTCCAGCGACTCGCTCACGGCCCTTCGCGACACATCCGAAACGTCGCGGGCGGCGCCTTCGATCGCAGCGTGAATCTTTGGCTCAAGCTCGTCCCACTGCTTCTTTACATCCATGCTGCCGAGGTGCAGCCGAACGCGGAGTTCGTCTCGCAGCGACTTGAGAGACGTGACTCCCTTTTCCAATTCGGCCCTCACGTCTCTTTTCATCTCGTCCTTCTTGATCTCGCCCATGCCCGTTTAGTGACCATTGGCACGGCCTGCGGCAAGTCTGGCTCGGCCGAAGGCGACGAGCGCCGGCTGGGCGCATTGACTAAGCGCTGCGGAGCTCGGTGCCGCGCGCGCCCGCGCGCGCCCCGCGGACGGAGTTGAGGGCCGCCTCCGGCGTATTCTCCGCGTCCCACCCAGCCGCCGGTTCGGAAGCGGACCCGAGAGCGGCTCTCAACCCCGATGGGGCGCGAGAGGGCCGATGTCGGAGGGGCGGCTTGCCGGGGTCGAGGAGGGTGAGCACGGCCCTGGCTGGAGGTCCCCCTGCGGGGTGCTTGCCCCCGCGCGCGCGATCACCGCGGTGCCGTCGGAAGACGGCCGCGCGCGAGGTCGCCGAACGCCGTTGCCTTCCCGCGAACGATCTTCGGTCTGACCGAGCGTTCTTTCCGACTTGCGCCGGGAGGAAAGGCTGTAATTGTAAAAAGGGAGGGGCAGATGGGATCGAAGCCAATTCGAACCACCGCACTTGAAGCGTTCCGATCGGAGTGGGCGCGGTGGCATCTCGATTACCAACGCGCGGCGGAAGTGCTCGATAGCGCCCGCCACGTTGCGAAAATCGCGCGGGCCGCGGGGAGCCTCGATGCCCTTCGCTCCGCCGAGGAAAACATCGAGGCCGCCGAGATTCGTCTCGCGCAGGTGCACGCCATGCTGACCCGACAGTTCGATCGGTTCTGCGGGCTAACGAAGTGACGAAGCCCTCGATCGCGGCGACGGGCCCTCGTCGGACCGCGAGGACGACGAGACCCTTCCACGGAACGTGAACGAGCGTAGTCTCATCAGCCAGAGAAGAGACGCCGCCTCGGACCTTGCACGCACGCCGCCGGTGCTAGGACGGTGCCGGGCTCACCAGGGTCTTGCGTGAAGGAAACGATCATTGGTCGCTCGTTGCCCGTGGCTGCTCGGTTGGATCGTGGTCATCTGGCCGGGCGTTTGGGGGTGTGTGGCCACGATTCGCGAGGAGCCGCTACGAGGGCCCGTCCGGCCGTCGGTCGACACGACGGTCACGGTCATCGTGGAGCACGGCCCCAGGCCGCTCGATCTCGGCGCCAAGGGCGTCGACCGCGATGCCGAAGCACCCGCCCAAGGGCTGTGCCGGGATTTGACCGTCAAAGGACCGATGGTGCGCGACTTCGACATGCGCCGGACGTTTGCTGACGATGCGCAGGAGAAGAACGCCGCCCTGGCCATGCTGGCCGGAGCCGGACTCGGCTTCCTGGCTTACGGCGTGGATCAAATTGACTGCGGGGCGGGAGGCAGTTGCGGCGGCCTTCCGTCCACGCGCGCGGCCGAGGTCACCCTGTTGGCGGCTGCGGCGATACCGGTCTTTTTTCTCGCCTTCAACGCCGTTCGCGTGCAGGACCGGCGCATCGTCCAAAGCATGCCTCCGGAATCGATCCTCGGGCCATGGCACCCGTGCGGCGCTTCGGCGCCCGTCGACGAGCGCGCACCATTTCCCAAGCCGCTGCCTTGATCGCGCCCGCTGCGCCCACGGCAGGTCTCACCCCAAACGACCGGACGCTTCGAGCGCCGCAAGAATTCCCGCCGTCGCCGCTCCGGCCGCGATGTCGTCGAGCATGACGCCCAGTCCGCCGCGCCAGCGCTCGCACCAGCTGATCGGCCAGGGCTTGAGTGCGTCGAGCGTCCGGAACAAGAGAAACGCCAAAGCGATCTTGCGCCACGTCATGCGCCGCATGCACGCCATCGAGACAAGCATGCCTGCGACCTCGTCGATGACGATGACCTGCGGATCCTCCGCGCCGAGCTCCCGCGCGATCTGCGAGGAGGCCCATAACCCGGCCGCCGTCACCCCGACGGCCGCTGCAGCCACCCCCCAACGGCCGGCGCGATCCGCGAGGATTCCAATCGGGACGGCCACCACGGCCCCTGCCGTTCCGGGCGCTTTCGGGACGAATCCGCTGCCAAACCAGGTCGCGAGGATCCAGGCGGAGCGAGAGGCCTTCATGACACCCCCGTCGGGGCGCGGCTTTGCGGCGCGTCGAACGCCGGCTCCTGTGGCGGTCCGAAAGCGGCGGGGTCGAGCGCCGTCGCGCGTCCGGCCGCCTGCGGGAACCTCCCGGTGCTCGCGCGCGCCAGTGCGACGACGACGACGCACAAGGCGCTGCCGGCGACGACGTCGAGCATCCAGTGATGGTCGAGGTACACCGCCGCGAAGGCCATGAGGATGAAAAAGAGGACAGCTAGAACCCGCCACCCCCACCGAAACGTCGGCCAGCCTTCGAGCGCCACGAGAAGGGCATAGGAGACATGGAGGCTCGGCATCGCTCCGAACACGTCACTGGCTCGCCCGTACATGCCCGCGAAGTAGTGCACGCCCAACCAGTGGTCGACCCGCGCAAGGTTGGGCCCCTCGCTCGCTGTCGCCGTCACGTCGACCGTGCAACCGTGGGCGTGGAAATACCAGGGCGGAGCAGCCGGATAGACATGATAGGTGGCGAACCCTGCGACGTTCAACGCGAAGAAACACCAAGAAAAGCGCATCAACCGGCGAGGGTCGTCGAGGTAAAGCCATATCGCGCAGCCGAAGCAAACGAAGAGAAAGGTCGCGTAGGGAACCGCGCACAAGGCATCGAGCCAAGCGGTCGCGTGCGGCTGCAACCAATCGTGCAGCGTGATGCGCCGACCTTGAACGTCGATGCCGAAAAGGGCGAGCTCGGCTTTCCGGAGGTCGCAGAGGTGGACGGTCTCGGGCGACACGCCCACGTTTTCGAACGCCTTCATCGAGCTGTAGAGGAGACCCACCAGCCCGAGTGGGTAGACTCCGATGAAGAGCTTCTTCGTGCGCGGCCCCCCGGCAAAGAGGCCTGCAGCAAGCGCGGTGACGACCCCGTTTTCCCAGCGAAAGGCTCCGGAAGCCGCGGCCCACAAGGCGTGGGCGAAAAAGGGCAGCGGAAGGACGATCCCGTAGCCGGGCCAGAGGGTGCGAAGGTGGCGCCAGAACCGCCTCACGGGGCGGCCTCCCACGATTTCTCGGCCTTGATGAGGTCGAAGACTTCGCGCAAGACCGCGATGCCGTTCATGGCGGTCTGAACGTCGATCGTCAGTGCAGGCTGAAGCCGGAAACTCGGGGCGTACGCCATCGTCAGCAGGCCGCGCCGAACGCACTCGTCGAAAATGCGTCGTGTCACGACGCGGCCGAGCGGTTCCTTCGTGTTCTTGTCGCGCACGAGCTCCAGACCGAGCAGGAGGCCTCGTCCGCGTACCTGGCCGACGAAGGGATAGTCGTCGACGAAAGGGACGAGTGCGTCGAGTATTTGGCCGCCGACCCGGCGCGCGTTGTCGACGAGTCGCTCTTCGTCGATCGCCCGCACGGCGGCTGCGCCGGCTGCGGCCGCGAGCGGATTGCCGCCGTAGCTCGAGGACGAGCCGCTCGGAAGGCTCCAAGGCTCGGCCCGTGCGATGGCGTCGGTCGTCAATAGCCCGGAAAGGGGGAAGCCCCCGCCGAACGCCTTCCCAATCGTCACGACGTCCGGTCTTGCGCCGGAATGTTCGACGCCCCAGAAGCGCCCGGTCCGGCCGAACCCGGTGATCATTTCATCGGCGATGAGCAATGCGTCGAAGTCCTTCGCCAAGGACTGGATGGCCGGGAGAAAGTCGTCAGGGGGAATGACGTTGCCGGCGGTCCCTTGCATCGGCTCGACGATGAATGCCGCGACCGATCCTGCCGCCGCCTTCTTCAACTGCTTGCGCCCGATCTCGACGCACGCGAGGCCGCACGACGGATGTGTCGAGTTCACAGGGCATCGGTAACAGTCGGCGTACGGAATCAGATGTGATCCGGGCACCATCGGACCCAACCCGTTCTTGTATTCGGACCCCATCAAGCCGAGCGCGCCCATCGTCTTTCCGTGAAAGCCACCCCAGAAGGAGACAAACTCGTGTTTTTTCGTATGGCTCTTCACGAGCCGAAGTGCGCTCTCGACCGCCTCTGCGCCTCCGGAATAGAGCTGGAGACGGTGCAGGCCGGGCGCGGGCGCGTGGGCGGCAACGCGTTCCAACAGATCGACGCGTGCCTCGCTCGTGAAGGAACCGACGTGTGCGCGGGCCACCTGCCTTTGAATCGCGTCGACGATCCGGGGATGTCCATGGCCGAGGGCGTTGACCCCAATGCCTCCGATGAAGTCGAGCATCGTGTTGCCGTCGACGTCGACGATGGCGCTTCCCTCAGCGCGGTCGACGACGATGCCCGACATCACCGCGTATCCCTGGAGTCCTGGAGCGAGATGGGCGTCCTCTCGCTTTCTCAGCGCCTGGCTTCTCGGTCCGGGGATCGATGTCTTGATGCGGATGGTCTGGTGCCGCGGCCACGGCGCTGCGACCGATGAGTACGCGGCGGCGCGTTGCGTCGAGCTTCTCATCTCACTTTGCCTTCAGGAAAAACGAAGTGGCGCTGCATGGGAAAGTTCCAAAGCACGCTCACCGCCACAGCGACGAGCGCGCGGGCCAAGACGTATTGAGCGTGCAACCGGCCATGCACCAGATGTTCCCCGAGCGTGTTCCATGCCGCGCTCGCCGCCGAGACGAGAACGTAACGGATGGCTTGGCCCCGAAGCGGGCCCGTGCTTTTCGGGAAGACCCAGGCGCGCCCGAGCCAAAAGTTGGCCAAGGCGCCGAGTGGAGCACTGATCCCCGTGGCCGCCGTCGGGGTGAGCCGAAGACGCTGCACGAGCACGACCATGCTCCCGAAGTCGAGGGCCGTCGCCACAGCGCTCGCGACCTGGTGGCGGGCGAGCGTCTGCCAGGCCCTCGCAACGGCGTACGCGGCCGCACCTGCAGGTTGCTCGCCCATGTCTCCGGGAGTGGCGGGACCGCGGCGCAGGTGCGTCAAGGAGGGGTTCGGGTCAAGCGGCTCTCAGCCTCGAGGGGCGCGCCGCCGGCCAAGGGGCCCAAAGCGCGGCCTCGCCCCCGACGGCGCGCGGCACGGGCCATCGCGCTCAAGCGACGAATGGCCGACCCGTTGCCCGCCGTCGCGACGAGCAGGAGCGCTGCACGAAGAGGGGCATCGTCGAGCCAGACGGGACCAGCCCAGCGCCTTTGGGCGATCGTGACGAAGGGGACGAGGCCCGCTCCGGCAACGAGGTAGACTGCGCGTTCCTGGCGGCGCATGACGCCGCGCGGGACGTCCACGCCGAGTGCTTCTCCCTTCGCTGTCGTGTAGCTCACCATGACCGCGCCGGCGGTGGCCGCCAAGGTCAGTCCAAGGTCGAGAACGCTCGATCGCTCGTAAATCGCAACCCCGGCGAAAAAGAAGAGCTCGGCATAGCGGTCCACGGCCGCATCGAGGACTTCCCCCGCGTCGCTCGCCGTGGCCCTTTGGCGTGCGATCATTCCGTCGAGCGCATCGCACCCGGATGACACGAGGCTGAGTGCCGCGCCGATCCCAAAGCGCCCCGCCGAGAGGGCTATGCCAGCGCCGAAGGCCAGCACGAGCGATGCCCAGGTCACGGTGTTCGCGCCGGCGCCGAGCGCGGAGAGCCCGCGCGCAATCGGTCGCATGGCCCAATAGCCCATCTCCATCGCCGATTTACCGAGAAGCGGCGAGCCTCCGGCGAGCTCGATGCGCGCGTCCGTCGCGGCGCCAGAGCGAACGACCCGCCACATGTACGCGGGGATCACGACGACCGCGAGCGCCGCCAGCGCCACCGAGCACGCCAGGTCGACCACGTCCACGTTCACGGCTCGTCGTGGAGGGAGCGCTCGCGCGACCGATCGATCGCGGAGGCATAGGCAGCCTCGATGACCTCGACGGTGCGCAGGCCGGCGACCGTGTCTCGGCCGACGAAATCATGGTTGGCGATCGCGCTCGCGAACTGCTGGAAGAGCACCCGAAACCACCCCACGTGGCTGGCGTCCATCCAGTCCGAAGCAATCCGCTCTCTTTGGACTTCCCACGCCGCCTTGGCGTTCTGGGTCACCTTCACCGCCACTTCGACGTCGTCGTCTTCGACGCGGATCGCGCCGTGCTCGGCGTGAATCGTGTAGATGACCTTGCGAACACCAGCAGTCCACGAGAGGTGCGCCGTGGCCGTGGCGCCGGGGAAGGTGAGCGCGCAGGAGAAGTTGTCCTCGGTGTCGAACTCGCCGAGGGTGGTCGCCTTCGCCGTCACGGCCGTCGGGTACGCGCCGAGCCAATCGAACGCAAGGTAGAGCGTGTGGCTGCCATGGTCCATGGCGATGCCGCCGCCCGCGAATCGCCTCTCGCGCCGCCAGTCGGGTCGCCAGCTCTCGACCCCCCTCGCGTGCGCCGTGCGAAAGGTGTGGAGCGTGACCAGCTTCACGGGGCCGATGAGATTGGCGTCCAGCCTGCGCCGGACGGCCTGGATGACGGGCGCATGCTTGTAGTTGTGGGAGGGAAAGAGAACCCTGCGGGCTTCGGCCGCTCTCGCGATCATGCCGCGGGCGTCCATGACGCTCGTCGCCAGCGGCTTTTCACAAAGGACGTGCAAACCGTTCGACAGCGCGGCGCGCGCGATGGGAGCGTGCGCGCTCGGTGGGGTGCAGACGTCCACGAAGTCGATCGCCTCGCGTTCCCGCGCGAGCAGCTCTTCGTGGCTGGCGTAAATTCGGGCGTCCGGCAAATCCCTCTTCGCTTTTGCGCGGCGCGCTGCGCACGAGTCGGCCACTGCGACGATCCGAAAATCGGTTGCGCCCGGCAGAACGTATGCCGGCACGTGGCCGTTTTCGGCGATGAACCCATAGCCGACGATGGCGCCGCGCAGAATGCGCCGCGCCGGGGACAGGGCACCATCAATCATAGTATTCGGTGCCCAGGTGCGAAATGACCTCCTCGCCCATCATCCAGCGCAGGGTGTTCTTTAGCTTCATCAGCTGGATGAAGAGATCATGCTCCGGCGTGAGGCCGGCGGCCGCCATCGGGCTCTTGAAGTAAAAGCTCAGCCACTCCTGCGTTCCCTGGAAACCTGCGCGGGCTGCCAAATCGAGCAGGAGAACGAGGTCGAGGACCACCGGTGCCGCGAGAATGGAATCGCGGCACAGGAAATTGACCTTGACCTGCATCGGGTAGCCGAGCCATCCGAACAAATCGATGTTGTCCCAACCCTCTTTCGCGTCGCCCCGGGGTGGGTAATAATCGATTCGAACCTTGTGGACGAGCTTGCCATAGAGTTCGGGGTACGTGGATGGCTGAAGGATGTGCTCGAGCACGCTCAGCTTGGAAATCTCCTTGGCGCGAAAGCTGTCCGGATCGTCCAAGACCTCGCCGTCGCGATTGCCTAAAATGTTGGTGCTGTACCACCCCGCGAGCCCCAGCATCCTCGCCTTGAACCCGGGCGCGAGGATCGTCTTGAGCAGGGTCTGTCCCGTCTTGAAGTCCTTTCCTGCAATGGGTACACGGCACTCGCGCGCGAGCTCCCACGCCGCGGGGAAATCGACGCAAAGATTCGGCGTGCCATTTGCGAATGGCACGCGTTCCTTCAAACAGGCCCACGAGTAGATTTGCGCATTCGAGATGGCCGGGTCGTCACGCCGCAGTCCTTCTTCGAATGCCGCTGCGCTCGCGTGGACCGGCGAAAGTGACACGATGGACTCGGTCGACGCGCACCCGATGGCGACGAGCCGATCGCATCCGCGCGACTTGCGGAAACCGCGGATGTCGTCGCGCACCTGCTCGACCATCTCCGCCTTCGTGCTTGCGCTCTTCGTGTGCGTTCCGTGTAACCTCTTCACGTAACCGGGATAGAAAACGCCCTTCATGGGCCGAATGGCCGCGAGCTCATCGCGTATCTCGGCAATGTGTCGCGGTTCGAGAACCTTGGCGTGCTCCGCCGCATCGAGCGCGCTGTCTGGAAAGATGTCCCAGCCTCCGAAGTCGAGCTGCTCGAGGTCCGCGAGCGGCACGAACTCGGCGATCTTCGGCGCGCGCTGGTCGGTGCGACGACCCAAGCGAATCGTGGCCATCTGTGTGAGCGAGCCGATCGGAGGCGCCTTGCCTCGCCGTGCGAGAAGGACGCCCGCCACGGTCGTCGTCGCTACGGCGCCCATGCCGGGGAGAAGGACGCCCAGCTTCCCGCTCGTCGGACGAATCGAATTCGGTCTTTTCATCGCGGCCCTCAGGGGTTCGCCATCCAAACGGATGCACGATGCGCACCGCGCGCGGGTCAGGATGATCGAGGCCCGGCCATTGCGCCCCGCTGCGCGCCGCTGCGCGCCGCCCTGGGCGCGCGGGCCGCTCACTGGGGCTTAAGGGTCGCGCCCCGTCTTGATCGGCCGAGCCGCGTCTCCTCCCCACTCGTTCCAGGATCCGTCGTAGACGGCCACGTCTTCTCGGCCCAAGATGCGAAGCGCAGTCAGCGGTGTCGTGCACGACACACCGCCGTTACAGTAGACGATGACTTCCTTCGGCAGGCGTTCGACCTCGATGCCAGCCTCAGCGAAGACGCGGCGGAGCTCGCCAGGCGGCAAGAACTTGGACGTGAGTGGGTCGACGAGCCGCGCATAAGGGACATTGCGCGCGCCCGGGATGTGGCCGCTTTGCTTGGCGGCCGTCACGAGCCCCGCGTACTGGTCCTCCGGGCGAGCGTCGAGCAAAAGGACGTCGGCGCGTCCGAGCGAATTCATCACCTCGTCGGCCGTGCGACGCAGAGCGTCGCGGCGGTGCGGCGTAAAGCGCGCGGGCGTGGGCCCCGGCTCCTCGCGCGACGTCGGCCGATTCTCGGCGACCCATCGCGAAAAACCCCCATCGAGGATGCACGCCGCGTCGTGACCATAGTACCGGAGGGCCCAGACGAGCCTTCCGGCGAAGATGTGATCGTAGTCGTCGTAGGCCACGACGAGTGTCTCGTCGCCGATGCCGAGTGCGCCCATGGCCTCGCCAAACGCGTCGGGGCGGGCCACTTGGACCGGCACCGGGTCGTCGGGATCGACGATGTCTCGCGTCCAGTCGACGAAGACCGCGCCCGGCACGTGACCTGCCTCGTACTCGGCGCGCTTGGCCACATAGCGCGGATGACGTCCCGGAGGGAGGACTTGCCCGCGCACGTCGACGACGCGTACCTCCGACCTTCCGAGCTGCGCCTCGAGCCAGTCGGTGCTGACGAGCACGGCCTGCTTCGCAGCGACGGCATTCACGGTGCGTGCTTTTCGACCACTGCGGCGATTCGGGGCACCGCGGCCTCGACGTTCTTCTTGGCAGTGCCGCGGAGCTTCTCGTAGGTGCCCTTCACCATCCCGCTTTTCGCGCGATTGGCCTTGTCATCCGTGATGCTGAGCAGCGCGTCGGCGACCCGCGGGGCATTGGCGGTGAAGTGATCGCGCACCGAGCGGCCGTTCGTCTTCGCCTCGTTGTGCAGCGGTTCGAGCGCTCGCGCGAAATCGGGGAGAAGATCCGAGACGACCTGCCGCACGAAGCCCGGCTTGATGCCCTGCACAGCGCGGTATCCGGCTTTGATCGCAAGCCCCGTCAAGCCACCCTTGTCAGCAACCTCCGCGTCGATGAGCGCGACGCAATCGTCGGTGACCGCGCTCTTGTTGGACTCCGAAGAGAAGGCTTCAGTGAGATTGGGCATCGGACGACGCTTCCTTTCAGGCGAGTCGACTTAGCACAGTTGACTCGCGCTCGAGACGGCGGCCGTCCCGAGCGGATGCCTTGGCCGAAGACCGAATGACACTCCGCGTCATAGGGCTGGCTCGGTCGGTTTGATCAGGGTCGAATCCGCCACCCGGTATCGGTTTGATCAGGGTCGAATCCGCACCCGGTGTCGGTTTGATCAGGGGTCGAATCCGCACCCGGTATCGCTGCAGCGATATCCATTTTTTTGCGGGCGTGTCGGGCTCGCCTGGGCCATGAAGGGCGGCCGCCGAGCTCGCCGATCGCAGAGCGTCCAGAACGGCGACAAACTGAGCCCCTCGGAGGGCCGCCTGCTACGCTGACGAACGAATGGCTCGGCGTCTTCGATGGCTGGCAGGCGGGGCCTTCGCGCTCGCGATCGCGACGCTCGGCGCCGCCGGCGTCATCGCCCACCATCGGGCGACTCGGCAGGCGAGCGCGCTCACCCTCGTCCCCTCCACATCGGATTCGGCCGAACGACCCGGCGCCGGCCCGGTCGACGACGTTCGATCGCACGCATTTCGAATTCCGAGTGGCCTTGCGCCGTCTTTGACGTGCGAAGCCGCGCGCGCGATCGTCGCGCAGGCCCGCGAGCAGCTCGGATATCGGCCCGAGCCCGTCGACGCCCGTTCCCTCGCCGAGGCCGCGGCCGATTGGCTCGATCCATACGGTCTGTGGAGCGTCGCTCCGGACGCCCCTGTCGGTGCGGCGTTCAACCGCCGCGCGGGCGCTTTGCTCGCCGAGATCGAAGGCCGCGTGCCGGGCGGCTGCGCGGCGGCGCGGCTCCTCGGGGCTTCGCTCGCTTCCTGGGTGACCGATCTGCGCCAGGCTTTCGACCAAGCTGCGGCCGAAGGGGCTGTCGACGAGGATCTCTCGGGCACCGTTTCGGCCAGTGCGTTCGAAGGGGCCACCGTGACCCGGCCGGCCCGAGCCCTCGCGGCGATGCTGGGGCGCCGCCTCGGGTCGATTCGCCGTCAAATGGGCGCGCCCATGGAACCCTACCTCGAGGCTGCGCGCGCCCGCTACTTTCCGCCCCTCGATGCCGACGCGTGGGCGGACATGGTTCTTGCCGCCGCCGTTCGGGCGTACGTGCCGTCGATCGACCCCCACGGCGCGTGGGCCCCGCTCGACGAGGAATCGAGCGTCTACGAAGTGGACCTCGAGGCGCGTCCTCCGACGCGCCTGTGGGACAAGGCGGAGCGGACCGCGATCGGGATCAAGATCGAGTCCGGCGCGGCCCCTCCGCTGGCCGACGGCGATGTCCTGCTCTCGTTGGGCGGCCTCGCCACCGCGGGACTGAGCTATGAGCAGGTGGAGCAGCTCGGGTACGCGGCGTCCGATCTTCGCCCGCCTGCCCAGGCCGTTCTTCTGCATCCCGGCGACAAGAAGCCGGTGACGACCTGGCTGGACGACGGTTCGATTCAATCGAGGGCGGCGAGCGGTTCACCGGACGATTCGCAGGACCTACCGGTCGAGCGGGTCGCGTACGGAGACGGCGACGTCATCACCGTCGCCATTCACGACGTCCGCGACGACCTCGGAGACGAGCTCACGCGATCCATCTTGCACGAGCGGGAGCGCGAGGGCCGGGCGCTCATCGGCGTCGTGCTCGACCTGCGCGGCAACGGCGGAGGATCGACCGACGGCGCCATCGACGCGCTCGGCCTCTTTCTGCCCGGCGCATCGCTGTTTCCGATGAAGCGCCGTGATGGGTCGCTCGAGACCGATCGGGCCCCCGAGCCACCGAACGTGGATCGCTGGCGCGGGCCGGTTGCGACATTGGTCGATGGCGACACGGCGAGTGCGGCCGAGATGGTGGCGGGGGCGCTCGCCTCGTACCGGCGCGGCCCGGTACTCGGGTCGACGACGTTCGGGAAGGGGTGCGCCCAAGAGTACATCGACGACGACGAGCACGCCGGTGTGCTGCGCCTGACGACTTTGCTCTACGCCCTACCCGATGGGACACCCGTGCAGCGGGTGGGGCTAACGCCCACGTTGCGGCTTCCGTTCGGGCCGTCGGACACGACCGATCGCGAGTCCGCGCTGCTCCATGCCCCGCCGCTGTGGCGTGGCCCCGATGTTCGCGATCGCGCCTCGCTGGCCCATGGCGAAGACGGGACGTGGACGATTGCGTGGCCGTCGAACGCCGGCAACGTCGGCCCTTGCAAGGACGCCGACGTGTGTCGAGCGCTGAGGCTTCTCGGATCGGCGCCGCCTACGGCGCGTCGGACGGCACAGGGCAAAGGGCGCTAGGACTGGCGATCGGGCCAGCCGGCGCCGTTCGAGCCATACGCAGTTGCGGCAGATCGAGCGGACCGGCCACGGTGCCGTCCGCGACCCGGCGTCCGAGCGCGGTCCGAACCGCTCGGCACGGCAGAGCAGGATCGCCGAACACCGCCTCGACGACTTCTGCGATCTTCACCCCGCCCGACGGTCGCACGTCGACTTGGGCGGCGATCGTCACGAAGTCGCCGACGATTCCCGCCCGGGCGGGAACATCGAGGTCGGCACCCTCGGCGAGCCGGAGCGATCGCAAGAAGTCGCGCACATCCACCCGTTTGCCGATCCCGTCGATTCGGCGGATAAGGGGGAGCTCCGATGCCGCCCATGCGGCATGAAGGCGGCTTTCGATGCCGCCCACCCCGCCGAGCGCATCGGCGATCGATCGCGGAACGCCGACGACGTACCGGGCGGCGTCGAGCACGCGCGTGATGGCCGGATCCTCGGGTCCGAGGCGCGCCGCTCCGACGAAGCGCAAGCCCGGCTGCGATCCCGCAGACAATTCATCGAGCCACCCCGTCGGGTCTTCGTCGACGTCGATCCGGAGGTCGATGACTTCGCAGAGGCTCGAGACTCCGAGCGACAGAGCCGGTCCGAAGGTCATGTCCGGCTTCGGATGAAAGCCGCGCGAGTATTGGAGCGGCAGCTCGAGGCGCCGGAAGGCCCGGGGAAGGGCGCGGATGAGGTCGAGATGCGATAGAAAAGCCGACGCCCCGAGCTTTTCGTACACGAACCGGTAGCGCCGTCCGTCCTTCGAGCCCCCTTCGCCGGCTCGAATCGAGGCCGTGGCCTTGACCGCCGCTCTGGGCGAGGCAGGCGGGGGTCGCGGTTCGTCGGCCCCGAGCTTGCGAAGGTAAACGAGGCGCTGCTCGCGCATTGCGGAGAGGTCGCAGGCGATGCCGCAGTCGTAGCAGACGAGTTTTTTTGCCTCCGCTTCCGCGTCGCGCACGTTCGTCGCATGAACGAACGCGCCGGCGACCTTGCCACAAGGGAGCGAGAGCCGATCGCTCAACGCTTTGCGGTATTCGCGCAGCAAGAAGCCATCTTCGAGGCCCACGTCGATGTGGTCCCACGGTAGCCGTCCCATGACCGGAATCGTGCCGAGGTAGGCCGCAGGATCGATTCGCTCGGCGCGAAATGCCTCCTCCCAGACGTCCATCCGCTTCTTGTCTTCCCAGGCGTCGAAGCGGGCGCCGGCGCGGTAGGCGCGCTCGATCACGGGGGCGAGCGACCGATCACCCCGCGCAAACACGGCTTCGAGCCACGAGGTTTCGCAATCGTGAAGCCTGAGATCGACGCCAGCGACGCGTGCTTCCTCTTCGAGCCATGCCTGCTTGGCGCGAATGACCTCCGGCGCGTCCATCGCGCACCATTGAAACGGCGTATGCGGCTTCGGCACATGCGTCGATACGCTCACCGTCACTTTGGGAGTGAAGGTTGCGCCCGACTCTTTCTTCACCCGCTTGCCGATCGCACGAGCCCGGCCGCCGACCTGCGGAATGGCGCGAACGTCGGCTTCTTGCTCGGTCGGAAGGCCGATCATGAAATAGAGTTTCATGGCCTTCCACCCGCGCGAAAAGATTCGCTCGGCTGTTTGCAGGAGCTGCTCTTCGGTGACGTTCTTGTTGATGACGTCGCGCATCCGCTGGGTTCCCGCCTCCGGCGCGAACGTGACGCCCGTGGCGCGGACGCGTGCGATGTCATCGAGGACGTTTTCGTCGAGCCCGTACGCGCGCAAGCTCGACACACCGAGCGAAACCCGGCGTGGGGTGAGCGCGTCGGTCACTTTCTTGACGAGCGGCGCGATGCACGAATAGTCGGCCGTCGACAGCGACGTGAGGCTCGCTTCATCATAACCGCTCTTTTTGACCGCACTGACGATGGTGGCCACGATCTTGTCCGGATCGCGCTCGCGGACCGGACGATAGATCATGCCGGCTTGGCAGAACCGGCACCCTTCGGTGCAGCCGCGAGCCACCTCGATGGACATGCGGTCGAAAATCGCCTCCGGCCCCCCGATGGGGCCGTCGTCGGGGAACGGAAATCGGTCGAGATCCTCGACCAGGGTACGGCGGACGGGCAGCGTCGCCGCCGCGTCGAGCGGTTCGTCGACGACCGTGAACCCCGTGATTGGGTCGATGCGCGTCGAGTAGAGCGACGGCACGTAGACGCCCGCGAGGCGCGCGAGCGCCTGGAGGCGCTCGCGTCTCGTTTGCCCAGCGCTCTTTGCGCGCGCCCAGACGAGCGCGAGTTCGACCGTACGTTCTTCGCCGTCGCCGATGACGACGGCGTCGACGAACGGTGCAAGCGGCTCGGGGTGGGTCGCCGTCGGACCGCCGGCGACGACCAGCGGATCCTCCTCTCCCCTCTGATCGGCGCGGAGAGGGATGCCGCCGAGGTCGAGCATGAGAAGGACGTTCGTGTACGTCAGCTCGAACTGAAGCGAAAAGCCGACGACGTCGAAGTCGCGGAGAGGCCTCGCGCTCTCGCAGGACACGAGCGGCACTGCGCGGGCGCGCAGCTCCGCTTCCATGTCGACCCAGGGCGCGTACGCGCGCTCGGCGAGCGTGCGCGGATCGTCGTTCAAAATTTTGTAAAGGATCTTGAACCCGAGATGGCTCATTCCGATGTCGTAGATGTCGGGAAATGCGAGGCAAACGCGGGCCTCGACGGCGGACCAGTCTTTCGGGCGTGCCCCAAACTCGCCGCCGAGATAGCGCGCAGGCTTTTGCACGAGGTGCACGAACGAAGCGTACGGGTGTTCAGCGGGTGCGCTCATGAGCCTCTTTGCTTCGCATGGTGCGTATTTCCTTTGCATGTAGCGTAACGGGAGCAAAGCGCGCGGCGCGTGGAGACTTTCGACCGCCCGGCCTTTCGTGCCGACATCACGTAGCCGTATGCCGGTAAGCTCGGCTCGTGCTGGAGGTTCCGGAACCGTGACCCGCGTCTTGGTCGTCGACGACAGTCCGTCGATTCGTTCGTGGCTTTCCATGCGGCTGCGAACGCAGGGCTACGAGGTCGACGAGGCGCCCGACGGCGAGACCGGTGCCGACAAGGCCGTCGCCGAGGTCCCCGACGTCGTCGTGACCGACCTCCACATGAACGGGATGTCCGGGGTCCAGCTTTGCCGGATCGTCCGCAGCGAACCGACGACGGCCCACATCCCGGTCGTCCTTTTGACGGCCTCCGGAGACAAGCGTTCGCGCTTCTGGGCTCGCTCCGCAGGGGCCGCAGCGTACGTCAGCAAGGACCAAGTCGAGGAGCTCGTCAAACTCCTGCCAGGCTTGCTCGCCGAATCGGCGGCCAAGGAGCCGGCTGCCACGGCCGGGCCGGCCGTGGGCCAAGCCGGCCCAGCGGGGCCGGGCCCCGCTTTGCGGCCGAAGGGCGAGAATGGGTCCGCGGCGCAGGCCGGAACGAAGGATCGCCCGTCGCCGCAGCGGCGCGGTTGGCACGAACGCATGTCGGCCATTCTCGATGCGGCGTTCTTCGAGTCGGTCATCGCCGGCGAAGTTCGTACGCTGGCGAGCTTCGGCGGACACGCGCCCCTCTTCGAGGGGCTCGTCACGCTCATGTCGGACATCTTGACCTATCGCTGGATGGGTCTCGTGCCCAGCCGAGCGTATGCGCCGCTCTTCGTCCACGCCCATCCCGACGAAGCAGCGGCCATCGAAGCCCTCGCGCGGGCCGCGTTGGGCGTGCCGACCGATCGGACCGTGACCATTGTCTCCGACACGCGCGCGTTCTCGTCGACGGGTGCCGTGGTGGAGACGATGCCGATCGTTTTCGGTTCGACCGAGGTCGGATGTCTGGCGGTCGCGCCGACGCCGCGCGGCTTCTCGCGCGACGACAAGCGAACCCTGTCGCTCGTGGCCGGCGAGCTCGGAGGCCCTCTTCAAATGAGCGGGCTCTACGAGGACTCGCAACGCATGGCCTCTCTCGACGCCCTCACCGGCCTGCCGAACCGGCGCGCTTTCCTCGACGTCGTCGAGCGCGAACGGGCGCGTTCCGAGCGCCACGCGCTTCCGTTCTCGCTCATGCTCCTCGACATCGATCATTTCAAAGCCGTCAACGACAACCGGGGTCATCGGGCAGGGGACGCCGTGCTTCAAGGCGTCAGCCGCGTGATGATGTCGGTCGCCCGCCGGAGCGACGTCGTCGCGCGCTGGGGGGGCGAAGAGTTCGTCGTCGCCCTGCCGCAGACGGGCGAAGCAGGAGCCCGCGTCGCCGCCGAGCGAATGCGCCGCGCCATCGCGGCAGCGTCCCATCCGTGTCCCGAAGGAGAGGCCATTCGCATCACGGCTTCGATCGGCGTGTCGAGCGCGGAATCTCCGTGGAGGCTCGAAACGCTGATTTCCGAGGCGGATGCGGCCATGTACGCGGCCAAGGCCCGCGGTCGAAACCGCGTCGAAGCCACAGCGAGCTTGAAATCGATCGTTCGTACCCTTGAGAAGGTCGGCGGCTGACGAACACCCTGCCTGCCCGCGGCGGACGTTTCAGATCTCGTCTCTCAAGCCGTCCAGAGGAGCGCCGCAGGCGCACGCCGCGGGGACGTGCGCCTTGTGGTAGGTGCGTTCGCAGCGTGCGCAAAGGCGGGCGTCCGGCTCATACGAAATCACTTTGCCGCTCGCCGCACAATGTTTGCCGACGACCTGCAAAGGGTCGAGTGTCACGACCTCTCCCGCGCCCGGGAGCGCCTCGGGCAAAGTGGCATCCGCCGGGACGTCGACGGTCGACGGCACGCGCGAACGAGCTTCCTTGACGATCCACGCGCCCGCTTGTGGCTGCGCCGTGAGCTTTGCGATGATGTTCATCGCGAGGCCGGTATCGTCCTTTCCGTTGACGCGGACCGCTTCACCGCGCCATTCGACGCGGTCGACGGCGTACCAGGGCATGCGGCGCACGCCGCCCTTCTCGACCCCGATCCCGCCGTCCCCGACCCGAAGAGGCGGGTCGCCGCTCGTGCCGACCCAGATCGCGGCCCCGACAAGGACTGCACCGGCCGCAAGAATGTACGGCGCCGCACGAAGGGGCTCTAGAACGCTTCCTTCGAGTGAAGCGCCGAACTGGCCCCATGCGCCAGCCCCCATCGCCAGCGCGCCGACGGCACCGAGGAGGTAAGCGACGAAGGGGGGCACGCTGGCGCGTGGCTCGAAGCGCCGCTCTCGTCGCTCGCGCGATTTTCCCCGCTTTGCAGACTTCGTCTTTTTCGGCATTTGCGGCGACGACCTTACTCGGATTCGGCGGCCAAGCCAGAGCCCGGTCCGCCCCGCCCCATCCGTCCTATCTCGTCGTAGAGGTAGACGGCGCTCTTGATGCCCAAATGGAAGTTGTCGAGGTCCAGCCACTCATTGGGCGCGTGGGCGTTTTCGTCGGGTTGGCCGAAGCCCATGAGCAAACAGGGCTTCCCCGTTGCGTCGGCGATCGTCCGCACGAACGGGATGCTGCCCCCTTCGCGCATGAACACCGTGGGCCTGCCGAACGCCTTGCTGAAGGCGCGCTTGGCCACCTCGTAAACGGGGTGCTCGGTCGGGGCGAGGTAAGGCCGGCCGCCGTGCAGCATCTCGACGCGCACGCGCACGCCCTTCGGCGCGATCCGTCTGAGGTGGTCGTCGAGCTTGCGCGCGATGTCATCGGGCTCCTGGTTTGGAACGAGCCTGCAGCCGATCTTCGCTCGCGCGCGCGCCGGGATGATGGTCTTCGCGCCGTCGCCCTGGAAACCCGAGCCCATCCCGCAGCAGTCGATCGTCGGCCGCGCCCAGATTCGCTCGAGCGTCGAGTAGCCGACTTCGCCCGCGACCGCCGGCGCGCCGGTCGCTTCGAGCCACTCGCGTTCGCTGAATGGGAGGCTCGCAATCTCCTCGCGCTCGCGCTTCGAAAGCGGGACGACGTCGTCGTAAAAGCCGGGCACGCAGACGCGCCCATCGTCGTCGTGAAGCGACGCGATCATGCGGGCGAGCGCGTTCGCCGGGTTGGCGATGCCGCCCCCGAACGATCCCGAATGCAAGTCGAAAGCCGGGCCGTCGACGAACACTTCGACGTAACTCAAGCCGCGGAGCCCTACGCAAAGCGAGGGAATGCCCCTGCCGAACATGGCCGTGTCGCTGACGCAGACGACATCGGCCGCGAGCTCGGACGAGTGGCCTCGCAAAATCCCGTCGAGGTTTTGACTGCCGATCTCCTCTTCGCCTTCGACGATCATTTTCAAGTGAATCGGAAGTCGGCCGATGCTTCGAACGTAGCTTTCGATCGCTTTGGCGTGAATATAGACCTGTCCCTTGTCGTCGACGACGCCCCGACCCCACAAGCGCCCCGCGCGGACGGCCGGCTCGAACGGAGGAGAGACCCATTCCTTGAGCGGATCGACCGGCTGGACGTCGTGATGCCCGTAGACGAGCAGCACGGGAGCCCCGGCCGGGCCGGGCCATTCGGCAAAGACGGCCGGGTGACCGGGCGTATCCCAGATTTCGACGCGACCGGCGTCGAGTCTTCGCAGCTGCGACGCCAGATGATCCGCGCTCCTTCGCACGTCCGCGACGTGGGCCGGGTCGCTCGAAATCGACGGGATCCTTACCCAATCGCAGAGCTCGTCGACAAACGTCCGTCGGTGGGCTTCGATGAAATCCAACACACCGCGCATGCCGGGGAACGTAGGCTCACTTCGCCAGGAGAGCGAGCGCCTCCCGCAGCAGGTCTTCGACGGACGCGACGCCGAAGCGACCCTCGAGCGCCGACACCGCGCGCTCGGCCTCAGCCGGCTTGAATCCCATGCCTGTGAGCGCGCCGCGCAGCCGCTCCTCGGCGCCCGTGGGGCGCGGGGCCGGCCGCGCGCCATCCAGCGTCGCCGGCGGCGGGGAAACGAGCGGGAGCTTGTCGCGCAATTCGAGAAGCAGCCGCTCGGCGATCTTCTTTCCGATCCCCGACACGGCGGTCAAGGCGGTGAGGTCCCGCCGGGCTATCGCACGGGCGAGCTCGGCCGCCGGGAGTGCACCAAGTACCGCCACGGCGATTTTGGGGCCGACGTTGGAGACGCCGAGGAGCGCGCGAAAGGCGAAGCGCTCGGGCTCGTCGGCGAAACCGTAGAGCGCAAGCGCGTCTTCGCGCACGTGCGTGTGGACCCAGAGCGTCACCCGTCCGGAGTCGTCCGCACGGGCGCGGCCGAGCGTGCCGAGCGGCGCAGCGAGCTCGTAGCCGACCCCGCCCACGTCGAGCACGATGCCTCCGTCCGGTTCCTGGGCGACGACCTTGCCGGTCAGCCGGCCGATCATCCTGCCACGCTATCACGCCGGAGGGGCCTTTCCGACCACGTGTCCGCCGACGGGCCGGCGGAGCGCGGAGGCGGCCAGCAGGGCGAGGACCGGGGTGACGACGACGTGATAACGATCGTCGCCAAAAAACACGGCATGAGCGGCGATGGTCGTCGCCAAAAGGACGAGCGCGAGCTCGGCGGCAGCGGTCGTCGCCGGTCGCCCGGGCAAGGGCAGCCACGGAACGACCGCCGCCCAGAGGACGAGAGGCCAGAATGATGGCGCCGGGCCCGAAAAGGCCAGCGCTCCGAGCAACGCCGATCCGACGAGAAGGGCTCCCTGGGTGGCGGCGGCCCGCACCTGACGAACGACGGGGAACGCGACGCCGCCGAGTGCCGCTGCGGCGACGAGGAGCCTGTGCACGAAGGTCGTAAGGTCGCGCGCTCGCTCGCGCCTCGGCTCGGGCCACGCGTCGGGGCGCGCTTCACGCAGGTACTCGACGGCGAACGACTCATGGTCGAACGTGTAGCCGAGCTTGGCCGGAACGAGCGAGAGCCAGTGTCCGGGGCGTCTGACAATTTGTTCCATCGCGTATCGCATCCAGCACCGGTCCTGCTGAACCTGACCGGTGACATCGCGGCAGCCGTCGCTCGATCGGAGCGTTTCGAATCTGCCCGTCGCACGCGGGAACGCGCCGATGGCGAGGTTCCAGCCCGTGTTGGTGCTGACGAGTGCGCAGCCGTCCATCACCCGGCAGTTGCGGACCGTCCAGGGCACGACCGGCGCCAGCGTCACTGCGCACGCGACGATCGCCGCGCGCAGCCGACCGGCCGGGCGTGGGACGACGAACGCGAGAAAGGGCGCGCAGAGGAGCGCTTGCGGACGCACGAGCGCCGCGACGCCGAGCGCGAGCGCGCCCGCGACGACGCCCCGCATCGCACGCGGGTCACGAACCGCGAGCCAGAACGCCGTCAGGGTGAGCAGCGCAGCGAGCGGCTCGCTCATGACCAACGCCGCGTAGAGGATGAGACCTGGGTGGAGGGCGACGATCCACCCGGCGACCCGGGCCCGCCCCTCGGACAGCGCATGCCTGGCGAGCGCCCAGGTGACGACGGGGATGGCGGCGCCAACGAGCGCGTTTGCGACGCCCGCGACGGCATAGCTCGGGCCGAGGACTCGATAAAAGGCCGCGAGAAAGCCGCTGTATCCGACGGGGTAGTGGCACCAGGGATGCCACACCAAGTGCCCGTCGACCGAGCGGTCGTCGGAGTAACCCAAGCCTGCCGCGATGCGGCGGGCGCCGAAATCGTAGTAGTGCCCGTCCCAGACGGGTTCGGCGAGCCAGGTGATGGCGGCCGCGAGCCGCAGCGTGAGCCCCGTCCCGAAGAGGATCGTCGCAAACTCGGAACCGCGAAGGCCCGCCCGGGGTGGCGTCACGCTGGCGCCCGTCTCTGGCGGCCGAGACCAAGGTCGTCCTCTGGTCGGGTCACGCGATCTCCCGGCCCTTGCCGGCCATTTGGTCGCGCATTCGCCGCAAATAGGTCTTTTGGACTTGCGCCGCGTCGAGGTGCAGCTGCTTTGCAAACTCGACGAGAAAGCCGCGCGTGTAGACGAGGGCGGGCAAATCGTCGAATCGCTCGTCTTCGAGGGCCTGCAGGTGCGTGCGCCCAATCTTGGTCTTTGCGCTGATGTCGACGAGCTCGAGGCCTTGAGACTCGCGAATCTTGCGCAGCAACGGTCCGGTGAATTCGGTATCCGGCCCGACGTCGCGCTGGAGCTCCTCTTGCAGCATGAGCTGCTCGGCGGCCAGTGCAGGCCGCGAGGTTCGGGCGGCGAGGACGAGCGGTTCGGGCTCGGCAAACGTCGACAAGTCGTAGGCGCGGCGGCGCACGCCGTCGAGGAGCGTGTCGTACGCCTCGTCGAGCTTGCGCTGGGCCGCCGTCAGCTGGTCGCTGTCGAGCAAGGACACCGTCGCAAGGCCTCCCGTCGCGTAGATTTCGCGTTGACGCTTGTAGGCGCGGCGGATCTCTTCGTCGCTCGCGGAGCGGGTGACGCCGAGAATCGCATAGAGGGTCGGCTCGTCCATCGGTATGGACGTCGGGGCTGGGCGCTCGATCGCCTTCGACGTGGCGAGGGCGAGGACGCGGCGGGCAATTCGTTCGACGTTTCGGGCGCTCTTGCTGGCCGGGCTGTCGACGAGAAGCGGCTTGTTTCGACGCACCGTCAACCCGACCGTATCGTCCTGCTCGATATGGCCGAGCTCGTCGAGCGTGACCCCGTAATGACGCGATACGAGGCCGCTCATCCATGCGCCGAGCTCGGCATCGGTGCGGACGCGCGTCTGATTGACGACAAGCTGTACGCGCAAGAGCTGCGCCTCCGCCCACGCCACCTCCGCGAGCCCGCGGTCGACCCGAATGAGCTTGCGCACCAAGTCGATCGGAGCCGGAAGAGCGCCCATCTCCGCGAGGGTGCGCTCGACGAGCGCCCAGCGGAGTCGATCGCGGATGAGTGAGCGGCGGAGCCGTCGCCGAAATGCCGTGCGCAGAAAGCGATAGGTCGTCTCGATCGCGGGGGGCTCGGGGACCGTGACCGCGATCGGAATATCGGCCGCAAGCATGATGTCGAGACCGGGATCGACATTTCCGGCACCCACGTCGATGACCACGTACTCGACCGGCAGCGCGCGCAGCGCCGCCATCCAACGCAGCTTGCGGCCTGCTCGCAGCGTCGTCGCGGGCCGCACCGCGTCGTGGGCGGCGGGAAGGAGCGCGAGTCCCGGCACGCTGGTCGGCACGAGCGCCCGCTCCACCGCCTTCGCCCCATCCGACGAAAGGTCCGGCTCCGATCGAGCGGCCTTGAGGCCGAAATGGGCGTGGAGATTCGAACCGGCGGCGTCGGCGTCGACAAGGACGATCGAGCGGCCGAGCTGCGAGAGATAGACTGCCAGATTGACCGCGACGAGGCTTTTGCCGACGCCCCCGCGTCCCGCGCCAACGGCAATCACTCGAACGCTGCTCACCGGCAGTGTGTACGCCAACGGCTGCCGGCGGTCATCCCCCCGCACCGCGCCTCGCAGCCGTCGACGGCCACGCCCTGGCGGCGTAGAAACGCGCGCATGCGGGTGACGGTTCTCGGTGCGGGCTACATGGGAAGCGCCATGGCGTGCGTGGCGCGCCGCCGCGGTCACGACGTCACGCTGTGGGGCACGGCGCTCGACGACGCCCTCATCGATTCGTGCGAGCGAGGGGACGTGCACCCTCGGCTCAAACGAAGGCTCGACGGCGTCACCCTCGTTCGGGCCGGACGCCTGCGGCAAGCGCTCGACGGCGCGGAGCTCGTCGTGCATGCCGTGAACTCGGAGGGCGCGGTTCCGGTCGTGGTGCAGGCGGCCGGCCACCTGCCCGACGTCCCGGTCGTCAGTGTCACGAAGGGCCTTCTCGAATCGCCGAAGACAGGACGAATGGATCGCATCGACGTCGTTCTCGCCGAGACGATTGGACGACCCCTTCGCTTCGTTCACGCGGGCGGCCCGGCCAAGGCGATGGAGCTTGCGCGTGGCGTGCTGACTTGGATGCAATTCGCAGGCGCGGCCGTCGACGCGGGCATCGCGGCCCGGGCCCTGGAGGACGAAACGCTCTTCGTCAGCGGGACCGACGACATCGCGGGTGCCGAGCTGTGCTCCGCACTCAAAAACGCGTACGCGACCGGTCTGGGACTCTGGGACGGCCGCGTCGGAGCGGGCGCGCACAACGCCCGCGCCGCCTCCTTCACGCAAGCGATCGTCGAAATGCGATCGTTCGTTCTAGCGGGTGGTGGGCGCGCGGAGACCGTCTACGGCCCGGCTGGCATCGGGGACCTGCACGTGACGGCTGCGGCCGGAAGGAACCGGGCGTTTGGAGAGCGCGTCGGGCGCGGCCAATCCGGCCGCGACGTCGCCGCCGAGATGGGCGCAGCGGGCGAGCTGACCGAGGGCTATCCCGCGATCGCGACGGCGTGGAGGTGGGCGCGAGAGCACGCGTTGGGCGATCTGCCGCTCCTCGAGGCTCTGTACGCGATCGTGTGGGGTGGGGCCGACGTCGCCGAGACGCTTTCGGGGCTGCGCCTGTCTTCGTGACACAACGCGGCGTCAGTACAGAATTCTCGTCTTGATGCTCGTCTCGAGCGCGGCCAAAGCGTTCTTCACATCGTGCGAGACGTCCTGGTCGAGATCCATCACGAGATATCCAATGTCGGGATCCGTCGCGAGGACCTGGGCGGCGATGTTCGCGCCCTTGTCGCTGACGATGCGGTTGATGTCGCGCAGGACGCCCGGGACGTTCTTGTGCACGTTGAGGATGCGGTGCTTGCCGGGCGTCGGAGCTGCGTCGACGTGCGGGAAGTTGACCGCGCCGGTCGTGACCCCGGCGTTGACGAACTTGATGAGCGCAGCGCCGACTTCGCGTCCAATCGCCTCCTGCGCCTCCGCCGTGGAGCCGCCGATGTGCGGCGTCATGATGACGTTGGCCATCCCGCGTAGCGGCGTCTGAAATCCGTCGCTGTTGGATTCTGGTTCTTCGGGAAAGACGTCGATCGCTGCGCCGGCCAGGCGACCGCTCTTCAATGCGTCCGCGAGCGCAGGGATGACGATGACGGTCCCGCGACTGGCGTTCAGCAGGTAGCTGCCCGGTCGCATGCGCGCGATTTCCTTTTCCCCAATCATCTCCCGCGTCTGAGGCGTCTCGGGTACGTGAAGGGTGACGAAGTCGCTCTCCGCCAAGAGGTCGTCGAGCGTCTTCGTCGCACGGTTATTGCCCATCGAGAGCTTGGCCGCGACGTCGAAAAAGAGCACGCGCATGCCGAGGGCCTCCGCGATCACCCCCACCTGGCGGCCGATGTGGCCATAGCCCACGATGCCGAGCGTCTTGCCACGGACCTCGAACGATCCGGTCGCCACTTTGCGCCACTGCCCCTCATGCATTTCACGCACGCGATCGCCCAGCCGGCGCGACAGCATGACGATCTCGGACATGATCATTTCGGCCACGCTGCGCGTGTTCGAAAATGGCGCGTTGAAGACGGGGATGCCGTGCCGATTCGCGCTGGCCAGGTCGACTTGATTGGTACCGATGCAAAAGCACCCGACCGACAGCAGGCGGCGGGCCTTCGCCAACGCGCGATCGGTCACTCGCGTCTTGCTGCGAATGCCGAGGACGTGAACGTCTTCGATGCGCTCCGCGAGCTCCTCGGCGCCGAGCGCTTTGGGAAGGATCTCCAGATGGACCCCCTCACTTCGAAATAGTTCGCAAGCGCTCTCGTGGATGTTTTCGAGTAGAAGGACCTTGATGCGGTCCTTCGGGTAGGAGGTCTCGCCCATGGCAGTGCGGCATGTACCGCGTGTTCGCGCGCCTCGCTACCCCACTCGTCCGAGGCGTCCGCGCCCCAACGGTGGTAAAGGACGCTTTTCCGGAGGCTCCCGTGCTCTCGCGAACGCTGCAGGGTCGTTTCCTTCGTGCCTGTCTTCTGGCGCTCTCGGCGTGCGCGGGCGAGCCGCCGGCCGCAGCGCCGCCGCCGGCCTCCGCGCGCGTTCTGTCGGCTCCTTCGCCGAGCGAAAGCGTCGACCCCGAACCGACCCCCGACGAAGCGCGTGCATTCGTAGACGACGTCGAGACCCATCTGCGGATGCTTTGGGTGGCTCGCGACCGGGCGAGCTGGGTGAACGAAAACTTCATTACGGACGACACCGACGCGCTCGCGGCCGCAGGCGAAGAGGCGACGGCCGCGTATGTGGGAGGGGCGATTCAGCGCGCCCGGCGCTTCGATCCCATCCGAGCCCGGCTGGCCCCCGACGTCGCCCGCAAGCTCCACCTCTTGTCGGTGGCCCAGACCATCCCCGCACCCCCCGATGCCGCCAAACGCGGAGAGCTCGCCTCCATCGAGACGTGGATGACGAGCACGTACGGCAAGGGCACCTATTGCCCGCCGCTTGGGTCGCGCCTGCGCCGCATTGCGGAGGCCGAGGCAAAAAAAATTGGCGCTTCGAGCGGCGGCAAGGGCCCCTGTCTGCGCCTCGACACACTCTCCCGCGTGCTCGCGACGAGTCGAGACTTCGACGAGCTCGTCGAGGCCTGGCAGGGATGGCACGCGATCGCGGCGCCCATGAAAGACAAGTATGCACGCTACGTGGAGCTCGCGAACGAGGGGGCGCGAGACATTGGCTTTGCCGACGTCGGTGACCTCTGGCGATCGGGCTACGACGCGTCGGCAGCCGACTTTGCGGCGGACGTGGAGCGTCTCTGGTCCCAGGTGAAGCCGCTCTACGACGCGCTGCATTGTTACGTTCGAGCGAAGCTTCAATCTCGTTATGGGAAAACCCGTGTTCCCGACGGTGCGCCGATTCCCGCGGAGCTGCTCGGCAACATGTGGGCGCAAGAATGGAGCGATATCTACGACGTCGTTGCTCCGTACCCCGGAGAGCCTGCGGTCGACGTGACCCAAGAGCTTCACGCGCGGCGATGGGACGCGGCCAAGATGGTGCGTCAAGGGGAGCACTTTTTCACTTCGCTCGGGTTCGACCCGCTCCCTTCAACCTTCTGGGCGCGGTCGCTCTTCGAGCGTCCTCGCGACCGGGAGGTCGTCTGCCATGCGAGCGCCTGGGACGTCGGTTGGGACGGGGACCTGCGCATCAAAATGTGCATCGAACCGACAGCCGCGGACCTCGTGACGATTCACCATGAGCTCGGGCACGACTTTTACTTTCAGCAGTACTCGAAATTACCCATCCTCTTCCAGCAGGGCGCGAACGACGGGTTCCACGAGGCGATCGGTGACACCATGGCGCTCAGCGTGACGCCGGCGTACCTCGAAACCATCGGCCTGGCCGCGCCTGGCAAAGGCCCATCCGAGCACGCGCGCATCAACCAGCAAATGAAGATGGCCCTCGACAAGGTGGCCTTTCTCCCGTTCGGCCTCGTCATCGACAAATGGCGCTGGGACGTCTTCGCCGGCAAAGTCCGCCCGTCCGACTTCAACGCAGCGTGGTGGGAGCTCAAGGCCCGCTATCAGGGCGTCAGCCCCCCCGTGCCTCGGTCCGCCGAAGACTTCGATCCAGGCGCAAAATTTCACGTGGCCTCGAGCACGCCCTACGTGCGGTACTTTCTGGCCCGCATCTATCAATTCCAGTTTCATCGCGCTCTGTGTGCGGTCGCCGGCCAGACTGGACCGCTCGACCAATGCTCGATCCACGACAGCAAAGAGGCGGGGGCCCGGCTTTCGGCGATGCTTTCGCTCGGCGCGAGCCGCCCCTGGCCGGATGCGATGGAGGTCCTCGGCGCGGGAAGGACCGCCGACGCGGGGCCTCTGCTCGAGTACTTTGCGCCGCTACGCAAATATCTCGAAAGCGAGAACAAGGGAAAGGCGTGCGGCTGGTAAGCCGATGAAAAAGTCATTTCGCGTCGCCACGCTCAACATCTGGAACCGCTTCGGCCCTTGGGACGAGCGCCTCGCCGCCATCCGGGCCGGGGTGCGCGATCTGTCGCCCGATCTCATCGGCCTGCAAGAGGTCGTTCGGCTGGATCCCGGTCTCGGCGATGGCCTCGACCAGGCGGCCTCGATCGCGCAGGGATTCGAGTACCACGTCGCTTACGGTCGAGCGCACGACGAGCGGTGGTTCGGCAACGCGGCGCTCTCGCGCTGGCCCATCGCCGAGCACGAGGTCTTCGAACTCCCGCGCGTGGGCACGCACGAGCGTCGCACACTCCTCTTCGCCGAAATCGACGCTCCGTTCGGGCGCATCCCGTTTTTTGTGACGCACCTCAATTGGAAATTCGACGAGGGGCACGTAAGGGAGGCTCAGGTGCGCGAAATCGTCCACCGCATCGAGTCGCTCGCCTCCCCGGACGGCTTCCCCGCGATTCTCGTCGGCGACTTCAACGCGGAGCCCGACGCCGACGAAGTCCGCTTCTTGCGCGGGCTGACTTCCCTCGGTTCGGGGCGCCGCGTGTACTACCAAGACGCGTTCGCGCTGGCCGGGGACGGCTCGCCCGGCTGTACGTTCACTCGAGCAAACCCGTACGCGGCCGTCCTCGGGGAGCCCGACCGGCGCATCGACTACATCTTCGTTCGCGGGCGCGACGAGCGCTCGCGGGCAGAGCCCGTCGAGGCGCGGGTGTGCTTCGGCGAGCCCGTCGGTGGTGCGTTTGCGAGCGACCATTTCGGGGTCATCGCTTCGCTTCGGAGCGAGTGAAGCGGCCGGCAGGGCTCGACGCATGACGCGCGACGCGAAGCATCAGCGCGCCGGGCAAAATCGAGAAGCCGTTCGGGAATAACCTTTGTCCCGCCGTGTTTTTTGCGGCGGCTCTCGCGGTTGACAGGACTTGGCCCGTCGCTACGATGCGCCGCGATTCTCAGGGTGAAGCTGTAGGTTCATGGGGGGCAAAGTGCCTTCCGCCGTTCCAAACTCCGGGGATTTTGCACGAGCTTTGCGGTTGCGCCGCACACCGATGCGGCGCCGGTGTCCACTCTCCTCCGAACAGTCCAGGCTGGATCCGAAATGTCCAACGACGTGATGATCTACGCGAACGATCTGTCGAAAAGCTTCGGCTCGTTCCGAGCGCTCGACAAGATCTCATTCGAGGTGAAACGCGGCGAGATCGTCGGTTTCTTGGGGCCGAACGGCGCCGGAAAGTCGACGACCATGCGCATCCTCACGTGCTTCATCGCGCCGACGAGCGGCGCCGTGAGGGTCAATGGTCACGACGTATTCGACGAATCGCTGCAGGTGCGCGAGAGCCTCGGCTACTTGCCTCAGCGCGCTCCCCTCTACCTCGAGATGAGCGTTCTCGAATACTTGCGCTTTGCCGCCGAGCTGCGCCACCTGGGCGCCGACGCCTTCCGGCGAAGGGCAACGGCCGTCGTGGAAGTCTGCGGCCTCGCGCAGGTGCTCGGGAAGGAAATTCGCCACCTTTCGCACGGCTACCGCCAGCGCGTCGGTCTCGCTCAAGCGCTCATCCACGACCCGCCCATTCTCATCCTCGATGAACCGACGAGCGACCTCGACCCAAACGAAAAGGCCGAATTTCTCGATTACCTGAAGCAGATCGGCAAGGAGCGCACGGTCATGCTCTCGACCCACAACCTCGCCGAGGTGGAGTCGTCTTGCGCCCGCGCCATCATTGTCTCGCGTGGTCGCATCGTGGCCGACGGGCCGCTCGACGAGATCCGGGCAAAGAGCGGTCGCGTGCGCTACGTCGTCGCCGTCCAGGAGTCGTCGGGCGCCGCCGGCTACCGCGGTCGCGGAGCCCCCCCGAAAAAGAGCGAAATCGAGGAGACCCTCGGAAAGATCGAAGGCGTGAGGCGCGTTGGTGCCCTGCCGACCGATGAGAGCGCGTACACCTTCGAGCTCGTGAGCGATCGCGACGTCGATCTGCGCCCGGAGGTCTTCCGGGCCGTCGCCGACAAGGGCTGGGTCTTGCTCGAATTGCACCGCGACGCACAGACGCTCGAAGACGTCTTCCGCAGCCTCACCATCGGTGACGAGCGGCGCAATCGTCGCCTCGGCGCCGAGGTCGAAGAAGCCGAGGAAGACGACGAGGATGCCAGCTCCGACTCCGATGCGGAGGAACGGCGGGCTCGGGGCGAGCGCGCGGTCGAGAAAGCCGCAAGCGAAGAGCGGAGCTGACCCATGCGAAACATCTGGATCATTGCCAAGCGCGATCTGCGCGCACAGTTCAACTCACCGGTCGCCTACGTGGTCGTCGGCGGCACGATGCTCTTGCTCGGCGTGCTCTTCTTTCTCATCCCCCACATGGCGGGCGGCTTCCTCATGGGAAGCTTCTGGGAAATCGATCGCGCGTCGATGGACCCGCTCTTTACCTACCTGCCGCCGCTCCTCTGTCTTTTCGTCGTGCCGGCCGTCACGATGCGGTCTCTCGCCGCGGAGCGGGGTTCGGGGACGCTCGAGCTCCTCATCACCATGCCCGTTCGTGACCGCGAAGTCATCCTCGGGAAGTACCTCGCGTCGTGCGCCGTCGTGCTCGTTCTTCTCGCCGCCACGCTCCTCTACCCGATCGCGCTCTTTTGGAAGCCGTGGAACTTCGGACCGCTCGACTGGGGCCCGGTCTGGTCCGGGTACCTCGGGTGCGTCCTCTTCTCGTGCGCCGCAGTCGGCGTGGGGATGATGATTTCGAGCATGACCGAGAGCGACGTCGTCGCATTCTTTCTCACGTCCGCGACCCTCAGCGTCCTTTATGCCATCGGCTGGATCGCGACGTTGGCTCCCGGAATCTTCGGAGACGTCGTCGCCTTCTTTTCGTTCCTGACACGTTATCAATCGTTTGCGCGCGGCCTCATCGATACGCGCGCTGCCGTCTACTTCGTATCGATCGCGATTCTCTGCTTGCTCATCAGCTTTCGTTCGCTCGAAAGCCGCAAGTGGTCCTGATCCTGTCGACACACGCTCTGACCAATATCGGGTAGGTGATGGAGAAGCGTCAAAAGACCGCCATTGAAAGCGGTGTGCTCATTCTGGTCGTCGCGGCGATTCTCGTCGCTTTGAACGCCCTTTCTGCCCTCGGCGTATACGCCCGCAAGGACGTGACCCAGTCCGAGCGCTTCACCCTCTCGAAGGGCAGCGGCAACCTGCTCCGTTCGATGAAGCAACCGTTGACCGTCGACGCGTACGTGACGAAGGGCTTGCCCCGTCTCGATGCCTTCGTCCGCGATCTTCGCGATCTGCTCCAAGAGTACAAGAACGCGAGTGCCGGCAAGTTCGACTATTCGATCATCGAGCCGAAGGACGAGGAGACCAAGAAGAAGGCGAAGGACGCCGGCCTGATCGAGCAGCCCTTCGGCGAGGCCAGCGCCACCGACGAGAAGGAGGCTGTGACCGAAGGGTTCATGGGCCTCATTTTCAGGTACGGAGAGCAGCAAGACGTCATCAAGTTCTTGTCGCCCGATCGCACGGACGGTCTGGAGTTCTGGATCACCAACAAGATTCGGGAAATCCGCGACAAGGGCGATGACATTCACCACAAGGTCGGCGTCCTGACCGGCCACGACGAAATCAAGCCGACGGAGACGAACCTCGCTCCGACCAACATGGGCAAGTTCACGATGGAGGGGATCGTGACCCAGAACTTCCCATTCTATGCCTTTCAGGAAGTCGACCTGAAGAGCGGCGAAGTGGAAGTCCCCGACGAGCTCGACGGCCTCATCATCACGCAACCGGCCAAGGACATCTCCGAAAAAGAGCTGCGCCGCATCGATCAATTCGTGATGAAGGGCAAATCGCTGGCCGTCTTTGCGAGCGCCGTCAACGTCAAAGCCAGCGACGCGACGATGAACGCCAGCCTCAACCTGCACGGCCTGGACAAGCTCCTCGACGGCTACGGCATCGCGGTCAACAAGGACGTCGTCCTCGACATCTGGCGGCCCGTGCGAATCGTCGTTCCGACCATGGGTGGAATGGCCGCCGCGGACCTTCCGCAGATCCTCGAAGTCCAGGATGACACGCGTTTCTCGGGCAACGAACAGCTCATCGACACGGCCTTCCCGTGCCTCTTCCGGGTGCAAGATCTGGCCGTTCCGTTCGCCTCGAGCTTGTCGCTCAAGACCGACAAGCAGCCCGGCACGAAAATGCACGTCGTCATGCGATCGTCGCCCTATTCCGTTCACCTGACAGGGGAGACGGCGGACCTTCACCCGTTCCAGAAGTGGGCTGGCAAGCTGAAGGGACTGAAGCAAGAGCAGTTCGCCATCGCCGCCGATGTCGAAGGCACCCTGAAGAGCGCCTTCCCGAGCGGAGACAAGAGCGGCATCCAAGCTCCGGCGCAAAGCACGAAGCTCGCCCGCGTCTTCGTCCTCGCGTCCGCGCAGTTCCTCGCGAATCCGCTCGCTCGAGCGGGCAACGGTCCTGACATGGGTCAGTACGGCGCCATGATGCCGAATCTCGGCGGCGACGAGAAGCTCTTGGCCATCGCGGGGCCCTACACTCAGCAGTTCATCACGGGGTCCATTCTCGTCTTCAAGAACACGCTCGATTGGCTCAGCGGCGACACGGATTTGCTGGCCGCGAGCGCAAAAATTCTGAGCGAGCCGAACCTCGTTTACGGCGATCTCTCCAAAATCAAGATCACGCCGGAAGAAACGGAAGAACAGATTCGTAAGCAGGAAGACGAGCTCAAGGCGGCCCGCAAGGACCAACAGAGCACGGTCGAGTGGCTCCTCATCCTGGGGATTCCCGCGGTCTTTGCGGCTTATGGTCTCACGCGGTGGCGCATGCGCTTGAACGCACGCGCGCACGTTTCGCTGGCGTAAACTGGCGTCAAGGGCTCACACGGGAAAAGCGGTCATGTCGCGCGAGAAACTCATCATCTTCGGTGTTGTGCTGCTCGGTATCCTGGGCGTGCTCGTCTACAAGGAAGCCAAGAAAGACGAATCCCTCGGCGCCCCCGTCGCGGGCACCTTGGATTTTCCCGCGATCAGCGCGCCCGACGACGTCGACAAGCTCGACATCACGAACGGCGAAAAAGGCGAGGTCGTGCTCGAGAAAGTTCCGGACAGCCAGGCCGCATCGCCCGATGCGGGTGGAGCGACCAAGTGGGTCCTGACGAAGCCGCTGCAAGCGGACGCGAACCAGCAGGCCGTCAAGGACTTGCTCGCGAACCTCAAAGACCTGAAGGTCGACGCCAAAATCAACTTGAGACTGGACGACGCCGTTCGGAAGGAAAAGCAGCTCGACACCGCCCACGCACTGCACCTCGTCGCCTGGAAGGGCGAGACGAAGAAAGTCGACGAGGACTTCGGCAAGAGCGGGGCCGCGGGTCAGCTCGTCGTCGTGAACGACAAGCCCGACGCCGTGTGGGCAGCCAAAGGTTACTCGAGCTATCTCTACTCGAAGGAGCCGAAGGACTTTCGAGACAAATCGATCTTCCACTTCGATGACGCGAACGTCACGGACGTGCAAATCACGAACTCGCATGGGACCCTTCTCTTCACGAAGTCCGGCGACAAGTGGAGCGCGACGCTCGGCAAGAGACCTCTCGAGCGCTTCGACCAAGAAAAGATCAAGGATTTTCTCCGCACCTACAAGTCGCTGAACGCCGACGACTTCGGGGATGGCAAATCCACAGCCGAAACCGGGCTCGACAAACCCGAAGCAGAGGTGACGATTCACGTGAACGGTGAGTCGAAGGCCCTCGAGCTATCGGTCGGTAAAGTCTCGGTCGGCACCAACCGCTGGGTGAAGCAGCCGGACAGCGACAAGGTCGTACAGCTCGCGAGCTACGCGGCCGATTGGGTCGTCTCCGATGCTTCGAAGTTCGAGACCGCCGTCGACGGCGGCGCCCTGAAAGCCAGAGCCAAACTGGACGCGGGGAAGAAGTAGGTTCGGGCGGGGCCGGCCCGCCCTTTCAAAACTCGCGCGCGAGGACGTCGAGCGGCGCCTCGCCCAACGAGCGCCAGACGCGAATGCGCTCGCCGGCGTTGCCCCCTCCGAAGACGATCTCCGCCGCGAGAGCTACGCCGACGGCGACGACCGGCCGCTCCCGGGCCTGGCGTTCGAGCGAGTCGACGACGTCGTCGTCGGGGCCCGAAAGGAGCTTCGTGCGCGGCGGCGGGCTCGTCGTCACCGCCGCCTCCGCGAGAAGCACGTCATCGTGGAGCGCGATGATGGCGGCCGCGGGCCGTGGCTCCTCGGTGAGCGCCCGGAGCACGCCGCACACGGCGGCTCGCTCGGGGGGTGGAGACATGGCCCTCATGCGCGACCGCGGGACTGCAGGGCAGGGACGCTCGACATAGAGGAGCTCGCGGGCACGGGCCAGCAATTCGCTGCGTCCCCCAGGGTCGGCCAGCGCTCGTTCGGCTTGAACGCGGAGCATGTCTTCGATTCGATTCATGCGAGCCGGGAGCGCCTCGGGGCTCATGCGGACCCCGAGATGGATCTCGACTTCCCGCGCGACGCGCTCGGGCTCGACCAGCGGCGGAACGGCGCGCGGATCGCCATCGAGGGCGAGACGGATTTCCGCAATGGCCGCCGCACCCCGCGGAAAGACGAGCGGAGCGAGCAGCCGTTCGAGCGGGTAAAGAGCGACGTCAATGTCGGGCGGGCCGCTGCGCCTGGGCTCGCCCCGGAGCGAGTCGCGGATCTCGAGCAGGTGCTTGCTCACCCACACGTCTCGGTCGAGCCATTCTTGCGGCGCCGAAGGAGGAGTCCAAGTCGCCAAGATGCCCCGAACGAGGTCACCGGCCGCGTCCCCAAGCTGCGCCTCGCTGCGCGTGCGGGCCCGCTCTTCTTCGATGGTTCGCATGAGGAGCTCGCGTTCGAGCTGCGGCCGATCGATCGGGCTGTCGGCCGGCCCCGCATCGGGCAAGGGTTCGGAAAAGGCGGCGACTCTCTTGGCTGCCTCGTCGAGCGCCGACCCTCGAGCCCGGAACGCGAACAGGTCGAGTGAGTCGGCTCGAATCTGAGCGGTCACATCTTCGGCCAAAATCGACGCCGTGCCGATTTGCCGGAGGACCGCATCGGGCGCTCGGCTGCCGGTTCGCTCGGCCAGCCTGGGGTCGGCGGCTGCGAGCCAACCGATGGCGTCGTCCTCGACGCGGGCAAAGTCTTCGACCCGCCGTCGTTCGTCGGCGGAGTCGTCCTTGGCGATCGGGGCCCGGGGTGCAAGCGGGTGTGAACCGGCGCAGGACCCCGTGGCCCCGGCGAACGCCAAGGCCGAGATGGCGCCGGCGCGCGCCACCCGCTGCGGGTATGTCACGCGCGGGTCAGGCCGACGCGGACCTGCGTTGCGCCCAAACCATCGGGCCCGGCGTAGAAGACTGGCTTCCATGGTCCGAGGTCACGTCGGGCCCCCTCAGACTTTGCGGAAAATGTCCATCACGTCGCTGAGCAGCTTGAGCGCCTCGGCGCGCGGCCTCTGGAACGCATTGCGTCCCATGATGCTGCCGAAGCCCCCGCCGGCCGCGATGCCCCGGACGTCGTCGAGGAGCTCGCTCGTGCTCTTCGTCTCACCGCCGGAAAAGATGACGATGCGCTTTCCATTGAACGAGCTCTGAACCACGTGCCGCACGCGATCGGCCATCGTCTTCGTGGGTATCGCAAACTTCTCGAAGACCTTTTTGGCCTCCGGCTGCTCGACGAAGTCCTTCGGCGGCTTGACCTTGACGACGTGCGCGCCGAGCTCGCACGAAATATGCGCCGAGTACGCCACCACGTCGACGGCCTGCTCACCCTCCTTGGACAGGCCCGCGCCTCGTGGATAGGCCCACACAATCGTCGGGAGGCCGACATCCTTGGCCTCGCGAATGAGCTCTCGGAGCGCCTCGTACATTGGATTGCGCGCACTCGAGCCTGGATAAATCGTATAACCGATGGCGACGCAGCCGAGGCGCACGGCATCTTTCACGCTGGCGGTCACGGCGCTGATGGGTTGATCGATTTTGGCGAGCGTGTCCGAATTATTCAGCTTGAGGATGAGAGGAACCTGGCCGGCGAACTTGTCGGCGGCGGCCTCGAGAAACCCGAGCGGCGCGGCATACGCGTTGCAGCCTGCGTCGATGGCCAGCTGAAAGTGGTAGTCCGGGTCGTACGCTGCGGCGTTCGGCGCGAACGAACGGGCCGGTCCGTGCTCGAAGCCCTGGTCGACCGGCAGGATCACGAATTTCCCGCTGCCCGCGAGTGTCCCATGACTCATCAGGCGTGCGAGGTTGGTTTTCACCCCCACATTTTCGCTCGAATACCACGAGAGAATCTGCTTGACCCGATCGGTGACGACCGCCATGGCGTACGTGCTCCTTCGCTTGGATTCGGGGGCCAGAGCCTAGTCCCGAGTCTCTCGCATTGGCAAGCCGCGACCAAAAATGCCGGTAGCGGACTCGCGTAGACGCCGTCATAACGGAGTGTCCATGTCTCAACCGCCGAGCCTCGAAGTCACAACATCTGTCGTTGGCACCACTCTCGAAGCGCACATCATGGCGGGCTTGCGTGGCTCGCCGGGCGCGACAGGCGAGTTCTCGTCGCTCCTCAACGCGATCGGACTCTCGGTGCGCATCATTCACACGCGCGTGCGCGCCGCGGGCCTCGCCGGCATGCTCGGCTACACGGGCCGGACGAACGTCCAAGGAGAGGCGGTCCAAAAGCTCGATGAATATGCGAACGACGTGCTTTGTACCGTGCTCGAGCGCAGCGGCCGCTGCGCCATGGTCGTCAGCGAGGAGCTCGGCGACGCCCGCGTCCTCTCGGAAACGGGCAAGTACATCGTGTGCTTTGACCCGGTCGACGGATCGAGCAACATCGACGTCAACATTTCGATCGGCACGATCTTCTGCATTCTCCGCGCACAGAGCGCCGGAGGACGCCTGGTCGAAGGCGCCCTGCAAGCCGGCCGTCACATCGTCGCGGCGGGATACGCCGTTTACGGGAGCGCGACCACACTGTTTCTGTCGACCGGCCGGGGCGTTGCGGGGTTCACGCTCGACCCGGGCGTCGGCGAGTTCTTCATTTCACACGCCAACGTGCGTTGCCCCGAGCGGGGTGCGACGTACTCGATCAACGAAGGAAACTGGAGCCGGTGGGACGATCGGGTGCGCCGGTGGAACGCTTGGGTCAAGGCCGACCGGCGCGACGAGGGACGCCCGTACGCGCACCGGTACGTCGGGTCGTTCGTGGCCGACGCGCACCGCACGCTGATGAAAGGCGGCCTCTTCGCCTACCCGTCGGACACGTCGAGCCCGTCCGGCAAACTTCGTCTCCTCTACGAGGCGAACCCGATGGCGTACCTTTTCGAGCAGGCGGGCGGGGCTGCGACGAACGGAGTCGATCGGGTTCTCGATATCCAGCCCAGGGGCGTTCACGAACGCACGCCGCTCGTCCTCGGGTCGGTGGCGGAAGTCGACACGTTTCGCCAGTTCATGGAAGGGCGTTTGAGCTGAATGCGCGCCGGCGACGGTGAGACCCGATGCACCGCGATCGTCAGCAGCTCGACGAGAGCGGGCGCTCGGGCGGGCCCCATCAAACGCCCACGGCCGACGGCGACCAGATGTACTTGTGCATCTGGAGCTGGATGCGAACGGGAAGGCCGTCTGCGAGGACCCACTCGACGAGCTGTCGAGGCGAAAGAGCGCCGAAGACCGTGCTCGCGAGCAGCGATCCGCATCGTGCGGCCAGCGCCCGTTCGCGGATGACCTCGCGCATCCACTCGTAGTCGGCGCGGCCGGCGAGCACGAACTTCACCTCGTCGCGCGGGCCGAGGTGCTCGAGATTGGTCCAGCGGTTGCGATGCGACTCACCGCTTCCGGGGCACTTCAAGTCCATGACCTTGTGAACCCTCGGGTCGACGGACGAGACGTCGGCCTCTCCACTCGTTTCGACGAGGACCGTCTTTCCGACGTCGCACAGCTCGGCCATGAGCGGAAAGACGCCCGGCTGGAGCAAGGGCTCGCCGCCGGTCAGCTCGACGAGCGGCGTGCCAAAGGTCAGGGCGCGCGCGAGCACTTCTTCGCGGCGCATTCGCGTGCCTCCGTGAAAGGCTTGCGGTGTGTCGCACCAAACGCAGCGAAGATTGCACCCCGTCGTTCGAATGAACGTGCATGGCAGGCCGGCGAACGTCGATTCCCCCTGGATGCTCGCGTAAATTTCGTGAAGGACGATCGTGTCCGCTTTCGCCACGCGATGCTCTTATCGCGGGGCGGCGCCGGCGTCCCGCCGGCCCGGCGAAGCCCCGAGGAGCCGAATCGGGGGCCGCTCCGGCGAAGCCGACTGCAAAGGGGCGGAATCGAAGTACGAGCGGACGTCGAGCGTTTCGATCTCGGGTGCGGGGAGCTCCCCCGAATCCGGTTCGTCGAGGGGCGATGCGCTCGGTGTGATGGGGACCCGGAGCGGCGGAAGGACGTGCGTATAGTGACGGACGAGAGCCCACGCCGCGCCCCCGATGGCGAGCAGACCCCAAAGGAGCGTCCGCATGAAGAGCGCGGGTGGCCGACGTGTTAGGTGATGGCCTATCCGGCCTCGAGGGGGTGTGCGCTTGTTCGCGAAGCTCACGACGTCAGCTCGGATCCTGCGAATCCTAGGCGAACCATCGTGGAGATCCAAACCCGCCTCCTCAGCCACCCGGCCCGCGCCTTCGCGTGGATGCTGGCCGCCCAGGTCTTCTTTGCATTGATGGCGGTGGGGGCGCGCATTGGCGGACGCGCCCTGCCGTGGCAAGAAGTGTGCGCTTCACGCTTCATCTTCGGTGGGCTCACGGTCTTCGTGGCGGCTCGACTGCAGGGTCAGTCCCTCCGCGTCCTCAACGTACGGGCCGCCCGCTGGCGTAGCGCGTACGGAACACTGTCGGCCGCGGGTACATTTTACCTTTACGCCACCCCGAAGCTTCCCATCGGCGATGCCGCAACGCTGCTTGCGACCGCCCCCCTCTTCGTTGCGGTTCTCGGGATCCCCATTCTGGGCGAGCCCGTTCGTGGCGTTTTGGCGCTCGCGCTCGTCGGAGGTTTCGCCGGCATCGGGCTCGTCGCAGAGCCATCTTTTGCATCGAGCGGACTGCTCGTCGCCCTCGGAACGGCGACGGCGTTGGCTTCCGCGCTTGCGTTCATCGCGCTCCGAAGGGTCGGACCGGGCGAATCGAGCGAGGCGGTCGTCTTCCACTTTGCCGTGGTCGGTTCGGTCACCATGCTGCTGGCTTGCATTCCGGTTTGGCGCCTGCCAAACGTGACGGACGGGGTCGCGCTTCTCGCCACCGGGATTTTCGGGGGCTTCGCCCAAATCATGATGACGCGAGCGTATGCTCTCGACAACGCGGCCCGAGTGAGCGCGCTCGGGTACAGCGGCGTCGTCTTCACACGCGCTCTGGCCGTGCCCCTTTTCGGCGAGTTGCCAAGCGCGATGCGCGTCGCCGGATCCCTGCTCGTCGTCGCGTCGGGCGTGGCCATCGCACTCTCGAGCTCGAGCGACGTCTGCAGGCGCTCCCGGACCGATCCCGGCGGACCGGCGGATGGACGGCCGCACTCTGGGGATGGGCAGTCAGCGTAAGATCGCCATCGTGGACCCCCCCGCCGGACCGCCCTGGGATTCACCCGTTTCGGCGATTGCGTTTGCATTCGTCGATCTGGAAATGACGGGGCTCGACGTTTCGCGAGACCGCGTCGTGGAGGTGTGCATCGAGCGCGTCGTTGGCGCCGACGCGGTGGCGCGTGTCGACACACTCGTCGACCCGGGGGATCGCGCGGGGGGCGCCGTGCACGTGCACGGGCTCGATGCGGCAGCGCTGGCCGGCGCGCCGAGTTTCCCCTCGATTGCGCCGGCCGTGCTCGCCGCGCTCGACGGCGCCATCCCGGTCGCGCACGCGGCCGAATGGGACGAGCGGTTTCTCATGGCCGAGTGCCGGCGTGCGGGTGTGCACCTCGACGTTCCCTACTGGCTCGACACGCTCGTTCTCGCCCGCCGCGCCTTCGCGCTCCACTCGCATTCGCTCGACGCGCTGTGCGCCGCGCTCAACATCGAGCGGGGGCGGGCGCATCGAGCGGCGAGCGACGTGTGCGCCATGCGCCAGGTTTTCGATCGTTGCGTCGCCATGCTCCAGCCGGTAAGCGCCCGTGATCTGTGGGAGGTGCGGGTAGGAGATCGTCGAGCCAGACAAGCGATTGTCCATGCTTGCGAGGCGGCGGCAAAGAACGGCGCGCCGCTGTCGCTCGTGTACCGCCCGTCGCGCAAACCAGCCGAATCGCTTTGCATGGTCGTGCTCGAGGTCCGCTCCGATCTCGACCCGCCGCGGGTTGTGGGGTATCAGCTCCCCGGGCGCGGCCGTCGGCAATTGCGCGCAGACCGTATCCTTCACGTCGAGTTTCCGTCCAACCCCGTCCGAATCTCCTGAGGATCATGCCGAACCGCAGCCGCCACCCGAGCGTCCTTTTTGCCTTGTGCGTCGCTGCGGTCGCATGTGGACCGTCCTCAGAATCCCGCTTGCCGACCCGCCCTCCTTTGGCCACCCAGTGGCTCGAGCGGGCCAAGGTGAGCTACCGAAACGCCAATTTCGACGACGCGAACGAGTCCGTGCGTTCGGCCCTCGCCGCCGCACCGCAGGACGGCGACGTCCGCACATTGGCTGCGCGCATTGCTCTCGTTCGTCTGGACTACACCGAGGCCCTTCGCCTGACCGAGGGGATCGATACGAGCGACGCACGGGCCATTCGAGGCCGCGCGTTCTGGTACTCCGGAGACCTGGAGCACGCGGCGGACGAGCTCGAGGCGCTGCTCGCCGACCCGGCCGTCCGGGATGCCTGGGCGCACGACGTGGCCGGTTTGGCCCGGCGCGGCGCCGGGAGACACCCGTTCGAGACGGAGGGCGGACTCATTGCGGCCGTCGACATGCCCCGGTCCATCGATCGCGTGCCGCTCGGCGCAGCCGATGTCGTGCCCTGCGATATCGACGGCGAGCGAGTCCTTGCGCTCGTGGCCACCGGCTCGAGCGAGGTCCTGCTCGACTCGAGCACTCGCCGTGATCCGTCGTGGGTGAACCTGCGCTTCGACCGGCTGGAGGTCAAAGACGTCCCTGCACTGGTCCAGGACCTTTCGCCGATCTCACGGCAGATCGGCGTGCCCATTCAGGCCCTGCTCGGCGCGCAAGTCCTTCGGCATGCGCACGCCACGTTCGATCGCCGAGGCGACCAATTCGTCGTACGCCGCCAAGACGCGTCGCCGCCGCCCGACGCGAGTCGCGTGCCGCTCTATTACCTCCGCGGCGGCGGCATGGTCCTGCGTGCGAACGTCACGGCGCGCAGCGAAGATGCCATTCCGCTCTTTGTCGACAGCTCTCGACCCTTTCCTCTTCTTCTTCGCGACGACGCCTGGAAGCTCGCCGGCGTCGACGTCAAGTCGCTGGCTTCGATGCCTGACTCCCCGAACATCCGCCGCGGCATCGTGCCGATGTTTCGGGTGGGGGGCTTCGACTTGGCGAAGATGCCCGCGATGGAAGGGTCGGATGTCGGCGATCTCGCAGCCGGCATCGACGTGAACCTCGGCGGCGTGGTCGGTGCCGATCTGCTCGCTTTCTTTCGCATCACATTTGCCGACGACGGGCGCTTCATTTGGGTCGAGCCCGATCCCACGCTGCTCGGGCCGGTGTCTCCGGCGTCTCCGGCGTCTCCGGCGCCGCCGGCGTCTCCGGCGTCTCCGGCGCCGCCGGCGTCTCCGGCGTCTCCGGCGCCGCCGGCTGCCGCAGCTCCCCTCGGGCCGGCATCGAGAGCGCCGTGATCAGTCCGGCCCTCGCGCGTCTGGCCGTCTACGCCGGGAGCTTCGATCCTCCGACACTCGGCCATCTGGACCTCATCGAGCGAGCCTCGGCCCTCTTCAGCGACGTGATTGTCGGAATCGGGAAGCATCCGAGCCGCAACCCCTTATTTTCCATCGACGAGCGGGTCCGGCTCGTCTCGACCATCTCTTCCCATTTGTCCAATGTCACCGTCGAGGCGTTCGGCGGCCTGCTCATCGACTTTTGCCAACAGAAGCATGCGCGCGTCATCGTCCGTGGTCTGCGCGCCGCCACCGATTTCGAATACGAGCTGCAGATCGCTCACGCCAATGCCGACCTGGCCCCCAACGTCGACACGGTCTTTCTTCCGACTCGGACGATGAACGGATTCATCAGCGCCTCGCTCGTGCGCGAGATCGCGAGCCACGGCGGGGACGCGAGCCGCTACGCTCCTCGTATCGTTTGCGAGGCCCTGGCGGCCAAGTTTTCGAGCCGTTGACCCGCTCTGGCACCAAGGAGGAAAAACGGACATGGCGTCGAGCTCCCTGTCGGCTGCCTCATCCATTTCGGCGCGCCTCGAAGATTGCGTGTTCGCCATTCGCAAGCGCGTGACGATCGAGCCGAGGGTCGGAGTCATTCTCGGCAGCGGCCTCGGCGATTTTGCCGATACCCTCGACGGTCTGCTCAAGATTCCCTACCGCGAGCTCCCGCACATGCCTGCCCCTGCGGTGGCGGGGCACGACGGCAATCTGTGCTTCGGCCGCGTCCGGGGCGTCCCGGTCGTCTGCATGCAGGGGCGCGTCCACTTGTACGAGGGGCATTCTGTCGAGAAAGTCGTTCAGGGGGCGCGAACGATGGCGCGGCTCGGCGTCGGATGCGTTCTCGTGACCAATGCTGCGGGTGGTCTCGAGCCGACCTGGCTACCCGGGGATCTCATGTCGATTGTCGACCACTTGAATCTGACGGGAACGTCTCCGCTCGTCGGCCCTGTCGACGAGGATCTCGGTCCACGCTTTCCCGACATGACTTTCGCTTACGACGCGCGCCTGCGCGATCTCCTCGGCGAGGCCGCCCGCGACAGCAACGTCGTGCTGCGCGAGGGCGTCTATGCCGGGTTGCTCGGGCCGCAATACGAGACGCCTTCGGAAGTGCGGATGCTGAGGCTCCTGGGCGCTCAGGCGGTCGGCATGAGCACGGTCGCCGAAGTGATTGCGCTGCGGCACATGGGCGTACAAGTCGGGGCCCTGTCTTGCATCACCAATCTCGCGGCGGGCATCTCGCCCCACCCTCTTCACCACGCAGAAGTCGAGGCGATGGCGCGATCGAAGAGGTCCGATCTCGTTTCTCTCCTGACCGGCTGGATCGCGCGGGCGGGCGCCCCGGCGTGAAGGCTTCGGAGGTCCAGCGCCTCGTCGATGCCGCCCGAGCAGCGCGAAAGAACGCCTATGCGCCCTACTCTGGGTATCGGGTGGGCGCTTCGGTCCTCACTGCGGGGGGCGGCCTCTACGCCGGCTCCAACGTGGAAAACGCCACGTACGGCGCGACCCTCTGCGCTGAACGGTCCGCCATTGCAGCGATGATTGCCGTCGGCGAGCGCCATCCAATCGCGTGTGCGGTGGTCGCTTCGGGCCCGCGCCCCGCTGCGCCGTGCGGCATCTGCCGTCAGGTCTTGGCCGAATTCGCCATCGGCATGCCTCTCTTCCTCATCGCCGAAGATGAAGACGGAAAGGTCGTGCGCCGAACGCGTTTGAGTCTTCGGACGCTCCTTCCCCACGCCTTTCGGTTCCGGCCGCCGAAGGCCGCGTCAGGGTGACGCGTGCGTCAGGGTGACGCCCGCGTCGCGGTGACGCCCGCGTCGCGGTGACGCCCGCGTCGCGATGATGCCCGCGTCGCGATGACGCCCGCGTCGCGATGACGCCCGCGTCGCCTTGACGAGGGCGAGGGCCAAAGCCCCCGGACGTCGGGGGCCCCGAGCCTCCAAAGAGCCAGGGCTTCGCGCCTGCGACACGAGGAATTCGGCCCTGCGACGGCTGGCCCAACTCGTGCTGAGCCTTTTGACTGGGAGACACCATGAACCGTCGACGCCTCGCTTCGTCCTTGCCCATGTTCGCACTCGCCGGGGCCATCGCCGGGGCCTGCGCTTGCGATAACGGTTCCGGCGGGAGCGTCGTCGGCATCCAGTCGATCCTGTTCATCCAACGACAGACGCTGGTTACGAACCCGGATGGTACCCAGACCTACAATGTCGCGGGGGGAAACAATCAGGTCCTCGACTACACGCGGTACGTGCCGGGCGGCAGTCTGAACCTCTTGTCGCCTGCGCGCTCCGACGGGACCAAGACCAACCTGACGACCCAGTTCACAACGGCCGACTTCAACGGCGCCGACGTGTCTTTCGACGGCACCCAGGCCGTCTTTTCGATGAAGCGCGACGACAATGACAACTATCACATCTATACGGTCGAGCTCTCGCCCGCGTCCGACGGCACGTTCGTCATCCACCAGAAGACGAACGGCGCATGGAACGACGTCACGCCCATCTACCTGCCGAGCGGGCTCATCGCGTTCGTGACCGATCAGCCCTACACGGCCATGGGCACACGCGCCGACGAATACGAGCACTCGCGCACGGCCCTGCAGCTTGCCACGATCACCGTCGACGGCGGTGACGCCGAGCGGCATCTCTTCACGCAGAACCTGTCGCACACGGTTGCGCCCTTTCTTCGGGCCGACGGCAAAATCGGCTTTTCGCAATGGGAGCACTTCGGCCCGGTGAACGACGTGAAGATCCGCGCGGTCAATCCCGACGGAACCCAGGAGATCGCCGTTGCGGGACAGCATTCGAAACCGAGTGACGCGACCTCGGGACCGGCGAACTCGCTTTTCAGCATTCGCGAAATCTCGCCGAACGTCATGGTGGCCATCGCGAGTTCGCGAGACCGCACCATCCACGCGGGTGCCCTCGTCCAGGTCGATTCGCGCAATCAGACCGATCCTGTCTGCCTCGATCCCCAAAACTACGCGAGCGGCGCCACGGCCGGTCATGCATGCGTCGACGAGGAGCACGCATCGTACACCGTGCTCACCCCGAATGTGCCGCTCGGATCCGATCCATCGGCGCTCTCGGTCGGACGCTACCGCGAGCCGAGCGTGCTCCCCGATGGTCGCATCCTGACCTCCTGGGCCGATGGCGCGGTGAACGACCAAAATGAGCTTTCACTCACACCACCCGACTTCGGGATTTACGTCTTCGACGCAAGAACCGGCCAGAATCAACTCGTCTACAACGAGCGCGGAACGTGGGAGCTCAACGCACTGGCCGTCGCGGCGCGCCCCGAACCGCCGGTCATCCCGTTCGCCGTGCACCAGCAGGACTCGACGATCCCGGCGCGCATCGGATCGGTCGACGTCACCCAGACCAGTCTGGATGAAACGGTGGACGGCGCTCAATTCAACGATACGCCGCTGTCTCAAGCGCTCGCCCAGGCCGTCAAAGTCCGCGTGATCGAGGGCTTTTCGAGCGAGGCGGCCGCGGGTGTTTCGATGTTCGGGCTGACGATGTTCGAAGGCGCCGCCGTCCTCGGTGAAGCACCGATCCTCGGCGACGGAAGCTGGCTCGCCAACGTCCCGCCGTACATTCCCATCCATCTCCAGCCCATCGACGAATACGGGCTCGCCATCCGGAATCAGCAGCTCTGGATCAAGGGGATGCCCGGTGAGAACCGGCGCTGCATCGGCTGCCACGAGTCTCGAATCGGCCAAGGCGTGCCTGCATACGGACAGAACCCGACCGCCGCCGAGCAGGCGGGCCCGCAGCCATTCACCGAGGCGATCGCGGATCGAACCGAGTTTCCTTGGAATACGAAGGTGCAGCCCATTCTCGACGCCAAGTGCGTCAGCTGCCACAACGCGACCACAAACGGCGGCCAGCCGCAGACCTACTACTACTTGACGCAGACCGACCCGGTGTCGGGGGCGATAACGACTTACTCCATTCCCACCCTCGACCTATCGAGCACGCCGGTCACCGTCTACTACGACGAGAGCATCGCGACCTGGCCGGCCTCGTACGTATCCATCTTCTTCCCGGCGTCGATGTCGGTCGATTCGACCGCTCAGATCAGCGTGACCGGCACGGTGCCTCCTCTCTGGGGTGTTCCCGGCAGTGCGCGTGCGTCGGTCTTGACGCAAACCTTGAATCTTCGCGGCACCGACGGAACGACGGCGTGGCCGCTCGCGACGAACCCGCTGCATCCCGAGGATCAGGGAGTGACGCTCACCGACGACGAACGCAGGACGATTGCCGTGTATCCGATGGACCTCGGCGGTCAGTATTACGCGCGTCAGAACACCGGCTTCGTTCCGTTGACCGTCGGTGACCCGGTGACCCCCACGAACTGATGAACAAAAACCGATGGACAAGAGAAACGCCATGCGAAAGCAATCGATGCTCAGGTTGAAGCTCGCGCTCGCGGCCGCCCTCGGGCTGACGGCGATGAGCGCCTCGTTCGACGCGCAGAGCGACACACCGCGCCCCGTCACGCCCGCCGGAAGCGGATTCGCAGGCGTCTATGGTCAGCTGCCGCCCGACCAGGCTGAATTCATCTCGACCTCCGACGCGATCAAGAGCGCGGCGGCGAACGGGGCCCCATCGCTCGTGTGGGAGGTCTTGGAACATGGCGAAAAGGTCGAGTGCCTCGACTGCGTCTATGCCGTCGCACCCCTTCTTTACGACCCGAGCGATCGGACGCGCGAGATCGCAGCATGGTGGCTGCGCCGCCGCATGCTCGGGGTGTTTGGTCCGGGGCAGGTCTACGCGCAAACGATTCAGACCCTACAGTCCGACCCGAGCGCCCAGCGTCGGGCCTATGCGGCCTATGCGGTCGGCGAGTTCTTGGCGCAGCCGGGGATTCTGGCATGCGCCACCGCGCTTTCCACCGACGCCGACGCGGGGGTCCGCGCCGCGGCGGCGAGCGCGCTCGGCCGACTCAACAGCGACGGTCAGGGGGCTCTCGGCGCGGCGCTCGGCGATTCGGACTCCGGTGTCAAGCTCGCGGCGCTCAAGTCGGCGACCCTCATCAATTCGTTTTCTGGGATCGCCGATGTCGCGGCATTGACCACCGATCCGAACGTCGCGGTGCGACGGCGTGCGATAGAGGTCATGGATACCCTGAACGCCACGGACGCCGTCTTGGCGGTCGTCGCAGCCGCGCAGAACGACACCGACGCCGGCGTCCGTGCCGAAGCCTGCCACGCTTTGGGTACCTTTGGCGACTCGAGCGCCATACCCGTGCTGGAACAGCTGGCGTCGTCCGATCCCGATACCTTCGTGAGGGATGAAGCCCAAATTGCATTGCAAAGGCTTTAGGCGCATTTCTCGGCGCCCCGGCACGATGAGCGCGGCTACGATGGCCTCATGCGCGTAGGGGGACTCGTTTGCGGGGCTGCGCCCATCGCCCTTTTTGCCCTCCTCGCGAGTGCGTGCAATACGATCGAGCCGACCTCGTCCACCTACTTCGATCGAATCATCGTTCCGACCATTCAAACTTCGTGCGTTCGCACGAACACCGGGGCCGGCTGTCATGTGGCCGACGGGAAGGGAAACGCCTTCGGCAATCTGGATCTGACGTCGTACGAAGGCGTCAATCGGCGGCGCGATTTGCTGCTCGATTACGGGCCCTATCTTCAGCCGTCTCTTCTCGTGAAGAACATTCCCCCGTTCCAGGTCACCGTCGAGCTGTGGGACGGAACGACGACGGCCATCACGACCGACATCAAGCACGCGGGTGGGCCGATATTCGACCCCACTTCCAGCGACTACCAGACGATCCGCCTTTGGATCGAAAACGGGGCGACCGTCAACGACACCGGCGTCGTCCCCACGTCGATTCCTCGGACCCCTTGTACGCACGTTGTTCCATCGACCCCCGGCTTCGACCCGACCACCGACCCGGCGACGTCCGACTACGCGGCATTCGAACAGACGGCGAACCCCGTTCTTCAGGTGAGCTGCGCGGCGGGCAACTGCCACGGAACCCAGGTGAACGCCCTCTATCTCACCTGCGGCGGGACCCCCGAGGAGGTCAGGTGGAACTATTTCGCCGCGGGCGACTACGTCGCGGCGACCGCCGAGGCGAGCGAGATCCTGCGGCGCCCCCTCGCGACGTCGCAGGGCGGCAGTTACCACGAGGGCGGCGCCCTCTTTTCTTCGGTCACGGACCCCGGCTACAGCGCGCTGAAAACGTGGGCGGCAGCCCACGGGCAAGCAACGCTTGCCAATCCCGACCCGGCGTTCATGTTCTTCGCGCAAAAGGTCCAGCCGATGCTCGTGAAGAAAGGGTGCATGATGGCCCAGTGCCACTCGGCGGCCATGTTTCACGAGTACCGCCTTCGAGGCGGGTCTGCCGGCAGCTTCTCGCTCCATACGACGCAGCGAAACTACGAGTTTTCCGTCGCCCAAATGTCATTCGAAAGCGACGACGTCAACGCCAGTCGGCTCGTGCGAAAAAACCTGTACCGACCGGACATCGCGGCCGGCTCCGACGGGCTGGCGCATCGCGGCGGGCCGCTTTTCGAAGACTTCGGGACTTCGCTGGCAGCGGGCGAGCTCTGCGACGCCGCAAACTACGATTTCGACAACGCTCCGGTCGACGGCATCCCGGCGTATTGCGTCGTGCGCGAATGGCATCGTCGCGAGCGAACCGAGCGCAACCTCGCACCGATCTCCGCCGTCGTCTACGTGAGTCGCCCCATTCCTTCCGGGTCGGACCGCGCGCAGGATTTCGACGTATTCGAAGGCGGCGCCAGCCTCCACATCGTCCCGGTGACGTCCTCTGCGCTCGGAACCGGCGGCGGTTTGACGCTCGGGATGGACATGACCGTCGATCTCACGAGTTGCGGTCTCGGGGCTTCGGTCGACCTGCGGCGGCCCGCCGTTTCCTGGGACGGTCAGACGATTGCGTTCGGCGCACGATCATCGGACGCCGATCCGCTGGCCGTCTACACGATGAACGCCGATGGGACGGGGTGTACGAAACAGCCGGACATCGCCATGCACGATGCGACGGGCAACGGCCGCTTGGAGCATGATTTCGATCCGGCGTTCAGCCCCCCCGGTCCCGACGGCATCGAGCGCATCGTTTTCGCCTCGACGCGCGGCAACCTCGACTCGAGCCAATTCGACTACTCGGGCCCGCAAGGCACGCCCTCGGACCCCACCAAGCCCAACGCGAACCTTTACGTGCTCGAGCCGACTCCCGGTGGCGCCGGCTCGCTCCAGGTCCGACAGCTCACTTGGCAGCTCGACATGGAGCGGATGCCGAGCTTCATGTCGGACGGTCGCCTGATCTTCACGACCGAAAAGAGGGAGCCGAACTTCTACCAGCTGGCCCTCCGCCGCCAGAACCTCGACGGGGGCGACTACCACCCGCTCTACGCGCAGCGCGCCAGCATCGGGTATCCGCAAGCGACGTACGGCGTCGAGCTTGCCGACAAGGACTTCGTTGCGGTCTTCAGCGATTCGACGGCCCAGCACGGGGCAGGCGCCGTCGTCGTCTTCAATCGATCCATCGGCCTCGACTTCACGAGCACGAACGCCGGCGACTACCTGGTCGATCCGACCGTCATCGATCCGACTTCGGCGTCCGCGCCCGAGGCGGACTTCTTCCTTCATTCGTTCAACGCGGTGGCGAACGACGGTTCGTACACGAGCCCGTCGCGGTTGCCCGACGACAAGATGCTCGTCAGTTTCGGCGCCGGCGATCCTTCCACGTTCGGCGGCGACTACGACGTCTATCTCATGGACCCGGTGACCGGGCGCAAGACGCAGCTTCTCGGAAACGCGGGGACCGCGGAGGTCGACGCAGTCGCCGTTTATGCCAGAACGCCGAACGGCATCTTCGCGTCCGTTCCGGACGAGCCCAACGGGCATACGGTCGTCGATGTCGCGCAGACCGGTCAGCCTCCCCCGGCGAATGCAGAGGTCACCGTGCTCGACATGCCGGTCCTCGCGTCGCTGCTCTTTCAAAATACGCCCACCGGTCGAGTCGTCGAATCGGACATGAAAGCGTTCGACGTCTACGAGGACGTTCCACCCGACGTGACGGCCTTCCCCGCCTGCGGCGGATTCACGGTTTGCGACGATCTCGGCCCGACCGGCATGGTCTACGTACGTCGCCGCTTGGTCGGGACCGTCCCCGTCCAGGCCGACGGCTCCGCCCACTTTCTCATCCCCGGCGGCCTGCCGCTCGTACTAAACCTTCCCGTCGACGCCGAGTCGAAGCAATCGAGCCTTCCGCGATGGCAACGCGAGGAGATGACTTTCGTCCCAGGCGAGCACACCCACCAGGCGTTCCCGGCGGTTTTTTTCAACAATTTGTGTGCGGGCTGCCACGGTTCGATCAGCGGCCGTCCCGTCGATGCGGCCCTCAGCCCCGATTTTCTCACCGAGGCTTCCACGGTCGTCAACGTCGCGTCCGTCCCTGCCGACTTGACTGGAATGCGTCAAGCCCCGGTGCAGCCCGCATCGACGTCGCCCTGACACCCCGTTCCATCCGTCCCTGCCTTGACTTTGAATGCGTCAAGCCGCGGCGCAGCCCGCATCGACGTCGCCTTCGGCGCTCGCGGAGCGTGACGGACGGGCCCTTTTGCGTGCAAATACGGCCATGGCTCACCTGCGAATGGCTCTCGTCGTGTCCGTCGTCGCCGTCCCCCTCGCCAGCGCAGCGATCTCTGCGTGCGAGCGCGAGACCGCGCCCCCACCGACCGTTATGCCGCCGGGTGCAAGCGGCGCGGCTTCGGCGGTGGCGCCACCGCCGCCGCCCGCCACTCCGACGGCCGCCACGGTCGCGCCGAATCTCAAAGGACCCGATGAGATGGCCCTCGACCGATCCGTGGCGCCCTGCGACGACTTCTACCAGTTTGCGTGCGGCGGATGGATGAAAGCGACTCCGATTCCGGAAGACGAAGCGAGCTGGGTCCGGAGTTTCAGTGTGATCCATCAGGACAACGAGAAGGCGCTGCGAGCGATTCTCGAGCGCGATGCGAGCGGCGACACCCGGGGCGACGCCTATGGCAAGGAGCTCGGAGACTTTTGGGCCTCTTGCATGGATGAAAGTGCGATCGAAACGCGAGGCCTCGGCGATCTCACGGCCGATCTCAAGGCGGTCGAAGGCGTCCACGATGCCGGCTCGCTCGTCGCGGAGCTCGCACGCCTGCATTCGGTCGGCGTCGGGGCCGCGTTCGGCTTCGACAGCGAAGTCGACTTCAAGGACGCCTCGCACATGATTGCGGGCCTCGGTCAGGGAGGGCTCGGCCTCCCCGAGCGCGATTACTACTTTCGAACGGACGCCCGTACGAAGGACATCCGCTCCGAATACGGGAAGCACGTGGCGCGAACGCTCGAACTCGTCGGTGAATCGGCCAGGCAAGCGGAATCCGACGCCGCGACGGTGCTGAGAGTCGAGACCGAGCTGGCGGGCGCGTCGATGACCAACGTCGAGCTCCGCGACCCGCAGAAGGTCTACCATCGGCTCGACCTTGTCGGCCTGAAGAAGATCGCCCCCGACGTGTCCTGGGACGCTTATTTGGCCGGGCTCGGATTCCCCAGCATCACGGCCATCAACGTCGCTCAGCCCGACTTCGTCAAGAAGTTCGACGCGATGACGAAATCGCTGCCCGCAGCCGACTGGCGCACGTACTTGCGCTGGCACCTCGTCGCATCGGCGTCCCCGTGGCTGTCCGAGAAGTTCGTCGACGAGTGGTTTCACTTTCGGCAGGTGCTGACCGGCACGAAGGTTTTGCAACCGCGATGGAAGAGGTGCGTCCGCTTCGCCGACCAGATGATGGGCGAAGCCCTGGCGCAGCCTTTCGTCAAGACCTATCTCGGCGAAGACGGCAAGCGAGCGGCCGAACAGATGGTCGCGGGCATCGAAGCCTCGATGAGGGCCGACATCGACTCGCTCGGCTGGATGGACGTTTCGACACGAACCAAGGCCGAGGAAAAACTTGCGAAGATCGTGAACAAAATCGGCTTCCCGACGAAGTGGCGAAGCTACGACGGTCTGTCGATCGATCGAGGGTCGTTCGTTCAGAATCTCGAGCACGCGATTGCCTTCGAAGTACGGCGAGAGCTCTCGAAGGTCGGTAAACCCGTCGACAAGGAAGAATGGGAAATGAGTCCCCCGACGGTCAATGCCTATTACGAACCGACGATGAACGAGATGGTGTTCCCGGCCGGCATTCTACAATCGCCGTTCTACGCAAGCACGCAAACCCCTGGCCTGAACTTCGGCGGCATCGGCATGGTCGTCGGCCACGAGCTCACGCACGGCTTCGATGACGAAGGTCGGCAGTTCGACGCCGAGGGGAATCTACGAGACTGGTGGTCCAATCCGGTCGCTGTCGAGTTCGACCGGCGCGCGGCTTGCGTCGAGAAGCAGTACGACGGTTACATAGCCGTCGACGATTCGCACATCAAAGGCAAGTTGACGCTCGGCGAGAACATCGCCGATCTCGGAGGGGTGAAGCTTTCGTTCGCGACGTTCGAGCGCGCCGAGAAAGATCATCCGGCGACCCCTACGCTCTCCGGGTTTACCCCCGAACAGCAGTTTTTCCTGGGTTTCGCTCAATCGTGGTGTGCGAACTACCGACCCGAGGCGCTGCGCTTGCTCGTGGCGACGAACCCGCACTCGCCGCCGAGGTATCGTGTCATCGGCCCGCTCTCGAATCTCAACGAATTTGCCGCCGCGTTCCAGTGCAAAGAGGGAAACGCCATGGTGCGCCCGCCCGCTTCTCGCTGCGAGATTTGGTGAGGCCCGCGGGGCCGAGACGGTGGATCGCGTCGCTTCTGGCTAAGGGGGGGGCGCCTCCGCGTGCTCGCCGACCACCAATTCGTCCGCGTGCACGACGACGGCAAACTCCGCCAGCGGCTGCGGGAGGTCGTCGCGTACTTTGCCGGCCACGCGCGCTGCGTCCGTGGCGCTGCAGCGGGCGAGGCCTCGCCCGATTTCTCTCGCCTCGGCGTCGACGAGCCTCACGGCGTCTCCGGCGCGAAAATCGCCGCGGACCCCGAGCACGCCGACCGAAAGCACGCTCTTTCCTTTGGTGAGGACGGCCTGGGCCGCACCTCGATCGAGCACGATGTCGCCCCGCGGACGGAGGGTGAACGCAATCCAGTACTTTTTGGCGCTCAGGCGGTCGGGCGCGGCAACGAAAAGGGTGCCGACGTCCTCACCCGCGAGGATGGCCTCGAGCGTGTTTGCGGCCCGAGCGTCGGCTACGACCACGTTCGCTCCGGAGAGCGTCGCACGCCGAGCGGCCTCCACCTTGCTCGCCATCCCGCCGGTGCCGACCGAGCTCGTCGATTTTCGAATGTGCGGCAACGCGTCGCGCGATACGTCACGGACGATCGACACCCGCCGCCCGTCGGCGTCGAGCAGGCCTTCGACGTCGCTCAGCAATACGACGAGCTCGGCGTCGACGAGAGGGGCGACCATGGCCGCCAGCTGATCATTGTCGAGCTTGATCTCGTCTACGGCGACCGAATCGTTCTCATTGAGGATCGGAATTGCGCCGGCTTCGATGAGCGCAGCAAGAGCCTCCCGCGCATTGTTGCTGCGCGTGCGGTCGGCCAGATCGGCATACGTCAGCAGCACCTGGGCGACGGTCAGGCCGCGCGCGTCGAAGGCCTCTTCGTAGGCCCGCATGAGGAGCGACTGTCCAGCCGCGGCCGCCGCCTGAAGCTTGGCGACCTCCTTCGGGCGGGCACGGTAACCGAGCTTCTTCATTCCGAGGGCGATCGCCCCGCTCGATACGACGACGAACGTCGTGCCCCGGCGGTTCGCGAGCGTCGCGGCGAGGCGCTCGAAGATGGGGGCTGCCTCCGCCGCCAACGTGCGCGAACCGATCTTGACGATCACCCGTCGCGATCGCGCGACGGCGGCGCGCGCTTCACTCATGGGTGCGCCGCCATGATGTCATCGAACGCCGCGTCGAGCCGATGCAAGAGCCGCGACGGCAAGCCGGCCGCCATGCCGAGCAGGCCGTCGACGAAGGCGGTCGTTGGATCGCGTTCATCCTCGACGGGAAGCGGCTCTGGTTCGTCCTCGGCGGCCACGCTGAGAGCGCGAGTCCACGCCCCGTCAATGGCGCTGCGGATTCGGGTGGCTTCCTCCAGCCCGATGCGAATGCCTCCTTCCGTCCGGCTGACGTCGATGTAACGGGACAGCAGCCGTCCAAGCACGTAGGTGCGCAGTGCGCCGCGCAGCGGCCGGACGAGCCGGATCGGCCCGACGGCGGCCAGCGCACGCAGCGCAACACGCGAGCCGATGAATCGAAGGGCTTGGACGAAAAGGGGCCTCGACGCGCCGTTCGCGTGCGGAGCGGCCAGTACGTCCCGGGCTTCCGGCGAGAGGGACAGACCCTGTCGCGTCGCGACGTCGTGGACGAGCGCCCCCCGTACGCTGCGCGCGAAGATCTCAGGGACCCAGGGCAACGGGACGGCTCCCGCAGACGCTCCGAGCAAGGCGTAGACTTCGAGCCGGCCGGCGTTTGCGCTCATGCGTCGCGCTGCCGAGTGCAGAGCCGCACCGGAGGGCTGTGGGAGGCGATGGACCGCGGGCGAGCGCTCAGGCATGACGGGCCTCGGGAGTCTACGCGAAGGCGCCGGCGATCGGGCGGAGCTCCAGCACGACGGCCCCGGCGGTCACGGCCATCGCGAAGAGCTGACCCGTTCCGAATCCGCCAAGCTCGATGCTGAGAACCGCGGGGGTTCCCCCGGGAGGGGCGAGCAACCGTCCGCCGCGCGCCTCGACCAGACGGGCGAATGCGGGAACATCGCCTGTGACGCGTAGAACGAACGCGCGTTCACGGGCGACAATTTCGGCCGGCGCTCCCTGGGCGGCAACCTGCGAGCCGTCGATGACGATGGCCTCGTCGGCTGCAAAGACGAGCGGAGATTCGAAAGGCAGCCGACCCCCGAAGACGACGACGCGCCGATCGGTCAGGGCGCGCGCGACGACGCGCGCAAAGGGGCGCCGCCCGGCGGGGGGCAGATCGACGAGTGGATTTTCGATGAGCAATGTCGTCGCGCCGGTGGCGAGCGCCGCCGCGAGGACGGTCGCGCGCCGCATTGCGAGCGGGGCCTTCGAAAGGCGTATTTGCGCCGAGGCGGCGAGCTCCAGACGATCGAGCGCGTCGGACGCGAGGTCGTTCGCCACGCGGCGCGGGTGGCCCGAGACCCGAGCGCTCCAGGTCACGTACTGACGGGGCAACCAGGCCGGGGGCATCGGCGGGTCGAGCGGCGCCGACGCGACGAAGCCGAGGCTCAGGGCCTCAGCGGGTGCAGCGCCGTCGATCCGCAATTCGCCGCGCTGGGCGGGTCGCAACCCCGCGGCCGCCTCGAAGAGCGCGCGCCCGGCACCGAGCACGAGCACCCATGATCCCCCGGATGCGAAGCTCAGACCGTCGACGTCCGGGACGCCGGCTCGGTCGACGCGTAGCGACGTTGCGGCGATCAGCGACGGCACGTAAACGATGATAGGCTAACGGCAGCACGATCACCCCGCGCAGAATGGATGTCCTCTGCCTCCTCCGGGAGGGCTTCGACGGGTGCGCCGGATCATGGGCCAGCTCGCGCAGCCCGCATCGCGATCGCGCAGCCTGCTTGGGGCTGGCCGATGGGGGTGGGGGGGGGCTCGCGCAGGTCCGGTTCGAAGGCATTGCGTGCGCGATCGTTCGAGGAAAACACCGCGTGTCGGTTTGGGGTGGGCGGGCGCCCCACGTTGGCGGGGCGTCCGTCGAAGCCGGCGGCCTTTTTCGCCCGTGAACTGGCACGTGCGTCGCTAGTGGTCGTCTTGGGGAGGATGAAATCAGGTCATGACGCGAAACTTACGTGACCGTTCCGGATGCAGGGCCCCCACGCGCGGGGGGCCGGCCCCCCGTTGGCGATCGCTCCTCGCTGCGCCTGCCATGGCTGCCGTGGCTTGCTCGAGTGGGAGCGCCGATCAGGTGACGACACCGGTACCACTCGGCATGACGAGTGCGATCGCTCCCTATTACAGCGATGGGAATCTCACCCTCTACCAGGTCGAGAGGCCGGTCGCCCTTCCGGTTCGGAAGCCCACCTCCCAAGAGCTGGCCGCGCTCGGACCTGCGCCTTCGGGGACGCCCTACCCGCGCGCCCCGTTCTTGACGGCGGACGACGAGAGCCTCGAGGTCCACTACGTCGTCTCGAACCTCGACGACAGCCCGCACACTCTCTATGTGCTCATCGATCCGTGGAACGAATTCGTCCGCTGGGAGCCCGGCGTCACGGTGGTTGACGACGACACGACGACCCCGAATTTCGGCTACGACGTATCGTTTCTCGTGCCGGGCCTATCGCGCGTGGAGGGCACGTTCACTCCCGACGACATGCATGAAATCGCCATCAAGCTTGCGTCGGTCGAGACGGTGTTGGCGAACGCCGCGATGCTCGAGGCAAACCAGTCGGACAACGCGCCCAGCGTGACCGACATCGTGAACCACATTTTCAATCCTCAAAATTGGTCGACGACCGAGGATCCCTTGTATACGCCGTGGATTCCACCGGTCATCGCGGGCCTGACCGGGTTCGATCTCGGGCTTCGCACCGTCGACGATGCAGCCGACGTGGCCGTCGAGATCACCGTCGAAATCGTCGATTTGAACGGCAACCGTTTCTTGCTCCAAGATTCGAGCACCGAGGCGCAGCTGCTCGGGGTACCCCCGCAGGTGCTCTCGCCTCCGGCGGCGCGCTTCTGAGCACGCCGCCGAATCAGTCCACGCTGCCCAACTTGCGCTCGAGTGCTTCGAGGTGCGCGCGGACCTCCGGATCGCTGGATCGGAGGGCTTCGACTTTACGAACGGCGCTGATGATGGTCGTGTGATCCCGGTTGCCGAAGGCTCTCCCCAACTCCGGGAAGCTGCACTTCAGGCGTTGCTTGCAGAGGTACATGGCGACGTGACGGGCAAACGCGATGCTCTTGTGTCGGTCCTTCGAGAGCAGATCGGTCGAACGCAGCTTGAAGTGATGGCAAACGACACGCTGGATGTCCTCTACGCTCGCCTCGTTCGGTCGCGACGTCCCCGACGCAGCGATCTCGGTGCGGGTGAAATCGATCCCGATCGGCTTGCCGAGCAGCGACGCTTTGGCCGCGAGGCGGATGAGGGTTCCTTCGAGCTCGCGCACATTGCTGCGCACACTCTGCGCGACGGCGAGGCAGACCTCGTCGGAGAGCTCGATGTGCTCGAGCTGCGCTTTTTTTCGGACGATCGCGACGCGGGTTTCGAGCTCCGGAGCCTGAATGTCGGCGACGAGGCCCCACTGAAAGCGCGATACGAGCCGCTCCTCCATCTTGTCGAGCTGCTGGGGGTACTTGTCGCTCGTGACGACGATTTGCTTGCTCGATTGGTGGAGCGCATTGAACGCGTGGAAGAACTCTTCCTGCGTCTGCGTTTTTCCCGCAAGAAAATGAATGTCGTCGACCAACAGAACGTCGCATCGCTCGCGAAAGCGTGCGCGGAAGTCGTGCATGCGCTGATCCGTCAGCGCTTGCACGAACTCGTTCACGAATTTCTCCGCGCTGATGTAAACGATCCGCGCGTCGGATCGTTCCTCACGAACGCGATGGGCGATGGCGTGGACGAGATGCGTCTTGCCGAGGCCCGTCCCCCCGCAGATAAAGAGTGGGTTGTGGCGTCGCCCCCCGACGCCCGCAGCACCCATGGCGGCCGCATGGGCCAGTTGGTTGGAGGGCCCAACGACGAAGTTTGCGAATGTGTATTTGGTGTTGAGGCCCTCGACCGGCGGCGCCACCGCGGTCACGCGCGACGGGGGAATCAGCGTGATGGGCCGCGAGCCCGACGACGGCGTCGACGTCGCCCCGCCGTCGTCGACCGCGCAGGGACGAACGGAGAGTGCGCGTGGCTTGACGGGCGCGAAGGACGGACGGTCCGCGACAGGTCGATCGAGCGTTCCAGCGATCGTCCAGCGCACCTGAATGCTGAGGCTCGTATCTTCGTGGAGTCGCTCCGTCATGGTCGGCAGAAAGTAGTCCTCGACCCACTGCCGGACGAACTCGTCGCGGGCGCGCAAGCAAAGGATGCCATCGGTCAGTCCGTCGAATTGCACACCAGAAAACCATTGGTCGAAGCTTGCCGGCGACTTTTCCCGCGTGAACGCGACCGCGCGGGTCCAGGCCTTCATGCTGTCGGCCGATGGCTCCCCCACCATCATCGTGGCCTCGGTGCCGCATTGCTCGTCCGTTTGCATCCGCGCTTGCACCGTTTCCCTCGAATCGCCAGCGATGTTGAAGTTGAGCAAGTTCACGTCGTTTCCCCCGTCTCGTCCGGCGCCCTTGAACGGAAGGCGCCAAAAGCCAGCTCCTGTCCTGCGTTGCACGCGCTCCGCCGGCCCAAGCACATCAAAAATGGCTCCGCCAGGAGCCCCCCTTCCAAACAAGCCACACGTTATCCACAGCCTGTGGAAAGGTCGGCCCACGCGGAGCCTCAGCCAGGAAATTCGATGAATCGTCGAGAGCGTGCTGCCGATCGAGGATCTGAATGGCAGGCACGCTCACCGCCCTCAATTGCACATCTGCCGATCGCTTAAATCTTGTTCATGGACTGTCGCACATGCCGCCACAGCCCTTTGAAGAACATCCCAAACAGGATCGCGGTGAATACGCTGCCGTGACGATTCCTTCACGCGGCTCACAGCGGACACAACGTTCGACCGTGAAAGGGAACCGAACAACAACATCGCGCCGAACGGATGACGGTCCCGCCCGTTGTCCGACGTGAATGCGGATGGAGGTACCACCGGGGGTCCTCAGGCGTCCATGCTCTTCAACGTTTACCTAGGTAACTACGCGGCAACAGGTCATTTTTTTCGTTGTAGAACACCCGCGAAATGGCCTTCGCCGGATTCTCCCGAATGCCCGTCGAGCCGAAGTCAGCGTCATGGCTGCCGAATCTGTCCACCGGGCGGATGGCGGCGAGCGCTTGCGCGGCCTTTTTGGCTGAGCCCAGCTGTCAAGAGTCGCGGGAAGGCATCTTTTCCGAAACAGGCTCGTGACTGGCGTGAGCATCCCATGGCCAGAAGAGGCCGGAAACGTCCGGCGGAAAAGTCGTCGTTCGGGGAAGCTCCCTGTTAGGGTCCCGCGCGTGCGCCGCATCCGCCCCACGGCGGCCCTCGGCGGTGCGCTGGCGGTCGTCCTCCTCGCCGCCGTGCGCTCCGCTGCAGCCGACCCGATGTCGACCTCGCCCGAGCAGGCGTACGATCTCGGGGAGATCCCAAGCCCGCGCGCCGTGAGCATGGGGGGGGCTCTGAACGCCCTCGGGGTATCCACGTCGTCGACCTATCTCAACCCAGCCAACATGGCGCTGGCGCGCGTCTATCACTTCGAAGCACTCGCCGCGTACTCGCCCGAAGCCCAGCGCCAGACGTATGCGCTCGCCATCGTCGACTCTTTGGTCAGTTCGTCGCGGCTCGCGGGGGGCGTCGCGGGGGCTTGGTCCGAGCTCGATCCAAGCGGACTTCACCGTATCTGGACGGATGTGCGGGGGGGGCTGGCCCTTCCCTTCGGTGATCATTTTGCCGTGGGGCTGATGGGTCGCTGGCTGCGTGTCGAGCAGGAGGTCGGGGTCGGGCCGTTCGGGGCCAGCCCAGCCTCCGAAGGAACGGCGAGCGACCCGCTCTTCAATGGGTTGACCTTCGATGCGGGCGCGACGGTCAGCATCGGCGACGGGCTTCGTATCGCGGCCGTCGGGCACAACCTCACCTTCCCGAGGACGGCCATCGCGCCAACGACAGCGGTCGCCGGCGTCGGGTACTACACGCAGGCCTTCGCCCTAGAGGCCGACGGGCTACTCGACTTTTCGACATGGCAAGGCGTGCGCGGACGCGTCATGGGAGGCGTCGAAGTCTTTCTCGCCGATCGCTACGCCATTCGGGCGGGCTGGCGCTACGACGGCGGCACGCAGCTCAACACCCCGTCTTTGGGTCTCGGCTACATCGACCCGCGTTGGAGTGTCGAACTGGCCGTGCGCCACGACCTCGTCTCCGACCACGCGGCCACACTCGGGGTCCTCTCGCTGCGATACTTTTACGACCCCACGGGGGCCACCCAGTCGCCCGGGGATCCGGGTTATTTCTAGACTGAAGTTCCGCGGCTTGCCACGCACGAATCAGTCTCGATGCTCTTGGGCCTGCGCCATCGGTCCCATCCAGTCTGCGATCGCACGGGGCCACCGAGTCGCCGGTGTACCCGGGTTCCTTCTGAAAACCCGCGTCACTTCTCCGGATCGGGCGGCGCCGGGCTGGATATGTTGGCAGGGGGCGCGGCTACCTGGTGCACCCGGCGGGGGCGCCGGCTCGCCTGAGCGACATGGCCGTATTCTAAATCTAAAGGCTGGCGCGATAGAGGCTCGCGAGATCGTCGCGCGTCGTCGGGCGGGGATTGCAGCGGTGGCAGGCGTCTTCGAAAGCGTGGTCGGAGAGCTTCGGAAGGTCCGCCTCGCCGACACCCTCTGTCCGCAGACCCTCGGGGAGGCCGACGCGGCCTCGCAGGTTACGAACGGCGTGGGCGCAGGTTGGTGCCGAGGGGTCGAGGAGTCGGCGGATCCGTTCGAGCCTTTCGTGAACGGCCGGCTCGTTGAATTCGACGACCGCCGGCAGACAGATGGCGTTCGCGAGCCCGTGGTGCAGACCTTTGACGCTCGATAGGGGATGGGCGAGCGAGTGGCAGGCGCCGAGTCCTTTTTGGAAGGCCACAGCACCCATCATGGCCGCTTTCATCATGCCGCCGCGCGCGCGCAGGTCGTCTCCGGATTCGACCGCTCGGGTGAGGTGAGAGGCGCACAGCTCGAGCCCCCCGAGCGCGATGGCGTCGGCCATCGGGTGGTCTCCGAGCGAGCAAAACGCTTCGAGCGCGTGCGTGAGCGCGTCGAATCCGGTTGCCGCGGTGATGCGAGCCGGAAGCGATCGCGTGAGCTCCGGGTCGAGCAGCGCCACCTTGGCCAAGAGATGGGGGCTGAAGATGACCGTCTTGCGGCCGGTGGCCGCCAGCGTGACGACGCCCGACCGTCCGACCTCGCTGCCCGTCCCCGCGGTCGTCGGGATCGTCACGACGGGTGGTACGGTGGGCCCTATCCACCGGCCGCCGTCGATTGCGTCGTCGTAGTCGGCGAGGGGTCGCTCGTGCGTGACACGCAGCCCGATGAGCTTGCCCGTGTCGAGCGGTGATCCTCCGCCGACGGCGACAATGCAGCTCGCGTCGTGGGCGCGGTAAGCGGCCGCCCCATCCATCACGTTCTTTTCGACGGGATTCGGATCGACCGCATCGAAGATGGCCGCTTCGACGCCGCCGGCTTCCAGCAGGGCGCGCACGCGATCGGCAATGCCCGCTCGAACGACTCCGCCGTCGCACACGACGAGCGCGCGCTTGCCGCCCACCCGCTGGACCTGCTCGGCCACCTTGGTCACTGCGCCTACGCCGAAAACGACCGTCGTCGGAAACGCCCACGTGACGAGGGACTCGCCCATGCGCGCCCTCCTAGCACGTCAGACGGTTTCGAAGTAGCGCGCGAGCTCCCAGTCCGTCACGGCACGCTCGTACTGCCGGCATTCCCAGTCCCGCGTACGCACGTAGTGGTCGATGAACGCGTCGCCGAGAAGCGCGCGTGCGGCATCGCTTGCGGCGAGCCGCGAGGTGGCCTCGCGCAGCGTTCGGGGGAGCGCCGCGAGGTCGCTCCGCGCCGACGCGTCGCCCTCGACGGGTGGCGGCGGGTCCGATCCCCGCTCGATGCCCCAGAGCCCAGCCGCGAGCGTTGTCGCCATGGCGACGTAGGGGTTGATGTCCGCCGCCGTTTGCCGGCATTCGAGGCGCGTCGATTTGGCGCCGCCCGGGATGGCGCGAATGGCGCACGTGCGGTTTTCGACCCCCCAGCTCGCGTTGAGCGGGGCCCACACGCCGGACACGTAGCGCTTGTAGCTGTTGATCGTCGGCGAAATGAGCGCCGTCAGCTCCGGCATCAGGGCGAGCTGCCCGCCCAGGTAATGACGTGCTTGGGTGCTCAGCCGGTTCGGATCGCTTGCGTCGTAAAAGACGTTCTTGCCGTTCTTCCAGAGCGACTGGTGAATATGACCGCTCGATCCGGGTAAGGCCGCGTTCCACTTGGCCATGAAGGTGACCGAGTAGCCGCGTCGCGCGGCCAAGAGCTTCAAGGCCGTCTTGAAAAGCGCCGCCTTGTCCGCCGCGCGCAAGGCTTGGTCATAGCGAATCGCCACCTCGTAAACCCCAGGCCCCGTCTCGGTGTGGAGGCCCTCGATCGGAATGTCGAACCGCTCGAGCTCGTCGAGAATCGCGTTGCAAAAGTCGGAGTGCTGACCTTCTCGCAGAAAGGAGTATCCGAACATCCCTGGCGAGAGGGGTTCGAGCCCTCGAAAGGCTTTTGCGTGAAGGGTTGCTGGCGACTCTTTGAATACGAAAAACTCGAACTCCGCCGCCAAGACCGGCTCGTACCCCATGGTCTTTGCGCGACCGATGACGTCGCGCAGCAGTCCGCGCGGGCAGGCCGGATGGCGGCTTCCGTCTTGCTCGACGAAGTCCAGCAGAAAGGTCGCCGTTCCGGGTTCCCACGGCAGAACGCGAAGCGTGGCGGGGTCGATGCGGGCCCGCGTGTCCGGATACCCCGTGTGCCAGCCCGTCAACTGCGAGTTGTCGTAGAGGACGTCGGCGGCGTCCCAGCCGAAGATGACGTCGCAAAACCCCATCGGCTCCTCGATCGCGTCCCAGAATTTGTCGAGCGCGACATACTTGCCTCGCAAAATGCCGTCGATGTCGAAGCCGCCCACTTTGACGCGACGGATGTTTTGGCTCGCGAAGGCCTCTTTGAGCAGCTTTGCATCCATGGGTTCGCGATCTTCCGCTTGGAGCTTAGAGCGGCCTCGCAAACCATGGAACGCGGGCGCCCGACGCCGCTCGAGAAAACGCGGAGCGGCCCGCTTCGAACCGGGGGTGACGGGCGAACTGCCTCCGGCAGTCACCGCTCGTCCTCCGTTCAGGGGGCGAACTTGACGTACGAATCGACAATCGTCTCGTAGGCGCCTGCCAGAAACAAGCGTGCGTCCGCAACGGACTCGGGCGGATCGTCCGGTGCGGCCGTCGCGAAGTCCCTCTGCTCGGCGTGAAACTGCGCTCCGATGACCGGCCATGCCGAATCGCGCGAGCGAAAGGCCTCCGCCACCGGCGCGCACCACGCATCGGCGCCCGGGGTCCGGAACATGTCGTGGGGGCTCGCGACGAGGACGTCCGGTCCGCAGAAGGCGCTCGTTGCGACGACCTCGAAGCGCTGGAGCGGGCCGCCGGGGACGAAGGCGTCCGGCCGCACCGCGTCCGAGTGAAGCTCGGGCAATGCGCGGGTGGTCGATCGCCCGAGCGACCCGGCCATATCGGCGAACAGCGGGTCGGCCGGAACGAACTGAATCGTCGCATGCGATGGGTGCGGATCGGTGGGCCAAGCGCGCTCGATGTCGAGGAGGGGCGCGAAGCCTCGGATCGGCTGGCCGGTCGTGCGACGGAGGACTCGATCGATCGTCTTGAGGTCGTCTTCGCCCGATGTCGCGTTGCCGTGACGCGCCTCGAGCAACGCGAGGAGCTGCGCGCCTCCGCAGAAGCCGACAAACGGCGCGATCCGCTCGCGCACGGCCGGTGCGAGCTGACCCATGCCCCCGAGACGTGCATCGGGAAGCGGGTCCCAGTGCCAACGCCGGGGATGGTCGGGGTCCGGCCCCGTCTCCGCGGCGTAATCCCAGTCGTTCGAACCGCTGAGAACCGCGATGGGGGGGGGGCTGCTCTGTCCGAGAAATTGGGCATCGAGCTGCGGATCGTCGCCTTCAATCGATTCAAGGGCTTCGCCCGCTTCGTCGCGAGATGGAGCGTCGAGGGGTTCACCCCGTGGTCCGAGCGCACGCGCATATCGGTCATCGCTGCGCAAGACGGGCAGGAGCGATGCGAAACGATTCTGGAGAAACTTCGCGTGGTAAGCGTCGTTCGTCATCTCCCCGCCGGGCGTGAACCTCGACTGGCCCGCCGGGTTCGCGTTGACGCTGAGGATCCATGGGCTCGACAGGATGGGTCGCGGATCATCGCTCCGATACGCGGCGATCTCGCGAACGACCGGGACGGCCCCCTGCTCTGGCAGCCCGGAGGCCCCGGTCGCCCCCGTCATGATGAGGCGAAGGGCTCGCACCACGCGGGGCGCAGCAAACGTGACGAGCCTCCTGCGCAACGGAAGGACGGACCCGTCCGGCCGGACCGGCTCGCTTTCGACGGCGGTGAACCGCTTTCCGTCTTCGCTCGTTTCGAGGACGTATTCGACGGGGCCCCAAGCCACCGCGTAGGTCCGCCCGAAGCCCCCGCGCGGGACGCTCGTCGCATCGAACCCGAGGACGACGCGGACTCGGTCGATGCGCTGCGCTTCATCCAGGTCGACGCGCAAGGTCCAGCGCCGCCGCCCGGGCGCGCCCGCCCAGCGCCGCGCATACGTCCCGTCGATCGCATCTTTCGCCCGAAAGCCGGGATAGGCCCCGTCGTCGCTGGCGTGAGCGCCGCGAAGAACGTCCTCGGCGCTCTCGATGGCCTGCACTTCGCGCAGCACCGGCGGTCCGGCGTTGGTACGATCGATTCGCAAGCGCAGCGCGCAGGCCTCGACGTCGACGAACCAGGACTGGCGCGAGGGCTGGGCAAGGGTGTCTCCGCTTGCTGGCGGCGCACGCTCCGCACCCGCCAGCGCAAGCCAGTCGTCGTCGCTCGGCGCCGCCGCGCCGCACCGGCCGCCGCCCTGCGGCTTCACCACCTCCCATCGGAACGCTGTCGGGATTCCGTTCGTCGTCGAAAGCCCAAAGTGGGCCCGGATGAGGCCGAGGTGGACAGGTCGTGAGAAGGCGGCCGTCCAGCGCCACTCTTCTTCGCCCGGCCGACCCATCCATGACGTTTCGTCTCGGCCGTCCACGCCGAACTCGGCGGCGTCCGTCGAAGGATCGTCGGCGCGCACGGCAAGCAGATCGGGGTCATGCAGCGCATCGCGCACCGAACTGCGGCTGTGGGCGACGATGGCCCCGGCGGCGGCGGTGTGTGCCGTGGTCAAGGCCAGCGGAACCGTCGCGACGCCCGCCGCCGTCAGGATGCCCGCGAGCGCTCTCCACGAGGCGCCCCAGGGGGCCGCACCTTCATGCATTTTTTTTGCCCGAGCTGCCCAGGGAGCCAATGACACGATTCCTCAGATCGTCGTTTTAGCCGATTCGACCGCCATGCCCGGCCCCCTCGTGTGGGCCAACGCGGGGGCGGGACGGTTCATTCCCGGACTGCCGGTCGGGACCGAGCCCCACAGTCGCCGAACTCGAAGGCGGTGAGCGCCCCCACGGTCGCCGAACTCGAAGGCGGTGAGCGAAGGGCGGCGAGCCCCCACATTCGCCGAACTCGAAGGCGGTGAGCAAGGGCGGCGAGCCCCCACGGTCGCCGAACTCGAAGGAGGTGAGCGAAGGGCGGCGAGCCCCCACGGTCGCCGAACTCGAAGGAGGTGAGCGAAGGGCGGCGAGCCCCCACGGTCGCCGAACTCGAAGGAGGTGAGCGAAGGGGTCGGCCATGTCACGTGACGTCGCTCGCTTCTGGTGCCGGTGAGCCCGATGTTTCGTGGCGTCGCTCGCTATCGGATGGGAGCGAGGCCGATGTTTGATGTCAGTGGAGGTGGCTGACGTCGCCGACGCGCGTCAGCATCGCCCCACGGTCGCTGAACTCGAAGGAGGTGATCGAGGCGGTCGGGCATGCCACGTGACTACGGTAGCGGCCGAGCGGCATCCCGAGCAAAGCGCAGGTGATCACCCGAATCGTCGCCTTGTGGCTGACGAGCATCACGTGCCCTTTCGGATGAGTTCGCCGTACGGCCAGGACGACCGGCAATGCGCGGGCCGCAATGGCGAACGCGCTCTCACCCCCCGGCGGCGACGCCAGGGCTGGATCGGTACGCCAGGCCTCGTAAGCCGCAAACTCGTCGCGCCGCACGTCGGCCTCCGATCGACCTTCCCACGACCCGTACGCGATTTCGCGCAAACCGTCCTCCAGCACGGGCACAAGCGAGCACGCGCGAGAAATCGGCTCCGTCGTCAGGCGCGCGCGAAGCTTCGGGCTGCTGTAAAGCGCGCTGAGGCCCAACGTGGCGGCGGAGGCAGCCACCCGCTCCGCCTGCCAGAGGCCGCTCTCGGTCAGCGGCGGATCGAGATCCCCGCAGAAGATTCCCTCCGCGGCCTGGCTGGTGTCCCCGTGGCGGACGAGATGGAGCGTGATCATGGCAGGCATCCTAGGACGACATTCACGGAAAGTCCGGAGCACTGCGGCACGCGCAGGCGTCGCCGTGCCCCGAACGCGCAAGATGATTGCTCCGCACGTATGTGATGGCGCTGCCGACAAGATGGACCGGCGGACCGGTTGGCCGACCGGCAAGCCCCGTGCGCCCTGAACCCCAGCACGTGTCGAGTGACCGGCCCGTTCGAATCGGAGCGCGTCCGGGTCAACGCGCGAAGGCCCGGGCGTCCGCCTGCGCACGCTCGGCGAGCGCGCGATCCCCCAGCGCTGGCATCGCGAGAGCGCGCGCCTCGAGCAGCCGGCGGGTTGTCGTCGAGAGCTCCGGATCGTGGCGCGTTCGGGTGGCCAGGTCGTCTCGCTCTCGCGCGAAATCGTCGAGGGCCTTGCGGCGATCCGTCGCTCCGCGCGGTTCGGGCTCGAACCGGTCGAAAAGTGCAAGGGGCAAGAGGTGCCTGGCGATTGCGGTCCCCCACCGCGGCTCGTAAAGCGTGATGACGGGCCGTGTGGCGGCGAGCGAAGAGAGAGACGCCTCGTCGGGCATTCCACGCATCGCGAGGTCTCGCCAAAGCGGAATGAGAGCTGGGTCGACGGCCATGTCCTTCGCGAGAGGAGATCGGCCGGGAAAAGCCGGGACGAGGATGACGTCGCCCCGTAACACGCCTTGTGCGCGCGCAGCCAGGGCACGTGAGAACGGGTCCGGGTCGCTGAGGACGAGCACGGAGCGGGGCGGCAGCGTGCCGAAAGCAAGGTCGTTCCAGGCCCGCATGGCGCTCTCCGCCTCTGCGCTCCGGCGCTCCAGCCGAAGGAGCATCTCGTCGCCGGTGCCGACCGGGAGCGCGCATTCCAACGTCAGCACCATGACCCCGCTCGCCTGCGCGTAAGGCAGCCTTGCGGTGAGAACCGCCCGGACCGCAGCTTGCAGCGCGACGCCGGCCAGTGCGCCCCATGCCGCGAGCGCAGAGAGGATGGGTGCTCCGTATCGCGTCGGACCGACCGGGGCGCCGATCCACGACATGGCAAGGCCGCTCAGGGCCATGGCGAAGAGACCTGTCGCCAGGGACCTCGCCCTCGGTACGGTCCAGGCCAGCACCGTTCCGGCGAGCCCGAGAACGACGAGAACGAGCCCCACTTCGTCGCCGAGAAAGGCGACCGGCGAGCCGATCGTCGACGCCCCCCTCTCGCCCGCCCAGCCGTCCGCGGCGCTGGCTCCGAGGGGACCACCCGCCCAACGCACCCGCAGCAACGCGATGACCCACGGGGCGAAGCCGGCCAGCGCAGCCACTCCGAGATCGCCGGCGCCTTGGGCGCCGCGCTGTCGGCCCATCGATCCGTGGCGCCGAGCCTCCGGCGAGCTGGCGAACAGCGCGAAGCACCCAACCAACGCGCAGGCGCCGACGAGCGGCTCGTGAAGGGAGGCGAAGACGAGTGCGATCAAAGTCGCCCGGAACCAGACGGGACGACCGTCTCGGGACGCGCGATCGGCGAAAAAAAGGCACGAGAGGCCGAGAAGAGCACCGCTCACCGACCCGCCGACCGAAGCGCTCTCGGTCTGCCAGGGGACGCCGGCAAAGACCGTCAGAGTCGCCACCGCTGCGACGACGAAGCGGAGGCGGCGGGTCTCGGCGCACGCGCCGAGGAGGGTTCGCGTCATCGCGTAGACCACGGCCGCGGCGCCCGCCGCCAGGCCGATCCCGCCGAGGGTCGCCCGTGTTGCCGGGGTGCCCGCGGGCAGTCGACCGAAGACCAGCCCAATCCACGCATCGAGCCACCGCCAGACCTCAGCCTCGAAGGCGATGGCCCGCCGTACGCCGCCGTCATGCGCGGCGTCGGCGATGCGCGGGATGTGCTGGGCCGAGAGGCCGCAGGTTACCAAGGCGCAAAGGGCCATGAGCCCCACGTCGAGTACTTCGACGGAACGGGCGGTTTCCCCGGCGCGTCCGTCGCCTGCGCCCAAGGGTGCGGCGGGCCGTGTCCGGACCGTCGGCGCGTTCATCGCCGCCATGGTAGCGTCAGCGTCCCTCAGCATGGCCCGATTCATCGACGAATTGAAGCGGACACACTCGTGCGGCGATCTTCGCGCCAAGGACGAAGGCAAGACGGCCGTCTTGTTCGGATGGGTATCGAGCTATCGAGACCACGGAGGTTGCGTTTTCATCGATCTCCGCGATCGCGAAGGCATCACCCAGCTCGTCTTCGACCCGGAGCTTGCCGGTCACGGCGACTTGCCGCGTGCCGCCCACGAGACGGCGCGCGAGCTCCGGAGTGAGTGGGTCGTCGGCGTGCGCGGGCTCGTCAAGAGCCGAGGCGGAAACAAGAACCCACGGATCCCGACGGGCGAAATCGAGGTCCACGGCGTCGAGCTCGTCGTCTTCAACAAGAGCGAAACTCCGCCTTTCGAAATCGCGGACGCGATCGATACGAACGAAGAGAAGCGGCTCCAATATCGTTACCTCGACCTCCGGCGCGCGCCCCTGCAGCGGACGCTACGGATTCGCCATCGCATCCATCAGGCGACACGCCGATATTTCGACGAGGAGGGCTTTCTCGAACTCGAGACGCCCATCATGGTCAAGTACACCCCTGGCGGTGCGCGCAACTTCCTCGTACCCGCTCGCATGAGCCCGGGCAAGTTTTACGCCCTGGCCGAGAGCCCGCAGCTCTTCAAGCAGCTCTACATGGTTGCTGGTTTCGAGAAGTATTTCCAAATCGTGAAGTGTTTTCGCGATGAGGCCTTGCGGCTCGATCGGCAGCCCGAGTTCACGCAAATCGACGTCGAGATGTCTTTCGTTAACCAGGACGACGTCTTCCGCGTCATTGAAGGCCTCATCTTCCGCGTGTGGAAAGAGATCCTCGGCCTCGATCTGACGACGCTCTACCCGAGCGGTCGCTTTCCTCAAATGCCGTTCGAAGAGTCGATGGCTCTCTACGGTAACGACAAGCCGGACCTTCGATTTGGCTTGCCCCACGTCGACTTGACCGACGTCATCATCGAACACGGCGGCGGCGGCGTTTCGTTCTGGAAACCCATCGCCGACAAGTTCACGAGCGGCGAATATCGACGCGATTTGCCCGCCGAGATCGTGAAGGCCCTACGCATCCCGGCGGACCACGCAGCGGGCATTTCTCGTGCGGATCTCGAAAAGCTCGAGGAATTCGTGAAAGGCATGGGCGCCAAGGGGCTCGCGCGGGCAAAGGTCGACGCGGGGGGCAACTGGGTGCAATCGCCTCTCGCCAAGTCGGTCACCCCTGCACTCCGCGCGGCGATCAACGATCGCCTCGGCGCGGCGGAAGGCGACATCCTGCTCTTTCAGTTCGGGCGCGAGAGCACCGTGCAGACGGTGCTGGCCAATCTGCGCATCCACCTCGCGAAGAAATTCGGGCTCATTCCCGAGAGCGGCCATGGCGGCCGGTGGAAGTTCTTGTGGGTCGTGAATCCACCCCTCTTCGAATACGACGACGAGAAGAAGACTTGGGTGGCCGCCCACCACGCCTTCACGCGTCCTCACGACGATTGCATCGATCGGCTGGAGACCGATCCGGGAAAAGTCCTCTGCTGGCGCTACGACCTCGTGCTCAACGGGTTCGAGATCGGGGGAGGGTCGATTCGATTGCACGATCCCGCCGTGCAATCGAAAGTCTTCCGAGCGCTCGGCATCTCCGACGAGGAGGCGCGCGCCAAGTTCGGGTTCTTGCTCGACGCGCTCAAGCTCGGGGCCCCCCCGCACGGCGGCATCGCGATCGGGATGGATCGCCTGTCGATGTTGCTGAGCGGCGCGGACAGCCTGCGCGACGTCATTCCGTTTCCGAAGACACAAAAGGGCACGGATTTGATGACGGACGCCCCGAACACCGTTTCGCCCGAGCAGCTCCTCGAGCTGAAGATTCGAGTGCTCGAGCCGGGGCCGTGACATGCACGAGCCGGCGGCTCGTCCAGAATGCCGCGCCGTGCGCGACCCCGCTCGGGCCCGGTCGGTCGTCGTCGCCGGGTTCGGGGCCCTTCTCTTCCTTCTCTGCGGTGCCGTCGATTGCAGCACGACGACCGACGGCTGCGCACCCGGCGACGAGGACGGGCTGAGCGGCGGCAGCTACGTCGAGATCGTCTCCGTCAGTGACACCGCCTTCACGGTCGGCGGGGTCGACAGCGGATCCACCGAGCAAAACATCGCCGTCGAAAACTTGAGCACGGTGACCCTGACGCTCACGAACGTCGGGACCAGGCCGCACGACCTTTTCATCCAGTGCATTCCGACGGGCCTCCCCTTGGGTTGCCCATCGACCTCGTGCTTTCCCGCCGAGGCGAACTTCGGGCCTCTTCTGCCCGGCCAGCAGATGACAAAGACTTTCATGACCCCGGCCGTCGAGGGCAACTATCCGTTTCTCTCGACCGAGCCGGGCGATTCAGATGGGGGCGCCGAGGGAGGCGTCGCGGGCCCACATGGCGTCTTCGTCCTGCTGTGATCCCGCACGGCGTTCGCTTCGCCTGGCGATGGCCACGCTCGGCGTCGCCTCGAGCCTCGTGGCTTCGCCGGCCGCTGCCCAGGTCGTCGCCGCCGAGCCCACCGCGCCCGTGCTCCCGACCTTTCCGCAGGGCGCCCCGCCGGTCGAAACGCAAGTCGTGCTGCAGCTCGTCGTCGCGGCATCCGGCGAGATCGAGTCTGCCGTCGTCACGTCGCATGCCCCGCCCGGAGCGCCCGCTTCGTTCGATGCGGCGGCGGTCGAAGCCGTGAAGCGATCGAAGTTTCACCCGTCCGTCCGGGACGGCCGGCCGATCCGCTCGCGTATCGAGTACGTCGTCGTCTTTCGTCCGCCGCCCTCTCCGGACCATCGAGCAGGTCGCCCATCGACCGACGGCGCCCTCTTGGCACCCGCCGCCGATGATGCAAGCCGCGCAACGTCGACGCAGCGGCCCACACCGCCACCGCTCACGCACGCGGCGCGCGGCGTCCGCGCCGCCCGCCCTCCTCTTTCGACCGACGAGCAGGACGAGGACTACGCGCAGCTCGTTCAAGTGCGGGGCATCGCGCCGCCGTCGCCGCGCGGGGTCGCCGATTTGCGCATCAGCCGCGAGCTCCTCGAGGCGTCACCGCGCCAGCAGACGAGCGAAATGCTGTCGGCGGCCCCCGGCTTCTTCGTAGACCACGAGGACGGCGAAGGCCTCGGCAACGACGTCTATCTCCGCGGCTTCGACCTCGAGCACGGCTCCGGCATCGAGATGCGCGTCGGCAACATTCCTATCAACAATCCGGTCCACGTGATGGGCCAGGGGTACGCGGACGTCAACTTCATCATTCCCGAGGTGGTTCGCAGCATCCGCGTCGTCGAGGGGCCTTATGACCCGCGGCAAGGCGATGCCGCCATCGTCGGCAGCGCGTACTTCGATCTCGGCGTGCCCGATCGGGGCTATCGCCTGAAGACTACCTATGGCTCGTTCAACCAGCTGCGGGTTGCCGGCATCGTGGCGCCCGAAGGGGCCGACGACGAGACCTTTGTCGCGTTCGCATTGCGCAAGACCGATGGCTTCGGCGAAAACCGCGCGTCCCAATCCGCAACGATCAACGCCCAGTACGCGGTCGACGTCGGGCCGCGCGATCGCGTCCGCATGCTCGCGACCGCGTACGGCGCGCGAGCATCGCTGGCCGGGGTCGTTCGCGAGGACGACGTCGATGCGGGGCGCATCGGTCTCTACGATAGCTATCCGTTCTACGCCGGAGGGCAGGGCGTGCAGGCAGCCAGGGTCGTGCTCGGCGTTGATCTCGACCATGCCGCGGCTGGTGGCACCCGCTTCGAGATGGCGCCCTGGCTCATGTGGACGAACTTCCGCGCCCGTCAGAACTTCAGCGGGAACATCTACAGTTCGCAGCTCGACCCCCAACTGCCAGGTGGCATCGGCGATCTCTGGGAGAGCACCAACGTCGAGACCGCAGCCGGGCTAACCGCCCGCATGCGCCCGGCGCCGTGGCGTCTCGGGTCGTGGCTCGAGGCTGCGGGGGAGCCAGGCGTCTACGCCCGGGTGGGACATACCGATCAGACGAAGAGTCTTCTCAGTCCGACCACGCTCCAGGCCTGGGACCGACGACTCGATGCCGGACTGGATACCCTGGACGTCGGCGGGTACGTCGACCTCGACTTGCGTCTTTGGCGCCGTCTGCACCTTTCGGGAGGGGTGCGCGCCGACCTGCTTGCCGTGACGGTCGACGATCGGCTTGGCTACGACGTGCCCGCTGGACCGATCACGCCCGGTGCAGCCCTGCCGGGCGAAGTGCGTGCTGCGCAGGGCCTGGCGGTCGGGCCGCGCGTCACGGCGGCGATCGATGCGACACCCGAGATGGCGCCGGTCGTGTCCTACGGCGAGGGTTTCCGCTCGCTCGATGCGACGGCGAATGTGGGGGGGGCCGGGGGCATAGCCGGCGAGGGCCCGAGCATTCAAGAGGGAGGTACGCCCTATTCGAAGGTTCGCTCCGGCGAAGTCGGGTTCCGCGCGCAGACCCGGGCCAAGCGCTACACGGTGACGCTGTCGGTCTTCGAGACGTGGGTTCAGAACGAGCTCGTTCCGGAAGCGACATCCGGGGGCTTCACGACCGAAGGTGCAAGCTTGCGTCGAGGGGTCGTGGGGTCGGCGCTTGCGAGCCCGTTCGAATGGCTTCTCGCTTCCGCGGCGCTCTCCATCTCTTCGGCGCAATTCGTCACCCTCGTTCCCGGCGCCCCGTCGCACGATGTCCCGAACGTGCCCCCGGTTCTCCTGCGCGTCGACGTGAGTGCTCGGCACAAGCTCGCCCAGCCTTTCGGCCGTCCACTGACGGGACGTCTGGGCGTCGGCTACACGTTTCTCGCTGGACGTCATCTGACCGACGTGGTCGTCGGTCCCTCGAACAACGTCCTCAATGCGAACGCAGCGCTCCGCTACGGAAGCGTCGAGGTGGGGATCGATGCTTTCAACGTGCTCAATCTCCGCTACGCGGACGACGCCGAATACTACACGTCGAACTGGAGCCTCAAGCCGGGGACCGCCTTGGCCACCTCTGCGACGCATTGGGTCGCCGCGCCGCCGTTGACCGTCCTCGGCGGCTTGTCTCTTTTTCTCTGATCCCGCGGGACGGTCCCTCTGGCTCGAGTCTGACGTTTCCCCCGCGAGACTTAGAACTTAGCCTTTGCGAACCAGTGTTCCGACGCCGCGATCGGTAAAGAGCTCCGCGATGACCGAGTGGGGGGCACGACCATCGAGGATGTGCACGCTCGCGACGCCGCCTTCGATGGCGCGAAGCGTCGCCTGGGCCTTCACGAGCATTCCCCCGCGAATCGTCCCGTCGCCGATCTTCCGGGACAGCTCGGAGGCCGTCAGTTCGCTGATGAGCTCGCCATTTTCGAGAATTCCGGCGACGTCGGTCAAGTAGATGAGCTTTTCGGCACGAAGGGCCACGGCAATTTCGGCCGCCACCGAATCGGCGTTGAGGTTGTAGCCGTCGCCGTCGCCGTCTTCACCGAGACCGACCGGCGAGATCACCGGAACGTAACGCCGGTCGAGGAGCACCTCGAGAAGCTCATGGTTGACGTGCGAGACTTCGCCGACCCGGCCGAGGTCTCGTCCCCCTTCGCCGACGCGTCTGCGAGCGCGCAGAAGGCCTGCGTCCTTGCCCGACACGCCGACGGCGTGGGCGCTCGATTGATTCAAGAGAGACACGAGCTCCGTGTTGATCTTACCGGTCAGCACCATCTCGACGACTCGGACGTCATCGCGGCCCGTCACGGGCACGCCGTCCACGAACTCGCTTTCGCCAAGACCGAGCTTTTCGAGCGTGTGGGTGATCTCCGGTCCGCCGCTGTGCACGACGATCGGCAAGAGGCCCGCGCTTCGAAGGAGATTGATGTCGTTCGCGAAGCTCGCTTTGAGCGAGTGGCGGACCATGGCGGCGCCGCCGTATTTCACGACGGCGCGCTTGTTCGTGAACTGCGCGATGTAGCTCAGCGCCTCGACGAGCAACGCTCGCTTGAACCCGGGGCTGTAGTTTGTCAGCCTGTCGTCGCGCGCAACGGTTCCATCCGCCGAGGCGTGGGTGAGGCTCGTGTAGTCCGCGTTGATTTTGACGTAATCGTAGCTGAGATCGCACCCCCACGCGGTCGCGCGCGCGTCGCCTTCGACGAGGCGTACGTCGATGATCACCTTCGGCTCGCGCATCTTCGCGCGAAGCGCGAGGGTGTCGAGCTGGACGAACGCTCCGCCGTCGTAGACGCAGGCGCCCTGCACGTGGACCGTTGCGCACGTCGGATCGATCGGCCAACGACGAGAGCCGATGCGAGCGCCGATCGCCATGAGCACCCGGCCCCAATTCGGGTCGGCGCCGAAAATCGACGATTTGACGAGGGTCGAGCCGGCGACCGCACGTGCGAGCTCCCGGGCCATCGACACCTGCGGGGCGCCCTCGACGCGAACCTCGATCAGCTTGGTCGATCCATCGCCGTCTTCGGCGACCTCCCGCGCGAGATCGATACAGACGTCTTCGAGTGTCTCGACGAGGTCGGCGTATTCGGGAGTGCCTTCGTCCACGCATGGATTGCCCGCGAGCCCGTTCGCGAGCGCAAATACCGAATCGTTGGTGCTCATGTCGCCGTCGACCGTGATCATCTCGAAGCTCGTCTTCATCGCGCGGGCGAGGGCCGACTGCAGGGCGCGCGGCGTGACGTCGAGATCGGTCGTGATGAAGGCGAGCACGGTCGCCAGTTCGGGTGCGATCATGCCGCTGCCTTTTGCGAATGCAGCGAAAGTCGCGTCGACGGATCCGATTCGCAGCGTGGCGCTCGCGAGCTTGATCCGCGTATCGGTCGTGTGGACAGCCTGCGCCGCGAGCTCGATCGCCTGGGTTCGCGACGCGGCCAGATCCGGCGCGGCGTTGATCAACTTCTCGACCGGCAGGCGCACGCCGATGACGCCCGTCGATGCGCTGAGCACGCTCTCCGGTACAATGCCGAGGGCGCGGGCGACGGCGCTGCGGACCGCCCCCGCGTCCGTGTCCCCCGCGGCGCCGACGAGAGCATTGGCGCTCCCGCTGTTGGCCACGATGGCGCGCATCCCGCCCGCCGGAAGCCGCGCCGCTGCGTCGCGGACCGGAGCGGCGCGCGCCGCATTCACCGTGAAGCAGCCCGCCGCGGCGCACGGAGCTTCGCTGAAGACCAGCGCCAGGTCCTTGCGCGCCGCCTTGATTCCGCAGTGAATCCCTGCGTACGAGAAACCCCGCGGGATTTTCACCGGTCTGCCTCCGTCACGGGGAGAAGCGCTGCAAGCCCTCGAGCCCGGCTGCCTCGTCCCATCCGTACATCGCGTTGAGGTTCTGAAGCGCTTGACCGGCGGCGCCCTTGAGCAGGTTGTCGATCGAACCGAGTGCGATGACGACGTCATCGTTCGCCGTCGCGCCGACGTGGCAAGCGTTCGTACCGACGACCTGCTTGAAGCTGACCCGATCGGGCGCCATCGTGCGGACGAATGGGCTCCGCGCGTACGTGTCCGCGAGGCATTGGGCCACCCGCGCTGCGCTCGCGCCGGGGCGAGGTCGAGCGTAGCAGGTGGCCAAAAGCCCGCGTTTCACCGGCACGAGATGCGCCGTGAACGTGAGCGTGATGCCCTTCGCGAGCCGGCCGAGAGACCGGATGATTTCGGGCATGTGCTGGTGAGAAAGGACCTTGTAGGCATGAACGTCTTCGTCGACTTCGACGAACGAGTAGTTCTCACCGCTCTGCCGCCCGGCCCCGGTCACCCCGCTCTTCGCGTCGACGACGATGCCAGTCGCCTCGACGAGGCCTTCGCGGACGAGCGGCGCGATCGCGAGGAGCGTAGCCGTCGGGTAACACCCCGGATTGGCCACGATGCTACCGGCAGGGGGAGGGCCGAAGAGCTCGGGCAAGCCATAGTGGGCTCTGTCGAGCCATTGCGGCGCGGTGTGCTCGAAGCCGTAAAAGCGCGGATAGGCAGCCGCCTCGAGGCGGAAGGCGCCGGACAAATCGATGACGCGCTTGCCGCGGTCGGCAAACGCCGGCAAGAGCTTGAGCGACACCTCCGCCGACGTGGCCAAAAAGACAAGGTCGCAGCTGTCCGCGTGGTCGACGGCCGAGCCGTTCGGCACGAAGCGCAGTGCTTCGTCGACACGCGCACCGGAGAAGGAGGCGACGCTTTCGCCAGCCCATTTGTCGCTTGTCGCGAAGGCGAGTGCCAGTCGCGGATGGGTCGCGATGAGCCTGGTGGCGACGGCCCCGGAGTATCCGGACGCGCCAACCACGCCGACTCGAAGGTGTTCCATGGTCGTCGCGACTTACCGCAATTTGCGTGAGCGCGCAGCCGTCACGGGTGCCCCGGGGGGACGGCGGGGACGGCGCGAGCCGAACCGGCGGCGGCGCGGCCCGGTGCGGCGGATGGCGCAGGCGGAGACGTCGGAGGGGGTTTGGAACTCGGGACGTCGGCGTCCGGTACCGCCTGAGCCGTCGAAGGCAGCATCACCCAAACGAGGCCAAGGACTGCAAACAAGGCCGCTCCAAGCGCCGGCAGCCACATGGGCGTCTGCGGTTCATCGTCCGGTGCGGCGGAGCCGCGGGGGTTCACCATCAGGAGGCTAGATCGCCGGGAATCTGCCGCGCGTCAAGCTCCGGTGCCGAGGATATCGCGCCACGGGCTCCAGTCTTCGTTTCGAGACCGTTCGGGCCCCTTCCTGGCGGCGCGTCGCCCGCATGCCCGGGCGACCTTGCGGGGATTCCGCGGGCTCCGTCGAGGGGGATGTCCCGGACGGCGATTCGCGGCCGGGTCCGTGGGGGATGTCCCGGAGGGCGATTCGCGCCGGGTCCGTGGGGGGATGTCCCGGGCGGCGATTCGCGCCGGGTCCGGAGACCGGGATGGCGCGACTCGTGAGCGGAACGTGAGCGGAAAGAGAGCGTTTCGCGAAGCCTTCACGCCGGCCGCCGGGATTTTAGGCAGACGAGACGGGGCGAACTCCGGCGAAGGTCGCGCGGGGATCGGCCGGGGACCGGCACTTGCAGAGGCGGGGCGCTATCATGGTTCGCGTGAAGCCTTTGCTGTCCCTGTCTGCAGTCGCGATGTCGTTCGTATTGAACGCCCCACCCGTGCTTGCCCAGTCCGCGGTCCTCGAGCCGATCGAGGACGGCGAGCCGAGTCCCGCCGCTTCGCCCGTCTCGCCCGAGCCCGGGACCCCTGATTTCGTGCCTGCAACGCCGCAGCAGCTCTACGAACGCGTTCGACGCGGTGTGGTCGCGATCCAGCGAAACGGAATGCCCGCTGCCGTCGGAACCGTGCTCTCGGGAGACGGGCGTATTCTTACCGCGCTGTCGGGACTGGCGGGGGCCCCCGGAGCGGATGTTCGCTATGCGGACGGAACCACCGTTCACGCCAAGGTCGAGCGGACCGACCCGGCGCTCGACCTCGCACTTCTGATCCCGGAGCCAAACCGCTGGAGGGACGGGCTGTCGGCGAGCGAGGTGAGCCCTGCAGGCCAAGACATTCGGGCCATGCTGCCCGTCGGAGGCGCCCATCTCGGACCGGCCGCCGCGGTATTGCGTGGTCGGGCGGACGCCCATGCCCGCAACGGGGATGCGCTCTTGCCGATGCTCAGCGTCGACGTTCAGGGTCCCCTGGTCGCCGGGGCACCGTTGCTCGACGCAATGGGCAGGGTCGTGGCCGTGCTCGTTCGCGAGTGTCGTGGGGCGGCGACGACCGGGCCCGCGTCGTCGTCGGCCAAGTCGTGCGCGGCTGTGGTTGTTGGTGCGCCCGTATCAGCGATTCGATCGTTTTTGGCGCCGCTTGCCTCTGCCGAGCCGCCCGTGGCGGCTGCCGCGCCCGTGCCTGCGCCCTCGCCCTCGCCCGCGCCCGCCGCGGCCGCGGCCCCTTGGCTCGGTGTGAGGGTCGAGGTGGCCTCCGGCGCCGTGCAAGGCGTTCGCGTATCGGCGGTGGCCCCGTCGAGCCCCGCCGAAAGCGCCGGGTTGACGGCATCTCGCGATGTCATCGTGGCTGTGGACGGGCAGCCGATCGCCGAGCCCGCGGCGCTCGGAACGGCCATCGCGAAGCATGCGCCAGGCGACACCGTCAAACTGCTCGTACTTGGAGACGGTGTGTTTCGTGAGGTCCCCGTCGTTCTTCGCGCCGCTCGATGACCGCCTGAAAACGGACGGTTGCTTTTGTGCCGCCCGTGCGCGCCATGCATCGAGCCATGACGCGCAGGTGGATTCGCCTTGCGGCTTCGCGTTAGCCTGAGGTCGTGGGAGGTTCGCTCCGCATCGAGGTCGCCGGCGAAACGAACGTCGGCATGAAGCGCACGCACAATGAGGACAACTTCTCGATCATCGAAGAGAATGGCCTCTACATCGTCGCCGACGGCATGGGGGGCCATGCCTCGGGCGAAATTGCGAGCAAGATGGCCGTTGACGCCATGCGAGAGTTCTTCGCGTTGACGGCGAACGATCCTGAGCGCACATGGCCCTACAAGATGGATCGGTCGAAGGGCTACGAGGAAAATCGGCTCGTTGCCGGGATCAAGCTCGCCAATCTGCGAATCTACGATAGCGCTCAAAAGGACCCCCGCCAAAGGGGGATGGGCACGACCATCGTCGCCCTCTTCGCCGTGGAGGACGGTGTCTACCTTGCCCATGTCGGCGACTCACGGGTCTACCGCATGCGCGACGGCAAGCTCGAACAGCTCACCGAAGATCATTCGCTTCTCAACGACTACATCAAGATGAAGCGCTTGACGGCTGAAGAAATCGCCAATTTCCCCCATAAAAACGTGATTGTGCGGGCGCTCGGGATGAAAGATACGGTCAAAGTCGACACGCGTCTCGAGCAGCCGCGGGCCGGCGACGTGTACCTGCTTTGCTCCGACGGATTGTCGGGGCCCGTCAACGACGCCGAGTTGACCGACGTTCTTTCGGAGGCGACCGACTTGAAGCGGACCGCGTCCCGGCTCATCGCCAGGGCGAACGAGAACGGGGGGCCCGACAACATCACCGTTGTCCTGGCGCGCTGGGTTCCAGGCTGAGCCCCGCTCTTTGTCATCTTGACCTGGGACGGCCGGCGATCAGTGAGCCAGCACCGGGGCCAGCGCCAGGTACGCGACGGCCGCCACGAGCAGCGTGATCAGCCCGACGAGCCCATAGCTCGCCCGCGCCTGACCCGTGCTCCACCTGTCACCGAAGAACTTACCGCGCGAACGCTTGCGAATCCGCCGCTGAACACCAGGCAGTAGGTGCGGCGGGGACGTGGCGTGCGGTCCGGTCAGCGCGCGTTTGACGAGGGCGCGCACCGCATCGTCCTCGCGCTCCTCATCGGCGGCGCGCAGCGGTTCGCGAGGATCTCTCACGTTACCTTCTCCCCCAGCTCGCGTTCGACGATTTGCCTGAGCTGCGCACGGGCCCGGTGGATGCGACTTTTGACCGTGCCCTCCGGCAGACCCGTGATGGTCTCGATTTCGTCATACGCCAAGTCTTCGATGTCGCGCAGGATCAAGCACTCACGAAAGCTCGGTTCGAGCTCGAGGATGGCGCCTTGCACGATCCGCTCAAGCTCCTTGCCGACGAGTGCGTCGTCCGGCCGCGCCATCGGCGCGGAGGCGTTCCCTTTCGGCTCCTTCATCGCACCGTGCTCCTCCGCCGCTTCGATTTCCGTTTGGCTTGCTGCCTGCCGTATGCGAAGGTATTTGCTCCTGTTTTTGCAAAGGTTGATGGCGATCCGATAGATCCAGGTCGAGAGCTTCGATTCCCCGCGGAACGTGCCGATGGCCTTGAAAACCTGAACGAAGACCTCCTGGGAGAGGTCCTCGGCCTCGGCCTGACTGCCCATCATACGGAGCAGTACGCCGAAGACGCGTCGCTCGTAGGCGCACACAAGCGCATTAAACGCCCTTTCCTCCCGGGCGACGAGTCGCTCGACGAGCCTTGCTTCGCTGTCCGCCTCGGCATCGGTTCGGGGCGGCACGGTTCTCCATCGTGACGGATTCGCACCGTCTGGCGCAAAACCTCGTGTCTCGTCGCCCGCAAGGCCCGAGCGGCGCGCCATGGCCGGGTGGACCGTGGGCGCCGCCAAAAGTTCCGGCCCCGCGCCCTGGTTGCGTTTGCCGACCGATTTCGTAGGCTTGCCGCCGTTCTCCGGCGTCGTCTAATGGCAGGACAGCGGATTTTGGTTCCGCTTATTGGAGTTCGAATCTCCGCGCCGGAACCGTTTCAGCGGGCAATCAACGGGCAATCGATTCCGCTGACCCCTCCGATCCGGTGGGGCGTCGGCGCCGGCGTCCGCCGCGCCGCGCCACTGCGTCGGACCGCGCCACTGCGTCGGACCGCGCGCGCAGGCCGGCGCGAGCCCCTACGGGATGCGAACCTGAACCTCCCTCACGTTGTCGACACGCTCGAGGACCGCGATCAGCTCGCCGAGCTCAAGGGAATCCGGAAAGAGGAGGTCGAACGACACCGTAGTCCGCTTGTGAGCGGCATCAAGCTGGTAATCGAGGTCGAGGGCCTTTGCGCGTAGCCGCCGGATCGCGGACGCAATGGCAGCAAGAAGGGTCGAAGACGTACCCGCCGGGCTATCGAAGACGAGTACCACCCTGCGTCGAACGACCTTCTTGTCCTCGAAGACTCTGAGGACGGTGAGGGCGATGAGCCCGAGGACCGTAACGGCTACGCTCTCGGGATACATCCCGGAGCCCGCGCAGAGACCGATGGCCGCGACAAGCCACAGCCCTGCCGCGGTCGTCAGTCCCTGGACCGTTGCGCCCGTGCGTAGGATGGATCCGCCGCCGAGAAATCCAACGCCAGCGACGACCGAGGCGGCGATGCGCGAGCTGTCGACCGACACCAAATTGCCGGGCACGTAGCGCTGGAAGTACATGAAGTGCGCGGACACGATCATGAAAGTGCCCGACGCCATCGCCACGATGAGGTGCGTGCGCAGGCCAGCCTGCCTCCGGTGGATGTCGCGCTCGAAGCCGATGACCCCTCCGAGGAAGGCAGCGAGGGTGATGCGCAGGATCATCTCCCAGTGGGTCAGCATCGGAGACCTCCTAACAACGCTGCCAGCGTTGTGCGAGGGCAAGGACCACGGCCCCTCAACCAAGACGAGCGACTTGCCAGGCACGGCGTCCAGCGCCTCGACATCGCAGGTCCACGACTTCGGGGTTGGTCGCGCGACGCAGTGGCCGCCCGCAAGAAGTCGATCGGGATGCAGCGGGCACCGATTGCCTCGAGCTGCTTCTGGACGCGCCGCTCGCCCCTCGCGCCGTCTCGCTGCGCGGACACGTCCGGGGGTCTCCGTACAACCTCAGGGAGTTGCAGGCCTGCAGTGTGAGTGGGCGCGCAGAGTGTGCACCCGCGGAAGAAAAAGACTCGTCGGATACAACGCCGCAAAATGGTCGAGGAGAAGACACGCTGCGGGTTCGCCGATGGCCGTACGCGCCTCGGCTTCGAAAAAGAGAAGCTCTTGATCGAAAGCTGTCAACAAGAATCCCTTTTCGGCCTCCTGTGCAACGCTGCCACTTCTTTCGCGAAATACCAGAAAGACCCGCTGCACCCCGTCGGCGGCCGGCGACCGCGTCACCGGCGGTCAGCACGTGCAACGAATGGACACAGCCAGGTCGACGCAAGGCCGCTCGCTCGGGCCGCATGGTGGCCCTCGCCGGGGGCGGCACGCAGGGTCCTCTCGTCGCGGCCTTCCCCTGCAGCGTTCAGCTTTCGGGTGGTGCGTGGATCAAGGTGTTCTTGCCGGCTCGCGAAGCACACGTGCTTCGCCGTCGCGGATCTCGAGCACCTCGATGGGCCCTCCGAAGAAGCGCGATAGGCCGACGTCGATGCGCCACACGGCGCCGTCGCAGGCGCTGTTGGCGCCGCTCGGCTGGACGGTGTGCCCGACGACCATGCGCCGGGCCCCGAGCGCCGCGAGGGTCGCCGAAAGCTCGGAGCACGCTGGCGCATCGCTCTCGGCGGAGTAAGCCCGCGTCCAGACGGGCCCGTCGTTCGCGACGACCACCGATGGGGGATCGCGGCGCTTGCCGTCGAGCCAGGAGTCGAGCTCGTCGTTCATGCGGTCAAGCCCGTATGCGACGTGCTTCTGCAAGATTCCTCCGTGCACGAAGACCGTGTCACCCACCTTCACGACGAGCGGCCTGCGCGCCTCGAGCGCCGCATACGGACCGCTCGGCCGGAATGCCGCAGCCCTCCCTTGCGCCACGGGGGCCACACCCGCAGTCGTCCCGCTTCCACCGTCGAACGACGAGAAGGCCGTGAAGCCGCCCGGCGTCACGTAGCGAAAGTCGAGCGATGCGTTCATGATCTCGTGGTTGCCGAGCAGTGCCACGAGCTCGCCGCCCGCCGCGGCAGCCTGGCGTTTCCACTCCTCGACATGGTCGAGGATGGATCGGTCATCGTCGCCTCGATCGATCTCGTCGCCGGTCTGGACGACGACGAGGCGCCCCCCCACCCACTGATCGCGGCCGTCGATGGCGCCGGCCAGGCGCAGCGCACGGCGCGCGTGATCGAGATCGCCGTGAAGGTCGCCGATCGCGACCAGGCGCTCCGGGGCAGGGCGGGAAAGGCGAGGAGACAGCGAAGGCGCGACGGGGGCCTGTGCCAGCGGGGGAGCCGCGTGGGCCTCGGGCTCTTGAACGCTCGAGCGCCCGCACGCTGGCAGCCCCAGCATGATGGCGGCGAGCCGTATCGCACGGAAGCGCTTCATCGGGCTCATCGTACCGCGCGGGGACGACGGTGCGTGCGCCTACCGGATGCACCTGAAACCTCCCTCGCGCTCGCGACACGATCGACGCAAGGCACCGTCGTGCGCGCGGGCGAGCGGAGAGAGGGTCACCGATGCGTCGATGACGTCTGTCGTTGTGGCCAAGCACCCAAAAACCACGCGGCGAGAGCACGTGCGGAAAGCATATGAAAAATAGTCGTGCTACGGTATCGAGCGGGAGCTTCCGCACTTCGTGTACGGCGTGGCACCGACACGTAGGAGCCAGACAGCCAACGTATTCGATTGGATATGCGACCGTTCTCGACTCGTCAATCAAATGATTTACATCGTTCGATGTGCGTCGCCGCACGACGCGGTCGGTTGGAGCGGTCTCTCTTGCGTCGGGGAGCGCTCCTCGCCGGGTTCAGCCTCACTGGCTGCGGCCTGATAGCCGACCTCGGCCAGTTCGACAACGCGACGACCGAGGCTACCTCTGGTTTCGCGTCGGCGAGCGACGGCGGAGCGACCTCCGTGAATCCGCCGGCCGTCGGCGACGTGGATGCTTACGACGAACCGTTGCCGTCTGTCTCGAGCAGCGGTTCGACCGCCAGCGGCCCAAGTGGCGGATCTTCGCAAGCCACGACGGCACACGCCGACGCCTCTCCTGCCGTGGGTGATCCGAGCACGACCTCCGATCCCGGTGCTTCATCGGCCGGCGATCCGGACGGCTCGAGCCCTATGCCGGACTTGGACGCCAGGTCCACACCGTTCAATACGTCGGACGCGGCAACGAACTCCGCGGATTCCGCGTCTGGAGTCTCCAGCTCCAGCAGCCGCACGTCCTCCGCATCGTCGTCGGGTGGGGGTTCGACTTCGTCCTTTTGCGTGAGCCGCGCCGGTGCGACCATCTTTGACTGTCACGACTTTGACGAAGGCAAGCCGGCCAGCTCCGGCTTCGGCAGCACCTTCGAGCCCACAGTGTTCTCAAGCGTCAGCTCATCGGACTACGCGCCAGGCTCTCCGCCGAGCTCGCTCCTTTTCACGACCCCGTCGCTCACAGGAACCGCTGCCACGTCCCAGCAATTTGCAGACGTGGTCGCCTACCACGGTAAGATCGATCTCAGTTTTCAGGTAAAAATCGTCAATTTTGACGCGCACGCCGGTGACGTGAGCTTGGCCCGGATAGGATATCAGGATGCCGATTGGGCCGTTACCCTGGACTATACCGGAGCCTCGGGCACATTGAACGAGATCGCGTCCTTTGCGGACGGCGCGAGCTACCGGTCCGCCCATACGGCGTCGCAGCCCTCTCCATTCGACGCCTGGAACACGGTCGACATTCTCGTCGACTTCGACGGGCACACCATTTCGCTCGCTTACAATGGCGTCTCGGTCCTAAGCGATCAAGATATCGCGAATCCAGTTCAAAATAACCCGAATATATCGATCATCATGGGCCTCAACTACCTCGGTCCGCCTGCGAACCCCATGACGATCTTCATGGATGACATCGTCATCAGCACGCCTCCGTAGTGGGCGGCGGTCAAGGTTACCTTGACTCGAGGGCGGAGGATCGGTCACGACGGGTCATCGCGACGCAGGACACGGGCTGCTCGCGCCGCGCTCGATCCATGCGCGTGTGCCCGGCCGACGACGCGAACGCGATCGGAGCCGCCGGGTGGGGTGGGACTTTGCTCAGGTTTGCGCGACCGAAAGCCGAACCGAACCGATGCGAAGCTGGCGCGCTCTTCGGCGCCGCTCGACGATCTGGTCTGCATCGACAACACCCAACTCCGCGAACCGCCTGCGTATGCGGAAGACGTCCACATTGACATACGAGCGCGACATGGCCCGATCGAAGCGAAGATCATGGAGATCGAGCCAGCCGCAGGTCGCGTCGGGCAGCCGCTGCGCCGTATCGGCGATGCGGCGCCGAGCCAGCGTCAAAAGCAAGTAGTTGTGCCCTCGATCGCCTAAATCGAATTCTCGGTCCCCGCATCTCACGAGAAGGTGGACGTGTTCCTCGTCACGCGACACCGTGAAAGATAGCTGCAGTTGGTCGACGCTCATCTCGCTCGGTGCGGTCGCCGCCGGCGGCGCGCAGACGTGATCCTTGCAGCAGCAAAGCTTCCATTCCGGGCCTGGGGCCAATCGGGTCGCGCTCTTCATGATCCGTCGCCTCCAACGACGCAAAGGTCTGTCTGCTCGCTGTGCGTCTCGCACGATCGAACGGCGGTCGGAGCGCCGCTCCGCTCGCCCGATTCTCGGCTCGGCCGACGGAAAGCCTCCGGCTGGCGCGCGGCATGCGCCCGAATGACGGTGAGCCTTCTTGACGTCACGTGGCCTCCCGATCACGCAAGATCGTGCGGTTCGACGATGCAGCGATTGGGCCAGGCAGCGCGACGAACGCAGAAGGACGGGCCCCGCTCCGGGGCCGCGCGAAATCCCTCCGATTCTTGTCGGACCAGCCCCGAGGGCGCACGACGCGGTGACCCGTACGAGGTGGCATGGGGAGCCACCCGTGGCGCCGCGCGCGACAACCGTGTGACGCTGGGCGCCACACGGGCGCCGTGCGACACCTGACTTCCCCTGACCCGATGGGATCGGCCGCAGACAACCCTTGTCGTTATCGCATGTAACCATCGCCTCCTCGACTGCAGTCGGCAGACAGCGCACATTCTCGACGGTGAAGCCCGCACAGCGCCGAGCCCAGCGATCGAACGAGGCCGTCACGCCCGAGGCCAGCGCCCCTTCGATCTTCGCCGAGGCGACGAGAATCTACCGGTCCATCGTCGCCGGCGACGCCAGGTCGCCGTGGTTCAAGCTCCAACGGGCCGTCGGGGTCGCCCGAGCGCACATCCTTTTTCGGAAGGCCGAGTATGGCACACGAATTCATGCGACGGGCTATGTCAAGGTCGTCGCAGAAGGACGCGTCAAGCTCGGCGATCAGGTGCAATTCTTCGGCGGCATGATCCCTTCACGGATCGTGTGCCGACCCGGCGGTGAGCTCACGATCGACTCGCTCACTGGATTCAACTACGGCGTGTCGATCGAATGCGGCCAACGGATAAGCATCGGAAAGCGGTGCATGTTCGGAACGATGAGCTGCGTGCGTGATCAAGCGATGAACCGGAGCGGACCTGTCGTCATCGAGGACGACGTGTGGATTGCGCATGGGGCCATCATTGAACCGGGCGTGCGCATTGGCGCCGGCTCGGTCATCGCGGCGGGCAGCGTGGTCGTCAACGATGTGCCCCCGAGCTTCCTCGCGCTCGGCAATCCCGCGAAAAATATCGGAATGGCTCTCTTGCGTACCGGCGCGGCCCTTTCATAGACGATCGCGCCGATATCGTGGGCGCCGACTCTTCCTTCTTGCTGTCGAGTCGCTCGTGCGGATGAATGGATGGGCTCAACGCTTCGCTTCCGTGAGGTCGACGGTGGCTCGAGCGCACGTCCGGCATGAATGCCGCGCACGGGGCTGCTAGCCACACCGCCGATGACGAACGAAACGGCTGGCATCTGTGGTCCGAGCTCACGCCCGCTCTCGGCGCTCCTCAGAAGCTCCTGGAGGTTCGTCGCACCTCAGCGCCTCGGGCTATTCGCCGCGGCCTGCATGGCGGTCTTCACAGCCGCGCTCGCAGCCTACGAACCGCTCGCGCTCAAGTGGATCTTCGACGAGCTTGCCGGTGGTCGCTCCCTGCGCCGCCTCGTGCTCTTTGGCGCGGGATTGCTCGCCGTCCTTTCGTGCAAGGAGCTCCTCTCCGTGGCCCTCGACCGCACGACTTGGCGCATCCGCCTTGCGACGCACGAGTCGGTCACGCGCGCCGTCGTCGAGCATCTGCACGCGCTCCCGCTCTCGTACCACCGGCGCGAGAGTGTCGGCGGCATCTCGACGAAGATGGATCGCGGGATCAACGGGGCGGTGGCGGCGTTCAGCGAGATTGCCTTCCAGACCTTGCCGACCGTCGCGTACCTCGTCCTGAGCGCCGTCGTCATGTTCCGCCTCGACTGGCGCATGGCGCTGCTCGTGTGCGTCTTCGTGCCGCTCCCGCCCATCGTCGGCGCGCGAGCCGTCGGCGAACAGCGGCTGCGTGAGCGCTGGCTCATGGATCGCTGGACTCGCCTCTTTTCTCGCCTGGGCGAGGTTCTTTCGGGCATCGCGGTCGTGAAGAGCTTCGCCATGGAGGAGGTGGAGAAGGCGCGCATCCTCGGCGGCGTTCGTGAAGCCAACCAGGTCGTGCTCCGCGGCGTGATGACCGATTCTCGGACCGCCGCGAAGAAGAATCTCTCGGTCTCACTTGCGCGGATGTCGGCGATCGGGCTGGGAACCTGGTTCGTCGTTCGTGGCCAACTTTCGCTCGGAAGCCTGGTGGCTTTGCTCGGCTACCTCGGAGGACTGTTCGGCCCCGTGCAGGGACTGACGGGAATGCTCCAGACGATGCACAGGGGAGCTGTTGGGCTGGAGACGATCTTCGAGATCCTCGACGAGGAAGATTCGCCGACCGACGCGCCCGACGCCGTCGACCTCTTGCACGTGCGTGGGGAGGTCGAATTCCGTGGCGTCGTCTTCGCGTACAAGCCTGGTCAACCGATCGTTCGCGGAGTCGACTTGCGTGCTTCTCCTGGCGAGACGCTGGCCTTGGTAGGCCCGAGCGGTGCCGGAAAAACCACACTCATGGCGCTCCTCCAGCGCTTGTACGACGTCACGGCGGGGCAGGTGCTCATCGACGGCGTGGACGTGCGCCAGTTGAGGACCCGAACGCTGCGCGAGCACATCGGGGTCGTCCTCCAGGATGTCACGCTATTCAGCGATACGGCGCGCGACAACATCCGCGTCGGACGGCCCGACGCCGATTTCGACGCGGTCGAGCGGGCGGCTCGCGCCGCGCATGCGCACGAGTTCATCGTCAAGCTCGCTCGGGGCTACGACACGCCGCTCGGCGAGCGTGGCGCTCTCCTCAGCGCGGGGCAGCGCCAGCGCATTGCAATCGCCCGGGCACTCCTCAAGAGTCCTGCCATTCTCGTTCTGGACGAAGCGACCAGCGCTCTGGATGCAGAGAGCGAGGAGCTCGTGCAGGACGCGCTCGCACGGCTGAAGCGCGGACGGACGACATTTGTCGTTGCCCACAGGCTGACGACCGTGACCGGGGCCGATCGAATCCTTGTCTTGCGCGACGGCCGCATCACCGAAATCGGCTCGCACGCGGAGCTCGTCGCACGCGATGGTCACTACGCCTCGCTCGTGCGTCGGCAGGTTCGCGGTCTGCTGGTCGACGCGGCGTGAGCTGAGGTTCGAACGGCGGGTGCCTCTCCGCGGTGGACCAGAGGGAAACGCAAGGGATCCATCACTCGGCGCGCGCAACGGCCACGCCCCACCCGGGCAGCTCCAGCGTGGACGCCCCGGCGGTCGCCCGCCACGCATGGCCCTCGAGGCAATCCGCAAATGCCGCGCCCTGCGCGGGGGGAGGCAGCCCGAGAGTCACTCTCGCGGGGTGCGCATCGAAGTTCAGCGCGACGAGCATGACCTCGCCCGATTCAAGGTCGCGCCGCACAAAGGCGAATACCTTCGGTGCGCCCGTAGCGGACACGGGGAGGATCTCGCCGCGATAGAGAGCCGGATGGGAATGACGCAAGGCAATGAACGTTCGATACCAGGTGCGGAGCTCGGGATGGCTGCCGGCCCCGAACGGCACGCGTGCGCTGTAGGGGTCGTACTCTGCGCCACGCTCGTCACCAGTGAAGACGCACGGCACGCCGGGCAACGTCAGGAGCATGGCGGACGCCACACGGGTCATGTCGGCCCCGTGGCGCGTGACGAAGCGCGCGCCCGTATCGTTGTTGTTGAGAAAGCGTAGCGTCGGCCCAGCCGCCCGACCCAGATCGCGCCAGACTCCCTCGGGGATATGCTCCGGCTGTTCGAATAGGCCTTGCCACGCCCACGCACCGGGTCGCTCGGCCCAGTCGTAGGCCAGATCGAAACCCTCGGCGAAGTAGTCCGGATCGCGTGCCGAGGCCTCCGCGACGAGCAGCGCACCGGGCGCTTCGCGCCGGATCGCGGCATTCCAGCGCATCCACAACGCCGGTGCGCGATCGCGCACGGCCCATGCGGCGTCCATGCGAAATCCGTCGAGGCGGAAGTCGCGAATCCACCGGGTCGTCGTCCCCACCATCCAGCGGCGTACTCGCTCGTTTCCGTAATCGAGCTTCGGCAGGTTGATCCAGTCGAAGTCATGCGTGGGTTTGAGGTCGGCGCCGCGGGCGTAGAATCCGAAGTAGGGTGACGCTTGCCCATGGGCTTCGGCGTCGACGAAGTACGGGTGCTCGGAGGACGTGTGATTCGGCACGAAATCGAGCACGACCCGCATGCCCTGTCGGTGGGCCTCGTCAACGAGCTCGTGCAGGTCCTCCGCCGTGCCGTACGCACGGCGAACGTGAGCATAGTCGGTCACGGCATAGCCGTAGTCGTCACGCGGTGACTCGAAGACGGGAGACAGCCAGAGCACGTCGACGCCGAGGTCGGCCAGATCGGCGAGCGCCTTGGTCACTGCCCGTAGCGGTGGGCTCCCGAAGAGCGGAGGAACGATTCCGTAGACGACGGCCCCGTCGAGGCGACGGCCGTCGCGGGCGCGTGCTGCCTCGGCGACCGCGATCGGTGCGGGCCGAGAAGTGGCCGAGGGCGGCCGAGACGGCGCCTGTCCACACGAGCCGAAGGCTGCGAACGCAACGGCCGCGATGCGTAGTTCGAGGCGGAGCAAGGACACTTTCTTGCCACACCGCCGGGGTGCTGCGACAGCGCAAGCGAGCGACGGGAGGCCCGCGCAGACCCGCCGTCTGCGCCCGTCGGGGGGTGCTGCGACAGCGCAGGCGAGAGATGGGAGGCTGGCGCGCGCGGCCCCGCCGTCGGCGCACGTGAGGCGTCCGAGGCCATAGGGCCCTTCGAGGTCGGCCATCGATCCGCGCAAGCCCAGCCGGAGTTGCGTCTCTTCAGGATGAGCTCGCGAGTTCACGCGACGGTCAGGCACATCTCGCCGAGCGAGAGACAGGAAACGCGACAGGGTTTCCGCGCGCGCCCTCGGTTGCGTCGAAGGCTCAGGGAACGGTTGGCCCAGCGTCTCCCGCGTCGCCGCCCACCGAATTGTTGCAAATGCCGTAGTCGTCATTGACCGGTTGGCATTCACCGCCCGAAGCGCACGTCAGGTTGAAGGCGCTCGAGGGACACAGGGCGGCGCAGATCGAACCGGCGTCTCCGATGTCGAAGCAGAGTCAGGGGCCGGGGACGACTTCGAGCCGATTCGAGGCGTTGTGGCTGCGTGCTAGACTTAACCCGTGTGCATCATTTGCCTGGACTTCGAGAAGGGACGCATGACGGCCAACGAAGCGCGCCGCGCTTTGCGCGAAATGGTGCCGAAGGTCGGCGCCAAGCATGCGGAAGAGGTCGAGCGAGCGCTCCGTGAGGCCGAAGCGAAGGCTGGAACGAGCTCCCACGGCCCCTGACGTTCGGCGGAGGGGCGAAGGTGTCTCACTTGCAACGCACCAGAGCTGGTGCGAGGCCCGCGTCGAACCGCACCGCTGGGAACCCCCGTGGGGAGGGCCAGTCTGGCCGCGAACGCGGGATCGAGCCGGGATGAGGTCGCCGACCTCTTTTTGCGTCGACATCATCAAGGCGGCGGCCAATCGACTTTTCTAGGCCGTCGCGGCGACGAGCCAGTCGACGAGAGGCGCTGACACCCTGCAGCCATCGGCGAGCCACTTCAAAAGCTTGGGCGATGTGAGCAGCGCCTTCGGTACCGGTGGAAATCCGACGGTGAGCCCTTTGTACATCAAGAGCTCGGCACGAGGGTGATCCGGTGGAAATCCCTTCGGCACGCGCTTCGAGCGCTCGTGGGGTTGGGCGACGAACCCCTTCTTGGCGAGCGCCGCGAGGACTCTTGCGAGCTCCTTTCCGCGCCGGTTGTCGGCGACGGCCGTGCGGAACCGGTCGAGCGATTCTTTCTCCATCATGTAGTGGCCCGCCGCGGCAAATACCTCGCCCGCGCCGACGTGGAAGTAAACCGCCATGGGCAAGTCGGTTGCCTTCTTCCCGCTTCGCGCGAGCGGGATGTACCCGCCGATGTGCGTCTTGTACGGCGACTTATCTTTCGAAAAGCGAACGTCGCGGAAGATGCGGAAGACCTTTGGTTCGTCGAGATCGCACCGCGCGTAGTAGGCATCGATGGCCTCGCGAAGTTCGCGAAGGAGCGCCTTCATCGGCTCATTCCATCCTTCTTCGAAATCCTCCTTGTGCGCGAGAAACCACTCGCGCTCGTTTTTCTTGGCAAGCGACTTGAAGAATCGGCCGTCGGTGTCGGCGAACCCGTCAAACATCTTCAACCCTCCTTTCTTTGCACAGCCGCTGTCGGCGACCATATCGCGCGCGGCAGTGGCCGACCACGCTGTCGGCCGCGCACGGAGCATTTCTCGCGTCCGGAGGATGTCGCCGTCGCGCGCGCGACGGCCTTTCAGCGGCCGAACCGTGCGACGGCCACCGCCACCCGGCCGGTCCACGAATCGTTGCTCGGGCTTCATCACGGCGATGTGGGCCCTGCTGATCGGCGCTCGGCTACTGTCCGGTCGATAGACGCGGTCATGGTCGATCATGGAGGGGCGCAGCTCACGGTGACCCACCCGATGCTGCTCGGAAACCTTCACACGATTTCGGCACGCGCGCCGAGGACGGAGCGTGCATCGAACCAGGCCTGATCAGAGGGAAAAACGCCGCATGGGGGCCATGTGCACGGTCCTTCGAGAAGACCCGGCGACAACAGAAAGGGAGCAGCCGACGACCGGGCGAACCGCACCGACCAACCGTGGATATCGCGAAAAGAGAGCCAGCGGCGTGTTAGAAATTACACTGCGACATTGCCGCGTCGTCACGTTTCACGGGGGGGGAGCCGAACACATGACGTTGACCCTATGATCGCCCCGGCCTTCAGCGCCGCTGGCCGACGACCCAGAATCCCATCGGGGCGTCTTCGCCCCGGTTTGGTCCGTTACGGCGGCGCGCTTGCAAGCATCACGTTGGCCATATGGTTGCGGCGCCTGCTCGCTCCGGTTCTCGGGCCGCAGTTTCCGTTCGCGACCATCTTTCTCGCTGTACTCGTCAGTGCGTGGATCGGGGGACTCCGCCCCGCCTTGGTGGCCCTCGTCCTCGGCGCCTTCGGATCGAGTCTTTTTTTGATGGGACCGCGATCGAGCCATGCACTCGGCGGGCTCGACCGGCAGGTCGGATTGGCTCTTTACGTTTGCACGGGTCTTGGCATCGCGTTGCTTGGGGGCTCGATGCACGCTGCCCATGGCCGGGCGCTCCTTACGAGCGACTCCATCCGACGCCAGGCTGCACTCATCGACCAGACCTACGACGCCATTCTGGTCTGGGCATGGGATGGCCCGATCACCTTCTGGAACCGAGGCGCTGAACGCCTTTATGGCTTCTCGCGCGACGCCGCCATAGGGCAGGTAAGCCACAATCTCTTGCGCACCAAATGCCCGGGATGCCCGGGCGGCGTGGAAGCCTTCCTTCAGGCTTTGGACAGGCAGGGCTCGTGGGAAGGTGAATTGCATCACACGACGAAGAGCGGTGACGCTGCGATCGTGGAGTCGCGCATGGTGCTCGTCCACGATACCGCGGGAAACTATGTGCTCGAAGCGAATCGCAACATCACGGAACGAAAAAAAGTCGAGGTGGAATTGCGCGAGGCGCACGAGCTCCTCGAAACGCGTATCCGCGAACGCACCGCAGAGCTGGCGCGCACCAGCGAAAAGTTGCGGGCCACCGAAGAAAGGTTCCGGCTGCTCGTCGAGGCCGTCAGCGGTCACGCCATTTTGATGCTCGACCCGAATGGCACGATTCTGACGTGGAACAGCGGCGCCGAAACCATCAATGGCTACACGGCAGACGAAATCATCGGCCAAAATTACGCATGTCTCTTCACCCCCGAGGGCATTGCCGAGGGCAAGCCGGAGCGAGAACTCGAGCTTGCCTCCACGGAGGGGAGGGCCGACATCGAAGGTTGGCGCGTTCGAAAGAATGGTTCACGGTTCTGGGCAGACGGCACACTGGCTGCAGTCTACGCCGCGGACGGTCGCATCCATGGGTTCGCAAAAATCACGCGAGACATGACGGCCAAGCGGCGCAACGACGAACTGCTTCGTTCCGTTCTCGATCACACGCTCGACGGCATCGTCAGCATCGACGAGGTCGGCACCGTGTCCATGATCAACAAGGCGGGACAGTCGCTCTTCGGCTGGACCGCGGACGAAGTGATTGGGCAAAACGTCAAGATGCTGATGCCGGCGCCTTACCACGCGGATCACGACCGTTATGTTGCGAACTACTTGCGGACGGGGCAAGCCAAGGTGATCGGCATCGGACGAGAGGTTCGGGGCGTTCGGAAGAACGGCACGAGCTTTCCAGTCGACCTCGCCGTGACGGAGTTTCGGCTCGACGAGCAGCGCTATTTCGTCGGCATCGTGCGAGACATCTCGGAGCGGAAAAAGCTGGAAACGCAGCTTCAGCAGGCGCAGAAAATGGAGGCGTTCGGGCAACTGGCGGGCGGCGTGGCGCACGACTTCAATAATTTGTTGACCGTGATCTCTTTGAATACCGAAACACTCCTCACGATCATTCCTTCCGGCGGCGAGGTCGACGGCATCGTTCGCGAGATTCGCGATACCGGAGAGCGTGCAGCGTCCTTGACGCACCAGCTTCTCGCGTTCAGCCGGCAGCAAGTTCTCGAGCCTCGCATTCTCGATCTCGGCAGTGTGATCGCCGATGCCGAAAAGATGTTGCGCCGGGTGATCGGCGAGGACGTGCAACTTGCGACCGCCCTCCCTCCGGGCACCAGCCGCGTCAAGGTCGATCCGGGCCAGATTCATCAAGTGATCATGAATCTTGCCGTCAACGCGAGAGATGCAATGCCGCTCGGCGGCAAGCTGACGATTGAGACGAGCAATGTCGTGCTCGGAGCTTCCTATGTGCAGACGCACGCGGAAGTACGCGCCGGACGATTCGTGATGGTGGCCGTCAGCGACACGGGTTGCGGAATGACTCCGGACGTGAAAAGACGGATCTTCGAGCCCTTCTTTACGACCAAAGAAGTGGGCAGAGGGACTGGATTGGGGCTGGCGGTCGTTCACGGCATCGTGAAGCAAAGCGGCGGCAGCATCGAGGTTTACAGCGAGCCGGGTTGCGGGACGACGTTCAAGATTTACCTGCCGGCGGTGGACGAGGAGCCGTCGGGCGTGTCGCCCACGCGCTCCGGAGCTTCGCCACGCGGCTGCGAAACGATTCTTCTCGTGGAAGATGAGAATGGCGTTCGAAAAATTGCGGCTCGCACCCTCGAGAAGTGTGGCTATACCGTTCTGACGGCTGCCGACGGTCAGGCAGCGCTGCATCTCGTGGCCAGCCACGAGGAACGGATTCACCTGCTCTTGACCGACGTCGTGATGCCCGATGTCAGCGGCCGTCAATTGGCCGAAGCCCTCGTGGCGCGACACCCTGGTCTCAAGTTGGTATTCATGAGCGGATACACGGCCGATGCGGTCGTGCGGCACGGCGTCTTGCAAGCGAACGTCGCGTTTCTTCAGAAGCCGTTCACGCCGGACGCGCTCGCCAGAAAGGTGCGCGACACGCTGGACAAAGGCCTGTCCTTGGCTGCGACGACCGACCGAGGGTGAGTCCGGTCGAAGCCGCCCGTCGCCCCGATCGCACCGTCCACCCGCACCCTCGCCAGACCCCAGCCGCCTGGGAATGGAGACGATGTGTCCGCGGGGCCCGTGTCGGGCGAAGATCCGCCTTGCGGTGCGCTACGTCGCATACCGGTTCAGGTTCACCCTCGTAGAGCCCGTCACGGCCGGGTGAGGGCCGGACCAGAGGACGGCTCGCGATAACGACGTCGGACCGCAGTGGCGGCCATGTGGAAGGACGATGCCGATGGGAAGGCCCCCCATCCGCACCGCCGCTTTCAGCACGGCCCCACGGTGGCCCGAGCCCGTGGGGGCGTGGCAACGAAGATGCTGCGCCATGCCCGGTACATTTGTCGGCTCGGCGTACCGCATAGCATGGGGAGTGCGATGCACCGGGTCGTCGATCGTCAGAACCTCCGGGTCGACACGCAGGCTCCCGCGGATCCCGCGCGTCTGAGTCTTCGGCTCGTGCCGTCCGAACGAGCCCTGTGGCCCTCGACGATTCTCGAGGCCATTCGAGCGGCGGGACTGCGTCTCGCTGAAGAAGGCCGCGGGCAGGACATGTGGCTCATTTCCGACCCGATGGCCTCTCGCGGGACGAACTTGCCGTCCGACGGTGCCCATGAGCGCCCATTCGACAGCTTGTTGCAAGGAAACGTCCTGCAGACGGAAGTCGTCGTCGTCCTCACCGGCGACGAAAAGCGCGAGGCCTCCTTACTCGACGCGGGGGTCGCCGACGTCGTCGTCTGGCCGTCGGGTCAGCGCGCCCTGGCGGCGCGACTCCAGCGCGCAGCACGAGACGTCCTCGCCGCGCGCGAGTCCGCGGCGCTCCGAGCACGGCTCGGTTCGTGGTCGGTCACGGGTGCATCGACGAATGACAAGTCTCTTGGGGCGAGGCTGCACGCGCAGCTGCAGCTCCTCCGGCGCGTCATGGATGCGACGCCAGGACCGATCTTCGTGCTCGACGACGAGGAGCGCTTCCTTCTCGTCAACCAACCGCTTGCCGATCTTTTTCGACTTTCGCCGGGCGCCCTGATCGGCAGGCCCAGCCGCGAGTTCGTGGTCGGCCGTGACGACGATTTCTCGCGAGCGATCGAACGCGTCAGGCTCTCCGGGGCGCCGGACGTGTCGGAGATGGCCCACGTGACGAAAGACGGGACCACACGCGCTTATCAGCGTGTCTTGTGCCCGCTCGACGGGCCCGGATCCGCGCGTTGGCTCAGTGTATCGACCGACATCACGGCGCGCCGGGCGCTCGAGCACCAATTGGACAATTACCGTGCCCTCTTCGAGCTGTCGGCGGAGCTCACCGCCGTGCTGGACGGCGACGGGCGCGTCATCGTGGCCACCAACGGGTGGCGCAGCACATTGGGCCTTGAGCCGCACGACGTGGTCGGCCGCACGTTGACCGCCTTCGTCCATGCCGACGACACCGCTCAGGCCGAGGCCATCCAACGGCTCGCCGGCGGAGACGCGGACGTCGTCGGGCGGGAAGTCCGGATCGTCGGCCAAGACGGCACCTTGCGGCACCTGCGCTGCTCGGCCCGTCACGATGGGGTGGCCGCCCGCACCTATTTCGTCGCTCATGACGTGACCGATCTCCGCCACGCCGAGGTCGCCGCGAACGAGGCACGCGAGAGGGCCATTGCTGCCTCGAAGATCAAATCGCGTTTTTTGGCGAACATGAGCCACGAAATCAGAACGCCGATGAACAGCGTCATCGGCATGACGTCACTGGCGCTCGACACGACGTTGACGACCGATCAACGCGAGTACCTCGAAGCCGCGCAGAGCTCGGCCGAAAGCTTGCTCGGGATCATCAACGACATCTTGGACATCTCCAAGATCGAAGCTGGCAAGCTGACGATTGAAGAGGTGGACTTCGAGCTCCGCGCGGTTCTTCGAATCGCGCTCGACCCGCTGGCGCAGCGCGCGCGGCTGAAGGGGCTCGACTTCTCGGCCCTCGTCACTGGCTACGATGCCGCCGCGACCGTTCGCGGCGATCCCGTTCGCCTTCAGCAGCTCGTCGTCAACCTGGTGAGCAATGCGATCAAGTTTACCGAGCGAGGGAGCATCAAGGTCGTCGTGTCGCGCGACGCGGGCGACCCGACGCGCGTCTTGGTCGCCGTGTCGGACACCGGTCTTGGTATCCCCCCCGAAAAGCAGCGACTCATCTTCGAACCGTTTCTCCAAGCAGACGACAGCACCACCCGCAACTTCGGCGGCACCGGACTCGGCCTCACCATCTGTCGCGAGCTCGCGGGGCTGATGGGAGGGAGCATTTCGGTCGAAAGCCAGCCGGGCGTGGGCTCGACGTTTTCCTTCACGATCAAGCTCGTCGACGCCTTTTTCTGGTTCAACGACAGTCCCCCTCCCTGGAGGGCGGCCGAGCTGAACGCCGTCCCCCTCGCGCCGACGCCCGAGGCGCCGTTTCGCGTGCTCTTGGCCGAGGACAATCCCGTCAACACGAAGCTCGCAGTCCGGCTGCTCGAGAACCTGGGGTGTCGAGTCACCCACGCGGCAAACGGAAAGCTTGCGTTCGCAGCGGCGACCACTGGCGAGTACGATCTCGTGCTCATGGATATGCAAATGCCGGAGATGGACGGCGTTCAAGCGACCCGCCTCATCCGCGCGTGGGAAGCGCCGCTGGACCGACACGTGCCAATCGTCGCGCTCACCGCCAACGCAATGAAGAGCGATGCGGACGACTGCCGCGCAGCCGGGATGGACGACGTTTTGACCAAACCAATCGAGCGCTCACTGCTCGGCCGCATCATCGAACAGCGGCGACACCAACGAAGCACGGTAGAATCCGCGAATCGCGGTCAAAATCTAACTTGAGTCGCCCACCAACTTGCGCACGGCTGCGATCAAAGTTTCTGTCTTGAACGGTTTGATGAGCCAGCCCTGTGCACCGGCCTTGCGGGCCCGCTCGATGAGGCGCGGTTGGACCTCGGTCGTCAGCATGATGACCGGGATCATCTTGCCCGCGCACCGTTCGGCGAGCGTCGACAGCATCTCGATCCCGTCCATCCGAGGCATGTTCACGTCGCAAATGACCATCGCCAAGTCGGGGTTCGCGGAAAACTTCGCGAGTCCATCGATGCCGTCGCAGGCGTCGACGAGCTCGTAACCACCCTTGGCCAGCGCGACCCCCACCTGTTGACGAACCGTGCTCGAATCGTCGACCACCAGAACTTTCTTGATCACGTCTGCCTCGCGTAGGTCCCTTCGCCGCGCTTCTGTCGAGCCTTCCGGCAATCCGCTGCGTTCGGTTGTCCGAGTCGCCTCGTTCAGGAAGTACGGTGCGCCCCAGGCGAAGTTGCGTGCGGGGCTCGTTGTGATGGCGGCGGGCGTATCGACATGTCGGCCCATACCCTCCTCGGCCAATCCGGCTGCCCTCGACCGCCGCGGACGGCCGCGCCGTCCGGAACGTGATGTCGGAAACGGGCTTCAGCCGCCCGGCATCGCCCCGCGCACGGGGCGATGCTCGAGGGGCGGGAGATCTCGCACGAAGGCGACCCGATGAACACCCGGACCATCGTAGTCGGCCTTCGCGACAACCGGTCCGGCTCCCGCGGTTCCGCGCTCGATTCGAAGCCCATGGCCGCGTGGAACGCGATGGAGACTGCGTTCTGGGGTGAGGTGATGCACCGAACGCGCGTGCGCCCGCTCTTTCGGCAGCTCTCGAAGAACCGCTCGTAGAGGCTTCGTCCGACGCCCGCGCCCCGCGCGTCGGGTGCGACCCCGACAAAGTGGATGTAGCCCTCGTCCGGTCGGTCTGGCGAAAGAAAGCCGATCAAGAAGCCGACGAGCCCGCCCGCCCGCTCGGCAACGACACTCGTGTTCGCGAAGTGCTGGAGCCAGAGTCGCGGCACGAGGGCCGCTCTCTCTCGTGCCCCGGCCTGAGTATCGACGCCCGGCTGCGTCCACCATGTTTGAAGGCCGGCCGCGATGGCGGCGTAGTCGTCTTCGCGGGCTTGTCGAAGCTCGGTGCCACGCACGGGCCGTTCGTAGCACGGCGCGGTGGCGGAGCGTCGACCGGCGCATAGAGCCTTGCGCGGGCACGTCGGCCTTGGCCTGCCTTCGGCCCGAACGCTCCGTCGCCTGCGGACGGCCCTCGTGGGTCCGCGCAGGATCCAATCTGGAAAGCGCTCACTTCATCCGACAACGTGCGGTTTTGTCGGCATGTAAGCGGCGTTTTCCGCCGGCATTCTTCGAATTGCGCCGCGCTGTGCCACGGGCCTGGCTCGAGGATCGCGATCCGTGCGTGCCACGACCCCACGTGCCCCGAACCAACCACCTCGAGAGCCAGCTCCGGCGTGCCCTTGGTGGGCCGCCGGTGCAAGAGCAAGGCGGCTCTGCCGACAGACCAGCTCGGGCGTGCGCTTGGTGCGCGGCCGGTGCAAGAGCGGAAGAGCAAGGCGGCTCTGCCGACAGACCAGCTCGGGCGTGCGCTTGGTGCGCGGCCGGTGCAAGAGCGGAAGAGCAAGGCGGCTCTGCCGACAGTGGGTCTTCGCCGGTCGGCGTGCTTTAATCGCGCATCCAATTGACCGCATCGGAATCGAAGCCGCTCGAAATCGACGACTTGGACGAGGGCTGGGGAGACGCGGACGACGTCGACTCGGGCTGGCCGGAGCCGGAGGCGACCGCGATCGAGAAGGCCATTCCCGCATCCGGTCTTGCGCGAGCCCCCGCAGGGCGTCTGACGGACGAGCACGCCGTGCGAAAGGCGCGCGCAGCGGCGAGGAAAGAGAGCCAACGGGCCAAGGCCGCCGAGAAGGCGGAGCGCCGAAAGGCTCGATCCGCCACCGCCGCAGCGCGGCAAAAGAAGAGCAGACCTCGATTGGCAGGTCCCCGCCCTGCGACGGCGGTCGAGCGGGGTGTCTCGGCCCCGCCGATCGACGACAAGGCCCAGGAGGTGGCACGGTGGCCGGCGCCGCACGCCGCCTCGCCGCGCAATGCTTCCGCTGCGGCCGGCACCCATGCACGCACCGTCCGGCTTGGCGCGCTCGCCGTCTCGCTGCTCGTAGTGGCCGGCGTGGTTGCGTTGCTTCTTTCCCGACGCTGAGCCGCCCGGCGAACACGAGTTCTGGCGCCGAGTCGCCACGCGACGGATCGATCGGCAAGGCATCTCGACGGTCGCCGGGGACCTGCGCCCGGCGCCGCGACCAAGAAGCCGCCGGTCGCATCTTGTCGCAGTCGATGGCAAGGAAAGCGGGCACCCATGGGAAGGACCGGCCTTCCTCTCGACGTCTCAACGGTCCATCAAGCTCTCGCGCTCCTCCGCGAGCGCCACGAGCGCGGACCGCGCAAGGCTAAAATGGTCCTCCATCGCGTCGTAGTAATCGTCGGTGGGGATCGCGAGGACCCTGGTCGCTCCGCTCGCGTGCACCTCGTAGTCGGCGCCGCGCGCTATCGTCGCCGTTCCGACAACGAGCGCACCCGGGCCGAACGAATGCGATGGGGCGGCGGGGTCGCGCGAAGCGGTCACCTGGCCCTCGACGACGACGGCGAGCTGTCGCCCCAAAGCCCCGCGAGGAAAAAGGAGCTGGCCGTCCGACGCCCGCACCTCGGACGCGACCTCCGAGAGTGCCGTCAACGTCTGGATGCTGCCCCGCGCAAAGATCGGGACGGTACGCAGCAGGAGCGTTCGGGCGATCAAGTTGAGCGGACCGCGCTGCCCTACGCCTGCGGTCTTCCCTGCCGGCGGACCGCCGGGCGACGCCGTTTCGTCGAAGCCGCCGAGCGGCGAAGGCCGCAAGCGCAGGGCGTGGATGGCCGCCGACAGGTTGAGCACGACCCGGTTCGAGAGCTCGAATCGATCCTCCAGGAGGCCCCACCAGTCTTCGCTCCGCATGGCCAAAAGGTGTGTTGCGACCGTGGCCGTGGCGGTGCGCGTACGAGAGCGCTCGTGGAGCATGTCGAGTGACCCGATGACGGATCGCTCCCCCATGATCCAGTCTTTCGCGCCCGGTCTCGTAAGCTTCACTTCGCCCGAAACAAGAAAGTAGTGCTCCTCGGCCGGATCGCCCTGGCTGTAGACGGGTTCGCCGGGCCCGACGAAGACGTCTCGCAGCGATGCGACCGTGCGGTTGAGGGCCCACCCGAGGTCTCGGGTGTCACCCCCGAGCGTCAGCAGGAACATCTCCCGCGCCACGCGATCCGACGGCCCCGTCTCAGCCATGCGTACCGTCGAGCACGAGCGTGGGGGACGGCTCGAACAAATGCTGGGTGACCGCCGTGAGGGATGGCCGCCGCTCACGCGCCCGCGCCACGGTCTCGCGGAGGCCGGCGCCGCCGAGTGCGACGGCGTGGCATATGGCGAGCGCGGCGAGGGTCTCGTCACGGTCCTCAATGAGAAGCGCAAGCGCCTGCTCCACGGTCCGAACGTCTTCGCGCAAGAGCGAGCCGGCGCGTTCGACGCGGTCGATGTCGCTCGAATCGTCGACGACCAGGCGAAGGACTTCGCGCAGCGGCTGCTGATCGCGGCGCGCGAGAAGCGCTTCGAGAAACTCGGCCGCGTTTGCGCGCTCGCGCCTGTCGTCCGAGAGGACAGCGCGGTGGGCCCTGTGGATGTCCTCGCGCTTGTGCGCGATCTTGAGAAGACGGAAGGCGCGGGCGAGCGCCTGGTTGACCTTGTCTGCTACGAGGCCCCGGAGCAGGCTCCCGGCGTCGTCGATGGACGGGGCGCCGCGGGCCAGAGCCACCCTGAACGAGAGCAGCCGCAGGTATTCCTCGAGATTCCGGAGCGCCACCGCCTCGATGCGGCGCCGGTCGGTCTTGACGTCTCCCGTCGCGACGAGCCGCCCGAGAGCGCGAAGGATCTTGTAACGCACGACGCCGTCCTCCTCGGACTCGAGCCTGTCGACCAAGAAGTCGGCCGCGCGCTGCGACCCGAAGCGCGCCAGCGTTTGCGGAAGCTGAAGGCGGGCGCGGCGGTTCGCATGCTCATCGCGCAGAGTGTCCTCGATCGCGTCGAGCGCCGGCTCGCCGATGGCAACGAACGCTTCGCGCATCGCGTCCCGGCCGATGCGCCTTTCGTGTCGCGCGAGGACGAGAGGGATGAACCGCGGGCTTCTGAGCGTTGCGATGGCCTGGGCGATTTGTTGGATGGCTTGCTCGTCGTCCGCGGTCTCGGGTAGCTCCGCCAATTGGATGAGCAGCGGCGCCGCGCGCTCGTCCGGGGAGTCGCAGATGGCGTCGAGCAGCCCGCGCCGGCACTGTTCGCCGAACGTGCCTGGGAGTTTCATGATGACGGAGATGAGCGGGTGCACTGAAAGGTCGGGCCCAGGCTCGCGGAGCGCGATGTAGAGGGCCGCATAGGCTTGTACGCGTGAGCTCACGTCGCTCCTGGCCATTTCGAGCACGTCGGCCCGACCGTTGCGTGCGAGCGCCCGCACGGCTGCGATGCGCACCGGCTCGGGCGAGTGGGTGAGTAGCTTCGTGGCGAGCGGGATCCAGTCGGTCCGCTTGCTTGCGCTGAGGATCTCCAGCGCGCGCACGACGACCGCGTCGGAGTCGTGATGAAGGATGAGCGCCGGGATCAGTCTCGCCCGGCGGTGTTGCACGAGTACCTGCATCGAGGCAAGGACCACCACCGGATCAGGGCTCGCCATCGACTCGACGAGCGCTTCCGCCGAAGACAGGTCGAGCTCCGGGATGTCCGTTTCGGGCCCGATGTGACCCGCTGCCAGCGCGCGACGGAAGAGGTCGAGGTAGGGGCCACGGACGCGCATGGCAATGGCGAGCCAGCCGGCGGACAGGACCGCGATGAAGAGCGCGAGAACGCGCGGCGTCGCGAGCGCGTGCGTGGCCAGCATGTAAAGGAGGACGGCGGTCGCCGCTTGCGCCGAGCGAGCCAGAACGCTGTCGATGAACCCCTTGCCGCGCTCGCGCACGTCAGCGGGGAGCGGCAGGTAGAGGAGCTCGGTCGCCACGCGGTTGAGCGAGTAGCGCAGCGATCCGTCGACGGCCTTGAGGCCAAGGACGACGAAAAAGATCCCGCCACCGAGGACCGCGCCCGCGCCGCCGGCGAGGAGCAGGAGGGGCATCACGGCGACCGCCCCGAGAATGCCGATGCGCCGGATGAGCCGGCCGGCCACGGTCACTTGGACGATCAGCGACAGCCCGTTCATCACGGCGTAGTACCGCGCAAAGAACCCGCCGAGGGCATTGGGCGCAATGAAACGGGCGGCCGTCGCCTTGAACAGATAGTCGACGGTCAAGACCGCGGCGGTCGAGAGCACGACGAGACCCGCGACGTAGGCGAGAAAGGGGTTTTCGAGAAACAGCGCGCGCTGCCCTTTGGCCGGTGCGCCCGGCGGCGGCGTCGGCACGCCGATCGAAGGAGGCTCCGCGGCATTCATGCGGACGGCCGTGAGCAAGAGTGCTGTGAGGACGAAGAACGTCGCCGCCAGCGGCAGCAGCGCCAAAACGGGCCACGACCGGAGGGCGAGCGCGGCAAGGGTTGCTCCGGCGACGGCGCCCAGCACACCACCGGATGCGACCGGTCCAAAGAGGCGCCGGCCTTGCGTCACCGTGAAGAGCTGCGCAGCCAGCATCCAGAATTGCGGCGTGAGCATCGCGCCGACGAGACCGCTGAAGACGTAGAGGGCCACGGCCACCCGCGGCGTCATCGTCAAGAAGTAAAAGAGAATGGTCGTGTAGGCCGCGCCCACAAGGCTCGCGATGAGGGCGTTGCGGCGCCCGAAGCGAACGGCCAGCGCGACGCTCGCTGCGGTCGCGACGAGCGTCACACCCGCCAGGACGACGTAGACGACGTTGAGCTGGCTTGGCGGGAGCCTTTGAAGAAAAATCGCGTCACGCGCCGTCTCGAGCGTCGTGTGGCCTGCTATCAGGAGAAAAAGCGCGGCGAACGCTTGCAGCGCCGGCCAAAGCTCCCCAGCGCGGGCGTCGAACAGGCGGGTCAGGAGTGTGCGCATGGGGCAGCGAGTCACGGCCACCATAGCGCAGGCTCGCCCACCTGAATCGACGAGGGCCACTCTCGTTGCCCCGTTGGAAGAGGCCGGGCCGCGAAGGGCGACTCCGCGGCCTCATGTCTCCGCGTCGCGACGGCCCATCGATGGCCAATGCCCGGTGCCCAACGCAGGACCACGAACTGTGCGCCCTTCGGTGACGACCCTGCAGAGCCTCTCTCGTGTGGCCGCTCGCTGGGGACGGCGCATACTACCCTTCATGATGTCCTCACGGCGCGCAGACAACCTCGACGACCGGGCGCAAAACGCGCAGCTTCGCGTCGGCATTGCCATGATTTTCGTGGGCCTCGCCGCGAGCGTCGCCATGCACAGGCATGGCGCGAGCGCTGCGCGGAATCTGTCGCTCCTGCCGATCTTTCTCGTCGGCGCCTATGGAATGGCTGCAGGTCTCTCTCGCACCTGCGGTCTCACGGCGCTGAGCGGTCGGCGGCGCACCGCGCATGGCACGGAGCCCATCGCCGATCGCCGGGAGCTCGCGGCCGTTCGAAAGCGAGGCATGCTGCTCATGCTGGGCAGCTCGTTCGCCGCGGTCGTGATCGCGTTGCTCCTCTCGGTCGCCCGCTGAGCGACCGTCGCGTCCTTCGCACGGAGCTTTTCACGGAGCTCTTTAAGGAGAGGGGCGCTCAAGCCCCGCCAGGCGATAGCCCCGCTCGGGACCGAGGTCGTAGAGGTCAGCGACGAGCTTGCCGGGGGCGATCCCGTCCTCGACGATCACCCGCACCTCTCGTTGCGGCGCGTTGTCCGGAGCGCCGGCATCGCCTACCGACCGCGGGAGTGCGACGCAGACGCGCGCCGGGGAGGGCCGTGTCACGTCGAGCCATTGCCGGTTCACCCGTGCGCGATAGCGAAAGTCGCCGGGCGGGCGGAGCCCGCGCGCCTCGGCCAGGTCGGTCGCACAAAGCCGGTCAGGCCCGACGATGCCCACCTCGGTGAGCGGCGAAATGCGCGTCAGGTATCGCGCCAGGATGGCCTCGAGCCGAGCCTCCAGCGTCGTCGCGATGAAGTCGGTGTCGCGTGGATCGGAGAAGCGCCCCACCTCGGCCAGTGTATGAACGAGCTCCGGTGAGAAGTGCGCGAGGATGCGGGCCATCCACGCGCCATCGCGCTCGGTCATCCGGCTGAACGCAGGGTTTGGATACTCGTTGACCCAGGCCTCCGGCGAGAAATCGCGCGCGGAAAAATATCCAAACTTTTCGAAGCCCGGGGTGCGATGAGCTCGGTCCCACGGGCGCGAGAGGATGCCGAGCGTCACGAAGTCGAGGGCGATGTCTCCCCAGTCGAGCAAATACGACTTTCCGAGCCGGCGCGAAATGCCGTCCCATTGCCATTCGCTGCCGAGCGTGTCGCTCGTGTCGAGATAGAAGTGTTTCACGTAGCCCGGTGAAGAGTCGGGACCGACCGCCGGACGGGAGGCGATCCACACATCCATGCTGTTTTGTTCGCGCGCGTCGAAGTGATCGAGCCACGCCGCGAGCAGACGCGCGCCGCGTAGATCCCGCCGGTCTTCGTGGGGAATGATGTCGTTCGGGTCGTCCTGGCGCGTCCCTTGATAGCGAAAGGGGCCGATGAGACGGCCGTCGAGCCAGGCCGACGCCTGGAACCGGAGGTATTCGCCTCTGTGCGTCGCGCCGTCCAACACCTTTTGCAACGCAGCCGCGTCGAACGGGTGGGTCCGCTCGGTGTTGTCCGTGACCGTCAGGCCCGGAGTCAGTTTGAGCGTCGATCGTTTGATGTAGACGACCTGCTCGCACGAGAAGTTGAAGCCGACGGCGTAATACGCCGCAGCGCCGATGGCGCTCGCCGCGCTCGGGCGTTCCGCGACGGGCGCGTCGCTCTTCAGCAGGTACTTCCCCTTGCCAGGGATCTTCACTCGAAAGCCGGGTGAGGACCCGTTGTCCTTGCCCTTGTCGATAATCCAGGACCCGTCCGGCGCGTGCTCGGTGTTCGAGAGCAGTTGCGCGTCGGTGCATGCGCCGCGCGCGAGCTCGGCGTCGGTTGGTACGTGGCGTCCCAGTCGGTTCGTGAACCATGCCGAATCGGGCACCTCGTCGAGGCTGTTGACATTGATTGCCTCGTGCGAGGCGCGTACGGCGAGCGCATCGGAAAGCGGGCGAAACACGGAATTGTCAATCCCGTCCCAAGCGAGAGGCGAAACGTAGACTGCGGGCGCGCAGGCGACGCGCTTCGGGTCTTTCGGCGTCGGCTCCGCTCGGCACGACACGGACACCGGACGCATGTCCGTGTCCGTCTCGATGGGCGCGCGCAGCGGAAAGGGTCGTGGGGCACCGCCGCAGCCGGCGACGAACCCGGCGACGGGCAGGGCCGATGCTGCGAGGACAACGGCCCTCGACCTGCGTCTAGAAGCCATTGGTTCCTCCGAGGACGAGACGAAAGGAGTCGACCTTCGTCCCCTGATCGAACGTCTCGGTCCCGAAGCCCACGAGGAGCTCGAGGCGATGGTCGGTGCTCCCGGTCGACTGCACGCCAATGCCCGAGGAGAGCCGCAAGAGCTTCGGATCGAAGTCGCGCAAGCCGGCGTCGAACACGTTGCCGACCGAAGCGCTCATTCTTCCTTCGAGCCATACCCAGATGGGCCACGTGTACGCCAGCGTCGCGGCCGCGGCGCTTCGGCCGTGCAGACGCCCCGGGATGTACCCGGAGAGCGGTTCGATGCCGCCCCACACCACTTCCTCGGAAAAAGGGATGGACCCGCCGCGCAGCGGGTCAGCCAGCTCGGCGGTCACCGACAGCGCGAGGACGCGTTCGTGCCAGACGTCGACCGAGCCGCCAAGCGCTCCGCCGTAGGTGATAAAGGACGAACCAGGCGACGCGCGCACGTCGGTCCCGTACTCTACGTGGGCTGCGGCCCGCGCTCCCGTCCGCGCGGCTGCGTGCGCAGCCCGCGAGTCGATCGCGAGCTCCATGCGTTCGTAGAGATCCGTGTACCCCGTGTCGTAGGCCGTCGGGGTCGCAAACACGCCGCGGCGAACCTCCTCGTCGATCGATGGGTGCCCGGCGCGGCCGCGGTCGTCGAAAGTGGCCGTTCGGACCCCGGCGCGCGCGCGGTACATCACGACTGGCGCGACGCGCAGCTCATAGCTCGCCGCGAGGTCGAGCTTGTTCGCGAGATAATTGGCCTCGTTCGACTGGATCGTGCGCGGGCCCTCGCCGAAATACGCATAGTCGGGCCGCCGCACCCAGCGGGCGTTGAGAGCCATCCACGAGGACTTCCCGACGCGGAAACGCTCCGTGCCCCCGACCGCCAGCCAGTCCGAACCGAAGTAGGAGACCGTCGCCCGCAAGTCATGCCCTCGAGCGAATGCATCGTCCCAGAAAAAGTACAGACCAATGCTCGGCTGCAGGCCGAAATCAAAAAACGCTGTCGGAACGATTCCGGATTTGTGATTGGGGTCGAATGTAAAAAAATCGATAATCGTGGTGGCCCAATTGTCGCGCTCGGCGACTGAAATGAGCGCTCCGAGCGGCCTTCGGATCAGGTATTCGCTGACGACATACGGCGGAAAAAGGATGACCCGCGGAACCCACAGCGCGACATCACCAGGCGTCGGAGCCGGGCTCGCCCTGCCGTCGTAGTCGGGTAGCGGCCTCTTCGGATCGTCCGCGAAGGCGGGCGTCGGAGCCATGGCGCAGGTCACGAGCCAGGGCACGACCCACGCGGGAAGGCACTTGGGTCGAAAGTCGCATACGAGGTCCATCGGCTCCCTGAGGGTGTTCGGCCGCCGAGCATAGTGGAGGACGCACCGACTCGCCCGCGCCGTCTCCCCGTGCTAGCGATGCGCATTCGTGACCGCCGCCGTTCGTCCGCGCTGGCTCGCGCACCCGCTCGAATTTTCGTTGGGCCTCGTGGCCGATGTCCGTCCCGGCGAGGCCGGAACGGCGCTGCTCCTTACGGCCAACGTCCTTTTGTTGTTGACGGCGTATTACCTACTCAAAGTCGCGCGCGAGCCGCTCATCTTGCTCGGCGGCGGCGCCGAAGTGAAGAGTTATGCGGCGGTCGGACAGTCGATCTTGCTCGTCGGTGTGGCGTCGGCTTACGCGTGGCTCGCGGCGCGGGTCGGGCGGATGGCGCTCATCGCGTGGGTCACCATCTTCTTCGTCGTCGACCTCGTCGTCTTCTGGGCCCTCGGCGAGCGCGGGGTGTCGCTCGGCGTCCCCTTCTTTCTCTGGGTCGGGATTTTCAACGTCACGACCGTCGCCCAGTTCTGGAGCTTTGCTGCGGATCTCTACACCGACGAGCAAGGCAAGCGCCTCTTTCCCATCATCGGCATCGGAAGCTCGGTCGGCGCCGTGGTGGGCGCGTGGGTGGCCGATGGCCTGCTTTTTCTCGGGCCCTTCGGCCTGATGCTCGTCTCGGCCGGCACGTTGCTCGCGTGCCTCGGGCTGACGTACGTCGTCCACCGGCGCGAGGGGGCGCGCGGGGCGCGCGCGGGCGAAGGACGGCCCGCGCGCCTCGAGGGCGCAAACGGCTTTTCCCTCGTCCTCCGGGATCGCTACCTGCTTCTCTTCGCGGGCCTCATCTTCGTTCTCAACTGGGTCACGAAGACGGGTGACTACGTGCTCGATCGCAAGCTTCTCGCCGCGGCGCACGCGGCGGCCCACGCGCCGGGGGTCCACGCCGGAGCGTACATCGGACAGTTCAAAGCCCGATACTTCGAATGGGTGAATGGTCTCGGGGTGGCGCTCCAATTTCTGGCCGTCGCACGCATCATCAAGTACTTGGGTCTGCGCGCGGCGCTCCTCGTCATGCCGTGTGCGTCGCTCCTCGGCTATGGCGCGGCGCTGGCCTCGCCGGTACTCGCAGTGCTCTTCGCGGCACGAGTCGTCGAGAGCAGTCTCGACTACTCACTTTCGAATACGACGCGCCAGGCGCTCTGGTTGCCCACGTCGCGCGACGCGAAGTACAAGGCCAAGCAGGTGATCGACACATTTGTCGTGCGGGCGGGCGATGCCATGTCGGCAGGCCTCGTCTGGTTCGGCGCGCAGACGCGTCTTCCCCTCGAAGGCTTCATCGCCATCAACGTCGGCCTGTCCATCGTGTGGTTGGCGTTTGCGTTCTTTCTGGGCCGCTCTTATTCGGGTGTAATCGAGCGCGACGAGTTCGCTGCCCAAGCGGCATGACGCGCGACGGGCGTCACCTTCCCTCAAGCCGCGGGCACCTTCCCTCAAGCCGGTTCTGCCGAAAGGGGTCTTCGCCGCATCCGCGGTGCGTCAGGGATACTGTCCCTTTCGGAATAGGTCCGAGAGGTCGTTGACATTCGCCACCCGCTCGATGGTCGGTAGGCCGAAGACGGCCTCGATGGTCTTCAAGATCGAGCCGTGATCGTAGCGGAATGCGCCGCCGTATCCCTCTTTCACCCCCGGGCCGATGGCGATAAAGGGAATCTTGGCGGAGGCCGCCCCTTCGTCCCATTCGAGGAAGATCACTCCGCCATTTGCATTCGCAAACGCGATGATTCGAGGCAGCTCGGCACGGAGCCAGTCGTCGCCATAACGGATGAGGCTCGACTCAAAGCAGCTTTCGGCGCCGTGCATGTCGTGGCACAAGTTGGGCGTGATGAACGTGTAACTGGCGACGTCGCCCGAGCTCAGGTCCTTCTCGAACGCCGCGTACGGTCGGTGATGGGCAGCGCAGTAGCCGTTATCGGCGGCGGGCGGGCTGCCCGTGACGTCTCGAAAAAAAACGAACGGATTGTGTTTCGGTGCGTAGAGTCCGCTCGTGTGGATTGGGCACGCCCCCGTCAGGGTGTCGAGCCCTTCCTGGTAGGTGCGCCAGGTCACGCCATTTGCAGCATCGCGGATCTGGGTCGTCAAATGCGTCGTGTCAGCGGTGCTGTTGGTCGCCGACGGATCGTCGTCATCCGTGAAGGTGTGGTCGGCAAATGTCGAAGTGCCGGACTCCAGCCATATGTAATGGGCCTCGCTCGGAATATCGAGGGGCAGCTCGTCGAGAAAGTTCAACGATCGCGCGTACCGCGGGATGAGCGCGCCGTTGATGTACGGCGCCTCGAGCACGTTGCCGTAGATGGCCCTCGCGTCGCTGTTCTCCATGGCGATGACGAAGACGTAGCGAATCACCGTAGAGCGAGCGGTCGAAGCTTCGGTCCGGACGGACTTGGCGCGCGGCGCCGGACGATCGCACGACAGAGCGATCGAACCGGCGACCGCAAGCACGGCGAACGCGGATGCACTTTGGCTCGTTGTCGTCGGCGAAGCCACGCAAAGCGCGACCGTAGGCGCCGCTCTCGGGGGTTTCAAGAGTCGGTGGACACTCGCCGCAAAGCGCGCTGAAGGGGATGTCCGCAGCCCTCTTACCTCTTCATCCGCGCGACGAACGCGTCCTGCGCTTGCTTCATTTCAGCGGGTGTCAGGTCTTTCAGGCGCTTGGCGAGCGTCCATTGGTTGCCCCAGCGATCGACGAGCGTGCCCAGGCGGTCGCCCCAGAACATATCGGCGAGCGGCATCTTCACGGTCATCCCCGCGTCGGCCGCGCGTTTGAAAAGCCCGTCGACGTCTTCGCTGTACACCCAAAGCTGTGTCTGGTTGGCGGTGCCGCCCATCTCCGGGAAAGTGTCGTTGACGAAGAAGACCGAGCTGCCAAGGCGGAGCTCGGCGTGCCAGATCTTTTTTCCGCTCGGATCCGGTGCGCGCGCGATCTCGTGGGCACCGAGCGCCTTCTCGTAGAACGCAATGGCTTCGGATGCGCCGTCGATCGTCAGCTGCGGCGTGAGGGTGTGCAGGTGCTCGGGGACGGCGTTGGGCTTCGACATGGGAGAGACCTCCGGGGCTACGCCCTATCCGTGTCGGCTCCAGGCGACAAGCGACGGGCTCCAGGCGACAAGCGATCCGAACCCGCCGAACGCGTTCTGTCGACGCGCGGGTCTACGAACCGCGCCGGGTTGGCTACGGCGCCGATCGCGCGGGAGAACATTTTTGCCGTCGTGGCTGACGATGGCGCCCCGATCGCGCTCGCCTGGGCCGCTGGGCCGCTGCGGAGTAAACTCGCCGCCTTCTCGTGTCGCGCGCTTGAGTAGACGGACCATGGCCAACTTCGAAGGGCGCGAAGCGCACAAGTGGCGACGGGTGGTCTCGGCCGGCTCGGGCGCCCGGCGGGCGTGGGCCTTTCTCGTCATCCTCTTCGTGCTTTCTGGAGCCGTCACTTCGACGCTCATCGCGTGCAGGAACGGCCGCAGAAGCAACGAGAGGGGCGCAGGACGCCCGAGCGAGAGCAGCTCGGCCGGGTCGGCGGCCCCCCCGGTGCCCTCGGCGGTCGCCCCCCCACCTTCGTCTGGAACCGAGCCGATCGTCGTTTCGATCGATGCGCTCCCCTCCGGCACGAAGATCTTCATCGACGGCGTGGCTCTGGCGACCAACCCCTACGAAGCCGAACGTCCGCGCGACGGCCGGATCCATGTGATTCGCATCGAAGCCCCCGGGTATGAGCCGCAGTCGTCGAGCGTCCCCTTCTCCGCGCCGGTGCACATGCACGTCGAGCTCGTGCCGGTACGTGGGCCGGCGCAGCCGGCCGCTCAGCTTCCGACTGTCGCGCGGCCGGTTGCCTCGCCCGGCGCGAGCGCCGCTCGCTGATCATTGGCGCGTTCGAGCGCGAGACCGAAACCTTCGCGATCCGCGAACGTCGGCCCCCTCATGGACCGGCCATGATTCGGACGATGTTTTTCAGGAGCGCATCGCCTGCGGTCCGCGACTCATCAATGGTCCGAGCCGTGTGCGCTCGCAGCTCGGCCACTCCATCGGCGCCGTTGGCACGAATCACGAAATCCGCGTCTTCGCGCAAGAACGCTTCGACATGCTCTTTGTCGACTTCGCAGTGAAATTGCAGGCCGAAGAGCCGACGTTTCAGCCTGAACGCCTGATTATGGCAAATCGCGCTCGACGCAAGAAGCTCCGCGTTGGCGGGCAGATCGAAGGTGTCTCCGTGCCAGTGCAAGACATGCATTTCGGACGTCGACATCATGATTTGGGCGTCATTGCCGTCGCGCGCGTGAAAGCGGACGGGCGACCAGCCCACCTCATAGGACGGAGTTCCGCCTCGTCGTTCGCTCATCGGGTAGACACGCGCTCCGGCCGCGTGCGCCAGAAGCTGCGCGCCCAGGCAGATGCCCAGCACAGGCGAATCTTCGTCCGCGCGGCGCCGTAGCAAGCGAATTTCGTCCTCGAGAAACGAGCAACGAGGGAGGTGGCGGTCGCCAACGCCCATGGGGCCGCCCATGACGACGAGCAGATCCTCGCGCCTTATGCCATCCGGGACGGCCGCGCCCCGATGAAGCGGGCGTATCTCGATGTCGTAGCCCTCCCCAGCCAGGATGCCTGCAAGTCGAGCGGGACCTTCGAAGTCGACGTGTTGGAGGACGATGGCGCGCGTCATCTGCGTCCGGTTCGGTCGGGGGCCGGTGCCCTCCCATCATACACGCCGCGCCAGATGCGAGGGGCGGCTCGCAGACGGCCACGATTCGCGCGCAAACGTCCATTCCCCCGCGAAGCCCTGCCATCGCGAAGGCCTCGTTCGTCGATCCTCAAGCGTAGCAGAATCGGGGTCCTACTGTGCCGGTTTGCTTCGCGGATCGACAGCCGCGAGCAAATCGGAGAGGTCGTTCGCGTGGTCCTCTTCGTCCGCGAGAATTTTTTCAAAGAGACGACGACTCGTCGGGTCATCGTGACCGAACCACTGGATGATCTTCCGATAGATCTCGATGACCACGCGCTCGGCCACGAGGTCCTCCTTGATCATTTCCGACAGCACGTTGCTGCCGCCGAACTCCGTCGACGCACGCGTCGACACCGTGGCGGGCGCGAAGTCGGGGTCGCCGCCCAGCTGATCCACGCGCTCGGCAATCGCCATCATGTGTCGGTGTTCGTCTTCAGCGTGTTCGGCGAACTGAGCGGCGACTTGCGGAAAGTTGATTCCCTTCGCAATCACCTGGTGGTGGCGATAGCGTAGGACGCACAGGATTTCGCTTCCGAGCGCCTGGTTGAGAAGCTGGTGGGTGCGCTCCAGGTCGAGCGGATAGTCCTGCGTCACGGCGCCCTTGAGCATCGATTCTTTTGCTTCGCGTCGGACGCGATCGACGTCGAAGAGGTCGCGGCTGTCCTGGGGCTGCGGTTGGCTTGTCATCGTCTCCAATGTCGATGCGAGCTCCGTGCCGCCGGCGCGCAGCCTGGTCCTTGCTCGCTGCCGGCCGATTCCGCAGTTTGGTCGGCTCAGTGGTCGCTTTTCTGCCTGAGCGCCTTTTCCGATGCGCGATGGCCGTCTCGAGGCCTCTCATGCGGCGCGGGTTGATCCTGCTCGTCGTCGGCGGTAACGCTCGTTCGTGCCCCATCCAACCCGTCGCGGACTGCGTGTACGCGGTGTCGTGCAAGGGGTGGGCTTCCGGCCTTTCGTGCACAGGCTCGCGATCGAGCACGCGCTGAGCGGCCTCGTGCGAAATGACGCGGAAGGGGTCTGGATCGAGGTGGAAGGCACGACAACGGGGATCCTGGGGTTCGAGGCCCGCCTCCGTGGCCCCCTGCCACCGCTTGCGCGCATTCTCTCCGTCGAGGGAGAGGATCTGCCCGCCGTCGGCTGCGAGGGATTTCGAATCACTGCGAGCGGTTCGACGGCCAGCGCGAGCGCGATGGTGCCCCCCGACTGCGCGCCTTGTGCAGACTGCCTGCGCGAGCTCGCGGACCCCCTCGATCGACGCCACCGGTATCCGTTCATCAATTGCACGTCATGCGGTCCCCGGTACTCGCTCGTTCGCGACCTGCCTTACGATCGCGAACGCACGACGATGAGCGCGTTCACGCTCTGCGCGGCTTGCCGCGCGGAGTACGACGATCCGCGTCATCGGCGCTTTCACGCCGAACCGACCGGGTGTCCCGCCTGCGGCCCTTCGCTGCGCTTCGTCGATCGGGTCGGGCCCGAGCGCAGCGCGGACGCGGCGCTTCGGGCGGCCGCGGCGGCGATCGAGCAAGGGCGCATTCTCGCCGTCAAGGGCGTCGGGGGTTATCTTCTCGCGGCAAACGCGCGCGATCCCGATGCCGTCGCCCGTCTGCGCGCGCGCAAGCATCGACCCCACAAGCCATTTGCCGTCATGGCGCGGGAACTCGGGGAGGTCGAGCGGGTGGCGCACGTGTCCGACGTCGCTCGCGAGGTGCTGACGTCGGCGGCACGACCCATCGTGCTTCTGCCAATGCGACAAGAAGAGGCCGATGGGTTCCGCGGTGTGTGCCCCGGCTTGCATGAGATCGGCGTCATGCTTCCATCGACGCCGCTGCACGTCTTGCTCGCCGGTGATGGTCCCCCGCTTCAAGTCATGACGAGCGGCAACGCAAGTGATGAGCCCATGGCCATCCAGGACGAGGACGCGCGCCTGCGGCTCTGCGGGATCGCCGATGCCCTGCTGCTCCACAATCGCGCGATCCACACTCGCGTGGATGATTCGGTCGTACGCGTCGTGGCATGTCGCGGACAGACCATGCGGCGCTCTCGCGGTTTCGTTCCGGTTGCGATTGCCCTGCCCGTCGCGGGACCGTCCGTCGTCGCCGCCGGTGCCGATCTGAAAAACGCAATCTCTATCACGCGCGGCGGTGAGGCCTATCTTTCCCAGCACGTCGGCGATCTCGCCTCGCCGGCAGGGCTCGCGTTTTTCGAAGAGACGGTCGAAAACCTCGGCCGTCTCCTTCGCGTCGCTCCCGCGTTCGCGGTGCACGACCTGCACCCGGAGTATCGTTCGACGCGCTGGGCCCTTGCCTCCGGCCTCGAATGCGTCCCCGTGCAACACCACCACGCCCACGTCGCCTCATGCCTGGCCGAGCACGGCCGGCTGGGCCCCGCGATTGGCGTCGCTTTCGACGGAACAGGCTGCGGACCCGACGGCGACCTTTGGGGAGGTGAGTTTTTCGCCTTCGATCTGGCCGGGTTTCGCCGGGTGGGGCATTTGGGATCCATTGCCCTGCCGGGCGGTGAAATGGCGATCCGACAGCCTTGGAGGCTCGGGCTTGCCGCGCTCCTCGATGCGGGGGCGCCCTCTGCCGCGTTTGCCGACATCGCGCCCGCCACCCGCGACGCCATCGCCCGCATGATCGCGCGCCGCATCGCGACGCCCCGCTCGACCGGGGCCGGCCGTTGGTTCGACGCGATTGCGGCCATCGCCGGTGTCCGGCGAAACGTTTCTTACGAGGGGCAGGCGGCGATCGAGCTCGAGGCCGTCGCGGCGGACGGCACGCACGAGCCCTACCCCTTCGACGTCGTAGACCCGCCCGATGGCGGACCGTTCGTCGTCGACCTGCGAAAAACCGTGCTCGCGGTCGCCGCGGAGGTTGCCGCCGCCGTTACCGCCGCGGCGGTCTCGGCGCGCTTCCACGAAACCCTCGGGCGGGCCGCGCTCGAAGCGTGCCGCCGCGTCCGCGAGCAGACGAGGCTCACATTGGTGACGCTTTCCGGTGGGTGTTTCCAGAACCGGCGCTTGACCGAGCGGGTCGTCGATCTCTTGACCCATGACGGGTTCGAGGTCCTCGTGCACGAGCGTGTTCCGGCCAACGACGGAGGAATCGCGCTTGGCCAGGCCGCGGTCGCATCCTGTCGCCTCGCCGAGCGCGCAAGGAAAGGGTGAGGCGAAATGGGCCACGCCATTCGAGGTGAGCCGGACGAAGGTCGAGAGTCCGGCGGGGCATGCAGCGGGGCAGCGCGCTGTCCGGGCATCTCGCGCGACGCCCGGTTCGAAGGCCAGCTGGATGCGGGGCCTCGCGACGACGTCCTGCTCGTCCACGTCGGCTTCGCCGCCGCATCGGTCGATGGCGACGAAGCGGATCCCGCGCCGGCCGTGCTCGAAGGGGGCGGTCCGTCAAAAGGCGTCTCGGCCGATTTGGGGCGGCCTTCTTGAAATACGTCGACGAGTACCGACGCAGCGCGGTGGCCGCCGCCATCGCGCGACGAATCGCCGAAACGGCCACGCGGCCATGGGTGCTCATGGAAGTTTGCGGCGGCCAGACCCATTCCATCGTGCGCTACGGCGTCGACCGCATGCTGACTCCCCTGGTCGAGCTCGTGCACGGGCCGGGGTGTCCCGTCTGTGTGACGCCGCTCGAGACGATCGATCGGGCGCATGCCATCGCCGCGATGCCTGGTGTCATCTTTGCGTCGTTCGGGGACATGCTCCGCGTGCCCGGGTCGCACACCGATCTGCTGCAACTGCGCAGCCGAGGCGCCGACGTTCGGGTCGTGTATTCGCCGATCGACACACTGGCGATTGCGCGTGCGAATCCATCGAAGCGCGTCGTCTTCTTCGGAATCGGGTTCGAGACGACGGCCCCGGCCAACGCGATGGCCGTGTGGCAGGCGCAGCGCCTGGGCGTCGACAATTTTTCGATGCTCGTGTCGCACGTCCTCGTTCCCCCCGCGATCGCGGCCATTCTCGAGGCGCGCGACAACCGGGTCCAAGGCTTTCTCGGGCCCGGGCACGTTTGCGCGGTCGTCGGAACGCGTGAGTACGAGCGGCTCTCTTCGCACTACCGGGTGCCGATCGTCGTCACCGGCTTCGAACCGATCGACCTCCTCGAGGGGATCTTGATGACGGTCCGACAGCTTGAGGCTGGCGGCGCCGAAATGCAAACCCAGTACGCCCGCGCCGTGCAGCGCGAGGGAAACGCCCGGGCGCGGCAGTTCATCGACGACGTGTTCGAGCGGACAGACCGCAAGTGGCGAGGCATCGGGCGGATTGCGCAATCCGGCCTGCGGCTCCGCGCCGAATACGGAGCCCACGATGCCGAGCGCGTCTTCGACGTACGGGGGATTACGAGCGAAGAGTCGTCGTCGTGCATGAGCGGGCTCGTGCTCCGCGGATTGAAGAAGCCGAGCGATTGTCCCCTGTTCGGCAAGCCGTGCCGTCCGGAAAGTCCAATCGGTGCGACGATGGTTTCGGCCGAGGGGGCCTGCGCAGCCTACTGGCAATACGGGCGGCGCCCCGGGGGCCCGGATGCCGCCTAGAAATCGGGAGACCGACGATGTCATCGAATGGCCATGACCCGACTTTCGCGACGATCTGTCCGGTCCCGATCACCGAAACGCCCCGGATCTTGCTCGGCCATGGAAGCGGCGGCAGGCTGACCGCCAAGCTTGTCGAGGAAATCATCCTGCCGGCGTTTCGCAATCCGCTTCTCGAACCCCTCGACGACGCGGCCATCCTCAGCCCCGGCGGCCACCGATTGGCCTTCACCACCGACTCCTACGTCGTGACGCCCATTTTCTTTCCGGGCGGCGACATCGGCGAGCTCGCCGTCAATGGGACGGTGAACGATCTCGCCGTCTCGGGGGCGCGGCCGCTCGCCCTCTCTCTCGCATTCATCTTGGAGGAGGGCTTTGCCCTCGCCGATTTCGAGCGGATCGTCCGATCGATCAAGCGAGCGGCCGACATGGCCGGGGTGTCTGTCGCGACCGGCGATACCAAGGTCGTCGGGCGAGGCTGCGCAGACAAGATCTTCATCAACACCTCCGGGATTGGTCTTTTGCCGGATGGTCTCGAACTTTCTTCGCGCAAGGTGTGCGCAGGGGATGCCGTGCTTCTCTCGGGAACCGTTGGAGATCACGGGATCGCCATTCTTTCCTGTCGCGAAGGACTCGAATTCGGGGGCGATTTGGCGAGTGACACCGCTCCGGTCGCTGGACTGGTCTCTGCCGTGCTCTCGGCCTGTCGCTCCGTGCACGCGATGCGTGATCCGACGCGCGGCGGTGTCGCGGCGACGCTCGTCGAGATTGCAACCCGCCAGGCCGTCGGCATCGAGGTCGACGAGGCGCTCGTTCCGGTTCGCGACGCCGTTCGAGGGGCCGCCGAGATGCTCGGCCTCGATCCGCTGCTCGTCGCCAACGAGGGAAAGATTGTCGTATTCGTCCCCGAGGAGGGAGCGGACGCGGCGCTTGCCGCGATGCGCGAGCATCCGCTGGGCCGGCATGCCGCTCGAATCGGCCGCGTCAGCCGCGAGCATCCCGGCGTCGTTTGGGTTCGCACGACCATCGGCGGGGCACGCATTCTCGAGCTCCCCTTCGCCGAGATCCTGCCGCGCATTTGCTGAACATCGAATCCGCATGCTGGCCGCCGCCGCCGCCGTGCCCGTTCCGGCGAAGGCGCGTTGTAAAGCCCGATGCCATGCGGGGGCGGCCGCGCGGTCTGTCTGGGCCGACGACGCTTTCGGTGCAAATTTACATCATCGCGGGACTAACCAGAACGAACAGTCGTTCGAAAGACACAGACCGCGTGGCGATGACACGGCCGTGCGGACGATTGTCGGATGGTGCTGAACGTCGAAACTGAGTTCGGGGCGCGGCATGATCTATGAAGATCGCACGAAGGGGTCGATGAAGGCCCGCATCGGCCGGTCGTCTCTTGCTCTCGTTGGGGGCTGAGGACACGCTTTCTGACGCGACTCCGTCGCGAGCTTCGGCCGCGGCTGCCCCGCCCCGCAAGCTTCCGCGCGGTCTGCCCCTTGAGGACAATGATGATGAATACTCGCCAAGGTCTTTCGCCCCTCGTCCTACCCCTTTTTGGTGCAATGGCCTGTTCCAGCGGGCAGTCCGGTGGAACATCGGCCGTGAGCGAGGTCGGTCAGTCCGCACCCAGCTCAACAGCAACCGCGCCCAGCACGAGCGCACCGCCTGTCGGAACGAGCACCGGCGCCAGCACCGGCGGGGCGGGCAATAGCAGCGGGACGTCGAGCACCGGCACATCGAGCAGCGGGGCGGGCAACAGCAGCGGGACGTCGAGCACCGGCACATCGAGCAGCGGGACGTCGAGCAGCGGAGGTGCGGAACCATGCGGCGGACAATGCGCAGGGCTCTTGGCCTGTTGCCAAGACCTCTCGGGCGGCGTGGCCACGGGCAATCCAAGCTGCGTGACAGGCGCGTGCAGCGCCACCCAGGAGCAGCTCTGTGCCAACGACAATGATTGCCAAGAGAGTGCGACCTTGACCGTGTGCGTGCAGGGGATCTGCGCGGTGCCTCCCGCCTCCGGTGGGCCCGACGACGCGGGCACGACCGAGGCCGTCGGCGGCGCCGGGGACAGCGGCCTGGACCTGACCTCGATGCCGATCACCGCCCCGAACGATACCGACGGCGGCATTCCGGCCGGCTATCCGATGCCCACCGCCGCCAATGCCGCCAAGTGCACGACGACCACCGTCGGCGCCACGGCATGTGCCGGTCAGGACGCAGGGGACGTGTGCATCGAGTGTCTATTCGGGGGCACCGACTACAACGAAGCGCTGACACCGTCGGCCGACGGCACCGCGGAAGCCGGGAACTACGTCGTGACCGTCCAGGTGGGCGGCGCCGCCGCCGGCTCGACTTACACCAGCACGGAATCCGAGCGCGGCCTCTTGTCGGCGGTCACCACCGGGGCGGGGCAGACGCTCACGTACGCATTTGCCGTCAACGTGCGTGCGATGGAGGGGCAGCCCGACCATGCCGGCGGCCCAGGTGGATACCCGGGGCTCGATTTGTTCTTCTCGGGTCCGGCGGCGACGCCCCCCCAGGTATCCGCCATCGGGTATGCCCTGGCGACGACCGCGACGACGCCGATTGTCGTCTACATGGCGAGCGACTCGACCGCCTGCGACCAAACGGGCGGCGTCTTCGGCGGCTGGGGTCAAATGCTGCCCGAGTTCTTCGTGCCGCCCGTTGCCATCGCCAACTACGCGAACAGCGGGGCAAGTTCCGCTGACTTCATCGGAAACGCCGATGAGTGGGGCGCCATCACGTCACACTGGAAGGCCGGCGACTACGTGCTCATTCAATTCGGTCACAATGACAAGACGATCACGGACGCCCAGGTCCAAGTGAATCTCGAAAAATACGTGACCCAGGCCAAAGCGGCCAACGTCACGCCCATCCTGGTTTCGCCGCCTGCGCGCGTGCAGTTCGGCAATGGCACGGTCGACGGTCCGCAGACGAGCCTTCACGCCGCGTCGGCGCAGGGGGCTGCCGCCGCGGAAAATGTCGCGTACATCGACCTCACCGCCCTTTCGACCGCGTGGTACAACACGCTCGGCTCGCAGGCGGCCGCGTTGAAGTTTCACGCGATGGACTCGGACGCGACCCATACGAACCTCGTGGGCGCGGAAAAGCTCGCGAGCCTGGTGGCTCAGGCCATCAAAGAACAGAATCTGCCCCTCGCCAAGTACTTGAGGCAGTGACCTGCTGCACGCATCGCCGCGTGCCCCGTGGCCTGTCAGTCGCCCGTTCGCAGCAAGGTGCAGAGTGCTCCGAAATCGTCGACGCAGGCCTCGGCGGCCGCACAGGCCCCGAAGCCGTACTTCACGTGCACGAAGGGAATGTCGCACTGCCTTGCGGCGGCCCGATCGCCGTCGGTATCGCCAACGAAGACCGGCGCGTTCAGACCGCCGCGTCCGACGACGCTCGACAGGTTGTCGGCCTTCGGCAGGCCCGTACGGCCTGCACACTCGAAGCCCTGGAAAAAACGCCCGAGCCCCGTGACATCGAAGAAGGCCTCGACATAACCGGCCTGGCAGTTGCTCACGATGTAGAGGGGATGGCGCTCGGCGAGCAGGGTGAGACCCTCGGCCACCCCGTCGTAGACCGCGCCTCCCCGTTCCAAAACGAGACGATTGTCCTCTGAGCCGGTCTCATCGACGAGCACGCGCAAATCGGGCTCGGGCAAATTTCGGAACACCTCGCGGATGCACGTCTCGTGAGGCTTGCCCGCGACGCTGCGCACGTCGTGTTCTGTAATCCTTCGAAAGCGGATTCCGTGGCGGGTGACGACGCGATTCCATCCGATCGCGCAGGTTGCGCATGTATCCCACAGAGTCCCGTCGAGATCGAACACGATGCCGTCGAACTTCACGGGCGGAGGGTAGCGCTCGGCCGGCCCGGCCGATGAGATAAAGAGGCGTCCGCAGCGTCGGCCGGGCGGAACCTTGCGCGCCCCTGGTGTCGGTGCTTCGCTGAGTCGTCTTGATTGGGACGGCTACGAATCCACCGGGCGAACGGCTTTGGCTGGCTCCGTTCACGTGTCTCTGTTCGGTGTTCGTTGTTTGCGCATCCGCGTGCTCGATCACTTCGCAGTCGACAGCCACGAGCGACGCGACCGTCGCCCCGAGCTGTCGAATGAGCGGCCCCGGCCGGACCGACTGCGGCGCGGCTCGCGAGAGCTGCTGCACGAGCCCCCTCGTGGCGGGCGGCACGTATGACCGCACGTATTCGAGCAACGGATCAACCGCGAGTGGACTGGGCGACGCGGCGACTGTGAGCGACTTCCGGCTGGACAAATACGACGTCACGGTCGGCCGATTCCGGCAATTCGTCGCGGCATGGAGCGGCGGCTACGCGCCTACGGCAGGTTCGGGAAAGCACACCCATCTCAACGGGGGCCTCGGCCTTGCCAACAGCGCAGCCGCCGGTGCTTATGAGCCGGGATGGGTCCTGGTCGACTACGCCAACGTCGATCCGACCGCCGAAAATCTCGTCTCCTGCGGGTATGACGAGTGGACGGACTCCTCGGGCACCGAGGAAGGGCTGCCGATGAACTGCATCAATTGGTACGAGGCCTACGCATTTTGCATCTGGGACGGAGGTTTCTTGCCGAGTGAGGCGGAATGGGAGTACGCGGCGGCGGGTGGAAACCAACAGCGCGAATACCCGTGGGGGAGTACGGCACCGGGAATGGGCAATGGGTACGCGATCTATAATTGCCAGTATCCGAATGACGCGCAAAGTTGCAGCGATACGTCGAACATCGCAGCGGTGGGCACGGCCACCGAGGGCCAAAGTCGCTGGGGACAGCTCGATCTGGCTGGCAACATGAACCAATGGAATCTCGATTGGTGGGCCAGCCGCTACGGTGATCCGTGCGTCGATTGCGCCAACCTGACGACGGCGACCAGTCGGGCGTTACGGGGCGGCTATTTCGGTTCCAACGCCGCATCTTACATGGTACCGACCTATCGCGATTACGACACCCCGACCGACAGGTACTTTGGTATCGGCTTTCGCTGCGCCCGGTCCCCTTGAGCAGGGTTTCAGGCCTCACCCTCGTCGTTTCGCCGGCCGGTCTCCCCCGGGTCATCTCGGCCGATGGGAACGAAGGGAGCATGGCGGACGATCGCAGCGCCGCAATTGGCGCCGCCTTCCACGACGGGCCGGGGGCGGGCGTATTGCACTTGGGTGCTGTGGAGGTCGGGACCCTGCTGCCGCCCCCCTTCTCATACTTCCGCGAAGTGGGCCACGAGCTCGTCGCGCGCGCGTGCGCTCACCCTGAATTGGAGTCGCTTCGCGACCGAGTCGTGATTGATCCGCCCGTCGATCGCCTCGAGCAGCTCGTCGCCTTTGCGCCGCCGATGACCGGCGCCGAGTACATCACAATCGAATCCCTCGAAACCGTGTGGCGAGAGACAAACCGCGCTCTGGCCCGACAGCTGACGAGCTGGCGCGGCTCCGTGGCCGAGTGGTTGCACACGAAGAGCGCGGCATGGGCGACCGTCGGGCGCGTATGCTTCCACCTCGCGGAAAATAAGCGCGACCGCGAAGCCCCGTTCGCGTTCCTCGCGACTTACACGACGCGTTTATCCGCCAAGGGGTCCCCCCAGCATCGTCCGCTCGGAGATGCTCTGGCCGAGTATCGCAACGCCCGCGATCGGACCCGCCTGCTCGCGCTCTTGCTGCCCGTGCAGCGGGCGGCCGAAAAGAGCGCTTTGGTTCGGGACATGGTCGAAGCCGGCCGTATCTACGAGCCACTCCGATGGACGGCGCGCGACGCGCACGCATTCCTGAAGGAAGTGCCGGCTCTCGAGACGTCGGGCGTGCTTGTGCGTGTGCCGGATTGGTGGAGCACGAAAGCTCCGCCCCGTCCGCATGTCCGCGTCACGGTCGGGCGCGGCCCTCCGTCGCAGCTCGGCGTGGACTCCGTGCTTGATTTCTCGGTCCAACTCGCGCTCGACGGCAGCCCTCTGTCGGCCGAGGAAAGCCGCGCGATCTTGCAGGCGACCGACGGCCTCGTCCTCGTCAAGGGGCGATGGGTCGAGGCCGATGGGGCCCAGCTTCGCGAGGTCCTGGCACACTGGAAGCAAGTCGAGGAGACGGCCAAGAGCGACGGGGTGTCCTTCCACGAAGCGATGCGCCTGGTCGCCGGTGCGCCGGCCTTGGACGGGGGATCGGGCGCATGGCCGGAGCAGGGCACGGGCTGGTCGCGCGTCGAGCCCGGCCCGTGGATGAAGGAGGTTCTCGATGGCCTTCGGGCCCCCGAAGCCCTGAGGGCCATCGACATCCAGAAGGGTGCGCTGCGCGCGTCGCTGCGCCCCTACCAACAAGCAGGCGTCAAATGGCTCTTTTGGGCGCACGAGCTTGGCCTCGGAGTCTGCTTGGCCGACGACATGGGACTTGGCAAGACGCTGCAGGTATTGGGGCTTCTTCTTTTGCGTCGTCGATCGACGAACCGGCTGCCCGCTCTTCTCATCGTTCCGGCATCGCTCGTGGCAAACTGGGTGGCCGAGGCCGAGCGGTTCACCCCGGACCTTCGACTGGTCGTCGCGCATGCGGCGTCGACGGGCGTCGCCGCCCTTGCGAGCGTCGACGCCGGACGTGTAGACGCTGCGGACGCCGTCTTGACGACGTATGGATCGGCCGGCCGCATCGCTTGGCTCAGCGAACGCGAGTGGGGCCTCGTCGTACTCGACGAAGCACAGGCCATCAAGAATCCAGGTGCCAAGCAGACCCGCACGATCAAAGCGCTCCGCGCCCGCAGACGCCTCGCGCTGACGGGCACCCCCGTCGAAAACCGCCTCGGCGATTTGTGGTCCCTCTTCGATTTTCTCGCGCCCGGCCTGCTCGGGAGCTCCAAGCAGTTTGGCGAAGCGACGAAGCGCATGGGCGAGCGCGAGAAGGACGGGTATGCCCCCCTTCGAAACCTCGTACGTCCCTACATTCTTCGCCGCCTCAAGACCGACAAGCGCGTCATCTCGGACTTGCCCGACAAGACGGAAGTCACGGCCTTCTGCAGCCTGACGCGCGTCCAGGCGACCCTCTATCAGCGCGCCGTGGACGACCTGGCGCGAACGCTCGACGAGCAGAAGGGCATCGAACGTCGGGGGTCCATCCTTGCCGCGCTCCTTCGTTTCAAACAGATCTGCAATCATCCGTCGCACTTTCTCGGCGACGGGGTCTGGGGCCCGCGGGCGAGCGGCAAGCTCGATCGGCTTCGAGAGATCTGCGAGCCCGTGGCCGCACGCCAAGAAAAGGTGCTCGTCTTCACCCAATTCCGAGAGATCACCCGACCGCTTTCGGCTTTCTTGGCCGAGACGTTCAATGCAGAAGGGCTCGTTCTCGACGGCTCGGTGCCGGTCGCGAGGCGTCGAGCGCTCGTCGACGCCTTTCAACAAGAGGCGGGACCTCCTTTCTTTGTCCTTTCGCTCAAGGCCGGAGGTACGGGCCTCAACTTGACCGCGGCTTCGCACGTCGTGCACTTCGACCGCTGGTGGAATCCGGCGGTCGAGAACCAGGCGACCGATCGGGCCTTCCGCATCGGGCAAAAACGGAGCGTGCTCGTCCACAAGTTCGTCTGCCGCGGCACCGTCGAGGAGCGCATCGATGCATTGATTGCGTCCAAGCAAGCACTTTCGGCGGCCGTCGTGGAGGCGGGCGCGGAAGCGCGTCTGACCGAGCTCTCGAACGATGAGCTCATGCGTTTGGTTCATCTTGACCTGACCAGCGCGTTGAGCGAGGAAGGTTGACAGGGCGCCGAACGCGACATGCAGCGCCGGCGAAGTCGGTTCTTGCGGACACCGGACGCAAGGAAGACCAGAGCGAGGAGTCTGACATTGGCCTGGTACGAATTTCGACCCCGCATGACCGTCGACGCGCGGCGGAGGGCGGCGGCACGCGAAACGGCAAAGCAGAGAAAAAGTGGCCTTTCCGTCCAACCCGTCGTCGTTGCGGGTCGCACCATCGCAAGGTCCTTCTGGGGCAAGGCGTGGTGCGAACATCTCGAGGGTTACAGCGACTATTCGAATCGCTTGCCGCGCGGGCGCAGCTATGTTCGCAGCGGTTCGGTGCTGCACTTGGCCGTGGGTCCCGGACGCATCGATGCGCTCGTGCAAGGCTCGGCCCTCTACGAGGTCGTCGTCCGCATCAGACCGATCGATCGGGTCTGTTGGAAACGCATCGTGAACGGTTGCTCCGGCCAAATCGACTCGCTCGTGGAGCTTTTGCAAGGAAAATTGTCCGATGGCGTGATGCGCGTCGTCACGGACCGCGATCGAGGGCTTTTCCCAGAACCATCGCAAATCGAGATGCAGTGCTCATGTCCGGACTGGGCCGAGATGTGCAAACACGTCGCTGCGGTCCTTTACGGCGTCGGCGCTCGCCTCGATGAGCAGCCGGATTTGCTCTTTCTGCTTCGCCATGTCGATCACGTCGAGCTCCTTTCGGCATCGCCCTCTGCAGCGCCGAAGCGGGGCAGCACCCCACGAGCCATTTTGGATCGCGATCTGGCCGGGGTGTTCGGGATCGAGATGGATACCGAACCGCGCGCGACCGGACGGCGCTCGTCACCTCGGGCCCCGGCGCCCGGGCGCGCACAGGCCGTCGTCAAAGTTCCGCGTTCCGAACTCGACGGACCGCGCATGGCTCCCGACGTCGCACGGGCCGTCAAACGGATCGTGGCCTTGCTCCGTCGGCACGAAGAGGGCCTCTCCGCAGCGCAAATCATGACGGCGCTGCGTCTCGAGCCCAAAGACTGGGCTCGCCGGCTGGCCGCGGCCCGGAGCGCCGGCAAAGTACGAACGACCGGCCAAGGGAGAACGACACGCTACGTTGCGACGTGATTCACGGGACCGGCGCCCGGGGCGGAAACAGGTTTGTCCGGGGGCGGGTTTGGGGGTCTTCCTCCAGCCGGGTAAGACTCGTCGCGTCGTGCCCGATGCACGATTTGGCTCAAGAGATCCGTCCGTTGAGCCGTTCCATGCGATCAGGGTGAGTCAGCGAGTCCTCGTGGCGGATGATGACGAGGCGCTGCGGCAAATGCTCGCGGTGAGCGTGCGGGCATGGGGTTTCGAACCGATTGTCGCGGCCGACGGCGCAGAGGCCTGGCGTCTCATGAGCGAACCCGACCCCCCCAAGGCTGCCATCGTCGACTGGATGATGCCGGGTCTCGACGGCGCAGAGGTGATCCGTCGCGTGCGTCAGCGGTCGCCGCACGGCGACACGTTCATACTCATGCTTACGGCGCGACAGGGCCGGAGCGACGTCGTCGCCGGGCTCGCCCTGGGCGCCGACGACTACCTCGTGAAGCCGTTCGAGCGCTCCGAGCTTGAGATGCGGCTTCGCGCGGGCCTCCGCGGCCGCGCAGCAGGGCACACGTGCGCCCCCACGCCCCCCGGATCGACCGAGCCGGGCGATGTCGTCGGCGATCGGTATCGCCTTACGAAAAAACTCGGCGAGGGTGGCATGGGGAAGGTGTTCGAAGCGGAGCACATCGATCTCCACATGCCGGTCGCGATCAAGTTCATGCGGTCCGACGTCGCGCGCGACCCAAAGGCCCGTGCCCGTTTCGCACGCGAGGCTCGGGCTGCCTCGCTCATTCACTCCGAGCACGTCGCACGGGTGCACGACTACGGAGTGACGCCGCGCGGGGAGCCGTACCTCGTCATGGACCGCCTTCACGGCGAGACCCTCGCTCAAGCGATCGCGCGCCGCGGGCCGCTTGCGGTCGATGATGTCGTGCGCATCGTCGGTCAAATCGGTTGCGGCCTCACAGCGGCGCACGTCCGAGGGGTTCTCCATCGGGACATCACGCCGGCGAACGTCTTTCTCGCCGTTCCTCCGGGCGACGGGAGCTCCGCGTACACGGCCAAGCTCGTCGACTTCGGAGTCGCAAAAGTTTCCGAAGAGGGTCGCTCGCGGCTGACCAACCAGGATGACCTGGTCGGAACCCTCGAGTACATGAGCCCCGAGCAGCTCCAAGGTGGCGATGTCGGCCCTCCGTCGGACTTGTGGGCGCTCGGCGTGTGCGCCTACGAGGCGCTGACCGGCTGCTCTCCGTTCGCGGGTCGCGCCCCTGGCGAAACGATTTATCGGGTGTGCCTGGCGCCACGTCCGAAAGCCCGGAGCACGCACGATGGGGTGCCCCCTGGGTTTCAGACATGGTTCGACCGAGCCTGCGCCGTCGATCCCGGCGCGCGCTACGGGACGCCGACCATACTGGCCGAAGCCCTCGAGCAGGCCTGCCGAACCCCTTCGATCAAGCGAAGAGGCGAGTGGCCGGCATGGTGGCGCAGAACGAACCCGTGAACGGGTGCGATCGGGTGCGATCGATGGGCCGCCCCGCCCGTCTTTTCGTCTGCCTGACCGCGCTCAACGTCGGCAAGGCGCGCGGACAGGACATCACGGTCCGACTCCGCCCGTCTTTTCGTCTGCCTGACCGCGCTCAACGGCGTTCGGCCTCCGACTCTGCAGCCTCGACGGCGTCCGGGCGGCGCAAAAAGTTGGTAATCTCCGCCCTCCGTGCGCGCACGTCGGCATAGCCGAGCGCCAGCAGGCGCGAGGTGTATTCACCGTCGAACGCAAGGTAACTCAAGAGATCCCATCCGCTCTTGCCGGCTGCACCGAGGCCCCGAAAAAGGTGCCGGATGAGGTACGGCAAACGATCCATCGTCTCCATGACGAGCTCGCCCAGGTCCATGGATGGCTGAAGCACGAGGATGGGAATGGACCGGAGCGGGGTCTTGTGTTTCGCGACGGCCGCCTGCGGAAGGAGGTCGACCGTGTCGTTGATTCGCTCCAGGCGCTCGACGTCGCTCTCCAGGGCTTCCAAAAAGAGCGCGTTGAGGAGCAAGCCGGCGGTATCGGCGGTCGTCGGGTAAGCCGCCGTCTCCAAGCCCGGCGACGTCGGCGCCGCCCCATCGGACCTTCGGCGATGTCGAACTCCGATGGCGAGGATGCGATCGGCCCCGAGGTGGATGGCGGGGCTGAGGGGCGCGGTCAGACGAACGCATCCATCGGCGTGGTAGGCCCCGTCGATGAGCACCGCAGGAAAAAAGAAGGGGATCGAGGCCGACGCCAAGACGTGCTCAATCGTGAGGCTGCGTCGAATGCCGATCCGCGTCGAGCGGGTCCAGGGCTCGATCGAGCCGATACCATCGAAGTAGGTGACTGCAAGTCCCGTTTGATAGCTA
>JBEKFX010000003.1:0-148523 GCA_050013115.1 Polyangiaceae bacterium
TTTTGAGTCCACTGCGTCTACTGCGTCCACGGAATCGGCAGCGTTTTTCCACACTGGATCCACAGTCGATCCTCGAGGATTTAGAGCACGGCGGATGGTGGCGCCGAGCTCCTTTGCATCGAGCTTTCCGTATACGAGGTCGAGCATCTTCGTGGACCCGTGGCCCATAAAAGCCGCTGCGGCGTCGCGTGGAACGCCTCGCTCGAGAAGCCAGTGCGCGACGCTTCGTCGAAGATCGTTCGGGGATAGCGGCGCAAGCTTCAAGCGCGTACATGCACGTCTCAACGCATGCCGCAGGCTCCCTAAATCCCCGGCCACGTGCGCGTCGGGCCCAACGCCTTGAAAGGCGTAGCGGGCGAAATCTTCGGTGACGGCGGTAAGAGGGACCGTACGCGTGGCTTGCTTCGTCTTTCGATCGTGAACGCGGATGCCCTCGGGCGTGAGGTCTCGCCCCTTGGCTCGCTTCGCGGCCAAGTCACGCGCGGTCGTCGCGCAAACGAAGGCTACATAGTGGGCGGCGCCATTAGGTAGCTCGTGAATGAGCGCCCACGCCTCGCTTTCGGTGACGCGCCGCTCCCGCGGCTTGTATCCGGCGGCGAAGCCTACGGGCATCACCTGAGAGAGCTCTTTGTCGAACTCCCCTCGCCGCCTCGCGTGCTTCAGAAGCATTCGCAGCGCCGTCAATTCTTTGGCGACCGTATGGCTCGACGCGCCTTCGTTCTCGCGCTCGGCGATGTAGCCGTCGACCTTTCGCGCATCGATTTTCGCGAGCACCGTGTCGGAACCAAATAGGCGGGCAAGGTGAGAGTTCCTCCGGTGCAACGTTCGAGAGCCGCTCGATGACCGATCGGCGCTGCGCGAGCATCGCGATCGCGACGTTCGTGTCGACGATGTCCCTCACCGGTCGAGATCGGGCACGGACCGCGAGGTGCGCTGCCGGACGCCTGCGAGCAACGCGACGAGCTCATCGTACGTTTCACCCTCCCAGCAGCCGATCTCCCGAAGCGCCTCGGCGCCGGATCGTTCGGCCTCCGGCGGCGAATCGGACACCGCGCGAAGCTCAACCGTCAGGTCACTGAAACGCGCGCGCGTACGGCGTGCGTCGGGGCCTTCTTCAAGGCCTCCACAGCTTTGTCGAGCGCAAGGGGCTGGCTCACCATTCAAAGCGTAGCAAGGCCGGCGCCTTCGCGCTCTGCCCCGCATCGTCATGAGCACGAGTGAGTCGAACCGTGCCCGGCGCGGCGAGGTCGGCCCGACCTTATGCGGCTGGGCGCGGCCTCCCCACCCTCAAGACACAACGAACCAGCATGGCTTGGTCGACGGTTCCCGGTTGCCCTCGGGTTGCCGCGACTCCGCGCCGAAGCCCGGAACGACGAACCCAACGGGCACCAGCTCTCGAGTGATCTCGCGCGTTGTCAGGCAAGACCGCGCCCGCAAGTTTGGTTTGCGCGCGAGGGCACCGGCGAGGGAAGTCCTTGCACAAGTCCAGCGCGTTGTCGCGAGGTCGAGCCCGAAGCACTTGCCCCCGCGTTCGGCGCTCCGAACGCGATGGGATCCGCCCCGACCTATTTCTGACGGATCGGCAGGAGGGGAACCCCGTTGCCTCGGCTTGAACGGATCATCTCGAGCTCGCGTCGCAAATCCGCCCGCTCCCGGATGAGGGCGGGGACGAGGTCGTCCACGGCCGTCAGAGGGCGCGCGTCAGCGGGTCGATGGCGGCGGCGAGGGTGGCCCCGTCCGGGGGGTGCAAATGGGGGTGCAAATGGTTTCGGTCGCCCCGCCGATTTGCGACCGTCGAACGATGCGATCAGAGCCAAAGTTGCTGGCACGCCCGGCAGGACTCGAACCTGCGACCCGCAGCTTCAGTTTCCTTCGGGCGGCTCGCCGAAGCCGCATGCCGCCCACACGGCCGCCACCTCGGCATTCTGCGTGGCGATCTGCATGGTCGGCGCGAACGGGTTCGGCCCGCTCGAAGCGCAACCCGGCGACGTACCGAGCGTCTCGACGACCACGCCGTCGAGAGTGCACGTGCATGCGGGTATCCTCGTCGAATCGCAGTCGGCTTCCTGGCTGTCCCCGGCCGACGTCCGTGCGAACAGGTCGCAGCCGGTTGGCGTGTAGTCTCCCACCGGCGGGTTCGGGACGAGCGGCCCTATGAAATCGGCTTGCGAGAAGCATTCCGTCGCGCCGGCGTCGGTCGTACGGCAGCAGAGATCGGGAACCCCGCCCGGAGCTTGCCATCCGGCAACGCAAGGATTGCAGCTGGCGAGGCCCGGACAATCACAGGGTGCGGCGTCGGCAGGCTCGGCGGGACAACTGCACTCGCCGTAAAGTGTGCACGTGTCGAGGGTGCAGCAAAGCGTGCATCCGGCCAGCTGGTGGGTCAGGGCGCAGTTCGGCTCTGTCGATGGCGGCGCAAGCCCGACGGAGCACGGCAACTGACAGCCAGAGGCTGTGGTCCCGCCGCCGCCGCCGCCGGCGTCCGCGGCCACGCAGGAGACCTTGCCGTCGAGGGAGCAGCATGTCCGCGGATCGGGAAACGTGAGCGCGACAGTCGGGTCGCAAGGGGTAAACGGCGTCACGAGGGACTCCGTGCACTGAGTGGCCAGCGCCGCCGGCGACTCGCAGCAGACGTTCGGATGCGCGTAGCCTGCCCCGCACTCGGGCACCGAGCCGGAGAGTGCCGCGATCGGGACCGAGATGCCGGCCGCGGCTTCGGTTGCCGACCCGGCTCCGCCGTCTCCGGCCGCAGCATCGGAACCGTCCTGGTCAGCGTTCTGATGTCCTTGCTGGGGAGCGTTTCGGGACGCATCCTCGGAAGCATTCTGGGCCGCGGCTGGGGCGTTGATGTCGCCCCCTCGCAGCTCGCCCTCAGCGGAAATCACGTCGCCTCGGCACCCGGCTATCAGCGCCCCGACCACTGTTAGCGCTCCGCGCAACCGAACCGTCATGCTGCTTCGCGCCGCACGACCTGTGCCAGGCGAATTTCGCGTCCGCAGATAGCGGGCGATTTGCCGGTGTGTGCCACACCATGACCGGCGCGTCCTTGTGAGGGTCGGAGCAAGAGGGTGATCTCAACGTGGCTGCCGAGCGCCATCATGCAAGACCGACGGAAGGTTCCTTCGCGAGAACTCCGATCCCCGGTGCCTCGACCTGTGGGACAGTCGGGGGAAACAGCCCCCATATTTGGGCCTCGGAGAAGGCCAAAACGCATTGACGAAAATGACACAATTCGTTTTGTCATTTGTGTCATCGAATTACGCGGTCCTGACTTTTGACATTTTTCGAGCTGGGTGGGTTGGTTCACCGGAGCAAAGCCGCCGTGAGCCGAGGGCCGCGCCGCTCCGTGCGCGCGTCCGGTTCCGTTGGACTTGGTGACGAGGAGTGCACCTCCAATGGGCACCGACCAGCGCATGAGGTCGCTTTGCCCTAGTTTCCGCACCAAGGGTGGGCTCCGTCCTCGGGGGCGGGTGACGCGGGAAACAAATCGAGCGACGGTGGCGCTCTCTTCGAAAGATCAACTCTCCTCGTGGGTCGCATCGCGCGCCTTCTGGTCCCTTTGCCACGCGACCGCGCGCTCGATGCACGCACGCATCCACGACTCCTTCACCGCGTTGTATGCATTCACGTCGTCGACGTGCAGGGCCTGCGCGCGCATCTTCTGCGCTTCGTAAGCGCGCGCCTCCTCTGGATGGCCCAAGAGATAATCCCGGAACGCGAGGTGCGCGACGATCCTCTCCGCGCCAACCGCATAAATGTGGAGCTGAGCGACGCGGCGTCCCGTCGCCGAGTCTGTGCGGATGCAGTACCGCCGACCTGCGATCCCCATTTCGCCCCACCATACGTAACCTAGGGCCTCGATATCCCCTCGATGAGCGTCGACTTCCTCGAGACTCCCCACAACGGGAACGAGATCGATGATTGGCTTCGCCCGGACGGTCGGGATCGCGGTTGAGCCGATGTGATGGACTTTCAGAAGAACAGGTCCGAGCGCCGCCCGAAGCCGCTCGGTCTCTCGGATCGCGATGACCGACCATGTTGGGTCATGCGCGACAAGCTCGATCACGTATGGTTGGGGGTGGGGTTGCGGAGGCTCCTTCATTCGCGACCTGGCAGCCATGCTACTCGCGATTCTCGGCGCTCGCGCCGTGGGGGAGCCCCTCGCAGCCGGCCGTATCGCGACCTCAGGGTGATTGTCAGCACCGGGGGCGAAAGCTCTTAGTTCACAGCTAAAGCTTGAGCGCCCGTAACGGCTGGCGCGGCGATCGCGATGGAACACAATGCGGCACAGGTGGCCGCTGTCCTTGCTCGCGCGAACGGACGACATCAGCGTGGCACACGTTCTGCTGGGCTGAATCGCATGATGCGCCATGGGTCCGACCGGGCGATTGTTCTCGTTGTCGGCCTCGAACTTTTCGTCGCCGCTTCGGGATGTAGCGACGGCAGCAGTGCGGGGAGCGGCGCCGCGGCGTGCGCGGCAGCCGGTGGGCAGTGTCTTCTTGCGGGAGGGGAGCCCAACTGCGCCAAAGTCGGGCCGCAAGACTGCAACCCCGATGAGAACCCGGGTGGCGCCGTCTGCTGCCTTGTCGTCGACGAAACCGATGCTTTCACGGATGCAGGCTCTGATGCTGTCACCCGCTGCGAACTCGGCGCGCCGTGCTCGGAGATGCAGCTCTGCGCAGGCGGCATCGAGGGCTGCACGTCCAATTGCGAATGCCTGAACGGAACATGGCAGGCGCCATGCCCGGCCGATCTGCCCCCGGCCGACGCCGCCTGCGCCACGCCGGCCGCGTACTGCGGCTACACGACGCCCACGAACGTATGTGGCGCGGCGAACTGCGACTGTCAGGACGGATGGTGGACCTGCGGCCCCACCTGCGCCATTGACAGCGCGATCGCCGCTGATGCCGCCGCAGACTCCAATGCCGATGCGGCGGACGCAGACGGCAAGTGATCGACCGGACTCCACGCGAGCGATCGCGTCTTCGGTCGATGACCGTCGGGAGGGGCGCCGTCCTCGATGCGAACTTCACCGATGCCGGGTGAGGGCACTCCCGAACTGAATCGATCTCGGACATTTTCCACAACGGTTCCACACGGGGATCGAAAGACTGGTTTTCTTTCGTCAAATCGATGGATTTCGGTAGGACTGAAAATCCCCGTGTCGGCGGTTCGATTCCGCCCCTGCGCACGAATTTAGCGGGTTTTTGAGTCCACTGCGTCTACTGCGTCCACGGAATCGGCAGCGTTTTTCCACGCGGAATCCAGGGTCGATCCTCGCGGATTTAGCGCACGGCTGATTGTGGCGCCGAGCTCCTTTGCGTCGAGCTTTCCGTAAACGAGGTCGAGCATCTTCGTGGACCCGTGGCCCATAAAAGCCGCTGCAGCGTCGCGTGGGACGCCTCGCTCGAGCGGCCAGTGCGCGACGCTCGGTGGCCGACCGCGTTGTGGGTCCCCGCACTTCGTCGAAGATCGTTCGGGGACAGTGGCGCACACTTCAAGCGCGTTCATGCACGTCTCAACGCATGCCGCAGGCTCCCTAAACCGCAGCCACGTGCGCGTCTGGCCCAAGGTCTTGAAAGGCGTAGCGGGCGAAGCCTTCGGTGACAGCAGTGAGAGGGGCCGTACGCGTGGCTTGCCTCGTCTTCCGATCGTGAACGCGGATGCCCTCGGGCGTGAGGGTACGCGCGGCTTGCCTCGTCTTCCGATCGTGAACGCGGATGCCCTCGGGCGGTAGGTCTCGTCCCTTGGCCCGCTTCGCTGACAAGTCACGCGCGGTCGTCGCGCCCCCGGGGAACGGCTCCGGCACCACGAAGCAAAGGCGCCATCGTGTGCGGCGCAATGGGGTAGCTCGTGATGAAGCGCCCACGCGTCACTTTCGGTGACGCGCCGCTCCTGTGGCTTCTATCCGGCGGCGAAGCCTACGGGCGTGCCACCGGACGGTGGCATGTCGTCGGCCCACTCGCGCCCGAGCTCGAAGGGAGACGTCTCGCGAGATCGACGTGGGCCAGTACCACGACGGCGCATTGCCGAACGATGTTGCGGCGCCGTCTTCACGCCCGATGGGACAGGCGATCGATCTCGTCGAGGTCAGCTCGTCAGAGCTCGTCGAGACGGTGCGTCGAGATGCTCGGACAGCGCGAGAAACTCCGGCCATAAAGTCTGCTGCTGGAAGGCTCTCGTCGCGGGCGTCACCGCCGCTACGCAGAGGGCGACCACTTGCGGACGCAGGGGGGGCTTCCGGGTGACTGCCGGTCACGCCGGAGCGCGGGCCGGTGTGTCAGGTCGGGTCAGCCCACGACTCGGCGATCGTGCCCTTTCGCCTGGACGAAAATGGGGCCACGCCTCCACGCCCGATTTCGGTCGCATTCAGGGAACGTCCTTCTTCTCGGAGACTCGCCAGCGACGGCACTTCGTGTGCTAGTCCCGGACGGGCGCGCTCCAGCGGGCCCACCTGGAGGCGGAAATGAACCGTTCGAGCGCACCGGTGGCCACGGTCTTCATTGTTATGTTGGCGCCGAGTGCCTTGTCGGTGTGCGCGCTCGGCTGTTTTGCGCCGGTTGCAGATGACGCACAGCATCGCTCCGCGGCGCCCAGTGCCGTGGCGTCGAGCGACGTTTCGGACGGCTCCGCCTGCGTCTCGATGGCCGCGACGATCCAGTCGCCCGGGCCTCCTCCCAGCACGTGTTCCACGACCGGTCGCATTATTTGCACGCTTCCCCCGGGCGTGACTCTTCCCTCGCCGCCGCAGACGGACGGGGGCTTCGTCGCTCCTCCTTCGGGCGTACAGACCATCGCGGGGCTTTCGACCGAGGCCGTCACGGTGGGTACGGGAACGGGGATCCCGCCCGTGCCCGTCGGCGGTGCGGTCGCCCCGGGCGATTATCAGCTCGTCGCGGCTGCCGTCTACGGTCCCATTCCGCCCAACGTCGCCGGAGCGTTCAGTCCGGGCGAGCTCGCCGCCGCCAAGCTCAACGTCTCGTGCGATACGTACAACATCGTCTTCGGCGAGGCCGGCGACGGCGAGCTCGGGACGTTCGGCGGCAATAGCTGCGGCAGGCTGGTTCCGTTCGCCGTCCCCCTTGCCGCATTGGCGGGCCTGGCCGACGCAGGCGATGTCTGGAGCGACTGGATGCCGTATTCCGCCAGCCCGGGCAAGCTCACGCTCATCGACACCGAACCGTACCAGGATTTCGGCCTGGGGCTGACCGAGGGTTTCTACACCGTCGTCGAAGAGTTCGCCTTTGTAGATGGGTCGACGGACGCATCGACCACAGCGCCTGCGGTTGGCGACTCGGTCAGTGCCCTTGGGTGCGCATCGGCGCCTCCCGTGCCCCCCGCGGCGCGCGACCCACGTTGCCCCGCGTCCCCGCCCGAGAACTCCCAAACGTGCGATCGGAACCCCGACCCGCTCGAATGCGAATACGGGGGCGACGCGCTCGGTCGCTGCACGACCCTGGCGGTTTGCGCGCTGCAACCTGACGGCACGTATCATTTCGTCATCGAGCCCTCCACGAATCAAGCAGAGTGCACCAACCCTCCGGCGTGTCCGCCTACGTACGCGACCGCGACCGAGGTCGAGGCCGGCGCTGTCCTAGGAGAGTGCCCCCAGGCCGACGCCGGCACGGGGCTGTGCAGCCCCGGCGAGTTGGACGGCTGTGACTACCCGGAGGGCATCTGTTTCTGCGCAATCGCGGGAATGGCGAGTAACTTTGGCTGCACTCCACGCGCGGCAAACGGGGATTGCCCCGCGGTGCGCCCTCTTTCGGGCGATGCCTGCCCGAGCGCCGGACTCCAGTGTTACTACGGAAATCCGTGCGAGGGCGTGTACGAGGGGATGCCGTTGGTCTGCTCCGCCGGGGGCTATTGGGAGGCATTCGATGCACAATACAGTTGTCCGGCCTATGAATACGTCTGTCCGGTGCCCTGAAGGTCGGGCCGTAGGCCCGGAGACTGCCAGGCGCACATTCCGCGCCTCATCGCCCTCGACCCAGGCGATCCTGGCCATCACTCGCAATCGCGTCGAGGTCCCCGCAGGAAGTCGGCAAGACAAATTCGCGTGCGTTCTTCTGGTGAGCTTCTCCACTCGGGTTGCCAATACGGGGTCGGAATCGACGGACGCTCCGCAAGAGCGAGCCAGGCTCCCTTCAGCGGTGCCACACTCATTCTGGCCGCTCACCATGGAATTAAAACGAGTTGGCGTTCGAGTCGAACGACAGCCATTGGGGTTCCCCGATCGCGATGAACACCCCCGAGTCCCCGCCGGCCTCTCCAGCGTCCGCAGGAACATTGGACAGCACGTCGTAGGTGGCCTCCGCTGCGAACGGGCCCCCTGACCCGCTGCTCGAGTGGTGAGGGGGGTCGGTGCCGTACACCCGAGGGCGGTCGCCATCCACGGCCGATGAGAAGAGGACCGCATACCCGCCAACCGGTCGGGCGGGTCGGGCGGAACAGCCGCCTTCTCATCGAGCGATCCCTCGATGGGAGTAGCCGCCTCGAGCGCGCCGCTCGCTCCGTCGATCCACATGGCCAACCCGGGGTCCGGAGACGCGGATGCGTCTGTGTTCCCGAGGCGCCGGCAACGGCGGAGCCCGCAGCTCGAACTGGCTCGACGTTCCCAAGGCCGCGACCTTGGCCTCATCCGCGGGGAATTTTCGGTCTCGAATGGCTCGCCGGCCCCCTCTATCTCGAAGCGGACGCGGAGGAGACACCAACCTCCGACCCCGAGCTTGACCCTGAACGCACAGATCGCCTGAGGGAAGCGATACGCCGCCTGAGGGGACCAAGGGCACGACAGGTCGTCATTCACCCGGCATGGTCTTCGGAGGCCGCGAAGGGATCACGGCCCAACGTTTCACTGCGCGAGCGACATCGATGGCGCGGACGGTACCGCCGGCGACGTCACGCTCGGGGCTTTCGACAGCAAGGTGATTCCTCGTCAGGTAATCTTCAGGCCGGCAGGTGAGCACGACGACTTGTGTGTTTACGGCGGTCTTCATGAGCACTTCCTGAAACCAAGCAAGCCGCACCGGGTCCGTGTGTACGAGGTGGTCGTCGAGCACGATTGCGCTCTTCAACTGCGCGGCGATCGTCAGCCGGATGAGCGTGGCGAGCTGATTGCGCGTGCCGACGGAGAGCGCCGATAGCACCTCGGAAGCCGCCGAAGGCGAGTCGCGCAAACCCACCGCTTCGGCCTTCAGCATCGCGTCAAAACGCAGATCGGCGTAACGCCCGGACGTCAACTCCTCGAACTTCTTCGAGACGGGTGCCGCCAGGGCTCGCCCGAGGTGGGCTCCCTCCTCATTTTCGACTTCGCGGAGCGTATCGCGCAGCAGCTTCCATGCGTCGGCATCCGTCTCGATCTCCCGCTCCCGAGCACGCTCCGCGGTGAGAGCCTCTTCGATTCTCTCGACGTCTTCGCGCGCGGCCATGCCTCCGACCTTGCTGAGCGCGCCCTCGCTCTTGTGAAGATCCTCTTTGGCTGAATCGAGCTCCCGGCGGGCGTCTGCCAGTTCTCGATCCGCCGCCGCCAGGTCTGCCTCTGTCCCGCCGCTCTCGAAGGGCAGCCCGGCCAGCTCGCGCGCACACTGCTCAAAGAGGGCGGCGGCGCCAGCGCGATCTTTGGTTTCCCGCAGTGCCCGACGCAGGTTGATCTCCCCCGTTCGGGTGTTCAACCGGGCCCTCGACGCATCGAGAGTCTCGATGGCACCGGCGTGCGCCTGCTTCGTGGAGACCATCCTCTGTTCGGCGGCCTGAAGCGCTCGCTGGGCCTTATCGACTTCATTGCCCGCAGCATTTGCCAGGGCGCTGAGCTTCGCCGCTACGTCCGCTTGACGGTGACCGAACGATGCAAGCTCCCGTTCGATCGAAATGAGCAGGGACGCGGGATCTGACGATTGCGCGATCGCAACTGCCGCATCGCGCTTCGCTGCCGCTTCCGTCGTTCGCCGATCGGCCTCCGAGACTTTGTACTCCGCCAACTTTGCGCTCTGCTCGGCCGCAGCAAATTCTCCTTCGGCCGTCCTATGCTCTTTGGCTTTTCTCGCGTGCCACGCCTCAGCCGGAGCCTCCCAATTCCTTCCAAGCGCCGCCAGGCGCTCCTCCAAGATGGCTGGGGCGCTGTCGCCGATTGCGGCTTTACGGGCGTCGAGCTCGTCGCTGGTTCGTGCGAAGGCCGACGCGTGAACGGTCTCCTGCGCGGCGCGATCGAAAAGCCTTGCGGCATCGCCACGAAGATCCATCGCTTGTTTCCGGAGACCTTCGGCCGCGGTCGCCTCGCGCGCGATCGCAGCGAGCGCGTTCACAACCTCGTTGAGGGTCCTGACCCCAGCTTTTTTGAGCGCCGGAGCGATCTCCTTCTTGCTTCTCGCCCGAAGTCTCTCGACGGCTTTGCGCTGATTCACATCGCCGACCGTCACCTCGATGTCGAGAACATCGGCAATCGATAGGTGAACACTGCGCTCGGCTTCCAGTGTGCGCTCAATTGCGAGATCGACTTGATCGACTGCTTCCGTGTCGTCCATGCGAGCGTGCACAATGACGGGTTTGCGCGGCCGCAAGACGACGCTTACCCCGCCGCTGAGACGGGCTTCGGCGACCTTGAGCTGCTGGTCCAGCTCCGTGAGCAAAGACAAGTGCTCTTGGCTCGGTACGATCGGCCGACGCGCCTCCAGATCAGCTTCGATGACTTCCGCGCTCTGGTCGAAAGCCGCAGCCTCCGCAATCTTCTGGTTCGCTTGGGCGGTGCATGCGGCTGCGGCTTGCGTGGCCTTCGCCGCATCCTCGGCCTCCGAGAGCGCGGCGCGCCATCGCCCATAGGCGATCGTCGCTCGCGCAATTTCGAAATCGGTTGCGATCGCCAAGGTCGATTGTCGAGCGGTTTCGAGACGGCTGAGAAGATGTCGCAGATCGGCACGCGCCTTCGCGGACGCCTGTTTCGCTTGCTCGGCCTCGTTGATCGCCTCGATCGCGGCGACGACATTCACCTTGCGATTTTCGGCAGCTTGTTTGGCGGCGGCGAGAGCGATCGCTTGCTCGCGAAGTTGCGCCTGGAGGAGCTCGCGTTGACGTTCCCCGTCCTTTCCAGATGCCACACGGAGTCGATCCTGCGCGCCTAAGACCGCGGTTCGCGCTGTCTCCACATCGGCGGCCGCTCGGCTCACCTCGTCTTCGGCAGACTTCACTTCGTGGGCCATTTGTTCGATCTCTGAAGCGATGGCCTTGATGTTCTCTGTTTCCGCGTCGATGTCCGAGAGCACGACCCTGGCGGCCTCCAAACGAGCGACGACATCTTCCCTCGCCCGCGACCTGGCGAGTCGGTCCCGTGCGGACGAAAGCGCGGCGGAGCTTTCGGCGACGCGCATCTGCGAACGATCGCGCCGTTCGCGAAGCGCATTCACCTGGGCCTCGACGACAGCGGAGTCGGCCACCTGCCGCTGCCGATCCTCGAGTTCCTTTTGCAGAGCTCGAATGGAGTTCGCCGTCTTAGTGAAACTGGCGTCTTGTGCGCGGCTGCGTTGGCCCGTACGCGTGAAGCACTGATCGACTTCGTGCTGCGCCGCATCGAGCACTTTTTTGAAGAGGGGATCCTGAGCGAGCGTTGCGAGAGCTTTGGATAGCCGAATCCGGCCAGTCGGGTCGGGGTCGGTGGCGAGACTCGCCTCGAGAATCGTGTCGACGTCGGTCTGTGGGGCGAGAAGCGCGTTTGAGAGGAATGTGCTCGGTATCCCTCTTGGCCCAGACTTACCACCCGGCGCAAGAATGCCCCATCCAAGCATCGCCCGAACGCGCTCCTCCACTTCCCGTCCCCGACAGTCGAGGGTGAATGAGGATCCGTCTTTCGACTGGAGAAGCTCGGCGCCCTTGGTCGATGCGTCGCCAAAGCCCTTGCGGATCGTCCAGTAGCGATCGCTGCCGTCCACGAAGGTGAGTGCAACCCGAGGGGTCGCGTCAGCGAACCAGGATACGAAATGACTGGCCTCCGAGGATGTCGGGGGAACGAGGAGCGCCGCGCGTATCGCGACCGCCAGCGTCGACTTGCCGAGATCGTTCGGGCCGTAAAGCACGTTGAGGCCCGGACCCAAATGCACCTCCGCGTACTCGATTGCACGAAACGCCTCGACGACAAGCCGGACGAAGCGCATCACGAGGCCTTTTTCCGCGACATTCGGTAGAGGTGGTAAAGGGCGCGCTGGGCCACGAACCGCTGCGCCGGATCGTCCGCGGCGGCCTTGAGCCGGCGCACTGTGGACTGCAGGGCATCTGGAAGATCGTCGCAAAAACTCTCGACGTCCCCTGTTTCGAGCTCGAGACCTTGCCGATCGAGGGCCAAAATACCAACCATCGCCTGCCTCGCGCTCGTTCCCTGGAGCTGCGCGAAGAGGTGCTCCATCTCTTCGTACTCGGGGGCCGAGACTCTCATTTCGACGCGCAGGCGCAGGACCCGGTCCGCCAAATCGGTTCGCGAGGCGAGCGCCCGCATTTCAGCCACGGATCGCACACACACATCTTCCCAAGTCCAGCGCGCAACGCGCTCAGGCCGGACCTGGGCCCGCCCTTGCCGGTCGATAAAGACCAAAGCGACCGACCCTGGATCCTTTTCATCGAATGCGGTTGGCTCCGGCGTGCCCGGATAGATTGTGGGCGGGTGCTTCCGGTCCGGAGGGATGAAGCGAAATCCGTGTGTGTCGCCGATTGCGAGATAGTCGAGGCCCCGCGACAGGACCGCGTCGACGGCGATGGGGAAGTTCGTTTCCCAATCGTTGACGTCGAACGTGCTGCCGTGGACCATGCCGACGCGAATCCGGTCGTCTCCTGGCGCGCGTCTCGGGATGGCTTCGGTCGGGTCCCGCGCGCCAGACCTCGATACGCAGGGCACCGCGTAAAGGACGGCACGATTCGAGAGCGCGAACTCGAAGTCTTCGCGGTCGACGATGTGGACCCAGTCGGGCAAACGCTTGCGAAATGCCGCGTTGGTCCAAACCGAGTCCGGCAGCAGCGGATCATGGTTTCCGGGTAGAAGGAACACCGGACGATTCGTCCACTTGCGCTTTGCCAACCGCGCCGCGAGCTGCTCCCACCACTCCGGATCCGGGATCGGTTCATCAAAAAGATCGCCGGCGCAAAGCACGGCATCCACGGCGGAGCGCTCGGCCGAGAGAAAAATTCGGTCCAACACGTCGAGGCGAGATCGAGAGAGTTTCAGCGACTGCTCTTCTCCGAAGCGGCGGAATCGCCTGCCGAGATGCCAGTCTGCCGTGTGAAGAAGCCTCAGCACGATGTCCTCCTCCCCACCCCCGCTCATTCGATCACCAGATCGAGATCAAACAGGTGCTCCACTCGTGGCTGCGAATAGCGGCGCTGCAGGATGTGATCTTGGAACGCGCGAAACGTCTCGTCGTCGTGCTGTTCGAGCCGATGCATCGCGGCTTCGACCTCGTCAAGCGAAGCTTCGGCGGACGCGAGGGATTTTTCCGCTTCGGAACGCGACTCCGACCCGGTCGCCGCGTCTCGCTTTCGCCTCGCTTCTGCGCAGCGTTCGGCGAGAGTCGCCCGCCTTCTACGGAGCACGAGAAGCCGATCCTCGAGAAAGCGTTCGGCCTGACGGTCTGCGCGTTCGAATCGCTCCTGCTCTCCGACGTCGACCGACGAGAGAAGTGTAAACAACATCTCGTCGGTGGCGTCCGCCACCACGTCCTCTTCGACCGACAAGGCCGGGGCGACAGAGTCGCCCATGCAAGCGCGCAGCAGCACATCACCCGCCTTGCCATCGAGCTTTTCCCCGTCCTCGAGAACGACGATGGGCACAAGGATTTCGGAGGGGTCGAAGCCATCAAAGCTCACTTTGACGAGCCGCAGTCGCCCGCGTTTACCCGAAAGTCGCCGCAAATCGTCGGGCGCATCGTTCGGTAAGACCACTGTGGCCGTCCTCGGCAAAGTCGACGCACGTGCCTCAGCGACAGCGGCGACTACAAGGGGGTGCCGAAGATGAAGTGATGTGTGCTCCTTCGAGGCGCCGACGGCCGCCGTGATCCCGTCCGATAGTTCGCTGGGTAGGCTCGGGTGGGGCTTGACGTGAAGGAGGTCGGCCTCGCCGACTTTCACACGTTCGTAGGGGACAGATTGGCTGTCGAGGTAGCCGAGGACCACGGAAAGCAGATGGGCGTCGAGATCGGCCAGGGCCCCGGGTAAAACCTGCTTGTGCATGCGAAAGACGCGCTGCAGATTTTCGTCGAGGTGCTCCTCGATGAGGCCCGACGTGCGGTCGTGCGTCTCTTCGAAGCGCCGCCGTTCCTCGGCGACCTTGTCCCGCAGAGCGCGAAGCTCGGCCGTGACGTCGTCGAGCGAACGGGCGCGTTCGTAGATGCGACGAAGTTCCGCTTCGAATTCGGCGCCAAGCGCGCTGACGAGCACTTCGCCCCGCCCCGTCGTGGACCGGTGCAGCACCTGGTCGGACGCGTCGAGCACAGTGCCGAAGAGTTCGAGCTTTTGGCTGAGGATCTCAAATGTGAGCCGCTGCGCTTCGTTGTCCTTGGCGAGAAAGTTGATGACCGTCACGCCACTGCGCTGTCCGTAGCGGTGGCAGCGGCCTATGCGCTGTTCGATCCGCTGCGGGTTCCACGGCAGATCGTAGTTCACGATGGTGTCGCAGAACTGCAGGTTAAGTCCTTTGGCACCTGCCTCGGTCGAGATGAAGACCCCCTTGGAGCGCGTCTTGAATTCATGAACGAGTGCAAGGCGCGTCGCGATCTCGACGCTTGGATGGATCCCTTCGTCCTCTGGGACCTCCGTTCTCCAATGGTCGAGCGCTTGCTGCGCGCGTTTGGAGTCATTCGTCCCTCGAAAAATCGTAATCTCTGCATCGGTGAGGAGGCGGCTCTCGACAAGGCGAGAGCGCAAGTAATCCTGTGTGACGAGCGACTCGGTGAAGATGACGATCTTGGCGGTGCCTTGCCCTCTCTCGGCTCGCTCGGTCACGAAGTGCAGCGCCTTGAGGAGCGATCGAAACTTGCTGTCCTCGCCCTCGAGTGACTGAGCGCGGCGGATGAAGTCCTCGACGCGCCGAAGCTCGAACCGGAGCGCTTCGGGGTCCGGCGCGCGCGAGCTCACCTCAAGATCGATGGATGCCGGCGATACGATTTCCTCGTGAGGCTCCAAGTCCTCGTCTTCGAGGTCCGCGACCAAGCCCCGAAGATCTTCGTCGGCTGCGCTCTCGGCCTCGTCGCCGGCGATCATCCGGCGAAGGCGGGCCGCTACCCGTTCGAGGCTCGCTGCCAGGGCACGTGTCGACGACGCCATACGACGGTGAAACCCGAGCAGCAGCAATTGCCGGTGATTTCCCTGGAAGGCGAGTATCCCGGGCTCGAGAAGGTACCGCGTCACATCGTCGTACAGCCCCCGCTCGGCGGGACTCATGACGTATTCGAACAGTCGGGCCTCCCGGCCGACGAACGGTTTTTCGAGAAAGTCCTGCGCCTGACGGCGTAAGGTCCTCTGCAGCACGACGCGGATGCGGCTCCTTAGCTCCTGCTCTTGACCTGGCGCGATTTGTCGGTCGTCGGTGCCGCAAAACACCTCCCGAAACGTCGGCAGGTCGCCCAGCAGCGTTCCCAGGGGATCGACATACTGGATGAGTCCCCAGAGCTCCGTCAGGCTGTTCTGGATCGGCGTCGCTGTGAGGAGCAGAACAGGCGTCCGACGCGCCAGCAGGATTTCGCGGACTCGCCCGGCCGTTCTCGCCTGGGGGGCATCGTCCCTGTATTGGCCAAACTTGTCGAAGCGCTTGTAGACGCCGGCAAAGACTTCGTGGGCCTCGTCGATGACGCATAGGTCGAACGGATCGGCGGCAAGCAACGCATCGCGTCCTCTCTCATGACCGGCAGCTTCCCGTCCAACGAGAAACACCCCTTCGCCATCGAACCCGCCGGGCCGCGCCTGGCCCTCTCTCGCCTCAATGCCGAAAAGCTGAAAGAGCTCCTGTCCCCACTGGCCGAGAAGGGGCTTGGGCGCCACCAAAAGAATACGACGCGCACCTTCGGCGAGCATTTGGGCGATGACGAGTCCTGCCTCAATCGTCTTTCCGAGCCCCACCTCATCGGCGAGGATGCAGCCCCCCTCACGAACGCGGGCGAGCGCGAAGATGACGGCGGCAACCTGGTGAGGATTGGCGTCAATTTTCGCGGCGCGCTGCGGAGACGCGTACCGCCGCTGCTCATGCGATCGCCGGAGTCGCACGAGATCCTCGGCCATGTAACGACGCTGGGCCGGGTGAAGAGGACCGCCGGGCGATTGCGAGTTCGTCATTGCCGCTGCTGCCGAGGGGGATCCAGAGGGTAAGTTACAAGAAGGCCGCCCTCTCGTGCGAGGGAACCCTCTTTTGGTCGCGAGAACGCGAGCGCACGCGAGCCCCCGAGAGTGCGGAGCGGAAACGGACGGTGCACGGCCCATCGTGCTGCGCGCACGTCGGCTGGGTCGGGACACGGAGGGGACAGGCGCCTCCTTTCGCGCCAAGTCTAACTGTTCACCGCGCCGCCGCGGGCGACTTGCCTTGCGTGATGAGCGAGGCCCTGAACCACGGAGTGGAAGGTACGAAAGTCGTGCATTTTTTGGAGCCCGAACCGCGCCGCGATCGCCGCCGCGAGCCGAGGCACCCTGGCCGTGCCGCCCGTGCAGCACACGACGTCGATCGAACCGGGGGTGAGACCCGACCGCGCCACGGTATCGTCCAGGGAAAGGAGAATTGCGTCCGTCGCCCGGCGCGAGGCGATCTCAAAGTCCGTGCGGGTGATCCGCTCGTGAACGTCGATGCTGGGGTAGACAAAATCCACGTCCGCGACGTGGTCGCTCGACAGCGTTCGCTTGGCGCGCTCGATCGATTCGAAGAGCTGGAAGCCGAGGGCGTCATCGACCAGGGTCGCGAGTTGGTCTAGCTTCTTTCTATCGTTCTCGAGGAGGGCCCAGCTCCGGACGTTACGGAGAAACTCGGCGATGTCCGGACGACGGAGGATCGAGAGGTGGGCGGGCGAGCACAGCTGCTCTACGACTTGGGCCGGCATCTGCAACACGTTCGATCCCATCGGTACGCGGTACACCACGTCCGCGCCGAAGTTCTTGGCGACGTGACCGCGCATGATGCTCGCGTCGAGCGCGTCGCCAGCCACCGGCACCCCGCCGATCGCGAGCACGTCGTCCCGCGCGAATGGCTTGTCCCCAAGGCGCATCACTGTGAAATCGCTCGTGCCACCGCCGAAGTCGCACACCAGGACCACACCCTCCGCGCTTCGCTCGGGGCGGCTTTGGCCTTCCGCCAGCGCAAGGCGAAAGTCGCGCGCGGCGGCGACTGGCTCGGGAAGAAAGTGAATCTCCTCGAACCCTGCGCGCTTGGCGGCGCTGCTCAGGCGTTGCTCCGCGAAATCGTCGTCGAGGTCGTTGTCGGAGAATCGCGCCGGCCTGCCGAGGACCGTACGCCGCACATCGACCCCGAAGTGCAGGTTGGCTCGATGACGCATCTCACGAAGGAGCACGGCGACGAGATCCTCGATCGCTGCGAGCCGCCCGCCGATGTGCGTCCCGCGGAAGCCGCGCGACGCAAGGTGGCGCTTGAGCGATCGCAAGAGGCGTCCCTCAAGCCCATTTTCCACGTAGCGGGCAAGCGCCTCTTCGCCGACGTGAACGCGACCGGCGTCGGGGAAGTATAGAATGCTCCGAAGAATGGTCGGGTCGGGGGCGGCGAGGTCGAGCGGAATGGGAGCAAAAACGTCATCCGCGTTGGCCGCGGCAAGAAGCGAGTTCGAGGTTCCGAAGTCGATCGCGTAAACGGTCGGCGGGGCGCCCATGGGAACCGATCATGCCGAGCGGCGTTTTCTCTTCCTAGCTATCTTCGATCGTGCCATCCTTCGGAGGTCTCTAGGGTCCGGACCCATTCCGGACGTAGTCCTTGGCGGGGCTGCAGCGGCTCGACGGGGCGCGTAGGGTTCCATGTTGAACCCAAGGAGCTGCGTATATCGCCCCGAGCCGCCGCAAGCGCTCGCCCGAGTCTCGTGCGCTCGCTGCGGCGATCGTCGCGCTATGCAGGTCCGAGACGCTGCCGGGCCCTTGAGACCCAATGAAGCGCCTGCAACCCGCCGCCCGGCGAACTCGCTGCGGTCGATGAGCATCGCGACCAGGCCGCACCCCCGGGCTGCGCTTTATTTTCTCTAGTCCTGTGATCAAAAGCGGCGGCGACCGGCCATGACACGCAGGTCCATCCGACGGATCCCCGCTGCCAATGAAACGTCGCTTTCTTTTCGATCTGCTGACCACATGGCTCGTTTTTCTGGTCCTCGCGGCCTCGGCGCGGGCCCAAGGAGAGCGGCCGATCCTCTTCGAGTACAGCGCCCCAACGCCCGAGTGCCCGACGAGTGAAGCCTTCCAGACGCTGCTTCGGGCGGAGATGGCCCGCTCTTCGGACGTCGAACACGCCTTTCACTTCGCGCTGCGGATTCGCCGCATTCCGGACGGCCGCTACGAAGGAACGCTGACGACCGAGACGGGCGTTCGCCAGCTGAAAGCCAGCCGATGCGACGAGTTGACGGCCTCGCTGGCCGTGATCCTCGCCGTGGCCGAGGCGTCGGCCAGCGGCCCGGCACCGTCGACCCGTCCGGCAGGTCCCGCGTCTGCGCCCGCGCCCGCGCCCGCGCTTCCAGCTCCCGCAGCCGTTCCGGCCCCCGCCCCAGCGGCTCCTCGAGCGCAGCCTCCCGACGCCGCCACCGACCGCAAGCCTGACTCGGGCGGTCAAGCTTCCGCGGTGAAGTGGCGCGTTGGCGTGCGAGGCTTTGCGACCAACCATCCGTCCTGGGGCACGCCGAACCCGGGCGTGATGGGGTTTGCGAGCGTCGAGGGCCCGTGGGGCTTTCACGCCATGATGTTCGAAGGGGGCATCGGCACCTCCTTCGCACACGGGAGCACGCCCCGAGAGTTCGGACCCCCGACCTCGGGCCCGACGACGACCGGGCCGTCCAGCCTCACATTCGTGATCGTTGATACTGAGGCTTGCTTGCTGGATGTTCCGATAGGAGAGTCAGGCTTCAGCGTCCTAGGCTGCCTGCGCGTCGCTGGTGGGACCTTCAGCGGATCAGGAGGGGCGATATACCCTTCCATGGGCCTCGCGCTCTGGGGTGGGCTCAGCACGCGGCTACGCTGGCAGTCCCCCATTCGACTGTTCTTCGAGGTCAACTTCGACCCGATGATCGGGACGATCAGCGACGCTGCAGACAGCCGCCCATGGTGGTTTGAGGGTGGGGCGAGTCTGGGGTTGCACATTTGAGCACCGAGACCATGAGGCCGAGATGGCGCCAATCGCCTCGATGATCGACTCGGACGGCCGGGCAACCCGCGGCATGTGCCGCGCGACCCGGCCTGAACGGGCGGACGCGGACGAGCGTCTGCGCGCGTGCGTGCGGGCGTACCTCGCCACGGTCTGGCGCGTGCTCCGGCGTAACGGGGTGCCCGCGGCGGACGCCGACGATGCAGCGCAGAAAGTGTTTCTCGTCCTGTCGCGCAAGGCTCAAGCCGTTCAGCCTGGCCGCGAGCTTCCTTTCTTGCTACGCACCGCCGTGCTCGTGGCCTCCGAAGCGCGGCGCGCGCAGCGTCGGCATCGCGAAGTGAGCGACGCCTTGGTCGACTCGCACGCGTCGACCAAGCCGAACCCGGAGCGGGAGCTCCTCGAGCGCGAGAAGCTCTCGCAGCTCGACGCAATCCTGAGCGAGATGGAGGAGCCCCTTCGTGTCGCCTTCGTGCTTTACGAGCTCGAAGAGATGACCATGGCGGCGATCGCCGAGGCGCTCGAAGTGCCGCCTGGAACGGTGGCGTCGCGCCTGCGGCGCGCGCGTGAGCGCTTCGAGAAGCTCGCCGTGGCTCTGCGAGAAACCGGGGGGAGGCCGTGATGAACGAGCCGAAGCGCCTCCGCGAGGTCGGGCCCGCGGGCCTGCGCGCCTTGGTCGAAGCGGGCCAGCGGGACGTGCCTCCGGCCGAGCTAAAGGACACGGTGCTCGACGCCCTCGGGGTGGGGGCCGCGATCGGGGCGGGGGCTTCGGCGCACGGCGCCCCGTGGCATGTGGTCGCCAAGTTCTCGGCGGGTCTCCGGCACGCCGCCGCCGCCAAGATCGGGATCGGCCTCGTCGCGATGACGACGGCGGGGAGCGCCGTCTACTTCGCGGGTCGCGCGAGCGAGCACGAGCACGCGACTGTGAGCACGGCCGCCGCACCGAGCGCGGGGGCGGCCGCGACGCCTCTCGCGCCATTTTCGGCCCTCTCGAGCCTCACCACCGCAGCGGCCTCGGGTCGGACTCTGGTGTCGGCGCCGGCCTCTTCGGGGGCCGATTCGGCGCCCGCGGCGCCGTCCCATCCGCCGATGCCCGTGGCGGTGTCGAGCCCGCCGGCGCTTTCGGCGCAGCCGCCCGCGCCCTTGAAAGTCGCGAGCCCTCGTTCGGCCGCCGCCTTGGATCGCGCCGCCGTCAGAGCTCCCGTCGCGGTGGCGCAGGGAGCCCGGGCGGCCCCCGCCTCGATCGCCGTCGAGCTCGAGTCGATCCGGCGCGTGCGTGCCTTGGTCGATGAGGGCGACCCGAAGGCGGCCCTCACAGCGCTCGATGACTACGAGGCGCGCAATCCTCAAGGGACGTTCGAAGAGGAAGCGACGGCGCTGCGCGTTCGGGCCCTGCGAGCGGTCGGCGATGAGGTGGGCGCGAAGCGCGAGCGGGCGAGCCTTGCGGCGCGGTTTCCGCGAAGCGTGCATCTGGCCGCGCTCGGCCAGTGAGCCGCGGCTCACCATGCTCCGTCGACCCCGCCGCGGAGCGAACGAGGCTATGGTAGTGACGACCCCGCTCGTTATACGCATTGCGCAACGCCGCGTTCTCGTTCGTTCGGTCGCGGAACGTCAGAAAAAACTCGAATCGAGAACCGTTTGCGACAAGCTGCACACCCACGTCGCGGCCGAATGCTTTCGACTCGAACGGACAGAGGACGTCGGTCCGGAGCGTGCTTTCCTTCACGTGCAAGCCGAGTGACTCGAGGATCGGAATTGCGGCTTCGAACTCGCTGGGATCGACACCCACAAAGACATCAAGGTCCAGTTTCGAAAGGGCGCCGTCGATGGCGGAGGATCCGATGTGTTCGATGCGGGCGTTCGGCAGAGCGACCCGGATCCGTGCGGACAGCTCGTCAAAGACGGCCCGAGCCCGAGGCTGGTGGGTTTCGGCTTCCAAGAACTTCATTCCATCCCACGTCGGACGCCCTGATAGACTGAAGCTCCGCAGCTGCATGACGAGGGGGGAACTTCACTTTACAGCCTGTAAAGGTTTGACAGGCGTCGAAAACCTCGTGGTCGACGATGACCGCGGCCGGATTGCGGCGTCGTTGTCGATGCACGCTTAAAGACAACCTGAGCCACCGTCACTCTGCGACGTGAATTGCCGTTGCATCACGACGTTCGCAAATTGTCCCGGCGCATCCATGGAAAGAGGAGGTCGGGACCGATGACCACCCGCGACCGAACAAGAGACGGCGATCCGCACGCCATCAAGAACGGTGGCGCAGAAGGCGCGGATCATGTCGAACGAGCCGCCGACGAGCTCTACGCGTCGTCTCTCTCCGAGTTCGTGGAGCGGCGTCGGGCGCTCGCGAAGGCACTCCGAGCGGACGGCGACCCCCACGGTGCGAAGAGGGTGGGCGCCATGGCGAAGCCGTCGGTCTCGGCCTGGGCGGTCAATCAGCTCTGGTGGTCGCATCGCGAGCGGTTCGAGGCTCTGCTTGCGAGCGCTCTGGCCCTACGCCAGACCGCGGACGCCCGAGCCCTCTTCGAGGCTCAGATTCGCGCGATGCGCAGCTGCGCGCGCGACATTCTGGTGGAGGCCGGACACGGCGACAACGCCGCCTTGCTGCGGCGGGTCGCGACGACGCTGCATGCCATCACGGCGCTGGGATCCTTCGCGCCTGACGCCAACGGCCGCGCGGTCAGCGACCGGGAGCCTCCCGGATTCGAAGCGTTGGAAGGAACGACGTGGACGACGAGGCGCGCCACGTTCGATGCTGCTTCGACAAATGAACGGGGCCGGCCGGAAAGCACCGCCCTTTCGCAAGCAGCGGACGATGCCCGACGCGCGGCGGCACAAGAGCAGGCCATCCTCGATGCGAAGCGCGAGCTCGACGGATTGAAGAAGCAACTGTCCCAAGCCGTGAGCGCGGTCGCAGCGGCGCAGCGCGAGATCGAAGCGGCGGCCGCCGCGCAAGCCAAGATCGACGCCGAACGGTCGAAGGCCGAGAAGGCGAAGGCTCACAACGAACACGCGGTCGAGAAGGTTCAGGCCCGGATCGAAGAGATTGAGCGCTCGCTGCTCGATACCGATCGTCTCACACGAGCATACGGGCAGCGGTAAGTCCGCCTACGTGAGCGCGCGTCTCACACGTGCATCGTGACAAGGATGTAAACCCGCTGCGCCGGGGCGCACCCTGTTCAACTTGCGTTCACTTTTGCGTTTGTGCGGTCCGTACGCGAAGGGGCCTGGCCGACTGGCCTTGGGAGACGGCGGTAGCCACTTGGACGTCGGCACAAGCGAGAATTGGGCGGTGACGCGGCGCAGTCGGAGTCGCTTCCAGTCGGAGTCGCTTCCAGTCGGAGTCGCTTCCAGTCGGAGTCGGCCCCAGTCGGAGTCGGTTCCAGTCGGAGCCGGGCCCAGGCGGAATCAGACTTCATGGTCACCCGAGGAAAGCGTCACGGTCGAACACCACGCTCCGGGAAATGGACTACATTCCGTGACGCAGCATGCAACATCGTTTTCGAACCCCCGCAGGCGGTGGGACGCTCCGGCGGTCCGCCGTCGTTCTTAGGATTCGAAGGGCGGCGACCGGTGCGCTCTTCCTGCGAGCGACGATGGCTGGGGTCGGCTTTGCCGCCCTCGCGGCGTGCGCTGCAAAGGCCGGTCTCGTCGCAGGACAAGCCAGCAGCCACTCTTCCTCCGCATCGGTGCTCTCATTGGGATCGTCCAGCTCGGTTGCGTTCGTCAACCCCGGATCCTTCAACGGCGGCTCGAGCTCTTCTTACATCTCTCCGTATGAGGACGACAGCGGATCCGGCACCGTCGCCTTCACCGGCCCACTGTCCGGTCCCTTCACCGATTTCACCGCCGATCCCGTATTCGAGGATCCGGACGGTGGTGCGGCCGATGGAGGCATGGGGACCGCTCCGCCCGCCAACGCGGCTGCCCTCTTTGGACCGGCGACCCAGGGCGCACAAACCGGTGGCCCTTGCCTGATTGAGCCGGAGATCGACACGCTTTATCCGAACAACTGGCTGCGTCCCCGCTTCGTCTGGATCCCTGCGAGCACGACGGAAAATCTGTTCGAGCTTCGTCTTCATGTCGGCAATCAGGCAAACGACCTCGTCGTCTACACGACCCAGACGCAGTGGACCATGCCGGCCGCAATGTGGGATGCGCTCCGTCAAGATTCGCAAGACGTGCCGATGACTGTGACGATCCGGGGCGCAAGCTGGACGGGGACTACTCTCACCGAGGAAGCGCTGGGGTCGACCGGGCCGCTCGCGATCGCGCCGGTTTCGGCGCCAGGCACCGTCGTCTATTGGGCGATTCTCGGCGGAGAAGGTGGAGCGGGGCTCCTCAAGGGGTTCACCATCGGCGACGAAGGAGTCGTCCAAGTGCTCACCGGCCCGCAGGTTCAGGTCAACCCACCCCCTGCCGGCAGCAGCACCAACACGGTGTGCATTGGCTGCCACGCAGCCACGCCAGACGGTTTGAACGTGGGATTCTCGGCGGACTGGTCGAACTTCCAAGATAGCATTGCCACCATCGGACAAGACGCCGGCGCCGCGGGCGGCGTGCCAAGCTTTCTCACGCCGGATGCCAGGGCCGTGCTCATCCAGCTTGCGGGCGTACCGGCTTACTCGAGCGCGCATTGGACGACGGGCGAACGCATGACGCTCCTCAGCGATACGGGTGACCTTCATTGGATCAACCTCGAAGCGACGGGGGCGCAGGTGACTGGCATCGTCGCGCGAGGCAGCGCAACGAACGTAGGGGCCACGACGCCCGCGTGGACTCACGACGGGGCGACGATCGTGTACACGTCGCTTCCGACAAGCTCGATCATCAACGGCCGGCCCGCTCAGGGCGGTCCGATGGACCTCTACAGCGTGGGCTACAACGGCGGGGCCGGGGGTATCGCGCAGCCGCTGTCCGGTGCGGCCGAACCAATGGTCGACGAGTACTACCCGGCGATCTCGCCCGATGACCAGTACCTCGTTTATGACACGATGCCGACCGGGCAGAACGCCTACTCGTATTGGGGTGCGGAACTCTACATGATACCGCTCGCCGGAGGGACGCCAACCCGGCTTGCAGCGAACGACCCGCCTGCATGCGGACAAGCGAAGAGTCCCGGCGTGACCAACAGCTGGGCCAAATGGTCGCCGAGCGCGCAGACCGTGCTCGGGAAGACGTATTACTGGCTCGTCTTCAGTTCTACACGGGACCCGAACACGGTTTCAAGCCAAGGGGCGCTTCCTCAACTTTACATTACGCCAATCGTGGTCGATGGGAGCGGGACGATCACGACTTATCACTCCCTTTATCTATGGAATCAGCCCGACACGGAAAGCAACCACACTCCGGCGTGGGACTATTTCGAGATTCCGCCGGTCCCCGTTTCTGACATACCGCGCTAACTCGAGATTCCGCCGGTTCCCGTTTCTGACATACCGCGCTAACTCGAGATTCCGCCGGTTCCCGTTTCTGACATACCGCGCTAACTCGAGATTCCGCCGGCCCCTGTTCCCGACACACCGCGCTCATTCGAGATTCCGCCGGCCCCTATTTCCGACACCCGCGCCCGGGGCTCCTCGGTCTCGCTGCCTTGCGCGTCTTCGCTCGAGCACACCGCGGTCAAGGCGACTTGAAAACCATTTAGCCGAAGGACCAACCGATAGCGCGGTCCTTGCCGAAGCGGTGTATGGATCCGCCGACGTCGCGGGTCCTTTCCGGACGGGGGCGGCGCGGCGCCCGTCAACGGGCCGAAACGTCGGCCGGAACGATATCCGACGACCTCATTTGGCCCGTGTCCTGCCGGCGGACCCTCTGGTCTTTAAAGCGATGCCCGAGGCGGTCCTCCCAATCCTGTAGGACGCCGAGGGGTGCGTCGCCAGGCCCGGGGAGCGCGTTGCATGCCACGTCTCCATGCACGTCGCTCGGGACTTCGGTCCGGTCGCTCCCGAAGAACTCCCAGAGGGCCGCGCCCTCCGCCGTCCGATCGAAGACGACGACAGTCTCACCGGTCTTGTCGGACGCCGCCCAAGCGGCGTCCGATGCCCACCCCGCCGTCGACCAGCGGCAACCGTCGAGGTCCAAGCTCGCGTCGTCGTGAATCATCCACTTGCAGAGGCTTCGCGTCGTCCGGACGAGAAACCGGTCGCCGTTCGGGCTGAAGGCGACTTGCGGCATGCTTTCCTTCTCGGCGTGCGGTATGACCGCGGGCTCACGCCGTGCCCCGCCCAACATCAGCGACTCGCCGTCGCGCGACATCCAAAGCTGCGCCCCCGGCCCGACCGCCACCGCGCCCGTGATGTCGGTCGGATCAAATCCGTGGTCGGACGTGCAAACGCCTATGCGGTAGATGCGGCCCTCGATGACCACCGCGTCGCCCGTCGGCGCGATGGCGTCCATGCCGCCGGGGAGCGCTGGACCGCAAAAGTGCTTGCCTCGGAGATCCCAACGTGCGACGGCCCGATGGGGCGCGCTCGGCTCTGAGGACGAGACCGCGCCATAGCCGACTTCGAGGACGAGTGAGGGCCGTGGTGCCTCGACGAAGAACGCGTCGTCGATCCGGACCGACGAAACGTGCATTGCGTCGCCCAGCGCCAAGGCCGGGTCGAAAGGTGTCCCTCCGAGCTCGTAGTTCTTTTGCCCCGCCGAATTCGTTGCGTCATATTCGAGTAGCCTTTCGTCCTTGCGTTCCCCGAAGAATGCATTCGATGCCTCCGCGAGAGACTCCCCCCTCGAGTCGAAACCAAAAAACTCTGCACCGGCGGACGGGCTCGGTTGGTGGGGCGGGAAGGTGAACACGGCGCCGTTGCCGGCCGGAAGCATACGGATCGTGCCCCACGAGCGCTCGACCACAGAGGGCGCCCAGCACGGCTGCGCAGCAAGAAAGAACACGTCCGAGTGATCCGTCGCAGACGGGTCTTTCGGCCGGATCGAGCCGCACAGGGTCGCGTCGTCCTCGAGAAAGAGACCGGTCAGCGGGGGCAGGACGAGGTCGCTTCGAGTCCAATCGCCCTCGTCGTGCTCACGGTAGAAGACGACGCGGCCCTCCGACTCGCGGCAAATGAATCCGGTCCCATTCGGACTGAATCGCGGGGCTCGGCACTCGAGCCCCGCGAGAAGGCGCCGCGCCGAGGACGAAAAGTCCCAGACCGATGCGGCGCCGGTCGCGTCCCCGAGCACGCACCGCGTCGCGTGCTCCGCGCACGCTCCGGCGGAAGGCTTATCGGACTTGCCGGTCGGCCCCCTCCGCCCGACGGTTCTCGTCGACTCGGCCATCCAGGCGCCAGCGCGACGCCGATAGGCGGCGACCCCGTCGCCGAGGAGGACGAGGCCATCGCATGCGGTATTGATGGCGCCTGCAAGCCAAGGGCGGCGGCCATGGTCGACGGAGCGGAGTCCGTGGCGGGAGCGCCACACGCGACCCTCGCTCGTCAGCACGCAGTCGCCCGACAACGACAAGGGATCCTCCCCGGACAGTAGCTTGACGGAGTCGACAGGGACCGACCCACCGCCGTCGAGATCCCAGATCCGGGCCGTGTCGTCGTCCCAGGCGACCACCCGGCGCCCATCGGCCAAGGCGGACCTCGCGTCGACCCCGGCAAGGTCGAACGACGTCCCAGCCTCTTCATTGAGGACGCGGGTCCAACCCGCGCCGCCCACGACGAGGGTACGAGGGTCGGCCCACAGGATCGTTCCCTCGGCGACGTGGCGCGCCTGCTCGAGCGGGCCCAACGCCGCGATCGCCGACTGAGCAGAACGGAGGCTCCTCTCATCGTCGTGCACGACGCGCGACTGAAGGGCGTAGAGGACCCGGCGAACGGGATCGTCCGTCAGCATGGCCTTGCGCTGCCAAAACTCGGCCAAGAGATCGCGCGCTTCGGCGTCGTGGCCCGGAATGGTCCGGAGTTCGTCATAGGCCTCGACCGGAGCATCGGCCTTGTCGAACCCGTCGCGCAGCGCCGCGCGGCGTGCCGCCATCAGCGGCTCGTGCAGGGTCTCGATCGAAGAGCCCGGAAGGAGGACCCTGGGGCCTTTTACCGGGGCCAATTCGCGGACGGCGCGTGCGGTCCCGAGCGAACCTTGGTACGTCCCGAATGCGGCCGCCGCGAGCAGAGCGATGCCGGTCGCCGTGAGGGCGACCATCCCCAAGCGACCAGTCCGATCGTTTTCCGCCTTCGGACTAACGCGCATCTTCAATCTCGCGGATGGCCGGGCGCTTCGCGCCGGCGACGGATTCGTCCTTCAGTCGCCGCAGGTCGGGGGTCGACTCGCTCTCCGGGCTCGTCTCCGGCATGGCGACGAAAAGAAGGACGAGTCCGAGCAGCGCCACGGCGGCGAGCGATCGAAAGCCAGCCGCATCGCCAAAGCGGTCGACCACGTAGCCGGCCGCGGTCGTGCTCACGGCAGCCCCGGCAGCCGTGGCCGTTCCGAGGGTGCCCTGCGCCAGGTTGAACCGCCCGGTGCCTCGCGTGACGTCGGCAACGACGAGCGGAGCGACGATCATGAAGATCGTCCCGGCGAGCCCGTCGAGTATCTGGATGGCGACGAGCAGCACGGGGCGTGTCGTCAACGAAAACAGCACGCCGCGAAGCGGCATCAAGGCAAAGCCGACGAGGAGGAGCGGCCGACGACCCCAGCGCTCGGCTTGCCGCCCACACCACGGCCCCGAGAGCATCACGACGACCTGGGTCGTCATGATGCATGCCGACAGGAGCAGCGAGGACTCGCGCGCCTTGCCGGATCCGAGCACGGTCGCAACCAGCGGCAGCATCGAGGCATTGGCAAAATGGAAGAGAACGGCGCACGCCATGAAAGTCAGAAACCTTCGGTTGGTCGCCAGATCGGCCCAGCGGGCCGGTGGACCGCTTGGAGCGCTGCCACGGGCCGCAGCGTCGTCGATGTCGCGTGGATCGATGAGCCCCAGGGCGCCGATCGCCGGGATGGCCAAGAGCGCGGTGACCCAGAAAATCGCAACGGGCGACATCGCGTACCCGACCCACCCCATGAGCGCCGCCGACGACAAGTTACCGGCGGAGTCGAACCGGCGATTTCGTCCCAACCGCTGCCCGAGCTCGCCGCGCGCCGCCATTCCGAGCGAGAGCGCGACGATGGTCGGGCCCATCACCGTCGTCGCGGCGCCGTGGACGGCTTGCGCGGCCAAGACGATCGGCAGGCTCCGCCCGAGCGCAAGAACGATGGCCGAGGCTGCCGTCGCGAGGATGGCGCAGCAAACCAGGGCGCGCTTGCGGCGCGTCACGTCCACCCAAGCGCCGACTGGGATTTGACCGAGTACGCCGGCAAGCCCTCCGGCGGTCAACGCCATTCCGATCGAGCGCGCGCCCATTCCCCGCGACGCGAGAATGACCGCGACAAATGGGCCCACCCCCGTCTGCACGTCGGCCAGGAAGAAGTTCAGGCCGTCGAGGCCGCGCGAACTCCGGAGCGAAGACATGCGTCATGCGCGTTTCGCACCGAGGTGGATATCCATTTTTCGATCTGTGCGGAGGCCGGCGGCATCCCGCCAGCCCGTGACGGCCGAAAACGTCCTGTCGCGATCGCCACGAGACCGAGATCCTCAATGCGGCAGAAGTCCACTCCAGAAAAATGCGACCCCGACCGCGCCCAGCCCCAGACTCAGCCACCAGGTGGCCTTGCGCCCGGTCAGCGCGGCAATGGCCGAAAGCGCGATGGCGACCTGGAAGATGGTCACGCTCTTAGCAAACTCGTGGTGACGATGCAGGCTGCGCTCGGAAGCCAGGTCGAACTGCTCGACGGCCTTCTGCTCCTCTTCGGCCGCGCGCCGGATCTCCCTCCGCTCCTGCCCTTCACGTTCCGCGTCGCTTCGCAGCTTCGCGGCAAGGTCGGCCGTCGCGGCGAGGTCGGCGTGCATCGTGTAGAGGGTCGCTTGAATGCTCTTGGCCTGATATTCCCCCCAAGCGTCGTCGGCTTTGGACTGGTGCAAGATGGCGTCGTCTTTGCGTAAGATGGCATCGTTCGAGTGCGAGCCTGACTCGAGCGATGCAATCGCCGCAAGGACCGCTAGAACGGCGGTCGAAAGCGAGAGCCACATGAGCCACGGCGCACGACGGTGCTCCTCGGCGTGTTCCGCGGCTTCATCGAGGCGCTCTTTGAGGTCTTGGGTTTCAATCTCTTCTTCCGGCATCGGTAGTTTCCATGGGCGACTTGGGGGTGCGGGGACGCGGCCAAGGCCATTCAACGTAGCTTTCGGACGTTCGCCCCCCAGTTTTGCCCGTCGAACGGCTTCACGGCGAACCGCGAGAGCACGCCAACATCGTCCAGACAGCGGGCGTTGACGTCCCACGATGTCGGGTGAGATGGCGGTCGATAGAACGGATGAATGCCGCACGTTTTGCAGAAAAACGTGTTGCGCTGTCCCGGTCTGGAACGTGTAAACCGTCGGCCCGTTCTCGCCGCGCAGAACGGAAAGGCGGTGCTCGGGCACGATAAAATGGGGAGGATGCCCTTTTTCGTGCAGATTGAGCCGTTGCAGTCGATGATCTCCTGATCATCATCGACGTCGACCCGAAACCGCACGGCGCCGCCGTGGCAGCCACCCTCGAACGTGTGCATCGAGCGCCTCCTTAGCAGCTCCGGATCGGAGCCGCGCACGTGCTGCCGCCGTCCGTGAAAGCGACGTGGGCGGCGTCTGCAGGCGGGCAGAAGCCGTGCAAAGCCGCCGATCGACGCCCGTTCCGGACCAAGCGAACCGGACCATACCAATTCGGCGCGCGGCCTAAGGCACCGTCCGCGGGTCAAGGAACGCTCGCACTGACAAGTACGCTAGGCAAGCTCTTGTTTATTTGGGCCATTCCCTCGTCTTCTCATTTTCCGTCAATTCCGGACACCGCCCAACGGCCACGGTGAGACTGCGTGTACACGGTCCGGACGTGGCTAACCGACCGATGGGAAGGTCCGTATTTGGAAAATGGGACGGCGTCGATGGAGTGGCCTTTGGAGTGGCTTTTGAACCAGGTCCCATTTCCCGTCGGTAAAGCGCGGTGAAGTTCGTCCCGCAGCGGGAATGCCGCGGCGGTTCCTTTGAAATGGGTTCCCATTCCCCATCGGCGGAGTGGCCGAATGGGAAGGCGATCGACGGAGCGGAAGAGCGAGTGAGGTCGACAGTCAGCCGAGCCCGTATTGACCCGCCAACGGGCCGAGCGTAGCTTTCCGCAATGGGAGGGGCCAAGGCCACGCTACGGGCTCGGGTAACCGAATTTGCGTATCCGCCCGTCAACGACGCACTGGTTCTCGGCAAATCGGCGCCGCTCGGGACGGAGGCCTTTCGCCGCGCGCTCGGCCTCCTCATGTCGAGTCCGTTCGTGACGATCTCGCTCGACGATGACACGATCGGCAGCATCCTCGTTCGTTCCGCCATTTTGCGGCGTGTGAGCGAGGCGGCGTTTCTCGACTTCGTGACGCGCAACGTGAAGCCACTCATGACGGCCGAAGAGATTCTTCATCTCGATCTCCACATCGAGGTCGAGGTCGAAGACGAGAGCCCCGCGTGAGGCGCTGCGTGCATTGCAGGGCGGTGCTGCTGCTGCAACAGCCGCGGCGCCCAGCGAGCGGGCCATTTGCTTCGGGACGTCCTTTCCGGTTGCTCGCGTCGGGCGGCAGACCGCCGGATCGAGATTTTTGCATCGCCGCGGACGAACGAGTGTTTCAAAGGGGACCGCGCGCTTTTGAAGCGGCGGCCCTGCGGTCGGCCTGAACGGTCGGCCAAGAGCCGGGCCGACGTGGGCCGGGCGCACAGCAAAGGTCCGTTCGGCGCAGCCGGAGCCGATGTGCCTTGTCAGCACGCGGCGTTCCGAACGATGACCGCCCCGACGGCATTCCAGAGCTCCTCGAGGCGGGCGTCGTCGAACTCGGCGCCCGAGTCGGACATCGTTTCGCCGCCGTGCTTGGCCGTCGGATAGTGCCCGACGACGTCCAAATGATCGCCGAAGACGAACCGCTCCGCACGGCCGTCGAAGGACTGCGAAGCGGCGGGGGACGACGCCGTCCTGAGCGGTCGTCGCAAATTGTTCGAATCGCGGCGGCGGGCCCCGCCCGATCCAGGTGCCGCGAATCCGAAGAGGCCCGCGTCCAACGCCGGTGGTTCAACGAACGTCAGATCTGCGTACAGGTCGCGAGAACGCAGGTCGTATCTTGGCCCGACTCGGAGTAGCAGCGGTCGAGCGCGTCGTCCTCGACGTCGGTCATATTGGCCAGCGCAAAACCCGGTGCAGCCGCCTCGCTGACCGGATATTGATCGCCGTAGGAATCCTCGGCGACGCAAGTGACCGTGTGAACGTGCGGCCAATCCCAATAGTAGATCGGACGTGCGAAATCGGGGTGGTTCCAGTGAGCCCATTCTCCATGTCCATGAACGACGGACTTCGGCGCGAGGACGCGGACTTGATGGTGAGGCACGGTCGGCCCCCGGGGGTGCGGACCCCGCGGATGGGCCTGAAACGGCGGCGGCGCATGCCGGGCCGGCCTCGACCGGTCTTCCGCGTAGCCGCTCCGGGAGAGCAAACCTGGACCGACCAACATGGCAAAAGCCAAGGGGGCTTTGAATTTCATTGGGATTCTCCAGACGACGTGCCCATTCTGGGCGCGTGGCACCTCAGCATCATCGGCAAATCGACGCGAGCGCGCAAGGAGTTCGGTCGCGCGTGACGCGGACATCCCCTCAAAGCGAGCTCGTCGCCTCGCGGAGGACGGGACGCCGCGTCGCACGAACGCTCAAGCGACTCGGACCCGGCGCGGACAGGATGAACGGGGCCTCGTCGGCCGCGCGCGGACACAACCGCCCCTGCGACAGTGGCCGCAGCGGCGGCGCATCCTTGCAGCTCGATGAGGCGAACAGTCTGGACCAACCCTTCACCGGTCTCGGCGCATCCTTGCAAGCTCGATGAGGCGAACAGTCTGGACCAACCCTTCACCGGTCCGCACGGGACCCTTCACCGGTCTTCTTCTCTTAGCTTTTCTTCACCGCCGCCTGAGCTGCCGTCTGAACGGCAATCTTCTTCGGCTGGAGTTCGGGGCTCTTTTTCACGCTGACGGTGAGCACGCCGTCTTTCAGGTCGGCGGCGACACTGTCGGCGCTCGCACCTTCGGGCAGCGTAAAGCTGCGGGTGAAGTCGCCGTAAGAGCGCTCGTACATGTAAAACGTGTCCGATTGTTCGTGACGCTCGGCCTCGCGCTTGCCACTGATGGCCAGTCGATTGCCGGTCATGGTCACTTCGAGGTCGGACTCTTTGACGCCGGGGACGTCGGCCTTGAAGAGGTATCCGTCCTTCGTTTCCTTGACTTCAAACGAAGGGGAGAATGTCTCGGGTAGCCGGCGCGCGAGGGGCGCCATCTCGCCGAATGGGTCCCAGTTGACGAGTTCGCGGAGTAGGCGCAAGGGCTCCCAGTGCGGGCTCGTGATGGCCGGCACGGCTGCGGGACGATTGCCATCGTCTTTACGAACAGTGATATTTGCCATGATGTGGCCTCCTTGGAATTTTCGTGTCAAGCGCAGCAATCGGACGGCGACCTGGGACTGCGTCATCAGGCCCCGTCTCGATGCGCGGAGGGGAGCACGTTTCGGGCCATTCGAATGGCTGCGAAAGAGGGCGACCAGGGGTCTTTGGAGCGCACGAAGTGCGCACGGGCGCAACGGCCTTTGCTCGAAAGAACGTGTGGCGCCCGCCGGCCTTCGACTCGCACCTCCGCCGCACGCGCACGCGAACGGGGCGCGAAATTCATCGGCTCGTTCTCTTTCGTGCAGGCGCAGCCCACTCCGAGAGACAGACGCTCGAGCGATCCGTCTCTATTCACACTTCGAACTGTGCCGGCGACGCCGCGACGTGTGCGCGCAGGGAATCGGTGTTCGTTTCGTGCCGCCTGTGCTCGGCTCGGGCTAGACGGTTCGGGCGAGAATCGGGTGTTCGTTTCGTGCCGCCTGTGCTCGGGCTCGGGCTAGACGGTTCGGGCGAGAATCGGGTGTTCTCGGCGGGCAACTCGAGCGCTGACAGTGAGCCCGACAGTCGCCTTTCAGACTTCGAGGACGACCCGCCCGGGCGTGCCGCTCGCTACGGCGCGGTAGGCGGCGACACCGTCCGCCAGGCGATACGTCCCGGCGACATGCGGCGCGCGGTATTGACCCGTTTCGAACCCGAGCACCAGACTGGCCAGGATCTTGGCCGACCCGATGGTGTCGACTTTGCGGCTGTCGGCACCGAAGATGCGTCCCTCCTTGTGGTAGAAATCGATCGCGTCGAACTCGACGCGACGCTTGCCCGTGGCACTGATCTCGACGAGGCGACCACGGTGGCCGAGCGCCGAGACCGACGGCTCGAAGAGAACGCCGCCGACGGCGTCGAACACGACGTCGGCACCCCGCCCACGGGTCAAGCGCTTCACGTCGGCCGCGAAGTCGCCCGTCGACAAGAAAAACGCGTCGATCAGTTGGCCCGCGGGCGAGTCGGGCGGCGGGGGCTGGCGGTCCACACCAATCACGCGGCAACCGCGCGCCTTGGCGATCTGAATCACAGCCCCTCCGACACCGCCTCCCGCACCGACAACGGCCATTGTCTCTCCGGCCCGCGCCTCGGCGTAAAGCACGGCACCGAGCCATGCGATGATGAAGTTCACGCCAACGGCGGCTGCGGCGCTGTGCCCAAGGTTGTGCGGCTTGCGTACGAGAGCGTGGATCGGGAAGGCGATCCGCTCGGCATGCGTGCCGTCGGCCGAAAAACCGATTTCGCCCCCCGTGCCCCAGACCTCCGCGCCGACCCACTCGGCCGGCCCCCGTTCGACGACGCCCGAAAAGTCCCGGCCCGGGACGCGCGGCAGCAGCGTCCCCTCCATCTGCCCGGCGACGTTCTTCACGTCGCTCGGGTTGACCGAAGCGGCGACGATTCGGACGACGGCGGTTGCCTCGTCCCCTAGCGGATCGGGCCAATCGCCGAGGGAAAGCTTCGATGGGTCGCCGAACTCGTGAAACTGAAGCGCGCGCATATGGGTGTCTCCGGCAGCCAGTGCGTCTTGCGGGCGCCCAGTATGGGCCGGCGGAGGCGGAGCCGCACGCCCGTGCGCAGGCCGACCCCGCTGATCGCCGACGAGCAAGCGGCCTCGGGCGCACGCCCCAGCCGACCTTGTGCGTTCCCGCCCGTGCGCGCTACTTGTCGAGTGAGCGCATTGGCGACGTACGAAGTACCTTTCGAGCGGGGACGCCTCGCGGGCGGGCCGGCCGCAACCGAGGCGCAGCGGCGCTTGCTCGAATTGACGGCGGAGCTCTCGGAACCCCGCTCGCTCGAGGACATCACGCAATTGCTCGTCGACCACGGCGCGTCGATCGCTGACGCCCGCACCGCCGCGCTCTGGTCGGTCGCCGACGGGGCGACGCACGCCGAGCTCGTCCGCACTGTGAACTACGACGCGCAGGCCGCGCAGGCCACGCGGCGGCTGCCGCTTGCCCCAACGTACCCGCTCGGGGCCGCCCTCGTGCGCGGCGAGGCGGTATGGATTTCGTCACTCGCCGAGTACAAGCGTCTCTACCCAGAGTCGGCCGAACGCCTCGAGGGACTCGGCGAAACGCGTGATTTCGCCGTGGCCTGCCTGCCCCTCGTGGTCGAGGGGCGCGCGATCGCCGGAATGTCGCTCGTCTTCACCCCGCCGCACGCCTTCGACGACGACGAGCGTCTCCATCTCATGCTCTTTGCGCGCCACGGAGCGCAAGCGCTCGCACGAGCCAAAGGCCTCGCGAGCGAGCGGATTGCGCGCGCCCGGCTCGAGAAGCTCCAGTCGTTCATGGGTGCGCTGTCGTCGGCGGCAACGGTCGCGGACGTCGCGCAAGTGGCGACCCGCCGGGCCGCCGAAGCGCTCGGGGTGCCTGTCGCCAACCTTTGGCTCTGCGACCACGCAGAGAACCTCGTGCTCACGGCGACTTACGGCGTATCGTCCGAGTCGCTCAGCCAGTTCGCGGTGATTCCAAGGGATTCGGATTTGCCGGGACCGCGGACGCTGCGGACGGGGCAGGCCGCGTTCGCCGAGACCGCAGACGACATCGCGGCGTCGTCGCAACAGGTCGCTGCGCACTACCGGTCCCACGGTTGGCGCTCGTATGCCGCGCTGCCGCTGCGGCGGGACGGCGAACCGCTCGGCGTGCTCGTATTCAGCGTCGAAGGAGATCATCGCTACGGACCGGGCGAGCGGGCGTTCATGGCCACGATCGCGCATCATTGCACCGAGGCGCTGGCGCGGGCTCGGCTCTACGAGCGCGCGCAGCGGGCGGAGCGGCGACTGAAGAGCGTGCTCGAGGACATGCCCATCGGCGTGCTCGTCGGCGAGGCACCCCGCGGCCGTCTCGTCTTGCGAAACGAGGCCGCGGAGCGCATCTGGAGGCGACCCCTGGTCGAAGACCCAGACGTCCGGTACGCGGACTTGCGCGGCTGGCGCCCGGACGGGACCGCCTATGCCCCAGAGGATTGGCCGCTGCGGCGGGCGCTCGAGCTCGGGGAGCACATCGTCGGCGAGGAAGTCCTCATCGAGCGTGGCGACGGGACGCGCGGCTGGATGCTGACGACGGCGGCGCCGGTGCGCGGCGAGGGCGGGGCCGTCGATACGTCGGTTGTCACCCTGCTGGACGTGACCGCTCAAAAGGAGGCGGAGGAAGAGGCCCGGCGCGCACGCGCCGAGGCCGAACTGGCCAGCCGCGCGAAGGACGACTTTTTGGCCATGCTGGGCCATGAGCTGCGCAATCCGCTCTCGCCCATCGTCACCGCGCTGCACCTCATGCGCTTGCGTGGCGGAGGAGCACTCGCACGTGAGCGCGCCGTCATCGAACGGCAGGTGCAGCACCTCGTCCGCCTGGTCGACGATTTGCTCGACGTCTCTCGCGCCGTGCATGGCAAGGTTCGCCTCGACCGACGGCCGATGGAGCTCGCGCGCGTCGTCGCGGAAGCGATCGAGGTCGCCGCACCGCTGCTCGAGGAGCGGCGCCACGAATTGAAGGTCGAAGTGCCTGAGGTCGGGCTCGTCGTCGACGTCGACGCCGAACGGATCGCTCAGGTCGTGTCGAACCTGCTGAGCAACGCGGCAAAGTACACGCCAGTCGCAGGCCATATCGTTTTGGTTGCAAGGCGGCAAGGAGACGAAGCGGTCCTCGAGGTGCGCGACGACGGCGATGGAATCACCCCGGAGCTGCTCCCCCGGGTCTTCGAGCTTTTTACGCAGGGACGTCAAGGTATCGACCGGAAAAAGGGCGGCCTCGGGCTGGGGCTTGCCATCGCACGACAGCTCGTCGTGCAGCACGGCGGGTCGATCGAAGCGCGAAGCGCCGGCGAAGAACGAGGTACGACGATGACCGTGCGCCTGCCGTGCCTTTCGCCGGCCGAGCCAGCGCCGCCCCCGGTCGGTGCGCAGGCGAACCCGGAGCGGCCCGCGCGATCGCGACGCGTGCTCGTGGTCGACGACAACGTCGACGCGGCGGACACACTCGGCGAGGCGATGGAGCTCGCCGGCCACGAGGTGCGCATTGCGCACGACGGTCCGTCGGCGCTCGAGATCAGCGAGCGGTTCGCACCGGAGATCGCCTTTCTCGACATCGGGTTGCCCGTGATGGACGGCTACGAGCTGGCCGCTCAGATGCGGCGTTTGGCCGGGCGCCAACCCATCGTGCTCGTGGCCGTCACCGGCTACACACAGTCCGAGGAGCGCGCCCGCGCGCGCGCACACGACTTCGACGAGCACCTGGCGAAGCCGGTCGACCTGGCGCGCGCCATCGACTGCGTCTCGCGGGCGGTCAGCGGCTGACCGACGTCGACGCCGCGACCGCCCCGTCGAGCCGAATGAGGGTGATCCGATCTCTCTTGCGGACGAGCCGCACGATTCCGCCGACGAGCCGCGTCATGAACGGTCCGCCTCGGTGGTTGACCGAGCATGGCCCAACAAAGAACCGCTGGATCGCCGGCCGACTCGAGGCCGCTGCCGATCCGCCCTCGCAACCCAGCCGTCGAGCGAACCCGACATGCCGTCGACCTGTCCCTCCGCTGCCTCGACGGCATCCGCAAGACGGACGACGTCCGTCACCTCGTCGACCGAGCCGAACAATTGCGAACGGAGATCGAGCAATGGAGTCTGCGCCCGCCGTCTTCGGAAAAGCGTGAGGCGGTCATGCGGGGTGCCTTGTCGATCCAGCTGGCTGCGCTCGCACTCCATCGGACGGGTTCGTGAACAGCCACCGCAGGGCGACGCGCGGCCCGAGTTTGATGCCGCGGAGCAGAACCGCGGCGGATGGCCTACGAAGGACGACCTAAACGCACTTTCCCGAACGCGCCGCGGGGCGTCGAAGCCTCGGCCCGACCCCGTACGACGCGGTTTCGGCGGCGAGGATCGCCGCGCGAGTCCCGCTGGTTCAGGACTCGAGACGCTCGCCCCGTCAAGGGCGGAGGGAAAGGTGTCGTCCCCGCCCGGTTGATTCTTGTATTGCGACGGGCGATTCGCATGTTGCGGAGGCCATGCGCGGGCCAGGCCGATCCGGTGTGCGCGTGCCGACAACGGGAGGTCTTCCGACCGTTCTCGGGCGGGTACGCCCTTTGCGAGTCCCTGCACGACGAACCCATCGCGCTCGGAGCAAGGAAGACGACATCATGACCGCCACAACCAGTCCGACCACTCAAGCGCCGCTATGTCTCGTCGTCGGCCTCGGCTTCACAGACGCCGACGGGCCTGCGTTCGACCAAGCCGTCCGAATCGCTCAGCGGGTCGAAGGCGGTGCTCTGCAGCTCGTCCACGTCTTCGACGCGGAGCCCTCGCGCGAGCGTTCGAGGGATCTCATCGACCATTTGCGCCTTTACGTCAACGAAAAGGCCGCGATCATCGGCGGTTTGAAGGGCATGACCGTGGGCATCCACTTGCGTGCGGGTAAACCGGTGCGCGAGCTTGCGCAATTCGCGACCGAAGCCCACGCGGACCTCATCGTCATCGGTTCACGAAGGGGGCCGCACTTGAAGAGCTGGGTCGTCGGTTCCACGGCGGAAAAGCTGATTGCGAGTGCACCATGTCCGGTGCTTGTGGCGAGCCCACGGCCCACGGCGCCGGAGAAGCATGAGCCCGTCATCGAGCCGCCTTGCCCCGACTGCGTGCGCGCGCGCATCGACAGTGGGGGCTCGCGCTGGTGGTGCGTGCGGCACTCGGAACATGCGACGATTGGTCACTCGTTTTCGTATCAACGCCAATTGCCGTTCTCGACGCACGATTCGAATATCATTCCGACCGGCATCGATTTCTAATCGACCCGGCCGGAAATCGTCGGTCGGTTCGGCGACGAGCGCGACGACGGTGCGGAGAGGAAGATTAGCTGGCCTTGATTTCGATCTTGCGCGGTCGCGAGGTCGGCTTCTTCGAGAGGCAGACGGTGAGGATGCCGTCGGACAAGCTGGCCTGAATCTTTTCCGCGTCGACTGTGTCGGGCAGCGAGAAGGACCGCACGAAGGTGCCGTATGAGCGCTCGATGCGGCAGCGGGCGTCCTTGTCCTCCTGCTTTTCGAGCTTGCGCTCGCCTCGGAGGGTCAGCACCCCGTTCTCGACCACAATGGCGACATCCTCGACCTTCATGCCGGGGAGTTCAGCCCGCACGACGAACGTGGCCTTGTCCTCGACGACGTCGACAGCCGGCAAGAACGTTTCGGCCCCCGTCTCTGCTCGTGTTTCCGTTCGAGCGCGAGCCACGAAGGCTTTGTCGGACGCTCGGGCCAAGGTTCGGGGGGAAAGGCGCGAAAAGCCGGTAAAAGGAACAAATAGTGTCAGCATAGCGAACCTCCATTGTGGCTTGGGCTTCGATTCAATTCGAAGCCCATGTGCAGCAGCCCAGATGGCCCTCCAGGGGCCAATCCGGGCCGCCACCCTGCCAGAAACACTTTAAGCATCGAAGTGCGGGCACGCCGCGTTTCCTGCTTCGTCCAGGCGCAGCATCGGAGTGCGGGCACGCCGCGTTTCCTGCTTCGTCCAGGCGCAGCATCGAAGTGCGGGCACGCCGCGTTTCCTGCTTCGCCTGCCCAGCGCGGGGGCCGGGTCCTGCCCCAGTTCGCCGGGCACGGCCCGAGGGGGCTCAGGCGGCAAACTGGACGCCCCACGCCGTTTCCGCGCGGTCGACGGCGCGGAAACAGCCCCGCCCAAGAAACGACGTGGCGAGCGACGGTAGCGGAACTCGAACGCAGGGCGGCCGACTTCAACTATATGAGCACGCCCACTATATGAGCACGCCCATGGACAACGCGATCTCGTCGGACCTGCCGTCGCGACCCGGCACATTCGTGAACGCCCACACCAAGGCGTCTCTCTCGACGCTGGCGCTCGGGGCCTTGGGTGTGGTCTTCGGCGACATCGGAACGAGTCCTCTCTACACGCTGCGCGAGTGCCTGCACGAGGCGGGCGGAGGAAAACCAGCGGTCGAGGACGTCTATGGCCTGCTCTCGCTGATTTTCTGGTCGCTGACGATGGTCGTCACGGTGAAGTACTTGACGTTCATCATGCGCGCCGACAATCACGGCGAAGGCGGCATTTTCGCCCTCCTGGCGGTGGTGCCGGAGAAGCTCCGTGTGACGCGTACAAAACGCATCTCGTGGATCGCGCTCGTCGTCGTCGTCGGCGCCGCGCTGCTCTATGGCGACGGCGCGATCACGCCGGCCATCTCGGTGCTGAGCGCGATCGAAGGACTGACCGTGGCCCAGCCGTCCATGGCATCTGCCGTCGTGCCGTTGACGTGCGTCATCCTCCTCCTGCTCTTTTTCGTCCAGAAACGAGGGACAGGCGCGGTCGGGGCGTTCTTCGGCCCGATCATGCTGGTCTGGTTTGCAACGATCGGCGGGCTCGGTGCGTACCAGGTCGTCGAGCAGCCCCAGATCCTCTCGGCACTCTCGCCGCACCACGCGGTGCACTACTTCGCCGCCCACGGGCTGCCCGGCTTCCTCGTTCTCGGGTCGGTCGTTCTGGCCGTGACGGGCGGTGAGGCCCTCTACGCCGATATGGGCCATTTCGGCGCGCGACCGATCCGCGTGGCGTGGCTCGCCGTCGCCATGCCCGCGCTCGTGCTCTGCTATTTCGGACAAGGCGCTCTCGTGCTTCGAAGTCCGGCAGCCGCGGGCAATCCATTTTTTGCGATGGTGCCGCCGGGGATCGCCACGTTGGCCCTCGTCGGCCTGTCAAGTGCTGCGACCGTCATCGCGTCGCAGGCGCTCATCTCGGGTGCCTTTTCGCTCACCCGACAGGCGATGCAGCTCGGTTACTTTCCCCGCGTGACCATCCGGCATACGGCAGCGCACACCGAAGGGCAAATCTATATTCCGCAGATAAACTGGATCCTCGCCATCGGCTGCCTGCTTCTCGTCGTCGGTTTCGGAAAGTCCGAACGCCTCGCCGCGGCGTACGGGATCGCCGTCACGGGGACGATGGCGCTCACCTCGATCGTCTACTACGTCGTCATGCGGCACACGTGGGGTTGGCCGCGGCCCCTTGCGACCGGGGTGCTGCTCCTCTTCATGTCGTTCGATGTCCCGTTCTTTGCCGCCAACACCGTGAAAATCTTCGACGGCGGCTGGGTTCCGGTGCTCATCGGCATCGGCTTCATCGCTGCGATGCTCATCTGGAGCAAAGGACGGACGCTCATCGTCGAAGAGTACCTGCGTCGCAGCGCATCGCTCGAAGAGGCGTTGCCGCGGCTCCTGGCCCGCGTTGTGGCGCGCGTACCGGGCATGGGCGTCTTCATGTCGTCGAGCATGACGCACGTTCCACCGATCCTCGGGCACGTCGTCGAGCGCCAGCGGTCGCTCCACGAGCACGTCCTTCTTCTCACCTTGCTCACCGAGACCGTACCGGAGGTGCCCGCGGACCGGAGGATCCACGTGGACACGTTCGGCCATGGAATCCACCGGGTCGTCGCCCGCTACGGCTTCATGCAACAGCCCGACGTGCCCGCCCTGCTGCGCGAAGCGACGTCACGGCTTGGGATCGCGACCGATTCGAACGAGACCACGTATTATCTGGGGCGAGAGACGGTGCAGACCGGCACGAGGCACGCCATGGGGCAATTCGCCGAGAGCATCTTCAGCTATTTGCAGCGAAACGCGGTCACCGCCGACCGGTATTTCAAGATCCCACCGCGACAGGCCATCGAGATCGGGATTCAGTTGGACATCTGAACGCCCAGGGACCGTCGCTCATCGACCCGACCGCCGCCGAGGGCGGATGGCTGCCGGTGCGGTTTTTCGATCCGCTCGGACCGTGCCGAGACTCGCCGGCGCCTCGCCAACCACGGTGCACGGCTTGCATTCGGATCCCGTGATGCCTCGTCGCGATCGAGAAAACCCCGCCACGCCGGCTTTCGCGCGCGAGGAGAGCGCGTCCATCACGCAGACATGCGCGACATCCACCCCGCGTCACCCACAAGAGTGCCGGGAAGAGCAGGGCCATGCTCGACCCTTCGATGGGGCATCCTTGGCCACGTCCTCCCATTGGTCATGGCGCGTCGGGACCGTCGGTGGGATCGAGCTCCGCATTCATGCGACGTTCGTCCTTCTTCTCGGGTGGGTGGCGCTCAGTCCCCTCGTACGAGGGCAGAGCGTCCTCGCGGCATGGGCGGGGGCGGCATTGATGGTTTCCGTGTTCGCGATCGTCATTCTTCATGAGCTCGGACACGCGCTCGTCGCACGACGGTTCGGAATCCGGACACGAGACATCACGCTTCTGCCGATCGGAGGCGTTGCGCGCATGGATCGGATGCCGGATGAACCGAAACAGGAAATGCTCATCGCCCTCTCAGGCCCCGCCGTAAACGTCGTTCTGGCGCTGGCTCTGGCGGCGGCGGTGGCGCTAACGCACGGATCCTACGGCAGCCTGGCATCGCACGCGGACGATGCACCGTTTCTCGCGAAGATCCTGTGGATTAACGTCGGACTTGCTGTCTTCAACATGGTTCCAGCGTTTCCAATGGATGGTGGTCGAGTGCTTCGTGCACTCTTGGCCATGGGCATGTCGCATGTCCGTGCGACGGACCTCGCGGCGACGATTGGCCGGGGCCTGGCGGTCCTCCTCGGTTTCGCAGGTTTCTTTTTCAATCCGATGCTCGTCCTCATTGCGCTCTTCGTGTGGATCGGTGCGAGCCAGGAGGCCGCGGGCGAACATGTCCGATCTTCGCTGCGCGGGCTGACGGTGGGCGAGGCCATGATCACCCAGTTTCGCGAGCTCTCGCCGACCGAGACCGTCGCGTTCGCGCTGGAGCACGCGCTCGGAGGGTTTCAGCACGACTTTCCCGTGGTCGAACGCGGTCAGGTCGTCGGCGTTCTCACCCGCGTGGACGTGCTTCGCGCCATCGCATCGAACGCAACGGGACAGCCGGTCGGAGATTGCATGAGACGCAACGTCCCGGTTGCAGAAGCCTCAGAGGCCCTCGCCGATGCCGTGCAACGTTTCGACCTCACGGCCTGCCCCGCGGTCCCCGTCGTGCGCGACGGGCGTCTTGCGGGCATCCTGACATCGGAACGAATCGCGGAGCTTTTCGCTTTGCGCGAGGCTGCGGCACGGCAAGCGACTGCTCCCAACCGGCTTCATCCTTCTTCGGACGCCACGCTGGTTCGATCGTCCCCGAACGAGGGTGGTCCGCCTTCGGGCTCGGCCGAGAGCGCTGCCTAAGTGATTGGCGTCGATCCATCGCGCATTTGTGGAATGCGTGCGCCCGGCCGATGGCGGACGCCCGGCGGTCGGGTCCCTGCCCGAAGACGCAGGCGAGGAGAAGGCGGCGGCCCTCGATTCGATTCATGTCGACCCACGCTCCGCGCCTCAGCGCCCGAGCCATGGCGAAAACCGGCATCGTTCCTGCGTCGCGAATGGCGATGAGCGAACACCCGCGCCTGCGCTACTGGCAATATGTCAACCGTCCGCTCGACCAGGTTCAGGCTTTGCTGCGCAACGAAACTCTCGAGCTCATCCAGCGGGCCACGATGTCTGCTGCGATGCGCACGAAAGATCTGCTGGGCAAGCTGCTCGTCCAGATCGGATCCGTCTCGATTGCCGCGGACATCCGCGCGCGCGTCGACCGGATCTCGGACGAATCGCCCTTGCCTGGGCTGCCCCCGATGACGAGCGTCGAGCTTCATTGGGAGGCGGCCAGTACACCGGCGCTCTTTCCGCTGATGAGCGCCCGGCTCTCCGTGTGGCAAATCAGCTCGACCGAAACTCTCGTCGAGATCGAAGGCAGCTACAAGCCGCCCCTCGGCGTTTTCGGCGCAGCGTTCGACGCCGTGCTCGGCCGACGCATTGCCGAAGCGTCGGTGCAGCGCTTTCTCCAAGACGTGTCGAGCGAAATCGAGAGACCCGCCCACGGTTGACCGAGCCAGCCGAGCCGCCTCGAGTTCGGTGACGTCGTCATCGCGCGCGGCCGGGGGGACGGACTGGCCGGCGTTATGGCTGCGCGGACCAACGAATGAGAAAGGCTCCATCATGGCGTCGACATGACCTTCGTTCCTGCTTTCTGGTGCGACCCGCTGGTGGCCACGGCCTGGCTCGAGGCCCATGGCTGGACAATCGAAGGTTTGAAGGCGGTAAAGGAGTTTCGGTCGACCATCCCCGCGCCTCGCGCCAACGCCATTTACGACCTATATGATATCGCGTTCGAAGAACGCGTCGCCGCCCACGAAATCGTGGAGCGAATCTTGATTTGGGCGGCCCGAGCGGATGTCGCGGGTGATACCCGCCATCTGGCACCGCCCGCCCTATGAACCGGTGCCCGCGCAGGGGGCCGTTCACGTGGCCGACTCAGTCAAGCCGTGGGCGACGTATCGCGGGTCCAGATTGGCCATCAGCGGCGCGACGGCGCGGTTTACGAGACTCCCTTGCTCTCCCTCGACCGATCGCAATCCGCCGTCCTTGGTTGGACGTGCAGCTGCAGACAGGAAGCAGGCGCCATTTGGTCGCAGGGCGCCGAGCAAGGAGAAACGCCAGAAGTCCACGCGAGCGCATCGTGGACGGCAACCCGCATCGCGCGGGCGTCGCGCCACCGGCTGGCGCGCTTTTGCTTGAGCGCCCGGTCGACTATGCGGACGAGGCTTGGGGGGGCGTCCGGGAGCACCGTCGAAAGAGAGCGCGCGGGGTGGTCGGCACTCGCCGCGAGCAAATCCGTGAGCGTCGCCTCACGATGCACAAATTGTCCGGAGAGCAACGTGAACGCCGTTGCCCCGAGCGACCACAGGTCGCTCTGCGCGTCGACCCAATCCCACCGGCCACAAGCTTGCTCCGGCGACATGAACTCCGGCGTTCCCATCGCAAAGCCTGCAAGGGGCTCGGGAACGGACGGCGAGCTCGGTCCGCGCAAACGCGCAATGCCGAAGTCGAGGATTTTGACTTGTCCGTCCGTCGTGAGAAATAGGTTTGCGGGTTTGATGTCGCGATGAACGATGCCCGCGTCGTGAAGGACGATGAGGCCTTCGAGCACTTGATCCATGACGCGAAGGACCCGTTCCGCACCCAGCCTGCCCCCTTCGACCTGGGCGCACTCGCAGAGCGTGCCCCCCTCGAGCAGTTCCATCACGACGCAAACGTTGCCGTCGTCGTCGACCTCGTCGCCCAAGATGCGCACGGCGTGCGGATGCTCCTCGCGGAGAAAGGAGCACGCGATCTCCGGGGTGATGGACCACTTTCGGTTCAGAACTTTGATCGCACCGCGCGTTCCGCTTTGGTGCGTCGCTGCGTAAACCGTCGCCATACTCCCGACGTCGATGAGCCTGTCGTAGCGCCACTGGCCGCGCAGCGTGCGACCCACGCGCGCCGTCGCGGCGCATACGTCTTCCTTCGTGGGCTCGTGCAGCATGCAGCCCATGCTTACGCAGATTCCGTGCCGCGCCGCGCGCGCTCCCGCAGGCCGGACGGCTTCGGGGTTCACCGCGCAGACCATTCTCACTTTCCCATCGAATTGGTGATTTGCCGAATGGGGGCCGCCAGGACGAGACAAGTGCCCTCGATCACCGACGAGCCCAAGGCCGGTCTCGGCCGCGGACGCCGAGACGTGCATTACAGACAATGCGAGAGCGAGAGAGGCCATCGCACCGGTCATGGCGCGCTAACCGGTCTCCATGCCAGCTCGAGCCAACGCGCGATGTCGCGCCTCTGCAGCATGCCGACGAGCCGTCCGTGGTCGAGCACGGGGAGCTGCTCGATGTTGCGTTGCGCGAGCTCCTCGAAGGCTTCCGCCACTGGTTCGTTCGGGGTCGCAACCGGCAGTGACTCGCCCGATCGCATGACGTGACTGACGGGCGTCGCCGGCCAGTCGGCGGGAGGAACCCCTCGCACGTCCGTCAGCGAGACGATCCCGACCAGCTGGCCACCGCTCGTGACCGCCAGAGCCTGCTCATCGGACCGAATCAGATAGTCGTGCACGAGCGCCGCGACAGACAGGTCCGGGGCCACGGTCGGGCCGCCGCGGCGCATGATCTCCTCGACGGTATGGCCGGCGAACGCATCGTCGATCGCCAGTCGCTTGTACGACTGCGACGCTGCGCTGTGCAAAAACCAGCCGATGAACGCCAGCCACAAGCCACCGGCGACGCCGGTTCCGAAGAAGACGACGCGTACGCCGAAGGTCATCGCGATTCCCGCCACGATAAGCGCCCAGCCGAAGATTTGGCCGACGACCGAGACGCGGCGCGTGGAGGTCCGCAGGTCCCCGCTCAAAGCCCACAAGATCGAACGGAGCACGCGTCCCCCGTCGAGCGGAAAGGCAGGGAGCAAATTGAACACTCCGATGACGAGGTTGATCGGACCGAGCCAGGTCACGAGGGTTTCGAAAGGACCGAGCTGCGCGTAGCCCGTCCAGCTGGCTCCGGCCTCGGCGAGGGACATGCGGGTCGTGGCCAATGCCGTGGCCATGAATCCGATCCCCAGGAAAATGCTCGTCAGCGGTCCAACGATGGCGATGAGAAACTCCGCCCGAGCCGACGATGGCTCGTGTTCGATGTTCGACACGCCTCCGAACAGAAATAAGGTGATGCTGCGCACGCGAAGGCCATGACCCCGAGCCACGAGCGAGTGCGCGAGCTCGTGCAGCAGCAGACACCCGAAAAAGAGGAGCGCTGCGACCGCGGCCACGATGAACGGCTCGAACGGCGGCCAGTCCGGGTGCCACTCTGAGAAAACACTCGATAGATTCCACGTCAAGAGAACGACGATGAAGAGCCAGCTCCAGTCGATGCGGACTTCAATCCCGAATAGCTTGCCGACTCGAAACGCATGCATGGTCCTTCTCCCGGGCGCGCGGACGGGTGGCGCCGCGACCGGACGAGCTCACGCAACGTCCGTGCCTTCGTCAAATGGCGGCAGGATCCTGCTTGTAAAAGGCTGCGAGCTCCATGTAGAGCTCGGGATGGCGTTTCTTCAAGGCATGCGGTTTCTCGAAGAACATTTCGGTGACCACAGCGAAGAACTCCGCCGGACTCGTCGCGGCGTAAAAGTCGATGTCGCTGCGCAGGCCCGCATGAAGCCGTCTCGATAGCTCACCGAACTCATCGCCAAGCACACGGGCCCACGACGTGTACCTGGCGCGCGCGCCGAGGTCCGGCGTCCCGTCCATCGACCCGTCCTCGCTGTCGAGCTGGTGCGCAAACTCGTGGAGTACGACGTTCTGCCCGCTTTTGGGTTGCGCAGCATGTGACTTGACGTGATCCCACGTCAAAACGACGATTCCCCGTACCCAGGACTCGCCGAGGCGGCCCTCGGGGTCATCCGGGACGACGCCGTCCTCGTTGGCGCCAGCGAGCGCGCGGTAAGGGCCTGGATAGACAAGAATCGCATCGACATGGGGAAAGATGTCGGTCTCGCGATGAAGGAGGAGAATGCACGCCTGGGTGGCGATCGTCAGCTTCATCTCATCGGTTATCTTCAGTCCGCCGCAGCCTTCGAACGACTTCTCGGAGAGGAAGATCCGCACGAGCCCCTCGAGCTCGGTGCGATCGGCCTCATCGAGCTTGGCGGCGTACGGCACATTTTTTTCGACGAGGGCGCGCTCGACCGCGGTGAAGGGCTCGCCGTGCAGCGCAGCGCGCCTGCGGCTTTTAAAGAAGTCGAACATGGCTCGCGGACGGACGCGCGTTTACTTCTCGTCCATTGCTCCTCGTTCAGAGTGCCCACATTCTTCGTCGTCGCGCCGAGCGACGAAAGGCCCACACGTTGACACTCCCCGGTCCGAGAAAACGTTCGGCGCTCAAGGTCTCTCTATACGCCGGAGGGAGCCTTCCAGAAAAAGGCGCTCTCCGATCCCGAGCAGAACGAGACTGAATGTGATGAGCCCGACGGCCACGACGGCGCGGGCGACCACGACGGCCGCCGCCACGGCGGGCGTTTCCAGGAGCTCCGACGGAACATCGCGTAGCCCGATGAACACCGCAATCGCGATGGCCAGCAGCGAGCCGACCACGCTGACCGCCGCGACCGGCAACGGTCCCCCAAGGCGGAACATCGCGCGAGAGACGCGCCCGCCGTTCTCGACGACGGAGGCCGGCCGGGCCGCCGCGGTACGACCCAGCGGCGGAGGACGCGGCAACGGCGGCAGCCGTGTCATGATCAGGTGGTCTTCGGTGACGTCGTTCACATCACTCGATTCGACCGTTTCGAGTTGGTCCGTCGAATCATCCTCCAAGTTGATCTGTGCGTTGCTCATGGCCCTTCCCAAAGCAACGTTTGGGCCGCGGATGGCCCCTTCCCTGCCTTGGGGCGAGAATTTTCTGCCGTGGACGGTCGGTCGGCAAACTGTCTCACGGGTCCGATTGAGGGCGCAGGAGCCTCGGCCCGAGGACGTCGCGCTCAACGGGGTCATTCGGTCCAATGGGCCGAATCTGCGACCGAGAAGCGCGCCCGGTCCGGGAGGATCGGTCCCCCCGAGATGGCTGCCGCCGGGGTCTCCGCCCAAGGTGGCTGGCGCGGCTTCGGGTCGAGGCTGCAGGCCCGGCGAGCGCGCGGCGGTCGCCCGTGACCTCGATGGGCGGAGGGCGTGGCGGTGCCAAGCCGCGTGGCCTGCCGCCACGGTGTGACAGCGTGATCGACAGGGCCAAAGCCCGACGCACCGGCAAAAGCGTCGGCGCACCTCGGGGGAGAGTCCGACGCGTCAGTCCAAGCCGGACCGGGGTGAGCCATCGAGATCCACAGGCACGCTATGCTCGAGACCGTGTCGAACGGCGTCGGCCTGGAGCCCAAAAAAATTCGCTTCCCGTCCGAGGCGCGCGCCTCCTCCGTCTCGGTGCACGCCCTCGGTCAGCATGTCTCTTACTTCGAAGACCTGTATCACAAGGTCCTGACGATTCCGTGGTGGCGCTTTTTCGCTTATGTCACCGCCATGTGGGTCGGGACCAATCTCGCGTTTGCTGCACTCTACGCCGCGCGACCGGGGTGCGTCTCCAATGCATCGCCGGGCTTGGAGGACGCGTTCTATTTCAGCGTCCAGACCTTCGCGACGATCGGCTATGGCGGAATGGCGCCCGCGACGCGCTACGGGCACCTCGTCGTCGTCTTCGAAGCGCTCGTCGGCACCCTCGGAATCGCTCTCGTCACCGGCGTTACCTTCGCCAAGTTCGCTCGGCCGACCGCCCGCGTGCTCTTTGCAGAAAAGGCCGTGATTCACGTGCGGGACGGCGTCCCCCACATCGTCTTTCGCCTCGCCAACTGGCGGGGCAACATGGTCGTGGAAGGGCAGCTGCGGGTGATTCTCCTCGTTCTTCAGCGGACCCAAGAGGGCGACGTCATTCGGCTTCCGGTCGAGTTGCCGCTCGTTCGCGATCGAACCGCACTCTTTGCCCTCTCGTGGATGCCGATGCACCGCATCGACGAGAACAGCCCATTTTGGGGAGGCCGCAGCGCCATCGCGCGACTGGCCGAAGCCGGCGCCGAGCTTTTTCTCGCGTTCACCGGTATCGACGAAACGATCGGGCAGCAGATTCACGCCCGCTACCGCTACAAGCTCGACGACATCGTGCTCAACGCAAGGTTCGCCGACGTCTTGACGATCGAAAGGACGGGGGATCGCACGATCAACTACGCCCGCTTCCACGAGGTCGAGGCCCTCGGGCAGGACGACGGACTTCGATGGACGCGCGCAGGGGCCGGCGCAGCGGCGAAACCAGACCGTGTGCCCGCCGAGGCTGCCATAGCGTCCGGGACGCGCGAAGAGGTCTCGTAGACTGCGCCACGATGACCATCGATGACGAAGGACTCGTCGCCGTGTCCCCCCATCGCTCGGTGAGGCTCGCCCGAGAACTGGTCGGCCTCATCTCGCAGCCGCAGCAAAACGATTACGTCGTGCGCACCATCGCGCGGCGAGAAGCCAACGGGCTGCCGCTCATGTCGGCCGAAATCGTCATCGCGGGCCGAGAGACCCGCGAGCGACACCCTCTCTCTCTCACTTATCCCCTGCACTTTCGAAAGACTTACTTTGCCGCGCGGCTGCACGGCGACACCGCAAGGGAGTTCGACAACCAGTCGTTCGCGAGCGGCATTCTCGGCTTGCCGCCGCCCATCGGTTTTGGTCCGAACGTCTTTCGCGGTTGCCTCGTTCCGGGGCGCCCGTACCAACGCCTTTCGCCGTTCGGGGTCGACCCGGAAGAGGGGAATCTGCGCATCGCGACGAAAGTGCCCCTCGCGTCAGCGGCCGGGTTATGGGGATTCGCGGCCGGCGCGTTGGCGCAAATCGAAACGCTTCACGGCGGCGGGCTGGCCCACGGCGACACCGAGCTGCAGAACTTCGTCGTCTGCCCGAGCCCACTTGAAATCGTCATGGTCGACTTCGAAGCGGCGGTCCGACGAGAAGAGATCGACGAATCGACGTGGCGAGCGCGTCGCGCCGCCGATCGGGCGCCCGTGCTTCGCGAAGCGGTATTCCTTCAATGCGTCCTCGGGCGCCAGCAGGGCCCCTTGGCCGATGCCTCGTGGACCGAGCTCGACGACCTCTTTCGCGCTCCCGATCGGTTCCGAAAGGCGATCGAGCTCCAACCAGACCCACCCGACTGAGGCGCGACCCGTCGGCGGGGACGGGGTGCTTCCTGGGGCGAGAAACCGGGCGAGAAACCGGGTGGCACAAAACCCGCCGCGCGGTAACGTGCCGGGTTGATGAGAGAGCACTTTTTCGCCCCGTTCCGATCCTGCCGTTTGCCCTTGCTTTTCCCGGCGCTCTGCGCCGTGGCGGCGGCGGGCCCGCTTTGCGGCTGCGCAAGCAAGACCGCGCAAAATGGCGCTTTACCGCAAAGCTCGGGCGATGACGAGGGCGGATCTCCGGCCGCCAGCAGCAGCGGATCAACGGGGGCGGGGGGCAACTCGACAGCGTCTACGCCGGGCAATTCCGCCGCGTCCCCCTCGTCGACAAGCGCCGGAGGGACCCCGGCGTCGGGCAGCTCCGGAGCCTCTTCGAGCGCCGGGAATGGCAGCTCGTCATCGGACTCGGCGCCTGTGGACGGCGGCGCGTCATCGGACGACGGCGCAAGCGGGGCCGCCGTCGCCCCCTGTCCCGGCGTGCCGATCGTCCCGGACCAAACGGGCTTGATCGCCGTGGGCAGCAATTCCGTGAACATTCATGGCTCTTGGTTTCAGTACAGCGATTGCAATGACTTGCATGACGTCAACTGCTCCACGGTGGTCACCCCGCCGACGGACGCCAGCGCCTTCCCGAACGTCGGCGGCAAAATGTGCACGTCGGGAATGACGTCGACGGCCACGAACGCATGGGGCGCGGGGATCGCGTTCGAGCTCAACGACGGTCCTCCCCAACAGCCATACAACACGACCGCCAACGGGGTCCTTGGGTTCTGCTTCGTCCTCAGTGGCACGACCATTCCGAGCACGTCGATACGGGTCGCCTTTCCCACCCAAGACAATAACGACTACGCCTACTTCGAAGCCGTCACGACGCCGGGCCAGCACACGGTGCTCTTCTCGCAAGCCGCCCAGGGATCTTGGGTGGCGAAAGCCGATCTGGCCGCATTCGAGGCGACCAAGGTGATGCTCGTCCAGTTTCAGATCCCGGCTTCCCCGCCCACGGCCGTGCCATGGGACTTTTGCATCGAGGGCGTGACCGCCATTACGGGCGGGACCGGGGCCAGCGGCGACGGGGGATGACGAGGGCCGGCGGAAACTGATTCGACCGAAGGCGCCATCTTCCGAGTCGGTACGGATTGGCAAGGAACTCGGGCGTTCAATCGCCCCGGTTTCGCGTTTTGCCCCCATCGCAGAAGTCAGTCGTACGCGCCGCGCGGACAGCGATGGCCAGGCCAAAGGCCGAAGCAAGGAACTCGGGCGTTCAAATCGCCCCGGTTTCGCGTTTTGCCCCCATCGCAGAAGTCAGTCGTACGCGCCGCGCGGACAGCGATGGCCAGGCCAAAGGCCGAAGATGTCAGACCGTGGTTCCGCTGCTCTTGTGGTTGGCCTGCCGCTTGCTACTAATCTGTATTAACTGGGAGTTACGGTCGTCAAAAGGGGGAGTCGCAGGATGTCGGTCTCTGGATGCAGCACGGGGAATCGGCTCCCAGAATTCCGGGCGACAACGACGGTCGACGCGCGCGGCGCGGATGCGTCCCGACGCGCAGGCGCGAACGCACGTCCGCCGAACGTTCTTTCATGGCCATGAACATGAAACCGGATGCCGCGGCGGTCGAACGTCGATCGGGGCAGGCTTGCGCTCGACGCCATGACGGCTTGGAAATGGGCTCTCTTGTGTCCGCCTAAGTCCTTTTCATCACGGCTCCGGCCGAACGACGTCATGCCCGTTCGACGCGCGCGCTTGAACGCCGACACGCGGATCCGTGAGTCCAACCCGCGTGCCTCTCCCCTTCGCGCGGTCACGCCGGCCGGCGAACGATCGCACCATCGTGACCAACGCATGACAGACTTCTCCCCGGTCCAAGCCCGGCCGAACATTCGGCCTGCAAGTTGCGAATGGGCCAAGCAAAGTGCAAAACCGATGGCTACTCTATCGGTCCAGATGAAAGGACAGCGCATTGCCCATCACGAGACGCGGGTCCTCATCGTCGACGACGACCGGGACATGCGCGAAGCGCTCGGGATGGTCTTCTCGAGAGACGGTGAGACCTGCGACGCCGTCGCAAGCGCGGCGGCGGCGCTCGAGCTCATCGATAGGCGCCCGTTCGACGCCGTCGTGTGCGACGTGCGCCTCGAGGGGATGAGCGGGCTCGAGCTGCTCGATCGCGTCAAGAAAATCCGCCCGGGCCTTCCGTTCATCCTCATCACCGGAGCGGGTGACATTCGTGACGCGGTCGAGGCGATGAAACATGGCGCCTGGCAATACGTCACGAAGCCTTGCGACGCCGAGATGCTGCGCGCGATGGTCGGCGACGCCATCGGAGTCGAGTCGCCGCCCGAGGGCGTCCGTGCGGCGCGCCGCACCCAGCCCCCGATGGGCAAGGCCGATTCCGAGATCGTCGGTGCCGCCCCTGCGATGCAGGCCTTGCGGTCGTCGATCGATCGCGTCGCCGCGTCGATTGCTCCCGTGCTCATCACGGGAGAAACGGGCGTTGGCAAAGACCTCGTGGCGCGAGCCATCCACGCGCGGGGGGCGCGCCGGGGTCGCGCGTTCGTCGCGGTCAACACGTCCGCCGTGCAGGAAGAACTATTCGAAAGCGAAGTGTTCGGCCACGTACGGGGCGCGTTCACCGGAGCCGCACAATCGCGCAACGGGTTGGTCACCGAAGCGAACGGTGGGACGCTCTTTCTCGACGAGATCGGGGATATGCCATTGCGCATGCAGGCGAAGCTCCTGCGCGTTCTTCAGTTCGGCGAAGTGCGCCCGGTCGGCAGCGACCGTCCCCACATCGTCGACGTCCGCGTCATTGCAGCCACCCACCGGGATATTCCGGCGCTCGTTCGCGAGGGTCGGTTTCGGGAGGATCTCTATTTCCGAATCAACGTGCTGCCCGTCTTTGTACCGCCGCTCCGCGATCGGCCGGACGACATCCCAGCCCTGGCCCTCCACTTTCTTTCGGAAGCTCAGCAGCGTGCGACTGACACGCCGGTGCGTTCGATTGGCGACGAGGCCCTTCGCGTGCTGAAGCAGGCGGCTTGGCCCGGCAATGTTCGCGAGCTCGCCAGCGCCATCGAGCGGGCGGTCGTGTTTTCGAACGACGAGGTGCTCGGCCCCGAACATCTCGTACCGACGCCGACCGCCACGCCACCGATGCTCTCGTGGCCCGCTGTCGATCGGTCTCCATGGACGCTGCAACGGCTGAACGAGGCTTACACGGAGTGGGTGCTCGGTCAGACCTCCGGAGACAAGCGCCGCGCAGCCGAGATTCTGGGCGTGGATCTTTCGACCGTCTACCGCTGGCGCCGCGCGCAGCACGATTGACGTCGACCTAGCGATTGGGCCGACCTCTCTCGTCCGTCCCCGTCCGCGACGTGAACCTGATCGACGACGGACGCCCTCGACCCGTTGGGGCCGCTGCGGTGGGTGGCCCGGCCGGGCGCGACCTCGCGCGCGCGGTGAGCCCGGTCCGTCCCATTGACGCGTTTGGGAAAAAAGTACGCCTCGGGCGCGTCGGGTGGCTACGCGGCGCGGGGAGGGGGGAGCAGCGGCATGTCGATCGTGAATACGCAGCCGTCTCCGGGGATGTCGCGGACGCGGATCGCTCCTCCGCATGCCTGGACCCCTTTCAGGCTGATGAACAGCCCGAGACCAAGCCCCCTTCGCTTCATTCCGCTCTTGGCCAAGAACGAAGACAGCTCCGCTGCCTTGCCTTCGGGCAGACCCCCGCATTGGTCCTCGATGTCGATCGCAACATGCCCCGCCGTGACGGACGTCCTGAGCGACACATGCCCGCCCGCCGGGGTGAACTTGAATGCGTTTTGCAAGAGGTTGCCGACGGCCCCTGCGATGACATGGGGGTCCGCGTGAATGTCGATCCCGCGATCGGTCGGCGTCACGCTCAGCGAAACACCGTGGGCCCCCGCCTCCATCGTGCCGTCGACTTCGGCCTCCTCAAGAAGCTGCTGCAAATGGATGCGTTCTTGCCGCGCGCTGCCCGAGTCAAGACGCACTTCGAGGAGTGCTTGATCGACGAGCTCCTTCATCCCATGCAAGTTGCGCGTGATGAGTGACGCGACGCTCCCGGCAATCGGCGCCCGGCCGTTCTTGATGGCCTGGAACGCGAACTGAGCTGCCGAGAGCCGGTTGCGTAGCTCTTGGGCGAAGAAGCCCGAGCGCTCCGTCTCGCCGTCGACGAGCGATCGTTCCCTGAGCCGCGTGTATTCCGTGACGGCCTCGGCGATGGCGTTGTCGAGGCATCGGTTGAGCGTGTGAAACTCGTCTGCGCTGATTTGCGCGTCGCTTTCGACCGCCAGCTCGGTGATGGCTTGACAGACATCACCATAGTCGTGAACCACCTGCGCCACCGTGTATCCAAGGTTCAGCAAGACCGCGCCGTGTTCCGCGGCGCCGCGGTCAATCGTTTTCGTCAAAGACGATGGCGGGTTGTCGAGCGTTACGGCGAGCTGATCCAAAAAGAGAGGCACGCCGGTCGCCAGCTCACGTTCCGTCGGCTTCGGAGCCAATCGCTTGGCCACCTTCGCTCGCGTGAGGGCGATGATTTGTTCGCGATGATCATCGATGAATTTTCGCAGCACGAGATTCCGGTTCATGCACGAGCGTACGCATGCAACAGCTGCTCCCAGGGACAACCCGCACGCTTGGCCCTGCCGTTGGCACGAACGTTTTGCGATCGGTGTGGCCGCCTGCGGCTCCAGCATGAGCGCAGTCGAATACCCAAAGCAGCTCTACCCCGAACCGCACACGTTGACCCCGTACAGCGGAGGCGCCGACGTTGGCCGGCCATCCGCGGCGGCAGCGGAAATCTCCGCGTTCAATCGATCGCCCGCATGGCGTCGGGTGGTGGGGAGGGGCTCGACGAGCCTCGGCGGTCGGCGGAGCGCGGGGGCAGGCCAAAATAGGTGCGACACCTGGCGGCGAGGGGCCTGGCCGCGATGGTGTAAAGCAGCGGGTCGACGACATTCAGCCCATTGCGGACCTTCAGACGCGTCGGATGAAAGTGGCCGCCTTCTCTTCGAGGATGCGAAAAGTGAACGACTCGGTCAGGTAAAGCTCGACATTTTCGCGATCGTGGACCGAGTAGCCGATCGACAGGTCCTGGCCGACGGTCAGCTCGTAATCGCCCCCGCGGGTCGTCAGGAGCAGCGCGCCTGCGCCAAGTGCCGGCGCCCAAATGAGAGGTCCGTCGAGGTTTGCTTCGATGCGCTGACGAAGGGGATAGCCGTCCTCGCTGTCGGCGGTCAGATCGTCGTACGACTTCGGACCGAGGACGAGGGCGTACGGGCCGTTCATCCCAGCTGCACGGAGCGTCTCTTTGGCTTGGACGACGGCCCGGGGCCAGTCCAGACTCGCCTTGACGTCGATTGGCGTATGGGGGCTCGCCTCGATGATTCCGGTGATTCGAGCTTCCTTGAAGCCGTGAAAAATGGACCCATCCTCGGCCAGAGCAATGCGCTCGCAGGCGGCGATGACCGGCTGCAAGTCGAGATCGGTCGCCCCTCGCGCGGCGTAGTCGAGCTCGAGGATGCGCATCGTAAACGGTGACCTTAGCTCGACCAGTGGCTTTACATCCCGCACGGCATGCTGGACCTCCGCGACCGGTCCATTCTGGATGACGTTCAGGCGACCGGTATTCACCGAGCCAAACTGCCAGCCGTAGGGCCCGACGAAATCCACGAGCTTTCGGGCCGCAAGGTGGAGCTTGAGAACCCTGCGTGCTTCATTGTCGAGTTGCTCCCAGGCTTCCGGGAGAACGGGGGCGAGGTGTCGTTTGAGGAGATCCATCAAGTCCCCGCCTTGAGGCTGCCGATGCCGAGCGACTGCGCCGTTTCGCCAGGCCCTCCGTGCCCCACAGCCTGCGGCCCCGCGTCGGCTTGGTTGCTTTCGCTGAGGGTGATGGGTCCACTCGACTTCAAATAGGTCCCGATATGGGCATCGAATGGGGGGCTGTGCCGCCGAATCCATTCGAGGACCATCATGGCGTGCTCGATTTCTTCATTCTTGTTGTGAACGAGAATGGCCTGTAAATCTTTGTCCGAGCAGCCTTCCGCGCGCTGCTGGTACCAATCGACTGCTTCGAGTTCCTCGCGAAGCGAAACGAGGGCCCGATGCATGTTCTTGGTCGCCTCGGAAAGGAGATCGACCGGCTCGTGGTAACCTTCGCTGCTCATGGCCTTGGGTGATAACACCTCAGGCGCGCGCGAAGAAAGCCGCCTGCTCTCGCATCCGAGATCGAGCGGGCCCCATTTGGCTGAGTCCGCCTGCCCGCCATTTGCCCCTGAGCATGGGGGCTGTCGATCCGACTCGTGGTTCGCGCACCGACCGGGGATCGGGACCTGTCCTCGGGCCGCAGAGCACCGCGGCGGGTGCGTGGCCGTGCACGGGACAACTGTGTTTTGCCCATTTCGAATCTGCCTGGGCACTTCGCAAATCCGAGGAGGGCTGGCTCAAGCCCATTTTTGGGCAGCCCCTTGCCCCGCCACGACGCCTCTCCCCACGATCTGAAGCCCTGCCACCCCCGGGCGGTCGGGCCGGATCGTTCGGCTCCCTTGTCGGTGGGGCCCCGTCCACGGTGCGCTGGCCGGGGGCGCGGCATCATCCTTGCTCAAGCCACCCCCAGGAGGCCGATCGTGACCCTCTTGGAGTTCATCGTGTATCTCGTCATCGCCGGCGTGTGCGGAGCCATCGCCCGGGCGATCGCGGGCGGGAGCGGAGGTGGGTTCATCATTTCGCTCATGGTTGGCTTTCTGGGCGCATTTCTCGGCACGTGGGTTGCGTGGCAGCTCCACCTCCCGGCGTTCTTCGTCGTGACGATCAGCGGCCACCCATTTCCGATCATCTGGTCTATCCTCGGGGGTATCGTGCTCGTGGCGATTGCGCACGTGCTGGTGCGCCCACGCTATGTCGCTTGACGGTGTGTGTGACCCACGCCCGAGCTCCGTGTCATCCATGCACGGGCATGCGCCCGAAGCCGTGGGCGCTTGCGCTCCCCTCAGCTATCCCGCTCGAGCTTCGAAAGGAGAATGAACGATGCTGAACTTACTATGGGGTGTGGCGGGGATTCTCGTCGTGCTCTGGATGCTGGGCTTTGCACTCCACGTGGCAGGCGGCCTCATCCATATTTTGCTCGTCCTCGCGGTCGTTTCGGTTCTCGTTCGCTTCATCGCGGGGCGCGGGGCTGCATAGACCCCACTTGCCACTCGAGAGAAGCTTGCCACGCGGGAGCGCCGGCCCACTTGCCGCTCGGAAGAAGGGGAGAACCTGGCTCTTGACAGGGTTTGGTCTCTGCGGGGAGGCCTTCATCCGGAGGGACGGGACTTTTTCCGTCGCGCCCCCCTTCCGTTGGCACCGGAGTCCCCCAGGCCCCTGCCATGACCCCCGTTGCGGCTTTAGGGGTTCGGCGGCGGAGCGGCGGAGCGGCGGAGCGGCGGAGCGGCCGTGGCACCTTGGCGCTGCCCAGCCGGCCTTGGCGCTTGGACCTGCGGCCTCCCCCGCCCCTCCCCCCCGTGTGTGGCGAAAGGCGGCCACGGCCCGATGCCCCCTATACTATCCCCGTCGACCTTCCACGGCTTGGCATACAGGGGCGGGGGCCAACTCACGACCTTATCGTGACCGGTCCATGGTCGTCGCAGTGCTTGTCGCACGGGTGATGAAGATGCCCGTTCACGGCGTAGTCGACGTGATCGCCGTGCCGGACCGCCACGTGCTCGCAGGTCGGCCCATGCTCGTGATTGGCGGCGTGTGCACCGCAAGCGTGCGCCGGTGTACAGGCCGCACCATTCATCTCGTCCACGTCGACTGAATGGGACTCCACATGGGCCCCGTGGACGTGATCGAGGTGGCCCTCACGGAGGTAGTCCGTGTGACCGCGGTGGTCGATGGTTGCGTGCCCGCAGCCCGGACCATGGGTGTGTAGTTGGCGCTGGTGGCTCTTATGATCGCTCATGTGCTTTTCATCCTTTTTTTGGCTTGTCAGGGCTGCGTCAGCAACCGACGAGCGTCGGGTCGACACGCTGTTGGGGCGGCTTTTCCGTGCGACGGCTGGCAAGGTCAAAACGTCATGGCCAGCTTGACCTGATCGATGACGTCGGTGACCCCTGGTGCAGCCCACGCCGCGTTGGCGGCATCTTCGATGGTTTGCCAGGAGGACGCGGTGCCGGTCAGCGTCACCTTGCCGCCTGAAACCACGATCTGAATCGAATTCGTATCCGTCTTCGCCTGCCTCTCGAGCGCAGATTCAATCTTTTCCTTCACCTGCACGACCGAAGCCCGAGCGCCCGTCGTGATGGAGGCGAACATCGTCGTCGAGACGGGTGGCAGCGGATCGCGATTGCGAGTCGGATGTCGCAGGAAAATTTCGGGCCCCGGCTTCAACTTCATATCGGTCTTGATCATGGTGCGCTCCTCATAAATATCCGTGGGACTCGTCCACCGCGCGTTGACGCCCGAGCCTCCGCAGGCCTTCCCGACGAGGCAGGCCCATTTGGGCCGGGTCACACGTTCCGCTTCGGTCGACTACTCACGAAATGACGACTCGCTGAGAGCCGTTACGAACGCGAGAGTGAGCAAAGTGCATGCCGTCCGGTTCAGTACCGCTCGACCCCCCGAAAAGGGACGGCGTCGGGCGTGCGCGCGCCCACGGCGCGTGTCGATAACCATGGATCGAGGCCCTCGCTGCGACCGGCCACCGCGAGTCGTCGCAGCATGGCGCGCTTTTTGTCATGATGGTCTTGCATACGGCGAAGAACGTTGTCCAGGAAGGCCACCGCGTCGGTCACGCAGAAACCCTTATTGAGCATGACGCATTCGGCCCGTACTGCCATGGCCGCGTCGGTTACCTCCGCACGCGATGGCGATCCCGTCTTCGTCAAGTTTTCTAGGACTTGCGTCGCCCAGATGGCCGGTACATGCGCTGCTTCGCAGAGCCAACGGATCTCTTCCTGGACCTCTGCGAGTCGTTCGAAGCCGACCTCCACCGTCAGGTCTCCCCTCGCCACCATCACGCCCACGGGCGGTGTTCGGAGGGCCGGCCGAAAGGAGCATGCGTGGCAGAGCCGCGAACCCGCGGCGGGTTTCGATCTTGAGAATGATGCCCGGTGGACGCTTCTTTCCCCGAACGAGAATTCGGGCGATGACTCCGACCTGGGCCTCGAGGGCTCCAGTACGAAGCTTGGGTCCCGATGCTGCGGCCTTACGCCAGGCCTAGACCCGGATGCTCACGACGCTGTGGCCGCTGGACACGCAGCGTGCCATCCGGGTGAAGATCCGGCATTGGCCCTAAGGCGGATTCGTGACCGATAAGTGACACTTCCGCGGCGACCCGGAGACGCGGGCGATTTCCTTCGCAACGACTTTTCGCCTCGACCGATGCACTCCGAACATGGACGGACATGCCTTTGGCGAATTGCATTGTCAAAAGGTCGCGTGCGCGCTGCCCCTCACCCACGGCCAGGACGCCCCATTGCGTCCGCGACCGGGCGCGCCACGCGTCAATTGGACCGAGCTTCCCGAGGCCGCTGCGTCCATGACCGGCGCCAAGGCCGGCACGCGGCTCGCGCGCGCATGGCCCCGCAGATCGAAGGACCGGCTGCAAAGGTTCGTACATAAGCGCCCTCTTTGCCATACGAAAGAGAAACGTCGTGTCGCAACAAGCGGCCCGTGTGCCTATCGTCATTTGACTATGCCCCAGGCGCTTTCGTACGCCGGGTATGCTTCATGCTCGTCGACCCGGCATGCCACTCGAGACCGGTTTTGGCACGAGCTGTGGACAAGGCCCCCGGCAACGGGCGGCGCTCATCACGACGCGCCACCCGGGTGAGCTCTCGACCCATGCGAGGGCCGTGAGCGGCGGCACATGATGCAGCCGAGGCGCAGAGATCTGCTCGCCCTGCTGGCCGCGATCTCCATCCTTGGTTGCCGGACCCGCTCGGACGACGTCACCCTGCAGGGCTCTGGAGGGACGTTCCCTGCGCCCGTCTACAAGCGCTGGTTTCTCGATTACTACAAAGAGAACCCGTCGGTCCGCGTCAACTATTCACCCATCGGTAGCGGCGCCGGCATCCGGCAGTTCACCGCCGGCCTCGTCAGCTTCGGTGCGAGCGATGCCGGCATGTCCGAGAAAGAAGTGGCAAGGGTTCCTAAGGCGTTTGGCGGCGTGCTGCTTCTGCCCATGACCGCGGGCCTCATCGTGCTCTCGTACGATCTTCCGGGCATCGTGAAGCCTGTCCGACTTTCGCGAAGCGCCTATGTCAAGATTTTCCTCCGGGAAATCACGAACTGGAACGACGAGCAGATCGCGCGGAACAATCCCGGCGTCAACCTGCCCGACCGACCCATCACCGTTGTCACACGCGCGGACAGCAGTGGAACGACGTACGCCTTTACCTCGCACATGGCCGCGGTGTCCAAAGCGATCGGGGTCGCGTGGACGCCGGGCGTCGAGAAGTCCGTGCCCTGGAAGGAATCGATCGCCGCCCAGGGGAACGACGGTGTAGCCGCCCTCATTCAACTGACGCCCGGCGCCATCGGATACGTCGAATTCGGTTATGCAGAGCTCACGGGCCTTCCCATGGCGGCGCTCGAAAACCAGTCCCATCGGTTCATTTTGCCCGACAAGGACGGCCGCGCTGGAGAGAAAGCCCTCGAAGGCGCCGCGGTACCGGAAGACCTTCAAATCAAGGTTTCCGATCCAACATCCGCCGAAGCGTATCCGATTGTCACTTACACCTGGATCCTAAGCCGCAAGCATTACGACGACCCAGGCGAGGCCAACGCGCTGAAAACGCTCTGGCTCCACTGCCTCGACGATTCCCAACAGCAAGTTGCGCAAGAGCTCGGATACGTGAAATTGCCCTCCGCCATCGTCGCTCGTCTGCGCGCCGCAATCGGCCACATCAACGCCTCCCCCTAGCGCACACTCCCATGCCACCTTCCCCGCACCAATCCAAGACCGTCGCCCGACCGCCGACGCCGCGCGAACTCGCGACGAACCGGGCTTTCACATGGATCACGCGACTTTTTGCCGCGTTCACGGTGCTCCTCGTTTTGCTCATCGTGCTCTTGGTCACGAAGCAAGCCATGCCGGCCATTCTCAAGTACGGTCTTCACTTCGTCGCCTCGAGCCGGTGGGACGCGGGGAGCGGCCAATTCGGGATCTTGCCCGAAATTTACGGCACCGTCCTCAGTTCGCTCATCGGTGTCGGGCTCGCGGCCCTGTTCGGCGTCGCCGTCGCCGTCTTTCTGACGGAAGAATTCATTCCGCGTTGGCTCGAAGGCGTTCTCAGCACAGTCGTCACGTTGCTCGCGGCGATACCCAGCGTCGTTTACGGGCTATGGGGTATTTTTGTCGTCATTCCGGCCATTCGGCCGACATGCAATTGGTTGCATGACCACCTCGGCTGGATACCACTGTTCAGGACCCCCCTCCTCAGCGTCGGATTGATGCCCGCAGCGGTCGTCCTGGCGATCATGATCCTGCCCACGATCACGGCTATTTCGCGTGATGCGATCGCCGCCGTCAACCCTCTGCTCCGCGAGGCGGCCTTCGGAATGGGGGCTACGAGATGGGAGACCATCATGGGTGTCACACTGCCGACATCGAAGCGTGGCATTTACGGTTCGGTCGTGCTCGGGCTCGGGCGGGCACTCGGCGAAACCATGGCCCTCGCCATGCTGGTCGGTAGCGCCAACGTGATTAGCCCTTCGCTCTTCTCCCCCGCCGACACGCTCGCTGCACTGCTCGCCAACAAATTTCCCGAGGCCGCTTCGCCGCTTGACCTCGGCGCCCTGATGTATGCAGCCCTCGTCCTTCTGGTCCTGACACTGATCGTTAACATGGGTGGGGAATGGGTCGTGCGGCCCGAGTTCAGACAAGACGCGTCAGGCCAAGGAAAGGCAGACCCGACATGATCCCCGCGAATCCGCATTCGGCCTTTGCCCTCGCCCCGGCGATCGGAAGGGTCGACCTCGAAAAGCTCGAGCGATCGCTTCGTCGACCGCGGACGCTGCTCAGCCTTTGCCTGAGCGTGCTGTGCTCCGCTTTTGCTCTGGTCGCGGCGGTGCCGCTGCTCTCGGTGCTGTTCATGCTGGTCTGGCGAGGTGGCGCGCGGCTCAGTTTTCGGCTCTTTACCGAGCTCCCCCCTGCCGCGGGAACGCTCGGCGGAGGAATCGGTAACGCCATCGTGGGCACCTTGCTCGTCGTCTTCGTCGGGGCCCTCATCAGCATTCCCATCGGCGTTCTCAACGGCGTCTACCTTGGCGAGATCAATCCTGGGGGTCGTAGTGCCACGGTCGTGCGTTTTTGCGCCAAGCTCCTCAGCGGGCTGCCGTCGATCCTGGCGGGGGTCTTTGCGTATGCGACGGTGGTCCTGCTCACCGGCCGATTCTCGCCCCTTGCGGGAGGAATCGCGCTGGCGCTCCTGATGATCCCGATCATCACGCTGACGACCGAAGAGGCCGTGCGTGCGGTGGGAGCCGAGATGAGCGAGGCGGCCATCGGAATGGGCGCCACGCAGACGCAGTTGGTCTGGCAGGTCCTTCTGCCCACCGCGCAATCGGGAATCTGCACCGGTGTGCTGTTGGCGCTTGCGCGGGGTGCGGGCGAGACGGCACCGCTGCTCTTCACGATGGCGTTCAGCGACTATTGGCCGAGCCGGCATCTGATGAACCCGACCGCCTCCCTCGCCGTCCTCATCTTCAACTTTTCGAAATCACCGTTTCAAAACCAAAAGGAATTCGCCAGTGCCGCTTCATTGGTACTGGTCCTCATCGTGCTCGTCCTCACCATGGGCGGCCAGGCTCTGTCACGGCGCGCGTCCAGACTGACAGGATCTACCTCATGATTGACCACCCCCGAGAACAGTTCGCCCCTTCCAGCCGGCGCGACGAAGGAGGAAACGGCGCGGGCCATGGAACTCTTGCTGGCGACGGCATTCCGGCACCCCATGTCTTCGAGATCGGGGTGAACGCCCTCTATTACGGCAAGTTCAAGGCCGTTCGAGATACTGGATTCACCATCGAGAAGGGGACGGTCACCGCTTTCATCGGGCCTTCGGGCTGCGGCAAAAGCACGGTTCTCCGGTGCCTGAATCGCATGAACGACCTCAAGCGCGGGTTTCGCTTCGAGGGTCAAATCCGATACCTCGGAAAAGACATCTACGCCCGGTCCATCGACCCCGTCGCGGTCCGTCGAACCATCGGCATGGTGTTTCAGAAGCCGAACCCGTTCGCGATGACCGTGTACCGAAACGTAACGTACGGCCTCCGCTTGAATGGCTACAAGGGCAACCAAGACGAGAGGGTCGAGCAGGCACTGCGCGGCGCCGCGCTCTGGGACGAGGTGAAGGACAAGCTGCAATCGAGTGCGCTCGAGTTGTCCGGCGGTCAGCAGCAGCGCCTGTGCATCGCGCGATCGATCGCCACGGAGCCAGAAGTGCTGCTCATGGACGAGCCTTGCTCCGCGATCGACCCTGTTGCGACCCGCAAGATCGAGGATCTCATGCACGAGCTCAGGGCGAAGTACACGATCGCGATCGTGACGCACAACCTGCAGCAGGCCAAGCGCGTGGCGGACAAGACCGCTTTCTTCTACGTGGACACGGCCGGCGGCCAACGCACGGGATACCTCGTCGAATTCGGCGACACGCGGCAATTGTTCGAGAGCCCGAAGCAGAAGCCCACGCAAGATTACATCCGTGGCGACTTCAGCTGAGTGTTCGGCCGGCTCGTTCTCGGACCCGGGCGCGTCGGGCGGATTCGAAGTTGGCGGCGGGGGTGCGGCTTTCCGACGCGCGGTCCCGTCGTCAACTCGCTGCCACTCGTGCTCGCGAGTTGCCTCGCTCGGTGCGGCGCCGAGATGGACGCCACCCGCAAACGTTCGGCTCATGGTTTCCGGCCACGAGGCCGGTGGCGGGTACCAAGTCGGCACCGCGAAGGGGGAGTCTCCAGCTGACGAAGTTCAGCTCGGACGCTCTCCGGTGGGATAGATTCGAGCACCTCGTTGCAGAGCCAAGCCGCCCGCACCCATGCTTTCGCATTTGTCCCCCGACATTCTCAAGGGAGCTCTTGCCCCACGGCACGACAAGGCCGCGATCCACGTATCGCCCCTTCTCATCGAATCTTCGGGGATTGATCCCGACGCGGTGTACGCGCGACTCGGCACCCGCGCCGAAGGGCTGACGCCGGAAGAGGCTGCTGCCCGCCTGGCCGAGCACGGTCCCAACGTGCTGGCCCGAGACCAACGACCCGGAATCGCAAAGCTTCTCGGCCGCGCCATACTCAACCCGCTCGTCGTCCTCCTCGGCGTCCTCGCGAGCGTTTCAGTCGCGACCGGAGATTCGCGGTCCGCCATCATGATGGCGTGCATGATTGCCCTCAGCGTGGGCCTCAAGCTCTTTCAGGAGGCCAAGGCGAGCAGCGCTGCCGCCAAGCTCAAGGCGATGATCTCGGTCAATGCGACGGCGATCCGCGGAGCCGCCGCCCTGGAGGTCCCCGTCGCGTGCATCGTTCCGGGGGACATCATCCGCTTGGCGGCGGGCGACATGGTCCCCGGAGACGTCCGGATCGTTCAAGCCAAGGACTTGTTCGTGACCCAGGGTTCGCTCACCGGCGAGAGCTTTCCGGTCGAGAAGTTCGTCGCGGAAAAGAAGCCGACGGCCAGCACCGCACCCCTCGAACGGGCGAATATCGCCTTTCTCGGGACCAGTGTGGAAAGTGGTGCAGCCACGGCGGTCGTCGTCTCGACCGGCAAGGATACGTATCTCGGCGGCATGGCGGCGTCGCTCCAGGAGCACGCCGTGCAGACGGCCTTCGATCGCGGCATCTCGCGGGTCACTTGGCTCATGATCCGATTCATGGCCGTCATGGTTCCACTCGTCTTTTTCATCAACGGGGTGACGAAAGGCAACTGGAGAGAGGCCTTTTTTTTCGCCCTCGCCGTTGCCGTGGGTCTCACGCCCGAAATGCTGCCTATGATCGTGACGGTGTGCCTATCCAAAGGGGCCGTCGCGATGAGCAAGAAGAAGGTCATCGTCAAGCGCATCAATTCGATCCAAAACCTGGGGGCGATGGACATCCTCTGCACGGACAAGACCGGAACGCTCACGATGGACCGTATCGTCCTCGAGCGGTACTGCGACGTCGCGCTGCACGAGAATGAGGGGGTGCTCGCGCTGGCCTATGTCAACAGCCATTTTCAGACCGGTCTCAAGAACATTCTCGACCGCGCGGTGCTCGCGCACGAGGAGAGCCATGCGCACGCGCGCGTCACGGACTTCACGAAGGTCGACGAGATCCCGTTCGACTTCGCTCGCCGGATTATGTCGGTCGTCGTGCGCACGCCCGAGGGCCACGATCGCATCGTGTCCAAAGGAGCGCCGGAAGCCATCTTCGACCGCTGCTCGGTCTTTCGCCTCGACGGCAAGGTATTTCCCATGGACCACCCGCACGTCGAAGATTTGAAGAGAGAGTACGAGCGGCTCAGCAGCGACGGCTTCCGTGTCCTCGCGCTGGCGACCAAGGAAGGCGAACCGCGCGCCGCCGCCACGAGGGGAGAGACGCCGTATGGGAAGGCCGACGAGCGCGAGATGACGCTCGAGGGCTACATCGCGTTCCTCGACCCGCCGAAGGAGACCGCGGGGGCGGCGATCCGCGCCCTTCAGAGCCACGGCGTCACGGTGAAAGTCATCACCGGAGACAATGAGCTCTGCTCGCGCAAAGTGTGCAAGGACGTCGGTCTCTCGACCGACTTCGTCGTCCTCGGCGACGCCGTCGAGAAGATGACCGATCGGGAGCTCGCGGACGCCGCCGAGAAGGCCACGCTCTTTGCGCGCGTCTCGCCCGCCCACAAAGAGCGGATCATCCGAATGCTTCAGTCGCGCAAACACACGGTCGGCTTCATGGGCGACGGCATCAACGACGCACCGGCGATTCACGCGGCCGACGTCGGGATCAGCGTCGACACGGCCGTCGACATTGCCAAAGAGTCCGCCGACATGATCCTGCTCGAGAGGTCGCTGCTCGTCCTCGACGACGGAGTCATCGAGGGGCGCAAGGTTTTCTCGAACATCATCAAATACGTGCGCATGGGCGCCTCGAGCAATTTCGGCAACATGTTCAGCGTGCTCGGGGCCAGCGTCTTCGTGCCCTTTCTGCCCATGTCACCCGTGCAAATTCTCGCAAATAACCTGCTTTACGACATCAGCCAGACGGCCATCCCGACCGACGCCGTGGATCCCGAGCGCATTCAGAGGCCCCGCGTCTGGGAGATCAAGGAGCTGACGCGTTTCATCCTCTTCATCGGGCCGTGCTCGTCGCTCTTCGACTATTCGACGTATCTCGTCATGCTTTACGTCTTTCACTGTCGGGACGTCTCGACCGCGGCGGCCGCCGCTCACAGCGAGCATCTCTTTCAGACCGGATGGTTCGTCGAGAGCTTGCTCACGCAAACCTTGATCATTCACGTCATCCGGACGAACAAGATCCCGTTTTTGCAGAGCCGAGCCTCTTGGTCCTTGACCGCGACGAGCATCGCCATCATGGCCGTCGGAGTCGCCATACCCTTCTCGCCAGTGGGACTTTACCTCGGCTTCTCGACCTTGCCGCTCCTCTACTGGCCGCTCTTGGCCATGACCCTGACGTGCTACGTGCTCCTCACCCAAGGTATGAAGACGGTGCTCGTGCGACGCGGGTGGATTTGAGAGCGCCAGCCCTTCTTTAGCCACTCGGCTCGCGCGTCGAGCGGGATCGACTCATGTTCGAGCGGGATCCACTCATGTTGACTGCGACCCGGCATCCGGCGGGTCGGCGAACGAGGCGCCGAGGGATCGACCTCCGGGCTTTCCGAGCGAACGCCCTCAGCCAAGATCAAGGCAAGAAGCGCTTGCGCTGGCTCCTGGCCGGGGTTGGGGCGCTTCATCTTGGCCGACGCGCGGGGTCAGTCGGATCGGCGGACGGGCAAGCGAAGGGGCGGACCTCCGGACCGGACGATGGGCCTCTGCGCAAGAAGACTCCGCTGTCCTCGGGGGGCGGGAGTGAGCTCGGCGAGCTTGCGGCTTCGAGGAGTTGGCAACCGAGTCGCGCCATTTCTTCCACAAGCTGCGTGCCGAGCCCCTCGGCATCGCCACGTCGCGTGAGATACTCGAGGTGATCGGCCAGGGCCCGGACGACGGCAAGCTGGGACCGGAGCTTGATGAGCTCGAGCCCCGCAGTGAGCAGGCCGTCGTCGTCGGATTGCAGGACGGACAGCGCGGGCGTGTACGTGAGCATCATGACGCGGCTTGAAGCAATCATGGGGCCACCGTGCCGTTCGACCCCGTGCGCGGACGTCGACGGCTGTCGAGAGCGAATGCTGAAACGTCAGAGGCTCGCAGGCGCCCACGGCATTTTGCAAATCGCCGAGCCAATCTGCGAGCCGTTGGCGAACGGGGGCCGGCGTCCCCCCCGGCCCGCTCACCCGCTCTCCACGGTGGCTGCTTCCATCGAGCGCCGGACCCTTCGTGTGCTGGGCACGCCGCGCGATCCGTCCGAGATCGGGAGGAAGGTTCCACATCACCAGGTCTCCTGGACCCTCGTCCAAGGCTTGCAGGGGGGGGTCTTGCGGCCCCATCTGTTCACGCGTAAGCCACGAGTAGAAGCCCTCATGCTCGATACCTTCATCGCTGCCCATCGCGCGGAGATTGTTGCTCGGAGTCGCGCGAAGGTCGCGATGCGTTCGGCCTCGAGGCCGACTGCCCTTGAGTCGGACGACAGCGTGCTTTTCTTCTTGGGTCAGGTGATTGATGCCCTGCAGGGCGTCACCCTGTCGCCCCGCGCATTGGCAGCCATCGACGGGGCCGCGACGTCCCATGGAGGCGCCCTGCACAGAATGGGCTTCGCCGTGGCCGACGTCATCCACGATTACGGCGACATCTTCCAAGTCGTGACCGAGCTTGCCAGAGAACTTCAATTCGAAATGACGAGCGATGAAGTCCAGATTTTCAGCCGGTGCCTGGACGTAGCCATCGCACAGGCCGTGACCGAATACGCTCGTACGCGGGACTTGGCCGTTGCGGAAGAAGAGACCGAACGGATGGGGGCCCTTTCGCACGAGCTCCGCAATGCGCTCAGCACGGCCATGCTGGCGTTTCAGAACCTCAAGACGGGGACCGTCGGGATCGGGGGAAGCAGCGCCGCCGTCCTCGACCGCAGCCTGAGACGGGCCTGCGCCCTCATCGATTCTTCGGTCGCCCGCGTACGGCTCGAAGCTGGGATTCGAGCAGCGGAGCAAATATCGCTCCGTCAGTTCATCGAGGAAGTCAAGGACGCCGCATCGGTCGAAGCGAGCGCGCTCCACGTGAGCCTCTCTGTGGCGCCCGTCGCTTGGGATATCGACGTGATCGTCGACCGCGAGCTCCTATCGGGGGCCGTCATCAACCTCTTGCAGAACGCGTTCAAGTTCACCCGGCCCGAAGGGGTGGTGTCTCTCAAGACCTCTTCAACTCCCGATCGCGTGCTCATCGCGGTCGAAGACGAGTGCGGTGGCCTTCCATCCGGGAAGGCGGAGGATCTGTTTCGGCCGTTCAAACAGCAAAGCGCGAATCGAACGGGGCTCGGGCTCGGGCTCTCCATCAGCCGGAAGAACGTCGAAGCCATCGGCGGCGAGATCCGCTTGCGGGACCTGCCGGGCGTCGGTTGCATTTTCACCATCGATCTGCCGAGAGTTCGGCTTGCCGTGTGACGGCCTAAACCGATGACGGCGCGCGATCCCTCGACGATCGAGCTATCGGACCCCACCGGCCGTTGGTACGTTGCGGTGGACCGTCATCTGCCGACGACGGGCTTTCGACCATGACCTACTGTGTGGGCGTTCTCCTGAATGAAGCGATCATTTTCGCATCCGACTCACGCACGCATGCGGGGGTCGACAACTTCGCCTCGTTTTGCAAGATGACGGTCTTCGAACGCGCGGGCGATCGCGTCCTCGCGCTGCTGAGCTCCGGAAACCTGGCCGGGACGCAGGCGGTCATCAGCGTGCTCAAACAAAGAGCCGCCATGGCGGGAGGAACGCCGACTTTGTGGACGGCGCGCACGATGTTCGACGTCGTCGTTCTCGTCTCAGACGCGATGCGCGACGTCGAGCGCCGAGACAAGTCCCACTTGGAGGGAAGCGGCGTCAGCTTCAATGCCTCGTTCATTCTCGGGGGTCAGATCAAGGGCGAACCGATGCGGCTTTTTCGCACGTACGCCGAGGGAAACTTCATCGAGGCCGGAAGCGACACGCCTTTCTTCCAGACGGGCGAAGCCAAGTACGGCAAGCCCATTCTCGACCGGGTCATCACACCCGCGACGAACCTGGCGGACGCGGCCAAGTGCGTCCTCGTTTCGTTCGACTCGACCATGCGGAGTAACCTTTCGGTCGGCATGCCCATCGATCTGCTCTGCTACGAACGCGATAGCCTCGAGGTGCGCAAGCGGCGCCGTTTCGCTCAGGGAGATGCGTACTTCAGCGCGCTCAGCAAGGACTGGAGCGACGGGGTGCGCAACGTGTTCAAGCAGCTGCCCGACCTCACCTGGTAAACGCGCACGGCGCAGCCGGTCGGGACGCGCGGCCGGGGATCGCACAAGCACACCGGCGGTTGACGAGCTGACCGGGGCCAAGGACTCCGAGCGATTGGCAATCTGCCAACGCTGGCCGGCGCATTGCAAGCCCTCCTCGGGGGCGGCGCCTCGCGGGGAACCGCACGGCAAGACGGTCCAGGAACGGCGGGCCGCGCGCAGCCGGCCGCGCCGTCGCGTCCCGTCGGCGGCGCGGAATGTGCGTCGTCGACGCTTCGCAATTGGGATGACGGAGGCGCGCGAACATGAATCCACTGGCAGGGACCCCCGCGAAGCCGAACGACCTCGTTGACGTGCCGAAGCTCGTGACGGCCTATTACGCCGAGTCCCCCGACGTCCGCGTGCCCGGCGAGCGGGTCGCCTTCGGTACGTCCGGCCATCGCGGATCGTCGCTCAGGAGGTCGTTCAACGAAAAGCACATTCTGGCGATCAGTGAAGCGATCGTTTTCTATCGCGCCCAGCAGGGAACGACCGGACCGCTCTTTCTCGGCATCGATACCCACGCATTGTCGTTCTCGGCTTACGTCACGGCGATCGAGGTGCTGGCGGCCCATGGCGTCGACGTCATCCTCGCGGACGGCGACGAATACACGCCAACTCCGGTCATTTCCCATGCCATTCTTGGCTATAATCGCGGAAGACCCCATGGGCTCTCCGACGGCATCGTCATCACGCCTTCGCACAATCCGCCCGGCGATGGGGGATTCAAATACAACCCGCCACACGGCGGTCCGGCCGACACTGTCGCCACCGAATGGATCGAGAAAAAGGCCAACGAAATTCTCGAGTCAGGGTTCGGCGAAGTCAAGCGCATCCCGTGGGCCAGGGCCCTCAGCGCGTCGACGACCCACCGGCGCGATCTTCTCGACGGGTACGTCGCCGACCTCGGCAACGTGCTTGAAATGGACGCGATCCGCGGCGCGAACCTCAAGCTCGGCGTCGACCCGCTCGGCGGCGCGGGCGTCCACTATTGGGGACGAATCGCGGAGCGCTACGGGTTGAACCTGACCGTGGTCGACGGACAGGTTGACCCCACATTCCGGTTCATGACGCTCGATTGGGACGGGCAGATACGGATGGATCCATCGTCGGCGTTCGCCATGCAGCGTCTCATCGGGCTGAAAGACCGCTTTGACCTGTCCTTCGCCTGCGACACGGACCACGACCGTCACGGCATCGTCACGAAGAGCCACGGACTCTTGCCGCCCAACCACTACCTCGCCGCGACCATTTTTTACCTGTTTCGCCATCGGCGCCTGTGGTCCAAGGGCGCAGCGGTCGGCAAGACCGTCGTGAGCAGCCAGATGCTGGACCGGATCACGGCAGCCGTCGGGCGCACACTTTTCGAAGTCCCGGTCGGTTTCAAATGGTTCGTCCCTGGCCTGCTCGACGGCACGCTCGCATTCGGCGGCGAGGAAAGTGCCGGCGCGTCCTTTGCCCGTCTGGACGGTACCGTCTGGACGACCGACAAGGATGGAATCGTCCCCGCTTTGCTGGCCGGCGAGATGACGGCCCGGATTGGTCGGGATCCCGGCGAGATGTATCGTGATTTGACGCGCCAGTTCGGCGACCCCCTCTATGACCGCATCGAAGCGCCCGCCACGCCCGCGCAGAAAAAAATTCTGGCGACACTCTCGGCCAAGGCGGTCCGAATCGATGACCTCGCGGGCGAGCCGATCCGCGCCGTGCTCACGAGCGCGCCGGGTAACGGCGCGCCCATCGGCGGCTTAAAAGTGGCGGCTGCGAACGGGTGGTTCGCCGCGCGCCCTTCGGGCACCGAGAACATTTACAAAATCTACGCCGAGAGCTTCCTCGGCGCGGACCATCTGCGGCGCGTTCGGGAGGCGGCCGAGACCATCGTCACCGCCGCGTTCGCAGCGGCCCCCGCCCCCGATCAGGTCAAGGTCGGCCGGCCTTCGAGCGCAGGCGTGTAGGAGCCACGGCGCGCGGCCTGGTTGCAGCGGGCGCGATGAAGCAAAGCGTTCTGGGCCAGAACGACGTTCGCAGGCTCACCCCGCCATATCTCCAGCGCGGGCTGCTGGATGGCGCGTGCGAACGAAAACGACAGAGCCCAGGGCAGCCGACCCTTGAAGCGCACATTCATCGCATTGAGGCGCTTGGATGCCATTTCACTTGGCTGGCCCCCGGACAGAAATGCAATGCCCGGAACGGCGGGCGGTACCGTTCGCAAAAGACACCGTACGGTCACGTCGGCCACTTCGTCGATCCCGTCTTGATCGGGGCACGTGAGTCCGGGGACCACCATGTTCGGCTTCAGCAGCATTCCTTCCAAAACGACACGTTGGGTCGAAAGCTGGTCGAAAACCGTCCGCAAAAGGTGCACGGTCACGTCCCGGCACCGCTCGAGACCGTGGTCACCGTTCGTGAGCACCTCCGCCTCGACCACGGGAACGAGCCCGGCTTCCTGGCACAACGCAGCGTACCGCCCCAAGGCCTGCGCGTTGGCCTCGATGCATCCTCGGCTCGGCGTACCACCCGCGACGGCCATGACTGCGCGCCACTTGGCGAAGCACGCGCCCATGCGAGCGTAATGTGCGAGGCGGTCGCGCAAGCCGTCGAGGCCCTCGGTCACCTTTTCTCCCGGGTGCGCAGCCATGTCCTTGGCACCGGTATCCACTTTGATCCCGGGAATCATTCCCCCGTCGACGATGGCTCGAAGCAGCGGGGTGCCATCGCGCTTCTGCTGATGGATGGTCTCGTCGTAAAGGATGACGCCGCTGATGCACTCGCCCAGATCACGAGTCGTCACAATCCACTCTCGGTACGCGCGGCGTGCCTCTTCGGTCTGCGGAATCGCCCATCGCGCAAACCGCTTGTTGCACGTCGCATTGCTTTCGTCGATCGCCAGCAGACCCTTGTCGCCGGCGACAAGAGCCGTGGCCGTGTCCACTAGGTCGCGTGTGTTCATGGGCATTTCCTCGGACCCGCGGACGGGCGTCATTGGAGTTGGCCCCACTTCCAATTACGAATTTCCGGCAAGTCTTGGCCGTGCTTGTCGATGTAGCGCTTGTGCTCGATAAGCTTGTCCTGCACGACCTGCTTCAGGTATGCGCCCCGACTCCCCAACCCCGGCACGCGATCGATGACGTCCTCCACCAAGTGAAAGCGGTCCAGATCATTCTGGACTCTCATGTCGAACGGCGTCGTGATCGTTCCCTCCTCCTTGTAACCGCGAACGTGGAGATTGCGATTGGTACGCCGGTAGGTGAGACGGTGGACGAGCCAAGGATAGCCGTGAAAGCCGAAGATGATGGGCTTGTCCTTCGTGAACAGTGAATCGTAGTCCTCTTCACTCAGCCCGTGCGGATGCTCGCTTTGAGGCTGCAGCTTCATGAGATCGACGACGTTGACAACGCGCAGTCGCAGCTCCGGCAAATGCTGGCGAAGAATGGCGACGGCCGCCACAATTTCCAACGTCGGCGTGTCACCGCAGCACGCCATCACCGCGTCGGGCTCGCCATTCTGGTCGTTGCTGGCCCATTGCCAGATGCCTACACCCTCGGCGCAGTGGGCTGCCGCAGCGTCCATCGTGAGCCATTGCGGAAGCGCGTGCTTGCCGGCGACGACCACGTTCACGTAGTGCCTGCTCCGAAGGCAATGGTCCATCACCGAGAGAAGGCAATTGGCATCGGCCGGCAAGTAGACACGAACGATGTCGGCCTTCTTGTTGATCACATGGTCGAGAAAGCCCGGGTCCTGGTGAGTGAAGCCATTGTGGTCCTGCTGCCACACGTGGGAGGCGAGCAAGTAGTTCAGCGATGCAATCTTTCGTCGCCAGGGGAGTTCCAGGGTGACCTTGAGCCACTTGGCGTGCTGGCTGAACATGGAGTCGACGATGCGGATGAACGCCTCGTAGCTATTGAAGACGCCGTGCCGCCCGGTCAAAAGGTATCCCTCGAGCCAGCCCTCGCACTGGTGCTCGCTCAGCATCGAGTCGAGTACCCCGCCTCGTGGCGCGAGGAATTCATCTTCTTTCACTTCCCGGGCGTCCCATTGGCGGCTCGTGACTTCGAAAATCGAGCCCAGCAGGTTCGAGAGTGTCTCGTCGGGGCCAAAAACGCGAAAGTTGCGATCGTCCTGGTTCAGGCGGGCCACGTCGCGCAAAAAGCCGCCGAGGATGAGCGTGTCTTGCCCATCCACGGCACCCGGTGATGGAACATGGACCGCATGATCGTGATAATCCGGCATACAAAGATCGCGCAGCAGAGATCCACCGTTCGCATGGGGGTTCGCGCCCATCCTGCGGTCCCCCTTCGGCGCCAGCTCGGCCAGCTCCGGTATGAGCCGCCCTGAGTCGTCGAAGAGCTCCTCGGCCTTGTAGCTCTTCATCCAGCTTTCGAGTTGCTTGACGTGGTCGGGGTGTTCCGAGTCGACGAGAAGCGGCACCTGGTGCGCGCGGAACGTTCCCTCGATGCGTAGGCCGTCGACGACTTTCGGTCCCGTCCAGCCCTTCGGCGACCGCAGAACAATCATCGGCCAGCGCGGCCTCGTCGTGTCGCCTTGGCCGCGGGCCCGGCTCTGGATGGATCGAATGGTCTCGATCGCGACGTCGACGGTCCTCGCCATGAGGTTGTGCATTTCCTGCGGGTCGTCGCCCTCCACGAAGAGAGGAGTCCAGCCGCAGCCGCGAAAGAACTGCTCGAGCTCTTCTCGCTCAATCCGAGCGAGGACGGTCGGATTGCTTATCTTGTACCCGTTCAGATGCAAGATGGGCAGGACCGCGCCATCCTGACGGGCGTTCAAGAACTTGTTGGAGTGCCATGCCGTCGCCAGGGGGCCCGTTTCGGCCTCGCCGTCGCCAACGATGCATGCGACAATGAGAGAGGGGTTGTCGAATACGGCGCCGAATGCGTGGCTGAGCGAATATCCGAGCTCACCGCCTTCATGAATGGATCCGGGCGTCGTCGGGGCCACGTGGCTCGAAATGCCGCCTGGAAACGAAAACTGTGTGAAGAGCTTTTTCAGGCCTGCTTCGTCCTGACCGATGTTCGGATAAATTTCAGTGTAGCTGCCTTCGAGATAGGTGTTCGCCACGAGAGCTGGACCGCCATGACCGGGACCGGCTATGTAGATCATGTCGAGATCGTATTCTTTGATGATCCGGTTCAAGTGGACGTAGATGAAATTTTGGCCAGGGGTCGTTCCCCAATGCCCGACGACCAGCGGCTTCACGTGCGACAGCTTGAGCGGCTCCCTCAAGAGCGGATTGTCGTAAAGATAAATTTGGCCGACGGATAAATAGTTCGCAGCGCGCCAGTATGCGTTCATCTTGCGGATGAGGTCCGGCGAATGGGCTCTGGTCGTCATGGAAAGGTCGTCTCCTGTTCACCCAAACGTGAAACTTGTCACTCGGCCGCCGACGGGCTGCCCGTCGGCGCAGCGATCCCGGTTCAAGGCGAGCGGCGCGGTAGGGGCGTCCGCAGCGCACTCGCGGCTCAAGGCCGGGCGTACCGGACACGCGACCGCACTTTGCAAGTTCGGCGCCCGACGACGGGCAGCTCGATCCAGGCGCGACGTCCTCGCCGAGATTCACCGGCTTCGTCCCGCCGGCGATTGCGGCCGAGCGGCCGTGACGTGGGTGCACCCATCGTGCGCCCCGGCACTTGCTTGGGGCAACGCATTTGGCTTTGCGGTGCGCGCCTGCCGAGCCCCCGACCAGCCGACCGCGCGCGCTTGCGAAGAGGCAGGGGTCGCTTCGGGCTCCCCCCGCGTCTCTCCCTATCCAATCCGCCCGAGGTCCATCGGCCACGCCGTGGCCCGGGCCGCCGCGGACCCGGTGGTAGAACGAGAATCGTTGGCACGTTGCGAGAGGGCGCGAATCGGGCCCGGGCCCGTACGATGAGAGCGCACGCTCCGACCTCATGGGCCGTGATTTGCGAAGGGTGATCGTGTCGCCGCCGGCGAATTGGCCGGGGCGACCCATCATCAAGCGCACGAGCCGCTCTGGAGGAGACCCCAGCCGCTTACTGCCGAAGGGCTTTCTTCACTTTCTGCCGAAGAAGTTCGGCATCGACGGGCTTCGAGAGGTACGCAAACGTTCCGATGGACATGCCGAGACCCTCAGCGAGGCCTCCGGGCGAAATGTACCCAGTCAGAAAGATGATCGGGACAGGCGGGCGGCCAACCTCATCACTCTCCCGGATGCGACGCACCATGGTCAGCCCGTCGAGACGTGGCATGCATACGTCGGCGATGATGAGGTCGGGCCGCGGCAAGTCGTTGGCCTTGACGTATCCGTCGATCCCGTCGACGGCGAACGTCATCCGGTACTTCGGAGAGAGAACGATGATGAGAGCCGCACGCATTTCCTCGTCGTCCTCCACGAGGAGAATGGATTTCTCTGCCGTGCGCTCCGAATCAGGTGTGCGCTCCGAATCGGGGGTCGGGTTCCGGTTTTGCGCCCACCACCCCCTATGCCAGGTTGACATCCTCGTGCTCATACGCTCCTAGGGCACCGCAGTCGGACGAGCCGCGCCCCGGAGGTGCTGCATTGCAAACAATGAGCCCGCCCGTGGTCACCACGCGGCGCTAAAGACCCATCGAGGTACAAATCGGATGACCGACTGCGCCTCCATTCTCAATCGGGATGACGTTCCGCATGACGCGGCCTATCCCCCTCCCCCTCTTTGATACCGCCACCGACCCAGTAGCCTCGCCGTCCGTAGTGATCATGGAGCATCGCCTCGTACTCGCGAGAGGTCGCCCTCGTCCGGTCCCACGGCGGGCTGTTCTTCACCGCAGCCCGAGAGACATTCACGAAGACCTTCCTGTCCTCCCAGCTGACTCGACTCGCCCAGTTCGGCGCCACCAAGACTTTTTGACCTTCCCACCAGTGGCCTACGTCGACGACGAGATAGCGCACTTCCCAGGTCTCGTCGTCGACGAGAAAGTCCGCGACGAACCCCATGGCGCCGTCGCTGCCCTCAAGGTGGTATCCGCGAACCTCCTCTGCGCTCCGCAAATGTGCGTCGCCGGTTGCTTCTTCGGACTTGCCCGGTGCCTCACCGGCGCATGGGCCAGCCGCGAGAAGACCTGGATACGGCCCCATTCCCCACACGCCAATGGGACCCCAATAGTACGGATAACCATAGTAATTATAGTACTCTCGCTCGTGCTGTCGTGACACGGGCTTGTCTGTGTCCACCCGCGGACTTTGCCTGATTTTCTCGGTCGTCAGGGCCAAGTGAAAGCGGTGTGTCGACCAGTCGACCTCACGAAAAGAGATGGGCGAGATGAGTACCTTTCGGCCGCTGAAGAAGGTTCCGGTCTCGACGACGAGATAACGGACCGCCCATCGCTCATCGTCGAAGAGGAAATCGAGAACCCGCCCCAGGTCGCCGTCGGTCGCACTCACCTTGTACCGCTCAAGTTCGTCAAGAGCTCTCAACATAGCCATTTTCCTTTCTGAGACATTTTGCGTGTCCGCGCGCGCTTGGAACTTTCGCTCTGCCGAACCTCCGCTGCGCGCCATGTGTTCCACGAAAAGCGGTTGCCCAGCTTTCTCAAACTGCCGCGGGCGTGGTCTGACGTGGCTTGAAGACGCGGCACCGGCGTCCGGTAAGAGACCTCATCGCCAGACTCGCGTCTGGCGCGGAGCGTGAACGCAACAAGCGTCCTCGCAAGTTTGGAGCCCACCCAAACGTCGGGCCGAACGCAGTTCGGCTGGGGCCGTGCGTGCACCATGGTGAAGTCTCGGCCGAGATGGAGAAGTTCCCGCTCAGGCGGAGCCACCTTCGTCAACGTTCGACGATGGCGCTCCGCGCTCAAGCGCCGCCACTTTCGCGATGCGTCGACGGTGGCGCTCCGCGCCGCTGAAGCTCGCAGCCAGAAAGGTTTGAACCAGCTCCCAAGCGAGTGCGTGGCCGACGACGAGGCCTCCGATGCAGATGATGTTGAGGTCATCATCCTCGACGCCTTCGTGCGCAGAGAACGTCTCATGGATGAGGCAGGCGCGTACGCCCACGACCTTGTTCGCGGCGATGCACGCCCCCACTCCGCTGCCGCAAATCGCTACGCCACGACCGATTTCGCGTCGTGCGACAGCGCGGGCCAGAGGAACGACAAAATCCGGATAGTCATCGTCCGGTTGCAACCGATCGTCTCCGAAGTCGATCACGTGGCAATCTGCCGCGCACAACATCGCGACCAGATGGCGCTTCAGTTCGAAACCTCCATGGTCAGCCGCGAGTCCGATCGAGGACGATGTCGCGTTCGCAGAGCGATTTGCCATCATGCTGTACATTTCCGAATGTTCTGGCGCGTGACGTTCGCGTTGCCGCGGTTGGCAAAATGCCAATTTACAATGAGACGCCGCGGTCTTCGCAGGTACCCCCGGAAAGGGTCGGACATTCGGCGGTCCGTCGAGCCGACCGGCGGCTCCGCCCCCCCGGAGTGCTCGCTCAGGTGGCTCCGCTCGGCCCGAGGCATCGGCTTCAACCACATTTTCAAGTCAACGAGACCAGTACGGCCACCAGAGCGCGGTGGCAACCCACACCATCGCGATCAAGATGGTGACCCATACGAAGTCGCCACCCCACCCCCAGGACTGGTGGTTGAACGTGCCAGAAGCCCCACTTGCGGCTGCCTGCTGGCTGCGGCGTCGCTGAACGTAACTCGGGTACGGCGGCCCCCAACCGCGGTAGCCCCAGCCGTAGCTAACCGGAGACACGATAAGAAAAAACATGAATATCATCCACAAGAACCACCATGAATTCATCATTTTTCGCACTCCTACTTTCGTCGGGGTCGCCCGCGAGGGGGAGCTTGGCCGTACGACGAAACGGCTGCAGTGCAAATTCGTGTCCCGCCGACGGCACTCCGTCTTCGACCACGCGTTTCGCACTGTGTCTGCGCCCTATGCGGCCTCAATTTTTGCCCTTTTCGATCTTGGGCGTCGCCGTCCTGGGCGTCGCCGTCCTGGGCGTCGCCGTCCTGGGCGTCGCCGTCCTGGGCGTCGCCGTCCTGGGCGGCACGCGAGAGATCGGGCAGCCTCTGGGCGCCGCCCGAAACGGCACAGATAGTGCGTCACATCGCAAGCGCTGCGCGCCGCGCGACCCAATATGACGTTGCGCTTTTTTGTCTATCCGATGGTCGCTGTCGGTAGGAGAAGACCCATGAGTCCATTCGTGTTGGCACTCGCTGCAAGCGGTACTTTCTTGGCGATCATTGCGTATTTTTGGTGGCGTGGAACCGTCAACGTGGGGGAGGCGCATCGACGCGTTCGGGGAGGCGCGCTACTCATCGACGTGGACTCGCCCGACGTCTTCGCATCCGCTCACCTCGACGGCTCGGTCAACATTCCGGTGACGGACATGGCGCGCCGACAAGCAGACATCGGTCCCATCGACCGTGCCATCGTCGTCTACGCGCGCAGCGGTTTCACGAGCGCCCGCGCGGCGCATCTGCTTCGCACCATCGGATACCACTCGGTTCTCAACGTGGGTCCGATGAAGCGCTGGTCCGCCTAGGGTCTTGACCTCGGCGAAGGTGTCGATTGCTGGTGTCCGGGAGCGACTCGTAGTTCTACTGCCCGCAGTAGAACTAACTCGAGACCTCAGACGGAACCTCAGGTGGCGCGCGGGCGCGTGCCGAGATCGAGGACGCTGCAAACGCTTGCGGCGATCATGCGTTCTTCGTCGGTATGAATGACGCGGATCGGAACGCGACTCGACGCGGCGGAGACCAGTTGCTCGTTCGCGCGATTGCACTTTCCTTCCAGTTCGATTCCAAGAAATTCCAGGCCCTCGCAAATTCGTGCTCGGACGGAGGGAGCGTTTTCGCCCACGCCACCGGCGAAGACGAGCGTGTCCAGGCCACCCAGCACCGCGGCAAAGGCCCCGATCCACTTCTTGACCTCGTAGCAAAATAACGCGACCGCTTCGGCCGCCCGCACGTCTCGTGCTTCGCACGCCAACAAGTCGCGCATGTCGGAACTCGTTTCGGATACGCCGAGCAAACCCGATTGGGCGGTGACCATCTCGTCGAAGCGCTCTGGGGTCATTCCTTCTGTTCTCGCCAGGTATCCCACCAACCCGGGGTCCAGATCGCCCGACCGAGTGCTCATGGGGATCCCGGCGCTCGGCGTAAACCCCATGCTCGTGTCCACCGACTTTCCCGCACGCACCGCCGCCAAGCTCGCGCCATTTCCCAAATGTGCGAAAATCAGGCGGCCCTGGGCGGCGTCCGCTCCCGCCAAGCGCGCGAGCTCCTTCAGCAAAAATGCGTACGAGATGCCGTGAAAGCCGTAGCGCCGAACGCCCATCGCTTCGTAGCGGCGGGGGATCGGCAGCAAGCGCGCGACGCGGGGCAGGTCTCGGTGAAACGCCGTGTCGAAACACGCCACTTGGGGAAGCGCGGGGTACCTTTTCGAAAGCGCTTCGATAAGCAGGATCTCTTCGGGTAGATGCCGAGGGTCGAGCGGGCTCAGTCGGCGCAACTCGTCGAGCATACTGGCCGTGATTGGCTGCGGCTCCGTGAATTTCGGGCCGCCGTGCACCACGCGGTGTCCGACTGCAGTCAAGGCGGCCTGCCCCTCACGGTGCTCGACCCAATCCATGAGCGCGCCGACGGCCGCGGTGTGGTCCGGCGCATCGACGGGCCGCGAAAATCGTTCCGCCGCCGTCTCTCCCCTGACCTGAAGCGAGCACCCGGGCAGTCCGATTCGTTCGATGCCGCCGTCTAGAATCCGGCGAACGGAGAGGCCAGCCTCAAACAGAGCGAACTTGATGCTCGACGAGCCGCCATTCATCGTGAGGATCCGCGCACCGCCGATTTCCACGCCCGACTTCCTTCTCGCGCCCCATGGGCGCGCTAAGAGCTCACATGACGACCAGGTCCGACCGCCCTTGGGGGAGGAGCCCCGCCGAGGCGCAGCCGCCGTCAGACCCGCCGCGTTCGGTTTTTCCCTCAAACGGGGAGATGCGTCCGGCTGCCATTCGCTGCCGCGCCCTTCGCATCCGCCGCCGCGTGCTGCGGCTCGCCCACCGCAGCGAGGGTCTGCACGATCCGGTCGCCGCTCAGGCTGTTGCTTTTGTGGGCCGGCGAGCGGTGCGCATGACGGGCGAGGTCGTTCAAGGATAAAATTCCAATCAATCGCCCCTCCGCGTCGAGGACGGGCAAACGGCGAACGCGAACGCGCCGCATCAGCGTTTCTGCGGTCTCGAGGGGGTCGCCCACATGAACCGCATACACGACGGTAGCCATCGCGCTCGATACCGGAATGCTCCAGAGCGGCTGGCCATGCGTGTACGACGCCATGCAAATGTCGCGGTCCGTGATCATCCCGACAACCCGCGTCTCGCCATCGACGACGGGGACGACGCCGCAGTCGTTTTCCCACATGATCTGCGCGGCACGCTGCAGATCGTCGGTAGGGCAGCAGGCCTTCGCGGCGCTCATGATTTCCGAGACCTTCATGGTGTTCTCCTTCAGCTTACGAGCGGGCGGTCGACCATGTCGCCGCGCCAAGTGCCGTTCGATGCAACGCACGCGTTCGATTTCGCAGCCGTTCAATAGGGGTTAGGGGTGCGAGGGCACTCCGACGATGAATCGCAGCGGGGCGCGACCAGCGGAACCTCTGGGCAGGTCAGACGAAGCCGCTCGTGAGTGCTGTGGCGACAATCAGGCGACGACTCGCGACCGCAGCCTCGTGGACCGTCCGATCGTCATTCAGGTATCGAGCGACTGCGTCGGGCCCTCCGCCGGCTCCTCGCCCCCCGACGACGACGGCATGCCGACCGCGGCACGCGAATAGGCACCCGTCTCAGCCCGTGGATGTTCGAGAACCGGCGCTCCAAGATCCCCGTCGTTGACTCCTATTTCTTCGTCAAGCTCACGGGTTCGATTGGCCCGCCTGGCGGACTCTCCGTCCATGACGGCACCCGCGATACCTCCCGCGACCGCCCCGATGATCGCCCCTGCAACCATGCCGGGCGGGCCCGCACCCGACCCAATGACGGCGCCGGCAAGAGCGCCCGACGCCGCCCCCTCGGCTTCGTGCGCAATGCGCTGCATCTCCTCATGGCCCTTGCTCTTGCTCTTCGTCTTCATAAAGAATCCTTCTCCTTCTCCAGGAAACGGCATCGGGACTGATGACGTTCACCGGCACGGCCCACCGCGGCTCAGGTGCTTCGAGAGGCCTCTCGTTCGGAGCGATGCGCCGACAATAGAATGACGATGTCGCGCCATGTCTTCTCGCGAACGGCGCTTTTCACGAGCACCCGGCCCATCGGCGGGGTCGTCTCCGGGGCGGCTCGCTGTATGCCGCGGTCGGGCTCCTGCAAGTCGATATACTCCTCGCCATCCGCGAGACGAAGCGCCGTCTCAGCCGTGCTGGCGCGAGCGATCTCGTCGTCGGACAGGAATTTTAGAATGGTATCACGTCTGACGTATTCGGCACGCTTCTCATTATGCACTTTTTTCCTCCTCAAATCTCGTTCGGATGGGCTGAGGGATACTGCGATTCGCCCCTTTTGCTCGCTGCGGACTCGATATCTAGGCTGCGCGGTGCGCGGTGCGCGGTGCGCGGTGGGGGCGAGGGCGGGGGCGGCAGGTCGTGCGGGAGACGGCGGCCGGTGCCGAGGGGGCTCAAGCTCGCAAAGCGATAAGACACGCCCGGCCGGCCGCTCCCGCACGACGAGGGATGCGGACCCAAAGAATCCGCCAAAGCCGCCCGAGCCGCTTTGCGGGAACCGCACCTTTGCTAACGCAAGCGCTGGGCCAACATCGGCGCTCCGCCCCTCAATCTTTCGAGCCGTCCTTGGCGCTCCGTTCGCCGCTTCGCTCCGCACAATGGTATTTGCGCCGAATCTCGTCCAGGTCCACCTCGGACGACGGCGTCTTCATCCCGAGGGCCTCGAGCGCTTCGACCAAGATGGTCGAGACGGCAAGATTGCGAAACCATTTATGGTTCGCGGGGATGACGAACCATGGCGCGTGCGCGGTGCTCGTCTTGCTCAGCATTTCTTCATAGGCGTCCACGTAGGCGGGCCAAAGCTTGCGCTCAGCGTAGTCTGCGTCGCTGATCTTCCACTGGCGCTTGGGATCGTCGAGCCGCTGTTTGAAACGGGCGAGCTGCTCGTCTTCGCTGATGTGAAGGCAGAATTTCAAGATGTGCGTACCGCCGGCGACGAGGCTTCTCTCGAATTCGTTGATAAGGTCATAGCGCTTCGACCAGACGTCCTTCGGCACGAGCCCGTGGACGCGGACGACGAGAACGTCTTCGTAATGGGAGCGGTTGAAGATCACGATCTCGCCGCGTGCTGGAGCTTGCTCGTGGCAGCGCCAAAGAAAATCGTGCGACGCCTCGAGCGCCGAAGGAACTTTGAAGGCGTGGACGCGCGTGCCCTGAGGATTCATGGCGCCGAGGACGTGCCGAATCGTTCCGTCCTTGCCGGCGGCATCGAGGCCCTGGAGGCAAACGAGCAACGACCGGCTGCCGTCCGCGTACATCAAGTATTGCAAATCACCGAGCTTCTCCGCGTGTTCTTCGAGGACCACCTCGGCGGACGCCTTCGTTTCGTGTTTGCCTTTGAAGGCCGGGTCGATGGACGCGAGCTTGACCGTTTTCCCCGGTGCGACGACGAGTGCTTCGCGATACAGCATGATGATCGTACCTATGCCTCTCCGGTGGTTTGCGCCAGGCTACGAGCGCGCCCGGGCGTGCGTCCCGTCGACAACGGTTCGGATCCGTTTACTTCACTTCACGCCGCGGCTTCTTTGAACGCGTGCAAGCCGAGGGCCGCGAGCTTCTCGCATGTCGACGCGTGGTCCGTGTGGAGGATGCTTTGGATTCCCAGATCGCCTGCGACGCGAACGAACATGGGAGTGTCTTCGATATAGACGACGCTGCGCGCCGGAGTTTGCGCAATGTCGAGCGCGAGGCGAAAAATTTCGACGTCGGGCTTCCGAAGGTGGACGAAGCAGGAAGATACGAAAGCATCGACGAGTTTATCGAGGTCGAACTTTGCAATTCGATGTGCGTTCAGCTCACGGCCTTCGTTGCTGACGACCGTGATTTTCAGCCCGTGACGGACCTTGATCTGCGCGATGAGCTCGATCATTTCCGGGTATGGCTTCGACTGCTCAAACATGAAGCGCCGGAATCGAGGCCGGGTGAATGCCCGCCTTTCGTGAAAGACCACCCGGCTCAAGTAATCGTCCAGCGTCAACTTGCCCTCTTCGTACGTTCCGACGTTCAATCGGTGGCGCGACTCCATGTCCGTCCAGTTCAAATTGAACGTCGCTGCTGCCCGCTTGCGCGCGTGGTGGTCCCATCCGTCGGTCAGCAGAACGCCGCCGATATCGAGGAACACGGACGTGATGGCCGGCGCCTTGGTCATCGCTGCCATAGGATGCGGGCCTCCTCGAGGGGAATCGCCAGAGCGTCGTGATGTGGAATGACTCTCGCCGTATAGTCCGCAATCGGGCGCGCCGCGGAGACGGCGGCGCTAAAGACGTAGCCCCCCGGCCGATCCACCCAATTGCGACCGCGCTTCATCTCCTGCCGCACCGGGCGATGGCCCCGAGAACCGTCGGCGTATAGCTCCACGCTCACCGAGGTCGGGGCCAGGTCGTCGAGCCCGACCTCGACGTCGACAAAGTGCTCCGCGCCGCGCGTTTCGGCCGTCACGGAGCCGAAATGAATACGGGCCCATTTCTCATCCAAAACGCTTTTCCAATGGACGATTTGCGTGGCGACCGCGCCCCGACCGGCCGTACGCGACTTGTGGGCGGCCGCGGCCAGAAGATAGCGTTCCGTGTAATCGCGAACCGCACGATGGGCAGAGAAGCGGGGAGTCAGCCGGGCCATGCTCTTGCGCATGCGCTCCACCCACGCCGTGGGGATGCCTTGGTCGTTTCTGGCGTAAAATTCCGGGATTATTTCCTGCTCGAGCCGATCGTAAAGGGCGACGGCGTCCGCCGCATCCCAGCCCGGATCATCGCCGTGCTCACGCCCGTCGCCCAATGCCCACCCTTCGCCGAGCTCGTAGGCCTCGGCCCACCAACCGTCCAATATCGAAAAGTTGAGGCCACCGTTGACGAGGACCTTCATCCCGCTCGTGCCGCACGCCTCCCATGGCCGCCGCGGCGTGTTGAGCCAGAGATCGACGCCCTGCACGAGCTGGCCGGTCACGCGCATGTCGTAGTCGCCGACGAAGATCACGTGGGGGGCGGCCTCTGGGCGTTGAATGAACTGAATCCATTCTCGGATCAGGTCTTGCCCCGCCCGATCGGCCGGGTGAGCCTTGCCCGCCATGATGAGCTGAACCGGTCGCTTGGGATTCGACAGCAAGCGAAGCAACCGATCGGGGTCGTGGAGCAGGAGGTCGGGTCTCTTGTACGTCGCGAAGCGCCGCGCGAAGCCGAGCGTCAAGACTCCGGGATCGAAGAGGTGTCGCGCCGCTTCGACCTCGGCCGACGACGCGCCCGCGGCCAGGCTGTCGCTCGTCACGCGCTCCCGAGCGTATTTCACGAGGGACGCCCGCGCGGTCGTGCGAAGGTCCCACAGGCTCGCGTCCGACAGCCCCTCAATCTGACGCTCGAGGCCGTCGAGCGCACCAAGCCATCGACCTTTCCCACACGCGGCCGTCCAGAGGTCGTCGGCTGCTGCCGAGTCCCAGGTCGGCGCGTGAACGCCGTTCGTGACATGCCCGACCGGCACTTCGTCCACCGGCCAGTGGCGGAAGAGCGGTTCGAAGAGACTTCGGCTGACCTGTCCGTGCAGGAGACTGACGCCGTTCACCGAACCGCTGCCGCGGACGGCGAGGTACGCCATGTTGAAACTCTCGGATGCATCGTCTGGATTCTGGCGCCCGAGGGCCAGTAAATCACGCATTTTTATGCCGAGCTTCTGTTCCGCATAGCCACGCAGATATCGTTCGATGAGGGACGGCTCGAACCGGTCAAAGCCGGCGGGCACCGCCGTGTGGGTCGTGAAGAGGTTGCCCACACGCGTGGCGGTCAGCGCGACTTCGAACGGCTGACCCGCTTCGAGCATGAAGCTTCGAGCGCGCTCCAAAACTGCAAAGGCTGCATGCCCTTCGTTCAGATGGCAGACTTCTGGCTTTATGCCGAGCGCGTCAAGCAGTCGCCACCCTCCGATCCCGAGAAGCAGCTCTTGCTTGAGCCGCAGCGCAGGTCCGCCGCCGTAAAGCTCACTCGTGATGCCTCGATTGGCCGGGAGGTTCGCCGGGTCGTTGCTGTCTAGGAGATAGAGCTTTACTCTGCCAACCTGAACTTGCCAGGCGCGCAGCCACACTGGATGCGCGGGCAAGTCGATCTTCAGCCGCAGACACTCGCCGTTCAGGCCGCGTAGTGGCGTGATCGGCAGCTGTCCGGGATCGTTGTATGGATAGAGACTCTGCTGCTCGCCGTCCTTGTCGATGACCTGACGAAAGTAGCCCTGGCTGTAAAGAAGGCCCACGCCGACGACGGGGACGCCGAGATCACTGGCCGCTTTGAGTTGATCACCCGCGACGTTGCCAAGACCGCCCGCGTAAATGGGCAGCGCTTCGCTCAGCATGAACTCCAGACTGAAATAAGCAACGGCCGTGAGAGGCACAAGCGGGTCTTGTGTCTGAAACCATGCCGGCGCGCGAGCCTCTTCACGGCGGGTTTGCACGAGACCGTCTGCCCGTTTGCGGAAGGCCGGATCGGCCAGCATGCGATCGACTTTTTCGCGTGCTGCAGTCTGCAGCACGACCCACGGATTCTGGGTGACCTGCCAGAGTTCGGGGTCGAGCTCTCGCCAGAGGTCGTCGGTCGCATGATTCCATGACCAGCGCATGTCGAGCGCCAATTCGGCCAGGGAATCGAACCCCTCGATCGGGGGGGACGGACGTGTGTCACTCGGATCGTTCTTGCGCATCGAGGAGCTCATCGATTTCCATTCTGAGTCGTGGTCGCGGGATCGGCGCCATGGGCCGCGGGCCGTTTGTGACCACAGGTCCCCCTTGCTCAGACGGCATCGGGCACGTGGTGCTGGTCGAGCGAGAGCGGATTGGTCCTCTCGAGGATCCGCTTTGCCGCGTTTACGTCGGTGAATGTGCCGTGTGCGACGACGATGAACTGATCGGCCTTGAGCGCGGTCTCGTACTTGAGCACGCTGTCTTTGGGAATCCCGATGCTGTAGAGCCCTGCGCCGAGGGCGGTCAGGCCCCCCACGACGGCCCCTTCACCCATTGCAGCGACGATCCATCCGACGAGCGGGCCCAAGACCATCACATGCCCGAATCCGGGGATGAGAAAAAGAGCGGACCCAAAAAGCATTCCCCAGAAGGTCCCCCAGAACGCCCCGCGTTTGCCCCAAAATTTCATGCGATCGCCGGCGTTGTAAAAGCCGATGACGTGCTCTTCGGAGTGGTAATCCTTTCCGACGATCGAAAGTTTCTTCATGTCGAAACCCGAGTTCTGGAAGGCGCGCAGCGCTTCTTCAGCCTGGGGATGCGTTTGGTACACGGCAACGACGCTGTCCATTTTCTGCATGTTTTGCGTGCTCCCTTGGCTGCAACGCACGATCCGGGCCGCTCGCCATCGTCCCGTTCTGGCGAGGGACGGATCGAGCAGCCCTCGGGTCGATTTGCCATCCGCATTGGCAGGGCGCCAACCCAGCCTTTGGCGATGGGCGGCCTTGGCGATGGGCGGCCTTTGGCCATGGGCGGCCTTTGGCCATGGGCGGCCTTTGGCCATGGGCGGCCTTTGGCCATGGGCGGCCTTTGGCCATGGGCGGCCTTGGCCATCGGCGGCCTTGGCCATGGGCGGCCTTTGGCGATGGGCGGCCTTTGGCGATGGGCGGCCTTTGGCCATGGGCGGCCGGTGGCCTTAGGGTCGTGCCGATTTCGGGCCGCTCAGTGCCTCGAAGCCGGAAATCACGTCGAATAGTTCTTCGTCGATTCCACTCTGACGTAAACGGTGAAAGGCGCCGTGAAGATTTTCGAGCAATTCGTCGATGTTCTTGTCGGCCCGCTGCATGGCCGCAAGCCGGCTGGCGTTCTCACTCGCAAGCGACTCGGCGCACGCCCGGAAGAGCGAGATGAAAAGATGTTCCCGCACGAACGCGGATAGGGTCGTCGGAGCGCCCCCGATGACCTCGGGCAGGTTGCCGGTCGGCCACTTGAGCTCGACCAGCCTGCGGCGCCACTCTTCGTCGAGCGGCAGCAGCTTTTGAGTAACGGGCGCGTAGCCGGACCCAAACGTCGGGCGGTTGTAGAAAAGATGGAGCTCCGTCATCTCGTCTTGGCCGTGGCGGACCTCGGCATCGACGAGAATTTGCCCGACGAGCGGCGTGATGGCTCCGATGGAGCCTGGGACCGGAAAAAGCTGGAGCAGCGGTAGTCCCGCATCGGCCAAGCGCGCGTGAACGCGCGCACCGACGGCCCAAATTCCAGCCGTTCGGGGGAGCGCGGCAAGGGTGTGAATGGCATCATCGGCCACGACGTCATTGAATTGGCCCACGAGCCCCTGGTCGGAGCCGAAAACGACAGCGCCCGTCGCCCTCGCCTTCGTTCGGCCCACCCCCTGCCCTGGCCGGACCGACGGATCGCCCTTCTGAAAGCAGGCTGCCAGCCCAAGCTCGACGGTCCGGTAGTAGTCGGCCAGCGCCCGTACCGAGGCCTCGTACTGTCCGATGCTCGAAGACGCCAACACCTTCATCGTGCGAACGACCGATTGGAGCTCTCCAGCGCTTTCGATCTTCCGCCTCAGGCCCGCGGTCGTGTCACTCACGATTGGCGACTCGGTGGCTTGGGCGTCGAGCCCGCTTGCGCGCGTGGCCTGGACGCACCTGACGCTTCAGGTTTAGGCACCGGCTTTGGCTGAAATCGTGCGAGCGCTCGACGAGCACTTTCGATCGTCGTTTGCCGGTCCTCATCACTCAATTTGGGGGCGGATTCGAATCGTGCGCGCACCTCCGGTCGAATGTCGGCCGCCGCTGTCTGCACGGCGTGTTCGGCGTCCGTCATCTGGTCCATTGGCACGGCGTCGAATAGCTCCGTGGACAGCGCGAGCAGAACGGCAATTTGTGCCGGCACCGACACGGGGGCGAATTCGGGTTGCTTCAGGCACGCGCGTATTCGGCGCCCGTGCTCGATCGTCCTGCGGGTGCCGTCGTCAAGCTGCGCACCAAACCTGGCGAAACTCTCGAGCTCCTCGAACTGCGCATACGCGAGCTTGAGGTCGCCGGCCACCGCCCGAAATGCTGCCCGCTGAGCCTCGCCGCCGACCCGAGAAACCGATTTGCCTACATCGACCGCAGGCAAAACACCCAGTTCGAACAAAGACGGCGAGAGATAAATCTGCCCGTCGGTGATGGAAATCAGGTTGGTCGGGATGTACGCGGAGATGTCCTGGGCTTCGGTCTCGATGATGGGCATGGCCGTGAGCGATCCGTTGCCGAGTTCGGCTCTCAAATGCGTGGCTCGTTCGAGCAGGCGTGAATGGATGTAGAAAATGTCACCTGGAAAGGCCTCGCGACCGGGCGGTCGGCGCAGCAAGAGGGAGATCTCGCGATACGCCCGAGCGTGTTGGGTGAAGTCGTCGAATACGATCAGCACGTCGCGACCCGCCTCCATGAAATGCTCGGCGATGCTGGTCGCGGCATACGGAGCGATGTAAATGAGCCCCGGCGGGTCGTTGCCTTCCGCCACGACGACCACCGTGTAGTCCATCGCACTCTTTTTCCGGAACATGGCTATGGCCTTCGCCACCGCCGATGCGCGCTGGCCGATGGCGCAATAGACGCACACCACGTTCTCATCGCGCTGGTTCATGATCGCGTCGAGTGCGATGGCCGTCTTTCCCGTCTGGCGATCACCGAGAATGAGCTCGCGCTGACCGCGCCCAACGGGAATGAGCGCATCGATGACCTTCAAACCGGTCTGCAGTGGCACGGTGACCGGCGCACGGTCCATGATGGGGGTTGCGGGCCGCTCGATGGGCAGGCGTTTGCTCGAGGTGACCGGCCCGAGTCCGTCGAGCGGCCGCCCGAGCGGATCGATGACGCGTCCCAACAAGCCATCGCCGACCGCCACATCCATGACGCGACCGGTGCGCTCGACCTCGTCGCCCGCGCGCAGATGCGAGTATTCGCCGAGAAGCACGACGCCCACTTCGCTTTCGTCCACGTTGAACGCCATGCCGAGGACGTCGCCTGGAAACTTCACGAGCTCTTCGAAGCCCACGCTCGGAAGGCCGGAGACCTTGGCGATGCCCGTGGAGACCGCGGTAATCGTACCGACCTCTCTCGGTACGAACGTTACCGCGAAGTCCTCCCGTATGCGGCCGATGCCCGCGAACGTGCGGTCGAACACACTCCGCAGATCTTCAGGCGCCTGGGGCATTGGCTTCCGCAGGCACGGCCTTATCCCCTCTCGACTGCTGCTCGAGAAGCGCGCCGACCCCTTCGTTCAGGGAAGCAAGGTAACCTTCGATGCTCCAGCCCACCTTCTGCCCATTCGCGGCTAGCTCGATCCCGCTGATGAGATCGGGCGCCGTCTCGAACCGGACGCGCACTTCAGCCGAAAATGTCTCATTTAGCGCATTTTGGATGGCCCCGCGCTGCTCTCCCGGAAGGCCGAACGCGCTCCGCACGAGCGCCGGATCGGTCGCCGTCTTCAATGCCTCGCCGAGCCGCGCCTTCGCAGGGCCATTCATTTCCCGCAAACGACGTGTGAAGACCTCTCCCATACGCTCCTCAAGGCTCGTCGTGGCAAGATCGGCAAGCGCTTTTCGGGCGATGGCGAAGACTTCCTGCGCCGTACGGCGAGCGATGGCCTCACTCAAATCGCGGGCTTCGCTTCTCATGGACTCCTGTCTTTTGCCTCTCATGGCATCGGCTGCCGTCGCCGCGTCGCCGAGCAGCCGTTGACGCTCGACCTTCGCCTCGTCGGTCGCCTGACTGAGGAGCGCCGCCCGCCTTTCGTCGATTTCCTCGTTTTTCTTCCGAAACTCGTCCCGCTCTTTCTCCGCCTCGGCCTTCTTCGCGTCGGCGTCGGCGATTTCGGCCGCCGTCCGTTTCTCCCGGACGTCGATGGCGTGCAGGATCGGCTTGTACAAAAAGCGTTTCATCAGCCACACGAGGATGACGAAGTTAAGCGCTTGCGCACCGACGGTGAACCAATCGATCAGCATGGGCTATTTCCCGGCGGCGATAACGTGGTTCCAGAATGGATTCGCAAAGATGAGGATCATCGACACGACGAAGCAGTAGATGGCCGTCGACTCAATCATGGCCAGACCCACGAACAATGTCCGGGTGATGGTGGCGGACGCGTCCGGCTGCTGGGCCAGCGAACTTACCGCCGTCGCGACGGCCCGTCCTTCCGCCAACGCGGGTCCCATCGTGCCGAATGCGATGGTGATCCCGGCGATGATGATCGATGCCATCGCAATGCTCGTCGTGTCATTCATGATATTTCCTTTGAGAAGTGCCGTCGGTTTTCTAGGGCAAGCCCGCACGTTTCGATTGAGAAGTGCGGGTCGCGGCGGCGATGTACACCGCGGCCAGGATGCTGAAAATGTATGCCTGAACCATGCCGGTGAGCAGGCCGAGCGCCGTCATGACAATCGGAAAGATGAAGGGCGTGATGGTGAGCAAAATGCCGACAATCATGGCGCCACTCATCATGTTGCCGAAGAGGCGCACGGCCAGGGCGAGCGTACGCGACATTTCACTGATGATGTTGAAGGGCAGCATGATGTACGTCGGCTCGACGTAGGACCCGAGGTAGTCCCCCAGCCCCTGCTCCTCGATGCCGTAGAACGGGACGGCCACCCATACGCACAAGGCGAGCGAGACAGTGGTCGACAGCGAGGCCGTCGGGGGCTCGAAGCCCGGGATGACCGTACAAAGGCTGGCCATACCGACAAAGAGAAAAAGGGTGCCCAAGAAGCCGATGTACTTTTTGGGCTGTCGAAGACCGACGTCTTCGATTTGTTTCTCGATGACCGTGACGATGATCTCAAGGCCGTTTTGCCAGCGACTGCGCTTCAGCTCCGTAGAGAGACCGCGTGTGATGATCCGCGACCCGACGGCCAGGAAGAGCATCAGTGCCCAGGTAAATACAATCGTGGCATTCAGTTTGATGAACCCATACTTCCAAAAGACCAGCTGATCAGGGCTGAGGCGCATGGCGACCCTTCCGTCCCAGTCGGCTTCGAGCCGGACCGGATGGTTGCGTCAGCCGCGTCACGACCGAGCGCGCGGTCATGAAGCCAACAAGACAGAAAATGATCCGCAGCCAGTGGCCACCGACGGCGACAAAATAAAAGCCGCTCAACGCCACGGTCATTCGCAGCAGAAAGCTGGCGACGAGCCACGGCGCCTGCCGTTTCGAGCTGGAGCTCCTCCTGACGGTCCACCAAAGGCCGCCGAAGAAGGCCGCGCCGAGCAATGCCCCCGACGCCCAGGCGAACACCGAGTTCACGACTTCGTTCATGGGTCGCTCCCCCGGTCGCCTTCTCGCATGGCCTCGTCCTCCTTGGCGACCCAGTGCCATGCATTCCAACATCCGAGCGCGAGCCCGGCGACGAGCAGCGCAAGCGTAAAGGAATGTCGGCCCGGATGGTGGCCGTCGAGCCACAGACCGAGCGCGGCACCGAGAAGCGTCGGAATCGTCACCGACCATCCGATGAGGCCCATCATGCCCAGCCCGAACCACACGCCTTTCGCCGCGTTTTCTCTTGCCTTGAGCTTTCGCATCGCCTTCGCTCCAATTTGGGCGGGCAAGGTTGAGTCGTATCGCGAGGATGCGTTGCGGCTCCGGTCACTCATGTTGAAAGGCCGCCAGTCGATGTAAAAAGCCTGCTTCCAGTTTGGCCATGGCAGACCGCGCCATCTTTTCTTGCTCGTCCAGGCTCAGAAACTCTCGCTCCACCGACGCGCGCAGCTCCCCGAGATCGGCACCCGTCAGAGCTCGTCGCACGGAGACGCGAACGTCGGAGCCGGTCTTCACGAGGACCCCCTCATCCACGGCGACGTACAGCTCGCCCTCTCGCTCTGCTTGGACCATGAGAATGCCCGGCGTGAGCGCCGCGACGCAATCGAGGCGATGTGGCAAGAGTCCGAGCGATCCCTGCCGTGTATCCGCGACAATGCGGGCGACACCGGTCTTCTTCAGGAAGACCCGGAAAGGCACGAACACCTCAAGACTCATGAGTGTCGGCGGCATCTGCGCCCTTCATGGCGTGAGGGGACTTGGCGAAGTCGGCGCGGCGTTGGGTCCGGCATTCGATGGCGACGTGCGTTTGGCTTCGCTGATGCCGCCGATCATGTAGAGCGCGCTCTCAGGGTAGTCTTTGAATTCATCGCGCATGATCCGCTCGCAGCCGTCGAGCGCATCCGCCAGGGTGACGAGCTTTCCTTTGAGTCCGGTGAACGCTTCGGTCGTGAAAAATGGCTGCGTGAGAAACCGCTCCAGCCTGCGCGCGCGGGCGACGACGCGCCGGTCCTCCGGCGAGAGCTGCTCGAGGCCCAACATGGCAATGATGTCCTTGAGCTGCAGGTATTGCGCGAGCGTTTGGCGGATCTCCTGGGCGAGCGCGTAATGCCGAGCACCGACAATCCCGGGCGTCGCCATCTTCGAACTCGACTGGAGCGGGTCGATGGCCGGAAAAAGCCCTTCGCTCGCCCTTTTTCGCGATAAAACGACCGAGGCCGAGAGATGCGAAAAGGTGTGCACGGCCGCCGGATCGGTGAAGTCGTCGGCCGGCACGTACACGGCCTGAATCGAGGTGATGGCCCCGGTATCCGTGTTGGCGATGCGCTCCTCCAGTCCCGACAGCTCCGTGCCCATCGTCGGTTGGTAACCGAGCCGCGACGGCATTTGCCCCATCAAGCCGGACACCTCCATCCCGGCCTGGATGAATCGAAAAATGTTGTCGATAAGGAGCAGCACGTCCTTGTGCTCGTCGTCCCGAAAGTACTCGGCCATGGTCAGTGCGGCGTGGCCGACTCGGAAGCGGCTGCCCGGCGGCTCGTTCATCTGGCCGAAGAGCATGACCATGCTCGGCAGAACGCCCGCGTCCTTCATGGCGCGGTAAAGCTCTTCGCCTTCCCGGCAGCGCTCGCCAATGCCACAAAAAATGCTGACCCCGTCGTGGTGGCCGATCATGTTGTGGATCATTTCCGTGAGCAGCACGGTCTTGCCGACACCGGCCCCCCCGAAGAGACCGCCCTTGCCCCCACGCTCGAGGGGTACGAGGACATCGATGACCTTGATCCCCGTTTCGAACACTTCGGACTTCGTAGACCGTCGTACCAACGGCGGCGGCGCCCGATGCACGGAACGCCGTTCGACGCCCGACACCGGTGGTTGCCGATCGATCGTATCTCCGAACACATCGAACATTCGAGACAGAATCGCTTTGCCGACGGGCGCCTTCAGAGGTCCGCCGGTATCTTGCACTTGCATCCCGCGGGCGAGGCCTTGGGTGGGTGTGAGCGCTATCCCTCGGACCTGACGTGCGTCGCTCTGGGCCAACACTTCGATGACGATGCGCCCCTTGTCTCCAGCGCGTAGAAGCGAGTAGATGGGCGGCAAACGCTCCTCGAAGCGCACATCGACGACGCTGCCGCGCACGGCGACCACCGCGCCGAGATTCACGGCGCCGGCCCGAACTGTCATTCCCCCACCCGACCGTCCCGGAAGGCCACGGCGGCGCCCAAGGCGTCTGCCGGCGTTTCCGGAGAAGCAATCCGGCCAAGGCGCAGACGAAGCGTCATCCGCGCTTTTCCTCGTGTCCGCCGAACTCATATCTTAGCGCGGATAGCAGCTTGTCGGCGAAGTTCTCGCCGCCTCGCGACGAGAATCGCTGGGTCAACGCCGTGCTGAGCACCGGCGCGGGCACGCCTTCGTCGATGGCTGCTTTGAGCGTCCAGCGCCCCTCTCCCGAGTCCGACACGCGACCGGCAAATCCGTGAAGCAGCGGGTCCTTCTTCAACGCCGCGGCGGTGAGATCGAGGAGCCAGGAGCCGATGACGCTGCCGTGTCGCCAGGCCTCGACGATGTCCGGCAGATTCAAATCATATTGGTAGAGCTCCGGGTGCCGCAGGGGCGTCGTCTCGGCGTCATCGACCGGCCCCTTTGCCTTTCCGACGTTGGCGTTCCGGAGAATGTTCAGCCCTTCGGCGTAGGCCGCCATCATCCCATACTCGATCCCGTTATGGACCATTTTGACGAAATGACCGGCGCCAACCGGTCCACAATGAATGTAGCCTCGCGGGGCTGTGCCGCTCCCATCGGGGCGGGAGCCAGGGGTACCGTCTGCGCCCGGGGCCAGCGTGGCGAAGACCGCGTCGAGCCTCTTCACGGCCAGCGGTTCTCCGCCGATCATTTGGCAGTAGCCGCGATCGAAGCCCCAGACGCCTCCGGAAGTACCGACGTCGATATAGTGGATGCCTTTCTGGCCGAGCGTCTTCGCACGACGGATATCGTCGTGGTAATAGGAATTCCCGCCGTCGATGACGGTGTCGTCCGACGCGAGCATGGCCGCCAAGTCACCGACGGTCGAATCGACGTTCGCCGCGGGCACCATGATCCAGATTGCGCGAGGCCTTTCGAGCTTGTCGACGAGATCCGCGAGGGATCGGGTTGGCTCTGCTCCGACCTTGGCCAAGTCGTGCGCGGCCCGTGGATGAACGTCGAAGACCACGCATCGATGGCCACCTTCGAGGAGGCGACGCACCATGTTGGACCCCATTCGTCCGAGCCCCACCATTCCCAGTTGCATCTTGCTTTCTCGTTTCGCTTGTTGGCGCGCCAATCGTTTTTGCCAGGTCGCTTCGTAGGTCGAACGCTTTTGACATGCCGTTCGCCTTGGCTCTTGGTCGAGCGCGCACGGCGGCCCGCGACTCAACGGTTCGACGGTCGGGGAGTCGCATTGCGAATGGCCGCCGGCAGTGGACGGAGTCGAAGCGACCGCTCACCCGTCCGCTGGGGCCCTTGCGCAGGCAGCTACGCAGCTACCGTGCCAGTCGTCGGAGCCTCGACGGCCGAGACGTCCCGCTTATCCCGACGGCCCGCGTGGCGTCCGCGTCCGCAGCCACCCGGCCGAGCGGACCGTGGGGCGAGTCGTGGCGAGGGCGAGGCCAGGAGCATCGCGCCGCCGGCGCTTTGCGGCGCCGACCGCCTCGCCCAAGGCGCACCCGCGACTCGGCCAACCTCGACGGGCTCCAGGTCGGCCTTGCAGACTGCCAACGCGCTCTCCGCATTTTGCCTCGAGCCATCGCCGCCAGGCCACGAGCGGGCGAAGTCGACACGGCGCGACAGGCCCTCTCATCCGCTGGCGGACCGATGTCCAGACTCGGCCGACTCAACGCACGACCGGCACCGTAGCCTTCGAAGCGTCACCGCCATTCGTCGACAACGAGTGTACGGGGGCCGTCGCCTTCATTGGAACAGGCGCCGCCAGGAGTGGGCGGATGAGTTCGATCGGGATCGGGAAGACGATCGTCGAGTTCTGGTTGGACCCCATGTCGAGAAGGGTCTGCATGTACCGCAGGGCCAGAGCCGCGGGCTGCGTCGAGATGATCTCGGCTGCATTGGCCAGTACTTGGGCGGCCTGAAACTCTCCTTCGGTGGCAATGATCTTCGCGCGCTTTTCACGCTCGGCTTCTGCTTGGCGGGCCAGGGCACGCACCATGGATTCGGCAAGCTGCGCATCCTTGAGCTCCACCGTGCCGACCTTGATGCCCCAGGGCTCGGTCTGACGATCGATGATCGTCTGCAACTTTCCGTTTATCTTTTCACGGCTGCCGAGAAGCTCATCGAGACTCGACTGGCCGAGAACGGCCCGCAGCGTCGTCTGGGCAATTTGAGACGTTGCCTCCATGAAATTGTAAACACGAATGATGGCCGCCTGCGCATCCATCACTTGAAAGAAGATGACCGCGTTGACCTTGACCGTCACGTTGTCCGACGTGATGACTTCCTGCTGCGGAACTTCGAGCGTGATGACTCGCAGGTCCACCTTTCGCACCCGGTCGATTCCGAATGGGAAAATGAAAAAAAGGCCGGGCCCTCTGAGAGGGATGAGGCGACCCAGCCGAAAGACGACGGCGCGCTCGTACTCTTTCGCGATCTTGATCGTTGCCGACACGACCATGAGGGCACAGACGGCGAACAAGAAGATGATACCGTACGAAAAATATCCTGCGTTCATCGAAGTCCTTTCAACTCGAGCCATCGTGGGCCCAAAGAACGAATTCAGCTCGACTCCTTCGCGCTCGGCGAGGGCATCGATTGCCTCTTCGGGGTCTCCGGGAGCACGATCGGTGCCAGTGCGTTCGCGCGGGGCACAGCGGATGCCGCCGATCAGGCGACCGCTTATGTGGTCGCGCTTGGGCTCCTATCTCGGCGGGACTGGAGTCGTTGCTCGGCTCAAGTGAGCACCTCGTCGGTTTTATGGTTTATGGAAAATTTCCGCGGCGCGCGCTCAGCGAAGCGCAGGGCCCGCGGCGCGCGGTCAGCGAAGCGCAGGGCCCGCGGCGCGCTCGACGGTCACCGCTTCACCCCGGGAATGGCCGCCGCGCGGATGCGCAGCGGGCCGGGTGGTCTCGATGGCCGGGTTGCAGCTCTTCACGCGTCCGCTCGCATTGTGCAAAGGCGCTTTGGCGTTCTGACGAACCAGCGGTCAGGCGGCTGCGCGGGGCTTGAAAAGGGGTCTGGTGTCGGGCGGTGGGTTGCTCGCGTCCCGCGGTTACGCGCGCATCGACGCGCAGTCAGGTCACGGGAAAGGCGGCGTGCGCCCAGGGCGACGCGACCGGACGACGACGCTGACGGAGGCACCGAAACGGTCCGGCTGGTGCGCCGATTGCAGCGACCCTTGGCATGCGGCAGAGAACCCTTCGTGCGGTGGTGCTGGTCTTCGCGGTGTCGACATGGGGTTGCTGGCACGACCGCGGTCCGAATGCGGTGTACGTTCAGCACGATCATGACAACCACGACGGCGATCATCACGATGACCACGACGACCATCATGACGGCGATCGGCACTGAGCTTTGACCTTTCCCGCGGCCGACGCCGTTTCGGCGCGGGAGACCCCCCCTCGGGGCGGCCGTCAAGAAGGCGGAGCGGGCGGACTCACGAGCGATGAGGCCAAGGCGAGGCTCGCGAAGTGCGGTCCCAATGCGATGCCGGACACCACGATGCCCGCGTGGCGCACGGCGCTGGCCAAGTTTTGGGCGCCAGTTCCGTGGATGCTCGAAGCCGCGATCGTGCTCCAAGCGGTGCTCCACAAGTATCTCGAAGCCGGCGTGGTGGCCGCACTCCTCGTCTTCAACGCGGCTCTCGGGTTCTTCCAGGAGGGACGCGCACAGGCGACTCTCGCCGCGCTCAAGTCGCGGCTCGCACTCAGCGCGTCGGTCCGCCGTGACGGTGCTTGGACGAGCGTTCCCGCCACCGACCTCGTGGCGGGCGACGCGGTCAAACTATCGCTCGGAGGCATCGTTTCAGCCGACGTCACGTTGATCGAGGGGTCGGTCCTCCTCGATCAATCGTTGCTCACGGGCGAATCGGTCCCGATCGAAGCGGGAGCCGGCACAAGGACGTATGCGGGGGCCTTGGTGCGGCGCGGCGAAGCGACGGCGATCGTCACGGCGACCGGAGCACGCACCCAATTCGGACATACGGCCGAGCTCGTGCGCAGCGCACACGTCGAGAGCACTCAGCAGAAGACGGTCGTGCGCGTCGTGCGCAATCTCGTCGTCTTCAACGGCATCGTCATTCTCCTGCTCGTCGCGTACGCGCGCGCCCGGCACATGCCGAGCGATGCGATCGTCGCCCTCGTTCTCACGGCGGTTCTCGCGTCCATCCCCGTGGCCTTGCCGGCCACGTTCACACTTGCGGCGGCACTCGGGTCGAGGGCGCTGGCCCGGGTCGGCGTCCTTCCGACCCGACTGTCGGCCGTGGACGAGGCGGCCACATTGGACGTCCTCTGCTCGGACAAGACGGGCACTCTGACCTGCAATGAACTGACGGTGACGGCCATCCGGTCGGAACCCGGCTTCGATGATGCGCGCGTGCTGGCCCTCGCAGCACTTGCCAGCTCCGACGGCGGTCAAGATCCCGTCGACGCGGCGATCCGTGTCGCCTCTGCAAAAGCAAAGTGCATGGATCCGCCGACCCGGACCGCGTTCATCCCTTTCGATCCGGCGACCAAGATGTCCGAGGCCACCGGGCTCGACGCGCACGGAGGTGTGCTGCGTGCCGTGAAGGGGGCATTTGCGGCGGTCTCGGCGCTGGCCGCGCCGGCGCAAAACGCGGGGAAGGCTGCCCACGACCTCGAGGCGAAGGGCTTCCGCGTCCTGGCGGTCGCTGTGGGCACGCCGATCATGCGACTCGCTGGCGTCATCGCGCTGAGCGATCCACCGCGGGCCGATGCAGCGGAGCTCATCCAAAAGCTGCGGGCGTTGGGCGTGCGCACGGTGATGGTGACCGGTGATGCACCCGCAACGGCGGAGATCATCGCCCACGAGGTCGGGATCGACGGGACGGTCTGTCCACCGGGGCCCATCCCGACCGGCGTCCGCCCGGACAGCTTCGCGGTCTTCGCCGGAGTCCTTCCGGAGGACAAGTACCACCTCGTTCAGGCCCTCCAGAAGAGCGGTCACACGGTCGGCATGTGCGGTGATGGTGCCAACGACGCGCCGGCTCTTCGCCAGGCCCAGATGGGGATTGCCGTTTCGACTGCGACCGACGTGGCCAAGTCTGCGGCTGGGATCGTGCTGACCCGACCAGGCCTCGTCGGCGTCGTCGATGCCGTCAAAGAAGGTCGCGTGACGTTCCAGCGAATCCTCACCTACGCCTTGAATTCAGTGACCAAGAAGATCGTGCAGGTCCTTTTTCTCGCAGCAGGCCTCGTGTTGACGGGACAAGCGATCCTCACCCCGCTCCTCATGGTCGTCATCATGATCACCGGTGACCTCCTCGGCATGTCCTTGACGACGGATAACGTAAGGCCCTCCGCGCAGCCGAATGCATGGCGAGTCGGCAAGTTGACCATCGCCGGGGTTTTCGTCGGCCTCGCGGAGCTCGTCTTCTGCACCATCATCCTCGTCGCCGGGCGATTCCGCCTGAACCTCGGCATCGAGACGCTGAGGGCCCTCGCCTTCATCCTCATCGTGTTCGGCAATCAAGCGACGACCTACACGAATCGAACGCGCCGGCGCTTATGGTCGACCCGACCGAGCCGTTGGCTCGTTCTGTCATCGGTCGTCGACATCTCGATCGCTGCCATTTTGGCCAATCGTGGGATTGGCATGGCTCCTCTGCCGCTGGTTCTCATCGGGCAGACGCTTGCGGGCGCCGCTGCATTTGCCTTCGCCCTCGACGTCGTGAAGATCCCCGTGTTCAAGCGCCTCGGGATCACGGAAGGTCAGGACGTCCGGTCCAGCACGACCTCGATCCATCCTGCGCAGCGAACCGCCCAGCTTTGAACGGCATCGGCATCGGCCAAGAGGTCCTGGCGGAATTCGAGTTCGAGATAAGAGAGCCCGCTGGGGTAGGCGTGACGAGGAATCGTGTAATCCGTGGCATCCATTCGGTACGGCTCGTTGTCTCCGACCGTCAGGTCCTTTTCCCGGGTCAGGCACGTCAGCATCACATGGCTCGCACGCGTGTCTCCGGCGTCATGAAGGACGCCCACGTGCCAAGGACGCCTCTCTTCAACGCCGAGGGTCGGTGTAAAGCTGTGAAGCGCGACCACCATGGGCCCGGCGCCTGCCCTGCCCTTGCGGATCGCAATCTCGGTGCCGATGCGCTCGTGGTAGGGAGCGTGGATGGCCAGGCGCCGCTGCTCGCGTCCCTCTTCATCAAGCCTCAGGTTGCCCGGTACGGGCGTCGCATCGGAAACCGACAAGATGGCGGCGGCGGAATGCGGATCGCGGTTGCAGTCGATGACGAGGCGCGAGAAATGTTGGTGCACGAATGTCGCGCCGAGGATCTCCGCCATCCGACTGCCCAAAGAGCGCACGCCGATGTCCCACGCGATGTGACGGCGCCGGTCTATGGCGCTCAGTCCCAAGTCTCCCAGACCTCGGGGGATGGCGTTGCCCGCGTGATCTCCGACGAACAGCAAGTCGGCGCGCCCGCCGGGCTTGACGACGCAGACCGGGGCGGGATCGCCCTCGTCGAGGATTACGGCGCCGCGAGCTTCTTTCACGCGGCCATGATGCCCCGCCGACGCCCGGCGCGTCGGCCTTTCGGGTCCGCTGACCCCTTGTCGGCCGCTCCAAGGCGGCGGGCCTCGGGGCCTGGCGAACCTTCACGATCGGCTAGGGCGTCCGGCGAGAACTTTCAGGGGACGTTTCGACTGACGATGGTGCGGGCGCTCGGCCCCCAATCGCCTCCGAGGGTCTGGCGCAGGTATGTGCGCCCGAGCTCGACGGCCGCATAGGACGCGGCGCTCGCAAGGACCGTCCGCAGAATGCGAGAGCTGAAGAGAACGCCAGCCCCCATCCCAACGCCGAAAACGATGCCGACCGCCGCGTAGGGGCTCTTTCTCACGTACGCCGCAAGGTTGGTCGGCAGGCCTGCAACCGCGGCTTTCGCGCGGCACGCAAACTCGGTCGCGCCACTCGGTGCCCGACCGACCGACGGCGTTTCGCTCACACCATGGCCTTGGCATTGGGGATCGACTTCACCATGTTCGTTGCTCATGGGCACTCGGACGCGCAATACTCATGCCGCCGTATCGGCGCCGGCGGGCAGGGAGCCCTTCCGTGGGGCGTCCGCGTGGCCCGACGGCGAGCCCAGTCGCACGTGAACCTCGTGGGTTCCTGTCCCGTGCGGGTCCAGGCAAATTCGGTTCGAATCGAGCGTTGCACCGTCCAGCGTCATCCTCGCGACGCCCCCGGCCACCCGATCGGGATTTTCGATGACGAAATGCACGCACTTTTCGCCCAGCCGAAGCCACGCTTCAAACCCGGCCCAGCTCGGCGGGATGCAGGGGTCGATGCGCAGGTGGCCATCGTCCCTGTGGAAGCCGAGGATGGCTTCGATGCCGAGCCGCCACATCCACCCTGCGGCGCCGGTGTACCAGGTCCAGCCGCCGCGGCCGGTCCACGGCGAACAGCTGTAGATGTCGCCCGCCAAGACGTATGGTTCCACCCGATAGTGTGCGACGTCCTTCTCGTTGCGAACGCGGAGGGCGGGGTTCAGTAGACGAAATATCCTCTCTGCGCGTTCGCCGTCACCCAAAGCCGCGTGGGCGACGCCGAGCCACGTTGCCGCATGCGTGTACTGACCTCCATTTTCACGGACGCCCGGAGGGTACGCGCGAACATAACCTGGGTCGTGCAAGGTGCTGTCGAACGGGGGCCAAAAGAGGAGGACGAGCCGGTCGGCGTCGCGTACGAGCTGCTCGTCGGCCGCGCGCACCGCTGCACGCGCCCTCGGTCCGTGCTCGCGTTTTTTCCCTTCCGAGAGGACCGCCCACGACTGGGCGATGGAATCGATGCGGCACTCGCGGCTCTTCATCGAGCCGACGGGCGAACCGTCGTCGTGAAAGGCACGCAAATACCATGCACCGTCCCACGCGACCTCTTTCATCTTGGCGCGCAAGGCTTCAGCGCGGGGAGGCCACTTCGAAGCCTCGACGCCGTCGTTTCTGCGCGCCGCCAGGGCGGCAAAACGATCCATGGTTTCGCACAGAAACCAGCCGAGCCAGACGCTCTCGCCACGCCCTTCGGACCCCACCCGGCTAAAGCCGTCGTTCCAATCGCCGTCTCCCATCAGCGGGAGCCCGTGAACCCCTGCGGTCAAGGCGCGCTCGATGGCCCTCCGGCAATGCTCGAAGAGCGACGCTGTGCGCGCCGACACCTGATATTCGGCGTAGCGGTCGTGTTCGCTCGCTGCCAAAGGCGTCCCCTCGATGAACGGTACGGGCTCATCGAGAATCGCAGTGTCCCCCGTCGCCTCGACGTACGCTCCCGTCACGTAGGGAAGCCACGCCATGTCATCGGAGCAGCGTGTCCGTACGCCGCGCCCGGACGGCGGGTGCCACCAGTGAAGAACGTCCCCTTGCTCGAACTGATGCCTGGCCGCCTCCAAAATGTGCGCCCGCGCAATCGCGGGAGCGGCATGAAGCAGCGCGAGGACGTCCTGGAGTTGGTCTCGATATCCGAAGGCGCCGCTCGACTGGTAGAACGCGGTGCGACCGAACACGCGCGAAGAGAGGGTCTGGTAGAGGAGCCATCGGTTGAGCATGACGTCCATCGACAGCTCTGGGGTCTTGACGCGGACGTTGCCGAGAATTCCGTCCCAGAAATCGCGCAGGTCGTTCCAAGCTCTATCGACCGTGGCGCTGTCGCGAAAGCGTGCGACGAGCTGCAACGCTTCGCCGCGATTGGACGACTGTCCGAGAACGAAGTGCGTCTCCGTCTCCTCGCCAGCCGCGATATCCATGTGCACCTGAAGCGCGGCACATGGATCGTCGCCCAGATCCACCCTGCCCGACAGGCCCCAGCGACCGAGCGCCTCCGGGCGGGCGGAGTCGCCATCTCGACCGAGAAATTCCGTGCGATCGGCCGTGAAGCCGTGGGCTGTCCTCTGCGAAGCCAGGAACGCGACGCGCCCACCGAACTCGGCGTTCCAGTTGCAGGTCGCCAGCAGGCACGCGTGCTCCCGATCGAAATCCGACACGATGTACGGCCGCTGCGCTTCACGACGACTGCCAAGAACCCACTCGGCGTAATAGGTCGCCGTCACCCGGCGATGACGTGCGAGGGTGTTCTTCAGTCGAAGGCGTACGACTTTGAGCGTCGCATCGTGAGGAACGAAAACGGTCAACTCTTGAACGAGGCCGTGGCTCTCTCGCTCGTACGTCGTGTATCCGGCACCATGGCGGACGAGGGTGTGGCCAGTGCGTCCTGCGGGAAGCGGGGTAGGCGACCAGACCGCCGCCGTCTCTTCGTCCCTCAGGTACACGGCTTCGGACGGGGCATCAAAGACCGGGTCGTTTCGCCATGGCGTCAGCCGGTTCTCGCCACTGTTGAGCGACCAGGTCGAGCCCAAGGACGACTCGCTCACCAGGCAGCCGAAGTCCGGATTCGCGAGGACGTTGCACCACGGGGCGGGTGTCGGTCTTCCAGGAGAGACTTCGAGGACGTATTCGCGACCGCCTTCCGTGAAACCGCCCGTTCCGTTGTCGAAGGACACGGTCGGCCGTGCGCGCGGTCGTTCGGCGGCCTCGCCGACGAGCGTCGCTTCGAAACGTGGCAGCATCGGGGGGCCTTCGATGGCGCGTCCGAAGCGGGAGCCAAGTGAGCCATCGCGCGTATCAAGAAGGACACGCGCGCAGGCCTCGAGGTGACGCAGATCGTTTTCCGGCACCCGGTCGGCGGCGACGACGAAGATGCCGCCGTGCCGATCGAGCCACTCGTCGCCGCCGTTCTCGACGAGCACGGTCTGGAGGTTTCCCGAGCCCTCCGTGAAGTATCCCGAAGACCGTTCGTCCAAGAGAACGAGGTCGAGGCGGACGCCGCACGATCGAAGGTAGCGCTGGGCCGCCAGCGTCTCGGTCAAGAGTGGAGCGCTCGAGTCGCGGACGCGCACGAGGACGATCGGCTCGTCGCCGGAGATGCCCCGCCCCCACAAACGTCGCTGGCAGGCCGGCACGGCCGCCCTCGCCCCGGAGGGAGCTCGCAGGGTCGCATCGCCGAGGATGAGCGCGGAGAACAGACGCTGCACGCCCGGCAAGAGCGCGGGGTCGATCTTGGCGCTTTGCAGCCGTCGCGAGCTCTCCTGTTCGGCGTCACGAAAGGTCCAGCGAACGGCGTGCATTGAGCCATACTTCCGAGCCAGGTCGACCGCGGACCCCCTCGAGCGACCGACCGTGGTCACAAAGGCGAGCTTCACCGAACCCATCGGATCGAGATCGACGCGCGCCATCAGGCTCATGATGGGATCAAGCACCGCGCCGACGTGGCCACGGAGTCCTGGCTTTTCCGTGATGAGCGCCGCTGGCCTCAAAAGGCCTTGTCCACGGCCGTAAAAGGCTCCGCGATCGCTCTCGTAGCCGCCGAAGGTCACCGCCGCCCCCTCCCGAACGAGACGATGGACGAGGACCGCTGGCTTTTCTTCCGCCGATTGAGGGCGGCGAGCAAAGAGAAGGGCATCGAGCTCGGCAATCCGTTCGCTCTCAACGAAGAGACCAGAGAAGGCTGGATGCGTCGGCGCACGCGTCGCATCGAAGAGAACGGGCCTGCCTGCGCTCGTCACGGTGAGGTGTCTCGGGCGACTCGTTTCGTTGTGGAGCGTAATCTGGCGCACCTCCACGTCGTCGGTCGCGGCGACCGCGACATCCACGTGAACCGAGATTCCGCTTTTGCGCAGAAGAAACTCCGCCTTGTGCATCGCAAAGGTAGTCCGGCCTTCTCTGGATGTCGCCATCCACACGCGACGACTCTCTTCGTCGCGGAGATAAAACCACACGCCATCGGCCTCCAATAGCCCGTCGGGCTCGTAGCGCGTAAGCGCCAGCCCCTGCCAACGAAGGCCACCGCCACCTCCGCTCGTCAACCAACTGCTCAACCGACCGTTGCTGAGCACAAACGCCTGCGGACCCGTCCGATCTTCGGACAGCCACGGCAACGGGGCGCGCGGCGTCGACGCAGTCGCCACCACGCCTGCGACTTTGGAGGCCTCCGGGAGGGGCCATTCCGCGGGCGCCGCGTCCGGCGCGCGCTCGTTCAGCAACATGTCGCCGGTCTCGACGAGCGCGTCGGAATGAAAGCGATCGAGCATGGTGCGGCCGTTCAAAAAATTGCCGAGCGCGACGAGCAGCATGCCCTGGTGGTGGGCCATGTACGAGCGCACGACGGTGAAGGGCCGCCCGAGCGGTGCGTGCGGCAGCGGCGCGCGCCCCGGCGTCAAGTCGAGCGCCTCGAACAGTCCGTACGTTCCGAGCATCCCCTTCGATTCGAGGGCGACGAGGTTCTCGACAACCGCGCGCGGCCGGATGGACAATGCGAGGATCGACGCGTACGGCGTGACCACCCGATCGTCTTCAAGCCCGCGCTTGAAGCCGAGCCCCGGTACGCCGAAGGAGCGGTACTGATAGGTCTGGTCCGCGTCGACCCTCGCATACGCCGACTCGGAGACGCCCCAAGGCTCCTTTTTGTGCTTGCCATAAGCCATCTGCGCTGCAACGGCCAGGGTGCTCGTCCGCGCGAGCAGCGTGCCTTCCTGGCTCCTCATCAAGAGGCCCGGCATGAGGTACTCGAACATCGTCCCACCCCACGACAAGAGCACGGGAGCGCCGCCCACCTGCGTCATCGGCCTCCCGAGCGCGTACCAATGCGACTCCGGCACGTCGCGCTTGACGATCGCGACGTAGCTCGCGAGCCGCGCCTCGGATGCCAAGAGATCGTAGTGATGCGGATCGACCTGGTCGATCGTTGCGTTGTATCCGATGTAGAATAGCTTTCGCTCGCGATCGTAAAGGAGCGCGAAGTCCATCCCGCGCACTTCTTCGTCTGCACGAGCGGCGAGCGACAAAAGCTCCGCCTGGAGTGCCGCGGCATGGGCCTCTGCGCCGCGAAAGGCTTCCTCGAGTCGGTGCGCCGATGCGTCAAGCTCGGGAGACGCCTGGCCCCGCCGGCGGCGATCGGCCTCCTTGCCTTCGAGTTCGAGGCGTAGGCGCTTTGCGGTCGCTGCAATCTCGCCGAGACGGAGATCGGTCGGGAGATCGACGGCGTGGGCCGCCGCTTCGTCCTTCAGCGCAAGCCACGGGAGGAGTGCATCGAACTCGCGCCGCATTTGGCTGAGCTGCTGGTGGAGCCTGTCGATCGTCATTCGAAGGGTACGCAGCAGGTCGGCTTCGTGACGGGCCGCCCCGGTTTCGAGGAACGCGAGCACCTGGCGATCGAGCTCGCCGGAAGTCTCGTCGCACAGCGTTCGAAGCGTCGCGTGGGTGTCGTCGAGGCCGCCACGTGCACGCAGGGTCGCGGCCTTCATGCGACCGATGACCGCCCGAAGCGAATCGACCGCGCCGGCCGGAAGCGAATGGACGACCTCCGCGAGAAGGTCGATCGCGTCGGCGAGGCCCGCCCATGCCTCGGCCCGGACGACGGGTGCAACGGCCACTTCTCTGCATCCCTGCTTGAGGGCCAACAGGCATCCGGCCAAGTTTCCGCTGTCGACCGTCGAGACGTAACGCGGAAGAAGCGGCTGCAGGTTCGTCGTGTCGTACCAGTTGAGGAGATGCCCTTGGTAGTGAGGCATGCGCGTGATGCTGTCGAACGCTCTGCGCAGGCGGACCGACAGCTCCGCGGGACCGATGTATCCAAAGTCGTATGCCGACAGCGTCCCGAGGAGCATCAGTCCGATGTTCGTGGGCGACGTCCGGTGGGCGGTCTGCTCGCGCGGCTCTTCTTGGTAGTTGTCGACCGGTAGCCATTGGTCGTTCGGCCCGACGAACGCGTCGAAGAATCGCCATGTCCTGCGCGCCAGCAACCGCAATTTATCTCTCTCGACCTGCGTGACGTGCTCGGCGCGCGCGCGAGGCGGCTGGCTCACCCAGCGCGCGATTTCAGGGGCGAGACACCAGACCGCCAGGAGCGGCGCCGCTGCCATCGACGCCGAGGGCCGCACCCATAGGACCAGCGCGCCGATGCCGAGCGCGAGAAGCGGCGAGGCGAACATCGTTTGCCAAAAGACCGCACGCGGAGAACGGGCGTTGAACGTGAACGCAGTGTGAGCCGCGCTCGTCCACTCGAGCAAGTGCTTGCGCGTGATTGTCGTTCTGACGAGCACCCGAACGATGGCGTCGACGACGACCGAAGCCTCATAGAGAACGAAAGCGACCGCGAATGCATAGCGCGCCAGATTCGCGCGGCGCATCCGGCGACCCCCCGTAAGGCCCGGCAAGATGGGGGCCACGAGGATCGCCAAGGCCCCCAGCGTCCAGAGCCCCGCCGTCCCGGGCAACCAGACCCAGCCCATGACGAGCAGCACGATGAGCAGGGGGCTCGCCAAGCTACGCCGGAGGTTGTCGGCGATCTTCCAACGGTCGATGCGCGCCAGCCGATTTCGGTGCTCGCCACCATGCGCGGAAGGGACATTCGGAAAGAGCCATGGCAAAAGTTGCCAGTCGCCGCGCACCCATCGGTGCATCCGCAAGGCGTAGGTCACGTAGTTCGACGGGTAGCCTTCGAACAGAGCAATATCGCTCGCGAGGGCCGTTCGTCCGTGGATGCCCTCGAAGAGGTCGTGGCTGACGAGGGCGTTCTCCGGCGCTCGACCCTCTGTGCTCCGCATAAAGGCGTCAACGTCGTAGATCCCTTTTCCGACGTAGATGCCGGAGCCGAATAGGTCTTGATAGAGCTCCGAGCAGGCATGCGTATAGATGTCGAGTCCGACGTCGCCGGCGAAGATTCGCGAGAACCGCGTATCACGCACGCTCGAAGGGGAGGTTTCGATTCGAGGTTGAACGATGGTGTATCCGGCGATGACCCGCCCTGTCTTGCCTTCGAAGACGGCTCGATTCAGCGGGTGCATGAGGAGCCCGACGAGCCGTGCCGCGCTGCCCATCGGGAGCTGGGTGTCGCTGTCGAGGGTGATGACGCAACGAATCCCCACGAGAGATTGGGCGTCGCCGACTTGGCGTGAGTAGCTCGTTTGCGTATCTCCGCGGAGCAGCCGATTGAGCTCCTCGAGCTTGCCGCGCTTGCGCTCCCACCCCATGAAACGGTCTTCGGACGCATTCCAAGGCGCGTCGCGGTGCAGAAGATGAAATGGGCCCCGGCCACCCTTGCCGTGCCTTGCGTTGAGCGCGTCGATTTTTGCGGCCGCGCTCTCGAGAAGGGACTTTTGGTTCGGGGTGGCTTCGAGCGTTTTGGCATCGACGTCATCGGTCAGAAGCGCAAATTCGAGGTTCGGGTCCGGGTTCGACAGATAATGAAGCTCGACCTGCCGCAACATGGCCGTGACGTCCTCTGCGCGCCCGAGCAAAGTCGGAATGACGACGAGGGTTCGCGCTTCGTTCGGCAGACCCTTCTTGAAGTCGAGTTTTGGCAGCGTTCGAGGCGGCAGCAGCCGAGCGAAGCCGAGATGAAGAAACGCGACGGCCACGGCGGAAGTGGGGATGGCGGCCACGAGGACAGCCACCGCGATCGAGACGAGGCTGCCGTAACCGTGTCCAACCGTCCCAAGGAGAAACCAGGCCAATGCAAGGAGGGGGACCCAAGTCAGGATCGCGAGCGGCACGAGATACGACGTCGTCGGCCAGCCGGTCACCAGGCGGCGGATGCGATCGAGGCCGACGGGCCGATACCCGAGTCGCTGTTCGAGCACGCGCTGCCCTTCCGCCACAAGGTAGTAGCCGACGTGTCCGCGCCGCTCGTCCGATGCGTCGCCCCGAGCGAAAGCGACGACGAGGTTGGCGACTTCTTCCTCGGCGGTCCCGGTGGCCCACGCCAGTCGCTCGATGACTTTGCGGTACGAGTCGCAGGTTTCGAAATCCGTGCGTGGATAGACGTTCGCAGGATCCGTACGCAGTATCGCCTCGGTGCGATTCGTTCGGGCAAAGAAGGCTTTCCAGTCGAGGGTGTCGAGCACGCGCAGCGCACGAACGGACCGTTCCACACCGGCGTCCGCGTCGACGCCACTCGGCTGGGCCTCCTTGTCCCGATCGCCCGAGCGATGGAGAAAGACGCGCAGCTCGCTTTCATGCGTGGCGACCCCAAGGTCATCGAGAAACGAAAGCAGATGCTGCAGCACGACAGCCCGCAGCATGGTCGGAAGGGCCCAGAGCTCGGCGATCGTGAGCGGAGATACGACCTGATAAGCGTCGACGAAGCGACTCAACGTCGCGACGTCGAGAAGCATCGCGCTATTTGTGACGAGGGCTCGCGCCAGCGCGTCGATGCGGGGCCGTCCCTTTTCCAGACCGGATGCGAGTTGAGGAAGGTGGCGAACGAACCCACGCGGAAACTCTTCTTCTACTTGTCTCGCGACTCGGCGAATCAGGTAGTAGTTGTCGAGAAACCACTCGGCTGCCTTCAGCGGCTTGGCGTCGGCGGAAAGGTTTGCAGCCAGGTGCTTCTCGGCGCGCTCCAGGCGGCGGGCAACCGGCGGCGGCTCGAAGAAGCGCGCCGTGAACCGTGGAGCGCGTTCGAGATCTCGCTGCGCTTCGGCGAGCTTGCGCGCCTCGGCTTCGAGCACGACGGTCTTCGCGGCGCTATCTTGTGTCGTGGCGTCCGCAGCGACCGTCACGCGGTCTCCGATGCGTAGCTCGCTCGGAGGGCAGGCGGCGCGGGCTTCGCGTCGAGATTTTGGGGTCGGTCGGCTTCGCCGTCCCGGAGGTCTTGCAGAACCAGCACGGGCACGGTCAAGTGTGCAAGAAAGTAGGCCGTGACACTGCCAAACGAACGCCCAGAATCGCAGGCCGATCCGTGCGCCGAAAGGACGATGAGATCGCTGTGTTCCTTCTGAGAAATCTCGAGAAGGCACTGGCGTTCGTTCGGATGGCGAACAACGAGTGTACGAACCGACGTGACTTCGCGGGCCAGTTGCTCCTGGAGGTGATCCAGGTATTTTTTCGCTCCGGATTCGAGACGCAAGGAGAGCGTGCGCGCGAGATCGATGTCTTCGGCGGCGTCGAGCAGCGCCGTCGGGAGTGGTTCTTGGACGGCATGGACCAGCAACATGGTCGCGCCGGGTGCGCTCGCGATGCGCGCGGCTGCGGGCAGCACGCTCTCGGTTCGAAGCGAGCCGTCGAGCGGCACGAGGATGCACTTCGGACTGATTTCAGCCGGAGTCGTGGAAGCATGCGATTGAGCAATGAACACCGAGCAGCGCGCCAGCGAGAGGACCTGCTGCGCCGTACGACCGAGCGTGCCCGCGGGCGCTCCCCCTTCGCCCCGACTGCCGATGACGATGAGATGGGCCCCGATTTCATGGGCTAGATCGACGATGCGCTCGGCCGATCTTCCCTGCTCGAGCCTCATTTCTGCCGGTTGCCCCAAGGCTTGTGAGATCTCTTTTCCGAGACGCTCGAGATAGGCATTTGATTCTTGCCTCGAGATTTCCCACCCGAGAGCGTCGCTCGGCTGCCGCTCGTTGTCATCGTGGCGAGATTGCATCACGTGCACGAGGGTGATCGCGCCCCCGAAGGTCTTCGCGAGCCACACCGCGTAAGGAACGCATCCCTCCGCAAAAATGGAACGGTCCACACAGACGAGGATTCGACGTCTGAACGGATTACCCTTTAGAATCGGGGGTAGAACCGGGGAAGTGGAGACGGCTGAGCTTGCTTCGGCGGCTGGAGTGCGCGCCGAGGGACCCCCGCTCGGCGGGGCGGCGATCGGAGTGACCTTGGGGGCGGTCAGGGCGTCGACGTCGGCCATGGCTGAAGGTCCTCTTTCATTGGTCTGTTGCAAATCGACTTTGGCGCGCTGCCAAGAGACGCGCGGGCGACCCGGCTTTGAGACGCGCGGGCGGCCCGGCTTTTCGAATCGCGGCAAGATCGAGGTGTACGGCGCGATGTCGGAATCTCCTCCTTCAGGCGCAGCCCCCGTCCGTGACGACGCCTTCGGGCGGCGCGCATCGGGATGGGTGCACCTATCGGGCCAACGAGGCGCAAACTCGGACCGGCTCCGATGGCCCAAGTCCAAGCGCATGAGCATGGATCTCGAGCCGATTCAGTAGCGGTGCTGCCAGAGTACGTCGGCGATGGAGCTTCCCCAATCTCCGATGGTTGCGGCGAGTGACCAGCTTTGCAGAAAGCGCCAATCGAACGTCGCATACGTCGTGTCGGGATTCGTACCGAGCGGCACCGTGCCCAGTACGAAGGCCAGCTGGACCGAGATGTTCTTCGCCACCTGCACGGCCACCTCGGGGCGCGCATTCGACTGGTCCGTGCCGATCTTGGCCGTGATGGCGATGCCGGTCAGCTTGTCGAGCCCTTGGCTGAGGCCCGTCGTCGCGAAGCCTCCCACCGCCGTCTCGGCCCTTGTGGCCGCATCGGCCGAGGGGGTGGCATAGGGCGTCGTTTCCGATCCGTCGGCGGTACCGAAGAGAACGAGCGCAGCGATCTCGTTTTGCGATCGGGCCGGTTCCGAGCGGAGCGTGACCTTTCCGGTCCTAAGCGGTCCGAGGTAGCTCGCGATGACGCGGGTCCCGTCTTCCGCCGTCCACCAGGCCGTGACGGCCACGATGGGGTTCGACGGATCTCCCACGAACGTGACCGTGCCCGTTTCGATCTCGAAGCTCTTGCCCTGAACGTCGAGCTTGCCCCCGAGCACCCGGATCTGGCCGGTCAGTGTCGTTTCCTCGGCGATCTTTGCCGTCAAGAGACCGTCGAGCCTTACGGTCAGAGCCGTCCCCCTCCGGATTTCCACGTCGGGGCCAAGACGCACGACGACGGCCCATGGGGGCGCACGCGGCGCCTTGCGAGGCGCAAGCCGAGCCCCTTTGCTCGGTCCGTCGATCGAAAGCACCACGAAGCGGTGGGGCGATTCGTAGACCCCTACGTGGACTTGCGGCGGCGGATCGCCGAGATCCTGCACCGATCGGGTAGACGCCTCGGGCAGCTCGACATCGAGCGTCGACACGTCCACATCCAGATTCATCGCCTTGCGATCGCCCGTCGTCGTCACTTTGATCCGCAGCAGCCCGGACGCGGTCCCCAGGCTCGACCCCTGCCAGTCGACAGGCATCGCGTCCTTTTTGGCGATGCGAAGCGAACCATCTGCGTCTACGAGCGACAGTCCGTCCAGGTGCGCAAGGCCCGAGGCGCTGAGCTTCCCGGTCGTCGCCCATGCCGACGCATTCTCGAGTCGGACGATGCCGTCGGGCGTGAAGGTCACCTTTGCGTTCACCGCCCGCAGTTCCTGACCGGGTGCGATGAGCTCGATGAGCCCGTCGGTCCAGGCGATCGTCCCCTGAATTCGCGGCTTTTGGCCCGCCAAGCTCGCGATCTCGATATCCGCGTCGATGGCTCCGTCGAGCTCGTCCGCAGTCGACTGCAAGAGAGGTCCGAAGACCGCCGCACGAAAGCTTCTTGCTCGAAACGATGCGTTCATGGGGCCGGAACGATCCACCGAAGGACTCGTGCTCACGCCCCAAAGCACGCTGCACGTCGCCTTTGCAACCGCGAACCCGCGTTTCTGGTCGAGACGGAGCGAAGCGCGGAGCACGCGGCCGTCGAACGCCAAAGTCAACCTGCCTGCGCCGTACTCGGCATCTCCGACGCCGAGCCCCACGACGTCGAGCGCCGTGTTCGCTCGCGCGTCTTTGTGCCAATCGGTGAGCTCGAGCGAGCCGCTCACGCTCCCATGCAGTCGCTGCGCGGCGAGCGGTGCGACCCATTCCAACGGGAAGTGCGTGAGCGTCGCCTTCATCGAGCCTGCCCGCGTGGAAGAAAGCGCCCTCTTCGTGACGAGGTCGGCCACGTTGACGTTCACCCGCGCGTTCACGTGCAGGACCTTTTCCAACGGCGAGCTCACGTCGAGCGTCGCGTCGGCGACCGCCCCGTCGTAGGTTACGGCGGCATCCAAGTCGAGCGGCGCGAGGCGAGGTGCATCGCCGAATGCGAGAGCCCGCACCCTGCATTGCGCCTCGACCCTTGGTTCGCGCAGCGTCCCATCGACGGAGATCGTCGCTCCGACAACGGCGCTCGCAAGTGGGGGCCGCAGGAGATCGGGCCAATCGGCCAGCGGGCGCGAGGGCACCGTCAGGAGCGCGTTGAATGGAACGTTCAACATCCGCTCCGCGGCGCCCCCGTGCGCAGCCAAGAGCGCGCGGTATGGGATGGCACCGCTCTTGGCTTCGAGCGATGCCAGGGGACCGTGCTTATCCGCCCATCTTACGGAGAGCGACGCAAGGCCCGTCCTCCCGTTCGAAGAGATGTCGATCGCGAGGTCATGGCCGGCCATTTGCCAGCCGGGGCGCTGGGGGGGCCCGGAGCCCCTCGTCTCGAAAGCGGGCAGCAGGGCATGGCTCGCGGCAGCCACGTGCTCCGCGCGAGCCCCCCCCGTCTCGACCGGGCCCCTCTCGGCTCCCGATGCCAGGATCAGGTTGGACGTCTTCAGCGTCAGCGCCAGGTCGGGCGTCAGGCTCGACGCGGTGGCGCGGCCGATGTGGCCTTGGAGCGCAAGCTGCCCTGATATCGCACCGACGGCGAGCGTATCCGGCGGCAGCCAAGCGGCGACCTTGGCGAGATCAGCCTGTCCTTCGACGTCCAGGCTCCCCCAGGCAAGCGGCCAGGATGCAAGACCGAGAGGCTCCTTGCCGCCCACCTCAAGATCGAATTTCGCCACCCGCAACGTCCCGACTCCGGCCGCTGCAGCGTTCATCGAACCTTTCATCCGCCGTCCGGCGACCGACGCTCGGAGCTTGCCGGTGAGACCGTCGACGGGGCCAATGCAAAAGTCGTCCACATCGACCGCGACGGTGCCGTCGACTCGCTCTTGCGTCTCCGAAAGGTCGATCGCAAAGGCGACGCGTCCTCGCCGCAGGCTGTCCTCGATTCCGAAGAGGTCGCCGATTCTCTTGAGATCCAATCCGTTCGATTTCGCACGGACGGTGAAACCGCCGGAGCGTATGTGCACGGCGGCGCGAACCGGCTCACCGAGCCCGCTGATGGAAAGTCCCTCGACGTCGAGACTTCCGGCCCCTCCGTGCACGTTTTCGACCCGAGCGTGGACCTCGGTCGCACCGCGCGAGAGATCCATCGTGGCGCGGAGCACGGGCGCCGACAGCAATCCGAAGGCGCGCGCCGTGATCGTCGCCCGATCGACGTGCAGGGACCCGCGCGCGAGCCCTGCCAGGTCCGCGTCGAGGCGTGCCTCCAAGGAAGGTGTTTCGGAGAGCGTCATGGTCCCCGCCAACCGGGCTCGGACGCGGCCGGAACCGAGACCGCCCGCCCGTTTTAGGTCGGAGAGGCGATCGATCCGGGTGCTCGCGACGAATGTCACGACAGGCACGGGCCGTCCCGTCCGCGCGTCCACGCGAACGTCGACGGGGGCGCCGGGCTCGGACACGATACCGCGAGCACTGACGTCGAAGCCGCCGTCGCCGGCCTTTTCCTCGGCGTGGCCGCGAAATCGAGCACCCGGAAGGAATTGGTCGGCAAGCCGTCCGCCGGCGGGCACATCGAGATGGAAGAGGCCCGAGAGCAACCCATCGGCGTTCGTATCCACTTGGATGCCGGCGTGAAGGGCCAGGTTCGAGTGCGGCGCGGTGGGCGCGAACTCGCGCACGTCGATTCCGTTCAGGTCCAGCACCAGGTCGCCGGCAAGTTTCCCATCGACCGTCATCGTCCCGTGGGCGTCGAGCTGGCCGCTCCGGAATCCGGCGAGGGCCGTCACCCGGAGCTGGGCGAGATCCCCGTGGGCCTCAGTATGCACCGTCGCCGCCACACCTCTCACGTCCACGTCGCCGACGAACGAAGCGTCAGCCCCGATGGGCGCGCTGGCGTTCCTTCCGGTCGCGATGCGCAGGTGCAAAGAAAGCGTGCCGTGGGCTTTCGTGCCGAAGGGCACGCCGCGCTCTTTCAGCTCGACATGAACGACGTCGACCGTCGTACGGTTCGGCAAGACCTGCAATGCCCCCTGCAACGCATCGAGGTCGGCGTCGACGACCATGGCCGCTGCCAAGGGACCGTAGACTCGCGCGTGCTGCACCGTGATCCGTGAGAACTCCAGGTGCGGCCTCCAGCTTGCGCCGGGCGCTGAAGTTGCCGTAGGCGAGGGGTCCGCCAGGACGAAGGCGGTCTGGATCTTCAGCTGTCCCGATGCGGCGGCCTCAACGCTGGCCTCCACCGACTGGGCAGCGACATCGAAGAAGTCGATGCGGAGCTCCCCGCGCGTCAGCGCCGAAGCGAGCAGAGCCATCGGCGCGATGTGCGCACGCAAGCCGCGCACCGTGATCACGGTCGTACCGTCCGGCGCCAGAACGCGGGCATCGACCGCGGCGACGCCGCCGACGTGCAGGGTCCCGATGTTCTCGAGCACGATCTTGCCTTTGAAGAGGGGCGCGAGCCGTTCGTTCACCTCGCATGTCACGACCCGGCGCTCAACGGGGAGGTCGGAGAAAAGAACGACCGCGACGACGAGCGCCGTCGTCCAGGTCACAAGGCACGCCAGGATGACTGCAGCCCTGCGACCGAGCTGCTGGCCGGCACGAGGGCGCCATCGAAGCCCGGCGGATGGGGCGGCTTGGCTCAATAGGCTTCTCCTATGCCGACCGCAATGGCGATGGGGAGGCCCGTTCCTGGCGTGGACGTGCCGAAGAACGTCGGCTGAACGCCGTTCGCGTGATCGGCGTTGTATGCGGCCGTTTCGTTCGGGAAGCCGAGCACCTGAAGAGGCTGAATTCGGTAGCCGATGTCGAGCCGGATGGGGCCTGCGGGGGTCTCGTAGCGGGCGCCGATTCCGCACGACAAGTGGAGGTGGTCGAACCGGAACGCTTGCGACTGCCCGAGCTGCCGGGGCGAGACATCTCCCATGTCGCAAAAAATTGCGCTCGACAGAGGGCCGCTGACCGTGAACCGGAGCTCGTTCGAGAGCTCCCACAACGTGAAGCCGCCGATGGGAATGGAGCACAGGTTCGGGTTGGGCTGGGCGAAGTTGTTGAGCGATGACGGCGGGTCGCAGCTCGCGGCAGCCTGCGCCGACGTCCCGGGGGTGAGAAACGGAACGACGCCGTGCGGAGCGACTCCACGAAGGACAAATCCACGGTTGGACGTGGGGCCTCCCGAGAAGAGACCTCGGAAAAGGACCGTTTCGATGTCGCTGACCCGCTCCTGCCGGTTCGCCGCGGTCACCGCATTGCTCAGTTGGTCCTCGACGACGCTGCCGTAATTCGACGGGACGAGGAGGCCGACCGATGCGCGCGAAGCCAGAGTCACGTTTGAGGTGACGGGCACGTAGGTGCGAACTTCCGACTGGGTTCGGACGTCTCGGGGACCGCCCCCAAAGATGCCGCCCGCCACCTGCAGATCGGTCGCAAGATAGATCCCGGCATGGGGGCGTTCGCGATCATCTCGAAAGTCAAACTGGGCGACGATCTCGGGATAGAGGATGACGAGCGTGCTGAGGTCCGGGTCGAGCGGATCCTTGTAGCTGAACGGTGCTTCGATCTGCGCGTTATAGCTGATGCTGGCAAACAGCCATTTGAAGAACCTGCGGTCCACGCCAACGGCTGCTTTGAACTCTTGATACCCGACGACGGGGTCGCTGGCGGAAGGGCTCGTCTGGACGAGCAGCGGAAAGATGTTGAACTCCGGTCGAATGAAGCCCTCGGTGCGCGCTTCGAGGAAACCCGCTTGCTTGAGCTGCAGGCGCAGTTTCTCCTCGGGAAAGAGGTGCGTCGGCGCGACGAGGTCGTTCGTACGGGTGGGGTAAAAGACGAGACCCGGCCGAAAGTCGACGCTGAAGTCGCGCAAGCCACCGAGAAAGTCATGGTCCTCCCAACGCGCGAGGAGGTGAACCTCGCCCTTTAGCTCGTCGAACTCGATGCCGCCGCCGAGTCGAACTTCGCGGAGCTTGCTCGATTCGACATGGACGGTCAGCGGTACGGCGCGCCTCTCGGGGCGCGACAGGTCGGGCACGATGGTCACGGCCGCAAAGACTTGCAAGTCGAGGAGGGCCGCCGTCGCTGCGTCGATGCGTGCGGTCGAATAGGGACTGCCGGGCGCGATGTCGATGGCCCGCCGCAGCGGGGCTTCGGAGACTCTCTCGAGCCGAACGCCCCCTTTGGCCACGTCGGGGCCCTGAATCGTGATGGGGCCGAACGTCGCGACATCGCCCGGTACGATTGCGAGGGTCGTGTTGGCGACGAGATGCACGATGTCGACATCGGTGTCCCGCTTGATCGTGGCGTACGCGTACCCCAAGTCGGTCAGGGCTTTGCGCGCGTCTGCCTCGCACTTCGCGGCCGCCGCTTCGTCGAAAGCCTGGCCTTTGGGCAACGCCGCGGCCGCAGCCTTCGTAACCGCGGCACGGACCGGAGGAGCGAGCGTCTCGATCCCCTTGATGATGAGGTCCCGGTTGACCGTCGGCGGACCCTCTTCGATGACGATTTCGACGCGCACATGCCGATTCGTTCCGGTCGTCACACGCCCGGCGCGGGCATGCGCACCGTAGTATCCCCGCGCCCGGTAATAGCGTTCGACGCGGGCGAGATCGCGCTGGAGCCTCGCTCCGTTGAAGATCGCGTAGTCGTATACGACGCCGCGGAACACGCCGAGAAACTTCGGGCTCGCTCCGGTGGCGAGCCCGCCTTCGACATCGGCTGCGCGCACGGCCCTCGTGCCGCGCAGCGTCACCGAGTCGATCGCCTGCTGCCCCGGTCCGAGCGAGGCGCACCCAAAGAAGAGCAGACCGGCACTGGCGGGAAAGGAGACCTTTGCGACACGGTCAAGCACGCCCCGGACCCTCGACGGGAGGAGCGACGAGGACGCCGGCACCCGGTTGGGCGAGACTGCCGAAGCGCTCGGCGTACACGCGGCTCCACTCTGCGCCGTAAAGGATGATGAGGGTCGCGACGTAGATCCAGGTCAGAAGCCCAAGTACGGCGCCCACGGCGCCGTATGCGGCGTAGCTGCTGACGTGGGCGAAGTACCAGGCAAGCAACCACTTGAGGCCGGTGAAGAGGAGCGACGTCACCAGGGCACCGCCGAGAACATCGCGCCACTTCACATTCGCCTGCGGAACGATCCGGTACATCGTGGCGAACAGACCGGTCAGAAAGGCGAAGGATGCCAGCGCCTCCACAAGCTGCCAGAAGGTCTCCGCAGCACCTCGGTCGATTGCGGCGCGACCGATCGCCTGAAGGGCCGTTCCGATGGCGAGCGACGCGAGAAGTGCGAAGGCTGCGCCGACGACGACTGCAAAGGACAGCGCCTTCGACTTCAGCCCGCTGAGAAGGGTCGCCCAGAGGCCCTTCGAAGGTCTGGTCTCGACCCTCCAAATGACGTCGAACGACCACTCGAGCTCCGAAAAGAACCCGCTTGCCCCCGCGACGAGTGCAAGCGACCCCACGATGGCACCGATGCCCCGTGCGGTGCGATGGGTCTGCATGCTCTCGAGTGTCTGTCCGAGAAGCGCCCGGAATCCCGGGGTCTCACTTGCGACGGAGTTCAGGATCTCCTGGCGAGCGGCGTTGTCGCCGGACAGAAAGAACCCGACGGCCGTCACGGCAAGAAGCAGGAGCGGAAAGAGGGCGAAGAGCGCGTAGTAAGCGAGCGACGCGCCGAGGCGGTAGCAGGCGTCGCCTGCCCACCGGGTCCCCGCATCGATCGCCAACGTGCCCACGTTCTTCGCGATCGTCGAGAGGTCGTTGCTCCTGAAGCGGGGGTGACGCCGCGACGCCCGCCGGGGCCGAACGCTGGGGCGCCGTGAACCGCGGTGGGGCGGCGTCAAAGTCGACGCGCGCGGGGCCGACGAGATCGATCCAGCCGAGGCCAGCGAGCTCGGTGTCGAGAGCGAGCCCGAAGCCGACGGGGCCCTTCGGGTCAAGCCGACCGCCGGTCGATCGTCCCTTTGCGCCGTTCGACTGCGGCTCCGAAATCGACGGCGAAGACGACCGCGCCCTCAGTGACCTCGACAGTTCCGGCGATCACCTTCAAGGCCAGCGCAGCGGCGGACACGAGCGTCGCAGGCAGCGAAAACACGTGGCTCAGAGTCTGGCCGTAGTTCCACGCAAGCTCGATGTGCCTGCTCACGAGCTCCTTGTTCAAATGGGAGGTCACCCGTTCATCGAAGGAGGCGGGGAGAAGCGACACACCGGCGTGATCGACCTTGAGTGTAAAGGCGAGGACGTCGCTGGCTTCGTTCGAACCATCCCGGATCGCCGGTCGAATCGTGGCTCTCAGGCCCCGCATGTGAACGGGGACCCCCACCCCGAGGACCGGCCAATGGAACGTCGCGTCGCAAACCACTTTCACCCCGTCACCAGGAATCATCATGACCTCGGTCGGACAAGCCAGGAGCAACGTGCCACCCTCGCCGACGCGAATTTCCAACGGCGCCAGCTGCCCGAAGACGTCCAGGAGGTCTTCCTTGCCCAGGGTCGCCTCAAGTCGCATGCACCGAAGCCCTGCGAATCACATGCCACCGACGAGCACCCCTACGCACAACGCACGCCGGCTGTTCGACCGGGCAGAGGCCATGGGTCGACGACGCACGTGGAGCCGCAGCTTCGCGGCGTCCTCCCGACCGCACCCTTTGCAATTTGCCTCGGACGGTTGGTCTTTGCCGGGCCGCTCCGTGCCCGCCGCGGTGAAAGCCTCCGACGCGCCCGCGGCTCCCCCCCGCCCCGAACGGCTCTCCGGCACGATTCACCGGCAGAAATTGGTTTCCCAGGTCTCCGACCCCGAGGCATGTCCCCCACCCCCAAGAACTGCACCTCGCGATCTGCGTCCTTCACTTGCTCGTCGCCGACTCCGGGCGCGATGAACAATGGCCATCACGAGGCAACAAGACCTACGCGCGCGACACATCGATGTGCCGAGCCTTGCTCGGCCAAGATTCGCATCGCGGCCAGAGGCTGCAATTCGTGCATGAGGGGCGCCCTCGAATGGCTCGTGTTCACCAAGGATTCGACGGAGCGGGCGAACTGGGGCATGGAAAATGGCTTCCGGAGGAAAGCGTTGCCGCCGACATCCTCCGCGTAGGCCATATCGTCGGCATTACCATATTCGCCAAACAATAGGATTGGCAGTCCGGCGAGTCCGAGCGGGCCGCGTATGTGTTCGCAAAGATCGTAACCGGACTTACTGGGTAGCCGAGCGTCGATGCAGACCACGTGATGTTCACGGGTTGCGAGGCTGCGAACGGCCGCATCGAAGTGATTCGCCACGGAAACCTGAAAGTTCATTCGCCCGAGTTGCTTGCTCATCGCCTTGAGGAGCGGCGGGTCGTCCTGGACGATGAGGGCGGCACGACGAGCCGAGGCGAACACGCGCGAGCCTTCGTGATGGATCGGTGGGGGGGTAAGCGATATCTGGCTAAACATTGGATTATCCGCCATTTATACAACTTTCGTGCCACCCGTCCCGGGCTCCTTGATGGTAGAAAAGGCATCAAATCGCGCGTGAGGGGATCGGCGAATCGCCTTTTTTTTCGCAAATAAACAGCGCTTGGCCCCATCGGCACTTTCCGTCATGCGTCCACGCGATATCTACGCATGATTTCGATGTAGCGGCCACCGGAATCCACATCGTAACGGGCACAGCCACGCGCCGGGCTCCGATGGAAGACATGAGGCCTCGTTCGTCGCCGAAGAACGTGACGGCGGCGGCCCTCCCATCGGCGGGTCCGGGGAACGGTGGCGAGACTCGAGGGCTGGCCCGTTTCGGGGACGCATGACGCCGCGTTCCCAGCTCTGCCGTACAACGGGCCCCGCATGACGGCCGCGCAGTCTCCGAAGGGCCGGCCGGTCGGACCTCGAGTCAGCGGGCCGCGTCCGGCCACGGCGAACGCGCGACGATGCCTCCATGAGCAAATGTGGTGCGCACGGACGGCAAGGGAGCGGATGCGGCGGCGTGCCCCTGGAACGTGCTCCGTCCGCGTCCGAGATGGCTTCTCTTCACTCCCCAGGCGGGCGTGAACCGTCGACATGGTGATTACCGCGCCCGGTCTTCGGAGCGGCCCAGGGCCATTGATACGACCCCTCGTTCCATTTCAGCCCGACTCGAGCGTGGCACCATCCTTGCGACGACCTGGCCCCAGGAGACCGTGCCATGACTTCTCTGGACTTTGTCCTCTATGTCGCCATCGCCTGCTTGTGCGGAACCGTGGCGCGCGCCTTCGCGGGCAGCGGGGGCGGATTCGTCGTCTCGTTGGTCGTCGGCTTCCTCGGCGCTCTCATTGGCGCCTGGCTGGCGCGGCACCTGCACCTGCCGGCGCTTCTCGTCGTCACGATCGGCGGGCATCCGTTCCCCATCATTTGGTCGATCGTCGGCGGCATCCTGCTCGTGGCGGTTTCGCACTTGGTGATGAGACCGAGCTACGCGGGCCGACCGGTTCCGTGACGGGCGGCCGAGTGGCCGGCGACGCGAGCCGGGCAGTGGAGCATGGGCCGGGTATGCGGCCGATACTCGAGAATGGGACCCTCGCGCGCTCGTCCTGCTCGAGCCTCCGGCCGACAGACGCCGTGTGCCCACGCGGAGCGGACCGAACCGAGGGTGGCCCCGAGGACCTTGCGCTTGCGCTGCGCGAACGTTCAAAACATCTCACCCGCCGCGAAGTAGCCGCCCACCGGGGTCGCGTCGGGCGACCACGCAACGTCGGCCCGCAGAACGAATGCCGGTCCCGATTGGAGCCGTAGCCCGCCACCGACGCCGTACTTCAGCCCCACGCCGGTCCCGTCGAGCTCCGGGTGGGGCTTGACGTCGGTCCACACCCGGCCGCCGTCGACAAAAGCCACGACCCCGAAGATGAAGGGCTTTCCAAGGGCGTGGAACGACGCGACCTGGGTCCGAAGCTCGACGTTGCCAAACGCCTTGATTTTGCCGTAATAGCGCTGCGCCGGGACGCCCCGAACGCCGTTTTGACCGCCTATCGCGTAGGTCGTATCGAAGGTCGACAGTTCATAAAACGGAGGGGAGCCGACGAGCCAGTCTCCGACCGCCCGGAGCGCCAGCGTGATGCGAGGCTTCCAAATGGGGATAAACACGCGCGTCGTCGCCATTCCGCGCCCGTACCGATAAGGCAAAGGATCGATCCCCCCAGGAATGAGCCGGACGTCGACTGATTCGTACGAGCCCGAATGCGTCGACACATCGTTGTCTCGATTATCGAATTGCAAGCCATACTGGAACGCCACGACGGCGTGCGGGTTCATCGAGCCGAGTAGCGACTTGACCTCGGCGCTCGCCGATCGCAAGTCCTCGGCGAGTCGGGAGTTGGCGTTGACGTCCACCCACGTCTGCACATACCGAAGGCCAATCCGCCAGGCCACGTGATCGACGATGCGACCGCGCAACTTGAAGAGCAGCTCAGGATGAACCCGGGTGTATTCGTGGTATGAGTCGAGCGAGCCGCGCGGCGTTGCCGCCGACGAAGCATTGCCGATGCCATAATAGTTCAGCGTCGACTCGTAGCTGTAGGAGGGTCGCACTTCGAAGTGCAGCGGCGCGCCGAGAAAGCGCGGGACGGTGAGCGTCACGGAGACGTCCTGGTAGGGAAGAAGGATTCCTCCACCCTCCTTGGCCTTGAACGTGACGAGTCCGTCCGACTCGATGTTCCACTCATACGGGTCGTAGCCCCTCCGAACGCCTACGAGACCCACGAAGTACCCCCCTCCGAAGCCGATGTCGGTCGTTCCTCCGACAACAGGCAGCACGTTGAATTCAGTGCGTGTGCCCGACGGCGCCTGGGGATTCGCCGGCACCTTGTCGCTCGAATTCAGCGGATCGGAGGCGAGCGCTCGGGTCGTCGACAGTGCGCCGACCACCAAGGCGGCCCACCGCACAAGGATGCCGCGGCACCCGCGGCGCCAGCCCAACCCCCGAGCGCGCGGAGCTTCTTTGCGCGGTGTGGCTTCTGCGCGAGCTTTGGTGGACCCGTCCGCGCGACGCCGGCGATCGCGGCCGCCTGGCGTCACGGCGAGCCCTCCGCACCGTCCAATCCGAGCGTCGGCGTCGACCCCTCGGCGCGAAGCTCGGTGGCGGTCTGGTCCGCCAGAATATTCACGGAGTCGACAAGAGCGGTCGACAAAGCTCCGACGATGGCATCTGCTGCCGCATCGCCCGTGGCGTACGCGATCGGGCGCTCGATCGTGATGGACCGTGCGAATCGAACGACACGATGGTCGACGATCGAATAGTCGAGCACGATGCGACCCACGTGCGCGGGCGCGCGCACTTCTTCGAATGCAATGACGTCGACATCGAGCGTCACGCCGGCCCCATACGCGATCTGCCGAATGCCGCGTCGGTCGAAGAGCGCCCGAGTCAGCGCGCGCCGGACGTAGAAATCCGGCCTCTCCGTCCACCGGCGCCCCTCGTAAAACCCGACCTCGTAGCGGGAATCACGAAATACGATCTCTTCTCTGATGTAGGCCGCCGCGTCGACGCGACCCAGCCGGAGCTCGAGGCCCGTCGGTCCGACCGGGTCGGCGGACGTCGCCGCGCTTTCCGGGCTGAAGTATCGCGACACAAAAGCGTCGCTCTTGGAAAGGAGCGCGCAGTCGACTTGCGCGAGAAGGGCGACCACGCAGCAGGCTCTGCGTATCGTCATCGGAGTGCCTTCGTGCGGCCTTTGAGGAGCATGTCGGAATCTCGATCGAGCGCGTCGCCGAGCCGCTGAACTGCTTCGGCCGCGTCCTGCACGTTTCGCAGAGTCTGCTCGAGGTTCTCCCCGAGCCCCGTTGCGCCGCTCGCCATGTCACCCACGGCGCCGGATGCACGCACGACGCTGGCAATCATACCCTTCTCTCCTTGGAGGCGCTCGATGAGCCCGTCCACATGCGCCACCGTGCCCCTCAAGAGCGTGAGGGTCGCTTGCGCATCGTGCGACAGCTTCTCGACGTCGGCTCGCTTGAGGACGCGCTGGATGTCTTCAAGCACTTCGTCCACGTGGCCAAGCGTCACGCCCGCCTTGTCGGCAATGTGCTGAGCCGTCACGTCCTCGAGTAAATCACTTATTTTTGCAAGAAGAGTCACGATTTGATTGGCCAATTCCGGAAAGCGATCGACCGCTTGGACGACGGAATCTTCCAGGTTCTTGATGGTCGACCGAGCCGACGGAATGTAGTTTTCAGGCAACGGGAACGGCAAAGGTAAGATGGGATTGTCCTCTGGCCGAAAGAAGTCGATGGAGATGAACATGACCCCGGTCAGGCCGGAGGACCCGAGCTGGACGCGCAAGTCGGGCGGCACGGCGATGCGGGCTTTCGCGCTGCGGTCGCTCGCCAGTCCCAAGTCGTCGAGTTCGCCGACCCCGAGCTCGCACGTGATCGCTACGTGGCGATGGTCTGGAGCAATGTTGATAACGGAGACGCTGCCGACCGTGACGCCGCGAAATTTTACCGGTGAGCCAACGTCCAGCCCCTGCACGGACTCATCGAAGAACGACTGGTAGCTGACGGTCTTCTTTTGAAGGCTGCGGGCCCCCAGGGCGACCACGATCGCGATCGACATGACGACCCCAACCAGAACGAAGAGGCCGAGCTTCCAATGATTGGTGGGCGCGGGCATCAGTGGACCTTCGCCGTCCGCTGGAAAAAGCGCTGAACGCGGGGGTCGGAGCACGAGTCCCGGAGGTCAGCCGGACTGCCGGCCGCGATGATGCTCTGGCTCTCCCTGTCGAGCATGATGCAGCGGGAGACGATTTTGAAGATGCTGGCGAGCTCGTGGGTCACGACAACGACGGTCAGACCGAGCGCGCGATTGAGCACAAGAATCAGTTCGTCGAGCTCCACGGCCGTGACCGGATCGAGCCCTGCGGACGGCTCGTCGAGAAAAAGGAGACTCGGCTCCAAAGCCATGGCGCGAGCGATCGCCGCGCGTTTGGTCATGCCGCCCGACAGCTCCGATGGCAGCTTGTCTTCGACCCCACGCAAGCCCACGAGGGAGAGCTTTGCGCTCACGATGGCGCCCACCGCTTCGGGCTCGAGATCCGTCCAGGTGTGCAGGGGAAGGCCGACATTTTCGCCCACCGTCATCGAGGTGAAGAGCGCGCCCGATTGGAAAACGACCCCGAACGGCGGGCGTCCAACCTCAAGGTGCTGACTTTCGCTCGTCGCATGAAGGTGGCGCATCGGGGCCCGGCCGGACGGATCCGCAGGCGGCGCCCCGTCGGGCGATGTATGCGATTTCTCGTGCCCCGACGCGGTGGCGACGACGACGGTCCCGTGCATCGGCGTCTCGAGGCCGACGAGATAACGCATCAAAGTGGATTTTCCGCAACCGCTCACACCCAGTATGGCAAAGACATCGCCGCGCGCGACGTCGAAGCTCGCATTCTTCTGAAGAACGACGTCGTCCCAACCAATTGACAGATTGGAGACGCGAATGACGGGCTCGGCAATCATCGGTGAAGGAGGTGAAAGAGAACGGTGAAGCTCGCGTCGAGGAGGACAAGAACGAAGAACGTGACGACCACCGCCGCGGTGGTGCGCCGGCCGACCCCCTCGGCGCCCCCGGTGGCCGCGAGCCCCTGCTGACACGAGATGAGGGCGATCGCGAGGCCAAAGACCCCACTCTTAATGACGCCGGAGTAGACGTCCCAGACGGAGAGGGCCCTCTCGGTCTCACGCAAGTAGCCGGTTATCGTGAGATCGAGGCTCATCAGGCCGACCACGAGCCCTCCCAGAATGCCGACCACATCGGCCAGGAGGACGAGGATTGGAATGGCAAGGAAGAGCGCGAGCGCACGCGGCAAGACGAGATAACGGATCGGACCGAGCCCCATCGTACGCATGGCGTCGACTTCCTCGGACACCTTCATTGATCCGAGCTCCGCTGCAAAGGCCGCGCCCGACCGCCCACACAAGATGATGGCGGTCATCAGCGGTCCGAGTTCGCGGGTGATCGAGAGGCCGACGAGGTCGGCGACGAAGATGTTGGCTCCGAACTGCTTGAGCTGGACGGCGCCTTGATATGCCATCACAAAGCCGACGAGGAAGTTGATCAGCACGACGATGGGCACAGCGTCGGCACCGACGCGCTCCATCGTCGGCCAAACGTCTCGCCAGTTCGCGGTTCGGGGCGCACGGAGCGTTCCGGCCGCCGAGAGCAGCATTTGCCCGAAAAAGGCGAGAACGAGCTGGGTCTCGCCCAGAACGGTCAAGGTCGCGCGTCCGACCTGAGCAAGCACGTTCTCCGGCTTTCGCCGGACGAGCGGGCGAAGGTGTGCGTCCCCTTCGTACAGATGAACGATTTGTTGGATGTTCGGACTTGCGCCAATGAACTCCGAGACCATTCCCCGTGAACGCAAACGATTGCGAAAATGAACGAGGAGGGCCATCGCGCCGCCGTCGACGGCTTGGACCTCCGAAAGGTCGAAATCGACGCGGGGCGTCGACGACGAGACGACGAGGCTTTGGGTTTCGGCCCAAAGCGCCGCAGCGTCCGGGAATGCGAGGCGCCCGCGCACGTAGATGGTTCCGGATGCGTCGTCTCCGGCGGCTTGTTCGAGCGAAAAGCCGCGGTCTATCTGCAGCGCTCGCTCGCTCACGAGGAGCCGACGTCTTGCGGGGAACGCAGAACACCCCGCTTCCGAGCAGGCATCGCACCGCCCATGTAAGAGGCAGCCGGGGCTCGGGCGAGACTCAATCGCACGAGGCCCCCGGAGCAACTACCGTTCCCTCGCTGCGGGTTTGGTTTGAGGACCTGTTTTCCGGAGATGTCGAAACAATCCGACGGATGGACCCACTCTCGAATGTTGGCAACGCGCCTGAAAACTTTGGCGGTCTGCCAAGGCCGCTGAAAGCTCCCGGGAGGGGTCGGGCGTCTGATCCCGAGAACACGGAAGGCCCACAAGCTAAACTCGCCCGATGATGCCTTCATCGGCTCCCCTCGCCCCGGCGCCGTCAGCCCAGTCCGCGCCGGTCGAGGTCGTTACGCCGGCGCGAATCCAGGAGCGGCGCGCCTTCGGCTTCCTCGCGCTCGCCGCACTGGCTGCCTTGGTGCGGCTTGCGCTGCCCCTCGGAGTCGGACTCTTTCTGGGCGCACTCATGGGCTTCGTTCTGGAACCGCTTTACGAATGGCTTCGACGAAAGGGCGCAAAAGCCGGCACGGCTGCGCTCGTCTGCGTGCTCGGCGCGATGGCGGCCGTCACCGCAACGGTCCTCGGGATGACGACGATGCTCGTGACGCGCGGATTGGCCGTCCTCGCGAACCTGCGGGCGCTGCTCGCACCCGGGGGCTCCGCACGGGTGTTCGCCGAGCACGCGATGACTCGACTGGCCTCATGGCACGTCAACACGTCGGATCTCTCGCAGCGGCTCGAGAGCGAGACGGTGTCCGTGGGAACGCGGGCGACGGCGCTCGCCGCTCAGCTCGCCGGAGTCACGATCAGCGCCCTTTTGACGCTCTTTTTCATGACGCTCTCCGCTTACTTCTTTCTTCGCCACTGGAACGGTATCGTCACACGGAGCGAGCGAATCCTGCCGTTCGAGCGGCGCCACACACACGCGCTCCTGGAGCAGTTTCGCAGCGTCGGCAGGGAAGTTCTTCTCGGGACTGTGGTGACGGGCATCGTCCAAGGAGTCTTGGCGGCCGTTGGGTATTGGGCGACCGGGGTGCCAGAATTTGCCTTTTTCGGAGCGCTCACCGCATTCGCCTCGCTGCTTCCGGGCATCGGAACGCTTCTCGTGTGGGTTCCCATCGGCGTCGTTCGGATCCTCACCGGACACGCGGTGGCCGGCCTCGCCGAACTCGTCTACAGCGCGCTCATGGTTGGGCTCGCGTCCGACTACATCGTCCGCCCCCGGCTCGTGGGTCGGCAAAAGAGCATCCCTTCCCTTTTCATGTTCATCGCTCTCTTCGGCGGGGTCGAGGTGTTCGGCGTCATCGGCTTAATCCTCGGGCCCGTCGCCGTCACGTTGTCGCTCGCGATCCTGAGAACGTACGAGCGTGAGGTCGCAGAGCACGCGATCACCCGCTGAGCGCTGCCTGGACCGCGACTGGGAACGGCGGGGTGGCTTGCCGGGGCCCGAGAGAACGTTGATCGCCCACTTCGCATCGATCGTGCGAGGGGAGGCATGATGCATCGCCTCGCGAGACTTGGCCTGCTCGTTTTTGCCGCATGCGGCACCGGCCCATGGCCCCATCCAGCCTACGTCGGGCAGAAGACCGACGCTCTGGCCCTCGTGCCGTACGCCCCCCCCCCAGCCCGCGTCGAGTTTGTCCCCGCGCGGCCCGCGGGCGGGACGGTCTGGCTCGACGGCGAGTGGGTCTGGCAGGCACGCCGGTGGGCCTGGCGGGCCGGCCGTTGGGTCGTGCCGCCGAGCGGAAGTCTCTACTCGCCGTGGTCGATGGTCCGGGGCGAAGATGGATCGGTCTATTACGCAGGAGGCGCGTGGCGCGATCATCGAGGCCGCACGATGGCCGACCCCGCGGCCGTGGCCACCGCGACCTCGGCGGTTTCACCCATTGTCGATCCCGACGGACGAACGGAAGACACCGGCCGGACTTTCGACGAATCGGAGAAGTCCGACGCCTCGACAGACCTCGGTGATTCCGACGCCTCTGTGGGCCGCGGCGCAGACGGTGGGGCAAGCGGCTGAGGAACTGGCCGCGTTCGGGATTTCGCCGTCGGGTTGGGCGGAGTCCTTGTCCCATGAGACGGCGCCGCGCCGATGATGGCGCCCGGGTTGGCACTTTGCGATTTGCCTCGGCATAACGCCAAGTGAGCGCCGCGCGCGCGGACGGTACCGTGCCGTGCGAGGGGGAAACGAGTTGGGCCGTCGACGGGAAGGGGGTGCGCCGTCGACGGGAAACCGGGTGCGCCGTCGACGGGAAACCGGGTGCGCCGTTCGACGGGAAACCGGGTGCGCCGTTCGACGGGAACGGGGTGCGCCGTTCGACGGGAAACCGGGTGCGCCGTTCGACGGGAACGGGGTGCGCCGTCGACGGGAACGGGGTGCGCCGTCGACGGAACGTTTCGTGCTGATGCGGACGCACGGAGTCCGCGTCCACCCCAGCCCGTGTCAGGCCCTTCGGCGACTTTTTCGCCCGTCTTGGATGCGCGGGCTGACCGCCGCCAATCGCCTTCGCCTTGTCCTCTCCCATCGCGCACCCCATACGGCCCTTCACGGTGCTCGAGCACGTGTCGAACGGGCTCCTCGTCGGCATCCATTCGGGTGCTCTCCTCGTCTTCGTCGTTCCGTTGACGTGGAAGATCGCTTGCCTCGCGATCGGGAGCTACTTGCTGCGCATGGGGGCGATCACAGGGGGCTATCATCGGTATTTCGCCCACCGATCGTACAAGACGAGCCGCGCATTCCAGCTCGTTCTGGCCGTTTTCGGCGCGACGGCGATGCAAAACGGTCCGCTCTGGTGGGCGAGTGCCCACCGCCGCCACCACAAGCACGCGGACACGACCGAGGACCCGCACTCTCCCGGTCTCCGGGGCTTCTCGTACGCGCACATCGGCTGGCTTTTCGACCGAAGCAAGCCGCCCGATTGCGACTACTCGAACGTCCGCGATCTGACACGCTACGCGGAACTCCGATTCGTCGATCGGCATAATTGGTTATTTTTGGCGGCATATGGATTCGCCTGCTTCGCAGTCGGGGGGAGGGCTGGCTTCGTGTGGGGCTTCATCGTCAGTACGCTCGGCGTCTTCCACGCGACGCTGCTCATCAATTCTCTGGCGCACGTCTGGGGTTCACGGCGTTACGCGACGGCGGACCAGTCGCGCAACAATGCGTTGCTCGCCCTGCTCACACTCGGCGAAGGCTGGCACAATAACCACCACCACGCGATGACGTCTGCGCGCCAGGGGTTCCTTTGGTGGGAAGTCGATGCCACGTACTATGTGATCCGCGGACTCTCTCGACTGGGTGTCATCTGGGACGTCCGCAAGCCGAACGCGGCGGCTCTCCGGCCGATTCGGTCCCAACTTTTGCCCCGTCCCATCGGGCGGGGTGGATCACCTCGCCAAGACCCGTAGGTCGGTCTTGGCGAGGACGGCGCTTCGATTCGACCGCTGTCCCTAAGGCGATTGCCGGGCGGGGTTCGGGTGTACCACGATTTCGACCCGTCGGTTGTTGGCCCGGCCCTCGGGTGACGAGTTGTCGGCAATCGGGCGCGTCAGACCAAAGCCCTCCGCGGTGATGCGATCCGCAGCCAGTCCACGGGAGACAAGATAGTCACGCACGGACTGGGCTCTTCGCTGCGACAGGTCCTGATTGTACGACGCTTCGCCTTGCGAATCGGTATGACCCTCGACCGTAATTTTCGATTCGGGATCCTGACTCGTGAGCGCCGTGGCGACATCGTTCAACTTCGCCTGCGCGCTCGGGAGGAGGTCCGACCGATTCGACGCGAACAGAACGGCGCCCGACAGGGTGATGACCATGCCGCGCGGTTCTTGTTTGACCGAAGCGAAGGCTGCGAGGTCGGCGGCCGCTCGCGCGGCACGCGCATCGGCTTCGCTGCGCCGGTCGCGTTCGGTCTGCAGCTCTTGGCTTTGATCCTTGATGGCCTGTCCCTGAAGCGCAAGCTGCAGATTCGCGCGCCCGAGCTCTGCGGACGTCGCAGCGACTTGGGCCGTCTGGGCGTCGTGCATTCGCCCGAGCGTTCCTTGCTGCTCGGCCGCAGCCTGCATCGTGGCGGCGCGTGCCTCCGCGATCTCGGCACGTCGGTCGGCGACATAGGCCAAGTCGACGGTCTCGGGAACGGCCCCGTTGGCCACGAACGATTGTTCCGCCGCCGCTAGCGATTCGCCGGCGGTGTGCACGTCAGCGGGATCGAGACTTGCGGCTGGCCCCCGGCTGGCGCGGGCGTATTCAGCTCGTGCCGAGACGAGGTCCTGCGGGGGCATCGTCGTCGCGCATCCGACGGTGCCGACGAGCCCAAGCAGCAACCCGTTCATTCGAAGTGTCTTCATGGCTTAGATCCTTGGTTTGCGTTCGTGGTTCGCTGGGCGTTCGACTGCGTGGCCGCCTTCTGGGCTTCGGTCTTTGCGCCCTGTTCGCGGGTCAGCGCGATCGCGAGCTCTGCGTCGGACGTGGCGCGGGCGAGGAGCCGATCGGCCTCCTCGTTGTTTCCGTCGCGAATCGCGCTCTTGGCCGCTTCGACCTGTTCGCGTGCAAGCTGGAGATGAAGCTGCGCCTGCGGCTGATTGGCCGCACCGAGGTCGGTCGCGCTCCTCTCGGCAGACTGGGCATCCGCGAGATGTTGCGTCGGGGCCGGAAAGCTGCCGCCGCATCCGAGTGCGATGGTCGCCGCGGTCATGCACCCAAGGGCCGCGCGCTTCACGAATGCTTCCCTTCTACACGGTGGGCTTTGACGCTGAGTTCGCCGAGCCAATCGGCTGCAAGAGCGGCGTAAAGAGACTCGAACTCGGCCGCGAGCCGTGCCCAAGCTCGATGCCATGGTTTAGCGATAAGAGTCCGTTTCATGGTTATTCTGCTTTCTTTCGTGTCAGACAATGAGCGGAAAAATTTCTCCGGTGCGTCGAGGTCCACGAGCATCGGAACGCGTGAGGCGAAGCCGGACACGCACTGCCTTGCCATCGCGGCTCGCGACACCGTCCTGGGTTCTTGGCCCCGGAGCGCTACGACGATCAGTGGAGGTGTCGTGCCCTCCAACCCCATTCTGGTCAGTCGTCATCGCAAGAACAGTGCCGCGCGGTCGTTCTCCCGGTCGGCCGCCTTTGCGCAGGCCGCACCGACATTAATGGCCAGCGCGCACCCGACCGCGTCGCGGATCGCCCATGCGCTTTGGCAGATCGACAATGCGCAGAGGGCAGACGGAGGTCAAACAGCGCCGCCGTTTTTCAGGTCTCTCGTAGCTCGCCACCCACGCATCGCTGGGGGTGGGCTCTCGGCGCGGTCCGTGCACTCTGATGAGCCATCACGCCATTCGATCGGAGCAAGTCCATGCTGATGATTGTCCTCATCGTGTTTCTTCTGTTGGCTCTCGGCGGCGGCGGATGGGCGCATCGCCGTTATGGCTACGCGGGATGGTCCCCGGCCGGGCTCATCTTGCTCGTGCTCGTCGTCCTATGGTTCACAGGCAACTTGCGCTATTAGACACCGTGTCTCCGAGCCCGCTGCGCGGTCGGTGGCACCTCGGGCAAGGCCGGGGCAAGCGGGCCTCGCACACGGGCGAAAGAACGTTGCCGGGGTCGGCCTTCGCGGCTGCCTAAAGCGTTGATCCCTCGGGAGGAAGCCTGGGCAGGTCGATCGTGAAGACGCACCCGACACCTGGGATGTCGCGCACGCTGAGCTCGCCGCCGATGGCTTCGACGCTCCTTCTGCTTATCGGGAGCCCAAGACCCAGGCCCCTTCGGTTTGCGCTCAATTGTTCGAATGGGCGAAACATTTCTTCTGCCCTGCCGGGCGGCAGGCCACCGCACCCGTCCTCGACTTCGATTGAGACGCGACGCTCGGTCGCAGACGTCACGAGAGATACCCGGCCTCGGGGGCGCGTGAACTTGAACGCGTTCTGAAGCAGATTGATCACCGCACCAGCGAGCAACTGGCGATCGACGGCCACCTCGATTCCGAGCGGCACGCGCCCCACCGCCAGGGCCAGTCCTTGCGCGCTCGCGTCCATCGAAGCGCCGACCTCGACTTCCTCGATGAACTGATCGAGCGCAACACGCTCCGTCGCACAATTTCCAGACTCGAGGCGCACTTGTGCGACCGCGGAATCGACCAGTGCGCACGCCCGGCGCAGGCTACGGTCGAGCAGCGCGGCCGTGCTGCCGCCGAGCCCGACACTTCCGGATTTCAGTGTCTGAAACGACAGCATCGCAGCGCCGAGGGAGTTGCGGAGCTCATGGGACAGATTCCCCAGCCGCAGGGTGCCTTCGGCGGCGATCGACTGTTCGCGCGTGCGGGTGTACTCCGTGACCGCCTGCGCGATCGCGTCATCAAGGCATCGATTGAACGTGTGAAACTCGTCGGCGGTGATCGGTGCCTGCATCTCACCGGCCAGCTCCGTGACCGCCTGGCAAACCCCGCCATAGTCGTGAACGACCTGGGCCACGGTAAAGCCCCGCCTGAGAAGCTCGCGACCATGGCGGGCTGCATTTTCGGCCATGGCCGCGGACGACGGCTCCGAGAGCCGCAGCGTCAGGATGAGTTGATCCAAAAAGATCGGGATTGCGTGCTGAAGTTCGTCTTCCGTCGCGAGCGGCGCCGACCGGGCCGCGACCGTCGCCCGCGTTCGGGCGACGATCGCGGCCCGGTTGGCCGATAGAAACTCGTGAAGCACTGGGCCGGAACGTAAGCATTGGACGCGAAGCGCACCAGCCCGTAACGCGTCGGCGCGTCGGCGCACCAAACGGCGGTTTGCGGGCATGCCAGAGCGGGTGGACCCGTCCTCCTCTGGGACGCGGGGCCCCGCCCCAGCTTCAGGGCCGGCGCTGCGTCTCGTTTCGAGCCATCAGGCCTTGTCGACCAGCGCTTTCAGTTCGGTCCATTCCTTCTCGAGTCGCGCTTTCACTTCGTCCCACGCGGCGCCCGACGTGCCTTGAAGCAAACGGTAGTCGCTCTCGAATGTCTCGCGACTCGCGTGAATCTGCTTCAGGTTCGCATCGAAGGCGACCCGCTTCTTACCGCTGAATTGGCCGGCACTCGCCGTGAGATCGGCGACCTTTTGGTCAAGCTCCACGAGGTTCGTCGTCGTCGTATGCCGGAAATTTTCGCGCAACTTCATGAAATCGGCCTGGGCGGCAGCCATCTTCTGGTCGGCTTCGGCCTGGGCGCCCGTGATCTTGTCCTCGGCCTCCTTCGTTGCCGCGCCGCTCTTGTCATTGGCCTCCGTCTGGGCGGCGGCGGCCTTCTTCTCGTCGGTAGCCGCATTGTCGCACGCCGTCATCAATACGAGATACAGGGCCGTCGTGGCGAAAGCTGAAGAGCGATTCATGGGTGCCTCCTCGGGCGACAGATGGATGAAATATTCACGTTTGGCGGCGACTCACGCAATTGACGTGCCGCGCCACGCCGGCAACCGTTCTCGAGAGGGAGCAGACGGACGGGGGGCGAAGGCCATCGAAAGACCAGCGGGGAGCGCCATCTGCCGTTGCTCTGGCTTTCCCTCGTTCGTACTTTGCCAACCGCCGACGGCCGCACGCGAACTTCTTTCGTCCCGGGATTCGCCGACAGGTGATTCGACCGACGGCGATCGCAGCGGGATTCTTCGACGACAATCGCCGAGGCATTCGTTCGTTATTGCAGTATCTGTCGACGGCAATCGCCGGCCCGCACTCGTCCAGGGCGGCGAGGTTCGACCGCCCCGAACACCGTCTTTTGCCTTGCAGGCAACCACCAAGGAATGAGTCGAAATTGCAATGCCCTGAAATCGACCCACTCGCGACAATGGGGTACGCGTCTTCTCGGGTCCTGTATGAACCAGGCGGCGCTCGCATCAAATGACGTCGAGGCAGACGTCTCGTTGGCAAACGGAGGGGCCCGCGACGCAGTCGACGGCGAGCCGAGCGGGTGCGTGAGCGCGCGCATTCCAGCGGCGGGAAGCCGCGAAGGACCATCCCGAGGGTCGACCGAGGCGTCGCGCGAAGGTGCGCTCGTCGGTCGGAAGTACCGAGTCGGGAAGTTACTCGGTGCGGGCGCGATGGGCCATGTGTTCGCTGCCGATCACGTTCTTCTCGGGCGCAAGGTCGCCATCAAGTTTCTGACGCCAGAAGCTCTGGGGCACCCCGATTCGATCGCTCGTTTGTTGCGCGAGGCTCGAGCGACCGTCGCGCTGAAGAGCGAGCACGTCGTTCGGGTGCTCGACGTCGACCTCCTCGACGGGGGCGCTCCGTACATTGTCATGGAATACCTCGAGGGCTGCGATCTCGCCGCCTGGCTGCGAGCTCGCGGCCGGCCGGAGGTGGAGGTTGCCGTCGATTTCATCTTGCAGGCGTGCGACGCGATTGCAGAAGCACACGAGCTCCGCATCGTTCACCGAGACGTGAAACCGGCGAATTTATTTGCCGTCCAGCGATTCGACACCGTCGAAACCATCAAAGTGCTCGACTTCGGCATCTCGAAGACCGCGGGACTCCTGTCCGTCCCCGCCGCCGACGAGTGGCGATCGGGCGCCATCATCACCGAGGGCAGGATATGCATCGGATCACCTTGTTACATGTCACCCGAGCAGATGGAATCGGCGCGCGACGTCGACCATCGCACCGACATCTGGGCTCTCGGAGTCACACTTTGCGAGCTCGTCACCGGACATTTGCCCTTCGACGGGCAATCCTTGGTGCTGCTTTATTCGACCATCAAGTTCGGAGCGCCCCTTCGACTGCGAGAACGATCGCCTCATCTTTCGCCGGGCCTCGAGGCCGTCATTCTAAGGTGCCTCACCCCGGATCGCGACCGGCGCTATCCCAGCGTGGCCGAACTGGCCATGGATCTCGCCCCCTTCGGTTCGAGTCAAGCCGGCAAGTACCTGCAAACGATCGCGCGTCCGCTCCAAGTCGAGGGCGACGCCCATTCCGGCAGACTCCTCGGAAACATGACGCACCTCCCCGCAGTCGAGGGCATCGGCCATGCCAGTCAGCTCGTCGAAGGGGCCATCGGCCTAACCCAGGTCGAGAGCAGGCCCGCCGAAAGAATCACGCGACGGCCCGAGGCCGGTGGTGCCAACCGTGTCAGCCAGTCGCTCGAACGGGCACGACCAATCGAAAGCGAGCGCGCCGGCACAGCCAGCAAGCCCATCGAAAAGGCCGCACGGCATAGCCAAGGCGACGGCGCCCGCCGTGCCGGCGACCCCCTCGACAGCGACGAACGGCAGGTCCGAGTGGAGGGCGTCGGCCAAGCCGGCGTGCCCCTCGAACGAGCGGCTCCAGCATCCGAAACCGACGGCGCCCGCGGCGTTTTTTCGAGCGAGGCCCTTGAAGGCGAGCCAAAGGCTGGAGCGAGCGACCGAAACAGCCCGACGCCGCGTCCCCATACAGTCGATGTGTGGCACCCGAATACAGTCGATGTGTGGCAGCCGAGCGAGAAGCCGGTTTTGGCGGTGGCCGGCAAAGACCGAAGGGGGCGCGCGATGCGACGAACGGCGCGCGTTCTTGGGCTTTCTGCGTTCTTCTGTGCAGCGGTGGGTATCCTCGGCGCCTTCTCTATAAGCCGCTTTTATCCCGCGGCCATGCTTCCGAAGTTCGCCGGCATGGGGAGCCTCGACGGGACCGCCGGTTCGGGCGACGCGAGGCCGCCCGCCGGTTCGACTGAGCGTCCGGCACCCTCCCGCGCCTCGTCAGGGTTCCACGACGCGCCGTCCACGTTTGGGCCAGCGGAGGGTGAAGCGGGTTCTCGCCCGAGCGACACGATAGGGCCGTCGGCGGACGCGGCGAGGACGGGGTCGGTCCCTGATGCGTCGCCTGCATTGGGCGAGGAGGGCCGTGGGCCGCCCGACGCCGCGCGGCCGCCAGCGAGCGACACCCGAGCGACCTCGAACCATCCTGCACCGGCGGCTTCGACGGCGGCTCTTCGCGCGAGCGACGGCATCGAGCCGACGGGCAGCGCGCGCTGACGCGGTCGGGCTCTGATTCTCCGACCGCATCGGACCCGTCGGACCGGCGATCGAACGGCACGTCCCGCCGTCGACTCGTGACCTGACTGCAGCTTGTCCCTTCGGCGTCGTCCGTCAATCGCGGAGCGCTTACAGTGGCCAGTACGCTCGGCAAGCTCTCGTTTTCAAGCCCATCCGCGTCGTCCATGTCCATCCATTGCGGACGCCGCCTTAGTGAAGCTCGTGGCGAAGTGTGTCGCTGGCTTGCGCGACGGCGGCACGGGAAGCTGGGGTTTCGGCGATTGCATTGAGCATGACGAAATCGTGGATCGTCCCGAGGTAACGTGTGGCTTCGACGCGAACGCCCGCCCGCATCAGCTTTCGGGCGTAGGCTTCGCCTTCGTCTCGCAAGACGTCGTTCTCGTCGGTGATGACGAGGGCCGGAGGCAGTCCCCGCAGCTGGTCGATGGTTGCTCGGAGCGGCGAGGCCGTGTGCTCCCGCCGCATTCCAACTTCCGGAAGATAGTTGTCCCAGAACCACTTCATCCCCTTTCGGGTGAGCCACGGTCCCTCGGCAAACTGCTTGTACGACGAGGTCTCGAAGTCGGCGTTGGTGACGGGGTAAAAGAGCACTTGAAAGCGGATGGGCGGCCCCCCTCGCTCCTTGGCCATCAGCGTCACCGCGGCGACCATGTTGCCGCCCACGCTGTCGCCGGCGAGCGCGAGTCGCGAACTGTCGACGTTTAGCTCAGTGCTGTTCTCGACCACCCATTTCAGCGCCGTGTAGGCCTGTTCGTTCGCTGTCGGGTAGCGCGCCTCGGGCGCTCGGGCGTAATCGACGAACACGAACGTGGCCGTTGCCCCGTTCGCCAGCGTCCGAACAAGGCGGTCGTGCGTGTCTTTGCCTCCCATGACCCAGCCGGCGCCGTGGAGATAGACAACGACCGGCAACTTATCGCGGTTGTCTTTGGGCCTGACGATACGAATCGCGATGGCCCCGGTCGGTCCGCCGGGAATCGTCCGATCTTCGATATCGGCCGGCGGCGGCGGGACGTCTCCCGCCTGAGTGCGCGAGAGCACCTCGCGCGCCTGCTGAACGGAGAGTTTGTAGAGCGGCGGCCCCTTGGCCGTCGCCTTTTCAACGAACTTGCGCGTTTCCGGATCGAGCGCCGGTTCTTCACGCTTCTCTTTCGTCTCTTGCTTTGCGCCACGCAAACGGCTGAGGATTGACACGATTGGACCTCCAAGGAGCTCGGTTGACCGGCGCGCGACTTCGACCGGCGCCCGGCCATGCCACGTTGCAAACGCACGTCATGGGCCAAGTCGACGCGCGGCATGGCGCCGCAGCGGGGCCGTTCAGCGTCGGCGACGAGCCAAACAAATCGCGCTCGACGTCGAGCCCTTCGGCGTTCGGTTCCGTCGAGATCACCGGTCCCGTCGAGATCAATGGAAGAAACGCCACACCGGCGGCAGCACGAGCGCCGTCAGGATGCCGTTGAGCGTCATCCCGACGCTTGCAAAGACGCCTGCGGTTGCATCCATCTGAAACGCACGGGCAGTCCCCATCCCGTGAGCCGCAACGCCGACCGCGAAGCCGCGCGCGCGCTGGTCGCGCACCCGCAGACGGTCGAAGACGAAGCCCCCGGTGAGCGCCCCCACGGCTCCGGTGAGGATCACGAAGACCGCCGCCAGCGAGGGGACACCGCCGATGGCCTCGGCCACGCCCATGGCGATGGGCGTCGTGACCGATTTGGGAGCCAGCGAGCGGACCGTTTGCGGGCTCGCCGACAGAAGCATCGAGGCGCCCACCGACGACAAGACCGCGGTCAACGAGCCGGCAACCAACGATGCGACGGCCGGCCCAATCGTCCGCCGGACCTGCCGAAAGTTCGTATAGAGCGGCACCGCGAGCGCCACGGTGGACGGCCCGAGGACCCAGAGCAGAACCGGAGCGCCGGCTTGAAATGCCTCGTGTTGAGAAGGCTCGAGCTGCAAGAAGAGAATGATCGCCGCTGCCGGAAGAATGACGGTGTTGGCGAGTGGATGCCCCCCAAGCCGCACCATCAGCCTGCGGGCCATCACGTAGAGCACGACCGTCGCCGTGACCCAGCCGAGCCCGGCCGGAGAAAGAGCTCTCACCGTCCGCTGTCCCCCGGATCGGATGCGACTGCGCGGAACGTCAACGCTGCGACTGCAAGCGCAGCCCAGGTCCCGAGGACCAACGAAGCCCCGATGGGCCACGCGTCCTCGCGCAGGAGCCTGACGTAGGCGGCGACGGCAACCGCGGCCGGAATGAAGAAGAGGTTCATGTGGCGAATGAGAAGATCCGCAGCTCGACGCAGCCCTGCGGGGACCCGGCCGACGATCATCAACGAAACGAGAAGGAGAAGCAGTCCAACGACCATTCCTGGCACGGGCAGGTGGAGCCACGAGCGCACCAGGTCGCCGGCCACGCTGAAGAGGGCCAGGGCGAGCAGCCCAAGCACGGCTTCGAGCGCATCACTCCAAATGGGCTGCCGATCCGGATTCACGCGCCGAGTATGACACGCCCGAGCGCGAGCGCTTTACGCTTGGGCGCGCGGCGCCCGCACCAGCCGCTTTGGTCCTCTTCGGCGAAGCGGAAGACTTCGCACCGAAGGAGCGTCCGCGGGCATGATCCGTGTTTATCCCTTTTCGCCGCCGCAAATCGCAAGCGTCGGTCTGCCGAGGTGGCGCAGCGGTGGGCGAACGACGCATCCGCTGACCACCTTATTTTACGGGTAACGGAGGAACACCCCATGGAAACAAAACAGAACGAATCGAAAGTCGGCGACGTTGCGGAACAGGCCAAGAACGCTTCGGGCGACGCCAGCTCAAAGGCGCACGGGATCGCAGAAAAGGTCGCCGAAACGGCCAAGAAAGCCGGTCAGCGGCTCCAAGAAATGGCCGAAAAAGCAACCCACTCCGGCAAGGAAGCGGCCGAGAAAGGAATCCACGGCGCCCAAGAGGCAGCTGAGAAAGGAATGCACGGCGCCCAAGAGACAGCCGAGAAGATGGGCCATCGTGCCAAAGAGGTGGAGAGCAAGGCCGCGCACGGCGCTCGTGAACAAACCGAACAGGCCGGTGCCAAGCTCGATGAGCACGCGCAAGACCCCAAAGCCGAGTGAAACGTTGTGCCCTGAGCTGCAGCGCATCCACGGCGACTCCATGGGGGCCTCGGTGGTGGTAGACCCTCGGGTTGTCGTGGTCGGGAGAAAGCGGCCCCGCGACATTGCCACGAAGTCGCGGCGATCTTGACCGAGCTTGCAAGCGCCCCCGTGAAGCGGGCACTTGCGCATCGCGGTCACCCTAGCGCCGCACCCGTCCAATCGGGCGGCGCTAGGGTTCCTGACGGCGCGGGAATTGCTGCGTGCCACGACATGCCGCGCACCACGACCTTCGCCATTCTGCTGTTCGCCATTTCGACGTCGGCGTGCTGGCGCGAAAGGCGTCCTGAGCCAATTTATGGCTACCACGACCATGGTTACGATCATGACCGTGATCACGGCCACGACCGTGATCACGACCATGACCGCGACCATCCGTGAACGCGTTTGAGCGCCGGCGCGCCCGCGGATGCCGCACGTCCGCTGACTCGAGAGCCGACCATTCGACCGACGAGGGTCTCCCGCCATCGGTCCGGTCGCCATGCGGGCCCGCATGCCGTTTCGGCTGGCGCTCGATGAGGCTGCGGAGGTTACGCGGGGGCGCTCGAGAATGAACGAACTCGCAATCGGGACGGCGGCTCGGCGTGAAGCCGAGTGAGGGGCGCCTGTCGGTCCTCCGCGATCCAGTGTGCTACGATGCGCCCGGTGTGTCGGAGGGCGTCCCTTTGAGCTTGATCTCGGGGGCCATCGATGGTCGGCTCCCTTTCTGAGTGGCGTTGCGCAACGAGAGCCCCCCCCGGCGCGCCCCCCCAAGGAAGTCGCAATGACATTCGTCGCCGGACAGCCACCCATCGAAACGAATATCGCGCTGGAGGCCCCTCCGCCGAACAGCCAAATGAACATCCGGGTGGAGCCCAACGGCCGGACCATCTTCTCGCTCACATTCAACCGCCCCCCCTCGGAAGGCTGGAAAAAGCTCTTTGACGAAATGCGACCTCGATTTCCACTGGTCCCTGTCGACTTGAAGATCCAATTGGTGGGCCCGGCCGTCGGCGGGCCTCCGCCTGAAGGTGTCGGCTTCACGACGACTGAAGAGAAGGCTGAGGCAGCCGTCGATGCGGTCCAGAAACTCATCGAAGCGACCAACGCCGAGGCACACTCGCTCAATGACGAGCGCGACAAGAAGCGGCAGGCCATGCACGAGCGAACCCGCGACGGGGAGCGTCGCGCCGAAGCCCTTCGGAAGAAGATTTTCGATAAAACATAAATAGAGGCACCGGCGGCAACCACCCGCTCGGCGGCTTTTCCGGGGCGGCGCTGCACAACGCGGCGACGCGGTCACGGACCGACAACCAATCTTTTTCGGGGCCGACGCGGTCCCCGGGACGGGCGAAGAAAGCTGTGCGCGCCGCGACGTGGGCGTGCCGGTACGATCGAGCCAGGGCTCCGTCATCGGGGGGGCGTGCGAGTGGCACGTGACGCGGATGGGCCGAGGCGTGCGATCGAGACCAGGCCGCACGACGCGTGCGCGACGCCGCCGCGAGACGGTCCATGCTGATGCGCGCGAGGACAACGAGACCGCGGGGTGCGCGACAGTGCCACTCTGCGACGCCAGGGCGCGCCATGCCCGCGACGATGCCTCGGCGCGACCCGCGGCCGCACCACCTATGCCCGAGATGACACGACCCTGTGCGCGCCGGGCTGGCCGCGTGCAAATGGGTGGCGCCGTCCGGCCCGCGCGCGTCGCACGTGGTGAGGGGCGGATTACGATGCGGCGTCCCCGCCGAGCCGACGGGTTGGCTGGCTATGGCCCGCCGCTGCTACGCAGTCGCTCGCCCTTCCCGACACGGGTCCAGCTGTACCGTTGCGCAAGGCTGCTGGAGCAGCCCTGGCGGCCGGAAACGGTGCGGCGCTGCACGTCTCTGACGGGGGGGGGCCGCGATCCGCGACCGGGACGATGTTGCGGTGCGTCGTGCCGCTGGCCGTCATCGAGAGGGCGCCCCACTGCTTCTGAACGGCTTCCGTTCGCGCTTCGAGTTCGTCCTGTAACCAGACGAACTCGTGGATGTCGAGCACGAGGGACATCGGGAATTCATGAACTCGAAACAAATATAACTCATGAGCGATCCGCACGAGGGTTTTGAGAGCTTGTTCTCGGTCGCTCTCTTTTGCACTTTTCATCACCGCATCAGCACGGGCAATGATTTCCAGTGCCCGGGCCGCTAACTCTTTGGGCTCGGCTTCGGTCATTTCATCACCGCATCAGCACGGGCAATGATTTCCAGTGCCCGGGCCGCTAACTCTTTGGGCTCGGCTTCGATCATCGTCTTTTAGTTCGCACCGGATTCGAGGCGATGTCAATCAGCGTCGGAGGAGAAAAGAATGAAGCGGCCGCGTGCAAAGAGTGCGCGACAGCGCAAAAGAGACGACGTTTCACGCGAGAGCCCGATGCGATCGCGACCTCATCGCGCACGGCCTCTGCACCCGCGCTCGGGGCCGAAGCGTTGGCGAGAGGTCGGATGGTCGACCGGGCGCCGGGCACCGGGGGGTCCAGGCCACCCATGGGCATCCATGGCCACCCCATGGGCATCTGGGCCACCCCATGGGCATCTGGGCCACCCCCATGGGCATCTGGGCCACCCCCATGGGCATCTGGGCCACCCCCCATGGGCATCCAGGCCACCCATGGGCATCTTTGCCACCCCCATGGGCATCCAGGCCACCCATGGGCATCCAGGCCACTCATGGGCATCCAGGCCACCCATGGGCATCTGGGCCACCCATGGGCATCCGGGCCACCCATGGGCATCCGGGCCACCCCCAGATCGATCTCGACCTCCAGGCGTTGCCAGTACAGCAAAGACTTATCGGCAAGCGCCTTCTCGATTGGCTCTTCACCGTCGAAGCGGCCGGCCGTCGCGTCGATTCCGATCGGTTCCAGCCGGACGTAGGGTATTCAATAGCTGGCCCAGCCGATGCTAGCGACGACGACCTCGGAGAAATCATGAAGACGAATGCACACGATGGGAAGTGGTCGCGACCGGTGCTCTCCGCGAGGGTGGCTGCGCTGATGGTCGTTCTGTCCGCAGGTCTGACTGAAAGCTGCGGACCGGCGACAGAAGCGCGGAGCCCGGTCGATGGAGCCGCCTTTCTGGAGCGTACGCGCTGCGGCCCGGAGGTGACCGACGGCTCTTTGGCGCCCATTCTCGACGGAAAGGCCCTGCAGAAGGTCGGGCCTCTTTACAGCACCGTCGAAGCCGACAAATCGGGCGAGCAGTCTCAGCTCCGAGGCGCAACGCTCACAGTCAGCGCTCTGCCGGGGGTGACCGCCGAGTGGCTGGATCGGGAACTCGAATGCCACGGCGCGCGACTGGCTCTCGGGAAGGCGACGTCCACGCCCGAAGATCCGTTCTGGCTACCCGGGTCCACCGTAGACATCGATGTTCGCCCGACCAAAGACGGATTCATCATTGCCGTGGCCGGGTTTTCGACATCCGATGCGCGCCACATTCTCAACCGCGCCGAGGCGTTTGCAAAGGCGAAGACGGCGGCGCCCGCCGGTCCCTGACCCGCCTGCCTGCACGCGAAGGAGGGGCCGGTCGCCGCCCGGTGCGGCGTATCGATTCCGCTGCGACGGAGGAGACCGTCCGCTCTACCTCCGCTCAGTAGACGTAGCCGAGTTCTAGGAGATCGAACGTCGGCAGGACACGTTCGGTGAGCATGTCGATGCTGCTCGTCACCGGTCCAATGGCATTCGAAACCACGGGAGGAAGGCTCCCGAGAGCCGGGAGTGTCGTCGATTGCGTCACGGCGACGGGGATCTCGACGCCCGCGTTCATTCCGAACGTAACGCCCGGCTTCAGCGTCCAGAGGATGCCGACGCGCGGGTTGATGAACCAAGTCGAGACCGCAACCGACTCGATGATGGATGCGCGGCCACCCAGGGCGACGGTGTCGGAGGCGGCGAGGCGCTGCAGTCCACCTCGGAGGCCGACGAAGAGCGGACCCCGAAAGGGAAAGATGCGCGCGTCGGCCGCGACCGCCCAGAGCGCCACACGAGCACCCCCGAGCGTCACGGCCGGCAGTACAGCGTATTCGATGCCGATGAGGCCGTGCGTGAGTCCGGCGACAGCCTCGACGGACAGAGGGCGCGGAAATGCCACGCCGGCGACGGCCCCGATACGAGCCGGGCCGCCCCATGTCGCACTCGCACCGCCCTGCTCAGAGGGGTCCGCAAAGGCCGCACGCGTAGCGGCGAAGAAAATGAGAGCGAAGGAAATCGCCCGCTGTGCCCTGGGTATCGCCATCGTGCGGCCGAAGCACGCAAGGACCGCCGCCAGCGGCGACCCCCACGTGCAGGGCCTCGAGCGATGCAATCAAGGCCCGCGCCATCGGCATTCGGGCCGAGCCGAGCTCGGGCTTTCGCTTCGCACAGAGCTCGCGAACGGTCGATCGCCGCGGTCGCCAGTCGATGGGTGCCGATGGGACCGCATCGGAGTCGATGCCGTTCACGGCGTGTCGATCGTCGTGGACGGCATGGCATCGACCTGGACGAGGGTGTACCCGCCCGGAGAGGACGCCACATAGTAAATCCTGGTGCACGCCGCGTTCGTCTGGACGGAAACCCAGGGCTCGAAGGAGTAGGTGATATTGAAGTACGTGGAAGGGCTGCCGCGCTGCGCCTCGTAGGTTTGGTTCGAGCCGTCGTCCCAATAAAAAAGCGTCCGTCCGTCGCCCGAAAGCGACGTCGGGTGGTTCAAGGCGTGACCCGCGTCGGCCGCCGGCTGGAGTGCTGGCCCGGCGGAGGTTGGGGCGCTCCAAGCCACTCCATCGTAGGTCGATTCGAACATCGAAGTGCTTGCGAGCCCCCCAGAGACCGACAAGAAGAGATCGTTCCCGTCGTTCGAGAGGACGGGGTCGCCCAGCGAACCGCCGCGATCTTGCATCGAGAGACTCGTGATGAACGTCTGAAAGGCAATGCCACCCGCCGGCCCACCGAAGGGCTGGCCGCGATCGGCACGGCTGAAGCTCGTGATCGCCTGCCGGCCAAGCGCGACTCCGACCAGGGTGAGGCCATCGCCGCTCATTCCGACCCGGTCGAACGCGAAATAGGTCGCCCCCGCGTCACCCGCGGTCACACTCGTCAGTGCGGTGCTGCCCCCGAACGGGTCCTCACTGGAGGCCCGATCGGCGACGTTGACCGTGGCCGGGCCCGCGTCGTCTTCGAGAACCCAAGCGACCGTGAGCTCGTCGCTCGTGACCGTGACGAAGGGCTGCGATGCGAAGATCGGCACCCCGGCCACGCTCGTCGGGGCGGACCATGTCGTGTTCGGACTGCACGACGGTTCCGCCATGGCCGCGTCACTACCGGCGCCGACCCGCACGTCGTCGTCAGCCCCTTGGCCGCCGTCGGCTCCCGGCCCGCCGTCGCTCGACCCGTCGGCCGCGTCGGCGTCGCTTGCGTCGGCTTCACTTGCGACGCTTGCGTCCGTCGGTGCGCTGGCGTCCGCCGACGCTTCGATACCCACGGCATCGGAGCCGGACTCATTCGAGGCGTCGGACGTCGGTGGTTCGCCCCCCAAACCGGGCGGCAGCCCCGAATTCCCGCCATTGCACGCCATCGCGCCGACGAAGACCGCGGCAAGGCCAAGCTGAAATGCGTTTCTATTCATTCGGAAGCCATGCAATCGAACTGCTGACGCCACCCAGTCAACGTGGGACCTTGGCTCAAATCCGAGGTTGGTTGGAAGTCCATGAACACGCGGAGATAGGCAAATGAGGGGAACTGGCCGGCGGCCGTCAGAGCGGCGCCGACGTCTGCGCCCGTCCACACCGTGATCGGGGCTCCGGACGCGGTCCCGATCGGAACGACGCCGGGCGCACCCATCGAAGTGGGTAAGCCAGCCGATGTGGCGGCGGTCCCGACTGCGAACTTGATGTCGGAATTGCCGGGGGTGATCGTCTCCCAATCGAAGAAGCGCCAGATGGGTTCCTCCTGAGCGGGGCACGAAGCCACGTAATCCCTCGAAAAGACAAGGTCTTGATAGCTGAACGGTGGCGGCGGCACGGTGCACACGTTCATCGTGCAAGCGTTCGACGGGAAGCCGCAGCAGTCGCTGTCGGACGTGCACGCGCCGCCGACCGCCACGCAAGAGTTCGCCGTCAGCGCAACGCAATGCTTCGTCACCGGGTTGGCGACGGGAACGTCGACCTTGCAAGCGGCGGTCGGTGGCGATGTCAGGGCTCCACAGCAGTCCTGATTGTCCTGGCACGCCGACGCGGGGCGCGGGTCGGGCGGAACGAGAGAGCCGAACGTCACGTTGTCGAACACGGCGGTCGTGTACGTGCCGTTGTTGTGGGCTGTGACGGCCAAGCCAATGTAGGCGCTGCTTCCGATTGCGGGCTGCTGCGTATCAACGGTGGTCCAATTGACGCCGTCGGGGGAGATGGCCCCGACGACCGTGGTGCCGGTGCGTGTCAGGTTGACCCAGTAAGGAAACGCTTCGCCGGGCCCCTGCGTCCAATTGCTGCTGTTGCCCGTAGGAGTACGCCACTGAAGGCCTGTCAGGCCTCCCGCGTTGATCATCGTGTAGATCTGCGCCGAATCGGAGGCGAGATTGTCGCGGAGCATGACACCGGCCTTCGACCAGTAGTCCGCGTAGGCTAGCGACGTGACTCGGGCCTGGAACTCGAAATCACCGACGACCGGCATGTAGACGTAGTGGAATGCGTCGTTGTTGTTCCAGATGTCGTCGCCACCGGCGACGACCGTGAATGTTCCGCCGGCCGCCGAGGCCGACCCGGCGTACGCCGGGTCGCCTGCCGTGCCGATATCCATGTCGGTCCAGGTGAAGGTCGGTGGAGCCGGAGGGGTCGACGGCGGCGTCGCAAGAGTCGGCTTGCACGCGTCGAGGACCCAGTACGCACGCTCGTTGCGAATCCGACCGCCGTTGTCGCCCAGAACCTGGTTGGGCAGCCAAAACGGGGGATGACTCCGGTCCGCCGTCCCGCTCGTCGCGTCGTCGAGCGCACCGATCCACAGCTGCGTCGTCGGCGTCACGTTCGGCGCCGGCACATTCATGATGTTGCCGTACTGACGATCGCTCGTGAAGACGGTCCACCGGTAGCCTCCCGCCGATGTCGGGAGCACGGTCGGCTGATAGCTGCGATTCGCGTCGCCTCCGCCGAGGCCCGCGTTGAGCGTGTTCAGCGAGACAGGGGGATGGTCGACTGGATCGAGCGCGTCGACGGACCAGAACTGACCGGGGATCGTGCTGTAGCCGGACGGAAGCATTCCACCGTATTCGGGGTAGGCGTTGATGTCGTCCTGGCTGACAGGATTCGTCTGGTAAATGACCGAGCGCGAATCGCTCTCGACCGTGGGCCAGCGGATGATGTTGTTCCCGGAGACGGTGTTGACGACGTTCCTCCGGTTCGTGAACGTCATCTGGCTTTCGTTGAAATCGAAGAGCGAGAGCCCCTGCCTCCACGACGCGCCGCCGGATGTGTCGCCGTCGACGAAGACGAGTCTCGTCCCGTCTGGAGAGAAGGCCGGCACCATCATCGCCGTCGGGCCAAGACCCCAGGCATTCGGCGATGCGCTCGACACGTCGACCGGAGATGCGTTGACGATTTGCGGAACCGAAATGATCGAGTAGGGCGCTCCGGTCCCGCGATCGCCGGCGGCCCGAAATGGCATGTCGTAGCCGCCGAGGCCATGGTCGCCTGTGGGGAACAGATTCGCCGTCGGGATGATCTGCGCCGACCCGCCGAGACAGCCGGCGTTCCACTGCAGCTCGGCCACGGAGCCGCCGCCCGCCTGGAAATAGTCCATCTTGATGTCGTGGAGCGAGCCGGCTGTTTCACTGATTGGGTTACTGCAATACTGAGTGGGGCCCTGCGCGACCCAGCCGTCGTCGAGCAACGTGCCGTCGACCCACAGCCGAACGCCATCGTCGCCGACAACGCACCACTGGTAATTGTCCGTGCACGGAACTTCGGCCTGCCCGGTCCATTCGGCGGACAGGTTGACGCCGCTCGATCCGGACACGACGGAGCCGCCGTTCCAATTGAAGTTGACCGTCGGATCGATCTCGGACGTGGCGGTGCCGGTGAAATCGATGTTGCTGTAGTACGTACCCAAGAGCCCATTGTTCGGCGGGGGCATCGGAGGAGGCGGGATGAGGTCGTCCGACGGGATGACGCCGCTCCCCGCACACGACGAGTTCCACGTGAGCTCTGCCACCGATCCGCCGCCGGCCTGGAAGTAATCCATCGTGACGCTGTGAAGCGCCCCCGCCACTTCGCTGATGGAACTGCTGCAG
>JBEKFX010000004.1:0-127489 GCA_050013115.1 Polyangiaceae bacterium
GAAGAAGAGGCTGCTGAACGAAGCCCGTGACGAGAAAGAACACCTTGGCACCGAGCACTGCGATGCCTCCGCGGCCCGCGGTTCGTGCGGTCTCGTCGCTTGGTTCTGCCGCGCTGCGGAGTCCTTCAGGCGAGCGGTCGCTGGCGACGAGAGAACGGTCGATCACGCGGTTATGCCTTGCCGTTGAGAATCGCTTGCACAGCTTCGTCCCAAGGGCTCAAGAGTGTAAGGAGCGCGAGCAGAATGCCGATGCCGCAGCAGATGATACCCGCAATCGCCATCTCCTGGCCTTTCCACAGCCGAGGATTCTGCCGGACGCGCTGGAGCCCGACGATGCCCATCACGAATCCCGCTGCGGCCATGGGCAAACTCGAAAACCAGCAGCAGCAGCCTGGGATGACCAAAATGCCGAGCACCATGGAGGTGACAGCGAGCGGGTTGGCGCGCGGTCCCGGCGGCGCAATCGGCCCATCGCCCGGGCCCCATTCTCCCGGCGGTCGAGGCCCCGCGGCGTGGTCGTTTGGTCCGAAGCCCTCGACCGCACCCTCGGCTCGGCGCGGCGGGGGCGCATCTGTGGCCGCTGCGCGGGGACCGCGCTGGAGGGTGGGGGGCGGCGCGGCGGGTTCCGAGTCGGTGTCGGGCTGGTGCGCTCCGGGCGAGGCCTCGCTCTCGGCCATCTTGGGGGTCATCGATCGTCCACGTTTTGCTGTGCGCGCCGCGCTGCCGCGCGTAGCGTGGGCCGCCGGGGCGGCGCTTCGCGCGATGGGGATGGTACACTCTTCGGCGCGATGAACCTCGAGCCCGTCGGGCGTCCGACGTCCGCTGGGTCTGCCCGCCGCCGCGCGCTCGCCTCGGCTGCCGTGGCGGTCGGGTGGTTGGCTGGGGGGCTTCCAGCCGCGTTCGGATGGCAGCGCTGCGCGGCCGCCGTTCTCTTGCACCGGCCCTGTCCCGGCTGCGGGACGACGCGCGCACTGCGTCTGCTCGCCGGTGGTCATGTCGCGGCGTCGCTTCGCATCCAACCCCTGGCCGTTCCCAGCGTGGCCGCGGGCGGGCTCCTCGTTGCGGCCACCGTCTGGGCGACGTGGCGCCGCGGAGCGCCGATCGAACTCCACCGTGACACCTTGGGCCGAGTGGCCATCGGGCTCGAGATCGTGGTCGCTCTGTCGCTGACGGCTCTTTGGGTGGCCAGGGCATTCGGGACCTTCGGCGGCCCCGTCCCGGTCTGAGCCGACGCGACCCGACCTCGGCGCCGGTTCGCGCGGGTGCGCGTTCGAGGTCAATCGAGGTGCGTTGGATCGGCCAGACGGCCATCCGGCGTCAGGCCGACGTGCCGCCATCGGGCCGCTTCATCCGGGAACGCGGGTAAGCTGGGCTGGGTCTCGTCGTGAACTTCGAGGTGAACGGCGTTCAGCGCCGCCTCGACGTGGATTCGAAGGTCCGGGCCCCGTTTGGCGAGCGCGCGCACGTGATCGAAGGTCGCCGTCGTCGGCCCCTCACGAAGGTCGCCCCCTTCGAGGCGCGCGCGCAAGTAGGTGACGAGGGGGTGCAGGCTCAGCGGGCCGCTCGCGTAAACAACGTCGTGAAACCGCCCATCGACGTGCAGCGATCGGGGCAGGACCACACCGAATGCGTCGATGGTTCCTTCGAGGAGCTCGTCGGGGCCCAAATGATCCGCCGGCGTCGCTTTGGGGGGAGCCGTGGTGGGCGCGGTTTGGAGATTCGTCGGCTCGTTCGACGGATGGCACCCGACAGCGAGAGCGACGGCGGTCAGAGCGAAGCGGGCGACCTGGACGAGCGGGGAACGGCGGCGGGTGGCGCGGATGACCATTCGATCGGGGCGGCTGACGTCGGTTCTGATGAGCCGTGCCGAGGTCATTCGAGCACCGCGGCCCAGGAGTCGATCAAGGTCGGCGACATGGGTGTTTGCAACGGAACTTGGACCTGCGCCGTGCTCAGCCCATTGGCGGCGCTCACGCCCCCGATGAGCCCCACGACGGAAAACTGACCCGCGGTGAAACCGGCAGTCGAATAGTGCGTTGCGCCTGCAGCGTAACTGTCGAGCCCCGCGGTCAGCGTTCCGCACGCCGGGGTCGTCTGCACGGTCAGCCCGGGCACCACCTTGCCCGGGTTGGTGGCCCCGACGTCGATGTAGCCCGTGGACGAACTGACGGAGGCCGCGAACACCCCGCCGTTGCCGCGGCATGGGTCGGGGTTGGCCGTGCAGGACGCGCCCCCGTAGGGGGTGACGAAGTCCATGCCCCAAATGCGGGCGTCGCCGCTCGTACAAGACAGGCTCGCCGGGGTTCCCGAGAAGTAGGTCGCGAAATACAACGTACCGTTGAACACGGTCATCGGGCCCGCGACGCGTTCGCCGGCACGGAGCGCAGAGGTCGGCGATCCAGAGGGGCTCGAGTTCGCCCCGAAATACCAGTTGACGTTCGCCGCGGGCCCCGACGCCGTCAGCTGCTCGGTGATCGAGTAAACGTAGTAGATGCCTGTGCTGTCGAAGGCCTGCGTCGTGCCCGTCGCCACATCGAGCACGAGCTCGCCCGCCGGGTCGAGCGACAGAACGGGGTCGACCCCTAGTGGCTGGCCGTCCTGCCAAGACGTCGTGCTCGTATCGACCGTCTGATTGTAGAGGTCGAGAAACAGCCCACCGGTCCAATTCGCGGGAATCGGGCTCGATAGGTCGAACCGCCAGATCGTGCCGTCCGCGTCGCTGACGAAAACCTTCGTTGCGTCCGACCCGACGTCGGTCGGGTACACGATGGGCGTCCCGGTCATCGGTGAGTCGAGGGGCGTATCGATCACGCGAGCGACGTTGAATGTGCCGGCAGTCGATGGAAAGTCGGCCTTGCGCCCGAACACGGCCAGGACCTCGCCCGTGTCGAGCCGAACCACGGAGACCGTTCGACCGTCGACCGGATCGGTCGGCTGGGGGTTATTCGTCGTACCCCAGCATCGAACCGCCGTGCGCGTCGCGTATCCGGTCGCGGGCGTTTCGATTTGGGCGGGCGTCTTGGTCGATCGGGCGCATGCGACCGGGCTGCTGCCCGAAGGCAGGCCGTCCCAGCCGCCCGGAAGGATGGCGACGCCGATCTCGCGCTGGTTGCCGTCCCCAGGATCCATGAAAAGGGTCGTGATGGCGGGCTTTGCAGAGAAATTGCCGAGGATCTGAAAGTTCGAAGAGCCCGGCTCGAGGGTGCTGAGTTGCCAGCGCAGGGCGGGTCCCGCCGGAGGCGGGTTGGCGACCGCCGAAGCGCCGGCCATGATTTGAGCGGGACTCGGGTCGGTCACGTCGACCGCGTAATAGCCTTGTGCGTAGGGACCGAAGCCGGCAACGAGCGTCGTGTGCCAGGCGCTTGCCGTGTTCGTCGTCGTGCTCCGATCCCAGACCACATCCTTTACGACGGGGGAGCCATCGAGAAGAAACTCGTGGCTCGACGGATACGACGACAGGAGGCTTGGCATGGCCTCGGGCAGGAGCATCGCCCAGAGCTCGTTGTTCGCGGCGGCCGTCTCGTCGGCCCAGAAGGCGTGAAGCAGGCCGTCGTTGGTCGCGGCATAGACGACGGTCGGTCGCTGCGAGCCCGTCGAGCCACCGCTCGAACTCGAGCTTGAAGCGCTGCCCGAGCCGGAGGGTGCGGTTCCACATTGGCCCGAGGCGCAGCCCTGCCGAAAGGCTTGGTACGAGGGGTCTTGAAGCAGTGAGCCGGGAGGGCCGACGACGATGGGTGAGGCGTGGTAAATGTCGCCGAACGCGTTTCCGTAGCGCGGCATGAATGTGAAGTTGCCCGGCCCCGTGAATGCCGACGACGGTTGACCAAAGGCGAAATCGAGCACCATGTTGCGGCAGGTGAGGGGGTCGAGGTACTGGGTGCCGACCGCGTTGTTCGGGCTGTAGGGGCAACCCGCAGTCGCCCCGGTCATGGGAATGTTGAGGACGTCCGGCGTGATCTGCGGGATCACGTTCGCGGCGCTGCCGGCGTACATACTTGCGCCGTTCGTGCTCACCCCATCGGTCACCGAACTCTGGACGTAGGGGCGGATGGTCCCGCGCGCCGATTGCGAACCAGACTGCCCGCTGATGGCGCCGGGCTCGTAGACGATGAACGTCCGGGCGGGAGCGTTCGTATTCAGGTCCGTGGCGAAGTCGTCTCCCTGGGACGGATTGAACCCGGTAGGCGTCGACGTCGACGAGGATGAGGACGACGATGACGGGGACGACGAGCCCGAAGACGATCCGGTCGGGCAGAAGTAGCGCGATCGCTGAATGTCACCCGACCAAGGGCCAGCGGCCGAGGGCGTGAACGAAGCGTAGAATATTTCCTGGTTCGGCGTCTGCCCGGTGGTGTCGGCCACGACGTTGGTGACGACGGGCGAGTAGGCGGGCGTCGCGCGCGTCGTCGCCTGCTTCGAAATGTCGGCGAGAATCGATCCGAGGGCGCCCTGCAGGTCGCCCGGCGTATCGGCGAAGTAGGCCTGTCCGCTTCCGCCATTCAGTGCGATCTTTTGGAGTTCGCAGCACGGTGCGTAGTTCGCGTCTCCCGTCGCGCACGCGCTCGAGAGATTTCCGTTCGACACGAGGCTCGCGCAATTGACGATCGACCCGGAGTCGTCGAACTTCGAGACGGCGAAGCCGATGACGTAAGTCTTCACGGACTGATTGGAGGCGTTGGGCTGCCCGTTGTTGTACAAGGCGGCGGCGATGTCCTCGGGGAGGCTGAACGGACAGTGTCCCGGCGTCTCGCCGGCCCCGACGGCGGCATTGCAATCGGGACGCATGTCGTCGTTCGGCTGGCCGTCGGTCAGGATGATGATGTATTCGGGCCGACAATCGCCCTGCACGAAGACGTCCGTTCCTTGCGGCCCCGTCGGGTCGTTCCAGAAGTAGTATTGAGCGCCAGTCAGCATTCCCGCGAGCGGCGTCGCCCCATAGGGCCGCGACGCCCGGATGACATCGGCAATGTTCGAATTGTTCTGCTCCTGTGTGCTGATGTTTCCTGTCGATGGAAATCGCACCATCCGCCCCTCCCACGGAGGCGCGGCCGGATTGCGCGCCCCAAGCCCCTGGATGGTCGAGGTCTTGCAATTCATTGGGTAGCCCAAGTAGGGGCAGGTGCCGTTCGAGTCCCAACCCGGGAAGTAGCTCCACATCCCCGGGAAAGCCGGGCTTGCGACTTGAAAGCCTGCCCCGGTGTTGACGACCCCGATCGCGGGCGACGGATCTTCATCGAAGGTCATGAGCCCGAATCGCATGAGGTCCGTCATCGACGTCAGGGCGCCATTCGGCAATTGTGCGAACTGGCACGAGGTCGTCGTGGTCGTCAGCGCGCCGTAGGGCCGCGCGACGACGTCGCCGGTGACGAACGCATCGGCACTGACGCTCGGCCCCGTGCCGGATCCCGACGGACCCACACCCTGATTCGCGAGCGCTCCCGGCAAAACCCCCGGCGCGATGACGCAAGGCACGGGGGTACCCGAAGAGGTGTCTTTTGCAATGACGCGGTGAAATGCCAAATAGTAGTTGATGTCGTACGGCGTTACGCCGCCGATTTGGTATTCGCTCGCAAAGGTGCTCCCCGGTGTACGGGGCATGGCGGCGCAGTTGAAGCCGTTGGCGAGCTGGCCGGTCAGGGCCTGCTGGACGGTCCCCCAGCGATTGGGGTTGGGCGACACGGCCCAGTTGCAGGTGTTGGCCGACGGGTCGCAGTTGCACGCGTTGGCCGGCGAGGACTCGGGGATGGATCCATCGATCATGCGCTCCATCGAGCCCGAATTGTCGAGGAGCAGGAGGACATTCGGCGTGGGCGGATTGGTATCGATCTGCTGCGCCCTGCCACTTGCGGGCCATGCGCAGATCCCCAGGACCGACACCCCCACGCACGTTCGCACCACTCGCCTGCTCATGGTCTTTTCTTCCTCACCTCGGGCACTGCACCGGGCCCGCGACGAGCCGGGCGCGCTGCGCCTCGAGGCCCTCTCCGCCGAAGTACGGCGTCATGACCGCTCCGGTCTGCACCTGCGGCTGGGTGATCCCCGTCGAGGTCGCCGTGAACTGGATGAAGCAAAACTGAAGGCCCAGCGCGTAGCGCGCCGGCGCGTTCGCCATGGTCGGCGCGGTGAATTCGACGAAGAAATCGGCTTTGACCGGTGTCTGTCCCAAGCTTCCGGGTGTGGCGCCGTAGGGAACGGCACCCGTGTACGCGTCGGTCGGCGTCGAGGCCCAGTTCGACCCGATTGCGAGCTCGGTCGCTCCGACGCGCCGGCATGCCCGCGTCATTGGATCGGCCGTCGGGGGGACGCCCTGAAGGGAGAGGCAGTTTTGGTCGCTCGTGCTCGGAGACAACATGAGGCCGAGGTAAAACTGCGCCTTGGTCGCCGCGAGTTCCTCGGACGCGGCAAGGACTCCGTACTGCGAGAGAAAGTGGGTCTCGGTGTTCTGACGCTCGTTGCCACTCGTTCGGACTTCGTTCGATGCCGAGGCGAGCGCATACATGCCGACGGAGGCGAGTACGGCCAATGTCATGGCCACGATGAAGAGTGCGGCGCCCGATTCGCGCCGCCGCCCCCGAGCGCGACGTTTGGCGAGGTCGATGGTCTGCATCAGTAGAAGCTCTTCGCCTGATTGGGGAGGGAGACTTCGGTCGTCAGCGTTCGCGCCTGGGCCCACTGCGCCGTGGTGCTGCCGGCGGCACACCCGCCGGCGACCACGCAATAGCGATAAAGATAGCTTTCGGTCGACGCGGGCTGGACTCCGATGAAGGCCGTTCGGTCGGCCTGTCCGGTGCGCGTCACGATTCGGGCGCGAATCGAGCGGATCCTTTGTGGAATCGCCGTGCCATTCGGCGCGACTGCCGATGCGACCACCGCGTTTTGCGGATCGCCGAACGCATAGGTGGTGATGGTCGGTGCCGTCGCCTGAGCGCTGACGGGGGTCGGTGGCACGGCCGCTACAGAAAAGGCGAATTTGAGGTCGGCGGCGTATTCGGCGATGACTTCGGTCGTCGCGACGACTGGTTGGTGCAACGCGTCGTAGTAAGACCGGACGAGGTCGTACTTCGTCGGGTCGACGCCGCCATCGCCCGTTTGGGTCAAGAGTGCATTTTGGTATTGGAGGGGCTCGTTCGAAGTCGTCGTGATGGCCCAATGCACGGTCTGTACTGGGTTCACCCAAGCGCGACCTGCGGCGTAGCCGCTCAAGCCCCCGACCGTGCCCGTCGCCGCCGCGGTTCGGAGGGGCGTCGCGCTCGAGCTCGTATCGACGTTGATGTAAGGTAACTGGTTTGCGGGGTCGATCCCTGCCGCGCCGGGACCCGCGCACGTCACGAGGAACTGCGAGCGCCCGGAGTCGTCCACAAGGCGCACGATGAATTGCGAGGCGTTGTCCGGTTGGAAAGCGACCTGCAACTCGCCATTGCCCGCCGAAAGCAGGCGAACCATGGCTGGCGAGGTGGCCGACATGTAAATTTTCTGACACGTCCCCGACGACCCGGCGGGCATGACCATCGCGACGTCGTAGCTGTCGGCTGTCGTGAAGTTGCCGGAGATTTCGATTTGATCGGGTGCCAAACCATTTTGCGCGGACAGGGGAAGAACGTTGTTCGATTCGCCAGGCACGAGGAGGATCGACTGCAGCCCTACGATGCCGACGAGCGTCGGGCTGATCCCATGCGTATTCGTCTGTCCTGGCAGCGTGGCCAGGTTGGGGTCGGTCGCGATGTTGCCCGTGCTCATGTAGCCGGCCCGCTGCAGATCACCGCGCAGACGATCCATCGCCGCCCTCAGGCTCGCCTCGGCGACCGACACGCGCGCTTCCTCGTGAAACGTGTTCGTCGCTTCGCGCGACAGCGCGACGATGCCCATCGCGACGATGAGCCCTGCAAGGAGCGCGACGGTCAGCTCGACCATCGTGAAACCGCCTGCGCCTCGTCGCCGAGCTCGATGTCCGATGCGTTGGTCCATCACGGCGCGGTGTTCTCCCGTACCGCGGTCGTCAAGTAGAGGGCGTGGTAGGCCGGGCCGCCCGTGCGCGCCGTCTCGTTCAAATCGTTGGCGGTCATGTCGACGTTCGCCGTGCTGCAAAACGGTCCGTTCGGGTTCGTGCCGAGTCCACGAAGCCAGACGACACGAACGTCCGCGCGGATGAGCTGGGGGACGATGGCGCCACCCTGTATTGCGGTGCCGCTGACCAGTGTCTTCAGCCGCATGTTGACGCAGAAGACGGCGCTGCCGGCGTTGGCCACCGTGAGGTCGCGTCCGAGAACATCGTAGGCGTAGCTCATGGGAGGAACGGCCGGAGGCAGGGACCAGCCGTTGTCGAGATTGACGAGGAGCTGGGTCGCCGTCGAAAGATTGTTGCCCGTCGGATTCGAAGCGCTCGGCAAGGTCCACTGCATCGCGTCCCGCTCGACTCGCTCAACCCACATCCGCGCAATGGCGCTGGCGACGTCGTTCTTGCGGGCGTCGAGAATCCCTTGAATGCTGGCCTTCTGCATGCTCATGACGGCCGCGGCGCCGATCGTCATGATGGTCATGGCAATCAAGACCTCGACCGCCGTGTAGCCGGCGGCGGCCCCGCGGCCGACGATGCGGTCGGTGTCGGCGACCCGGCGGCTCATGTCGGTTCAGAGCACCTTCGAAAAAAGGCGGGGCATGCCGTTCGGCGCGACGAGGACGCTTCGGCTCACTGCGCCCGTCAAGCCGCTCGTCAAGCCGCGAAGAACGCGCACCTCGAGGACGCTGGTCGTCGGCGTCCCGATGAACGTAGGCGATCCGCCTGTGCTGATGTAGGAGCGGCCGACGGGCGTGTAGCAGACGTAGATGGTCGACGTCCAGGAGGTGGGCGCGCCCGCATTCGCCGCGTCGTAGGTGTAAATCTGCGATTCAATGTCGCCATCGACTTCGGCCGTTCCGACGACTCCGTCGAGGCTGACCCCGTCGATGGCAAGGGTGGTGGGCGTGCCGATGTTCCAGATGGTCGGCGCCTTGCACGACGCAACGGGCACTTGCGCGGGCGTGCCGGCGGGGGAATTCGGATCGGCTTGCACGGCTTCGTACAGGTTGAATTGCCCCCGTTCACTCGTGCCATTCGCCGTCATGCTCACCAGGGTGGCCGCGCCGCGAGCGACCGCGCGAAGCCGTGCTTCGCGAAAGAGCTGCAAGACCGCGCCGGCATCTTGATAGGCGTGCCGGTCGAACGTCGAGATGCGGAGCGACGGGACCGCGAGTGCCGCGAGGACGCCGATGATCATGACGACGACCATCAGTTCGAGCAGCGTGAACCCGCGGGTTGCCGTCCGATGCGAGCGGTGTGGAGCGCCTTGGGCCACCCCACGGCAAGGAGCAAGCGTCGTGCCCGCTCGTTTTCAATTCGCGGATCGATTCGCGGGCCGACGATTCCGACGATCTGACGAACAGAGGACGCCACCGCGCCCTTGTAATGATTGCGGCAGTCCGCAAAACGTGCGGACCTCGCGACCCATGTGCTACCACCGGCGACGAGCGATCCCCGTCGCCATGGCCGTGCCGTGTCCGGCCGCCTGCCGTTTCATGCGAACGCCCCGCACATTCCAATCCATCGCGTCCCTCGGGCTTCTCTTCACGCTCGCCTGCAGCAAGAGCGACGAGGGACGAGGCGATCACGGTCCGCCACCGCCTCCACTTGCGCGGCCGGAGGCGCAGCCCAATCCGTGTCAAGGGGGAGGCGGCCCCAATACCGACGCGATCAGCGCGCCGCTCGTACCTCGGACGCGCGGCGGCTACTGCCTCGATCCGCAGAGCGAGCCAAAGACGTATGGGGACAAGGGCAAGCTTTCCATGGACGAAGTCTGCACGACGGCGTTCGATGGCGAATGTGAAGTCTACAAGCGGTTCGGTTTGGATCGGGTCGTCGTCATTCGATATGTCGACGGAAGCGGTGCCCCGAACAGCGTCGAAGTGAATCTCTCGCGGTTCGCGACCGTCGACGGTGCGTACGCGATGTTCACGACGCGGGTGGTCGCCGGCGGCGACCCGGCGCGCGCATCGGTCCACCCCCTCGAAGCCGGTTCCGCCGGGGCGATGAGCAGCAGCAACGCGTACGTCTGGCGAGGCCTTTACCTCGCGGAGCTGACGTTTGTCACCGAGGACACCAAGATGACGCCCGAGGACATGGCACGCGCCAACGAGCAGTCAACGGGCGCGATCGCAAAGGACATCGGAGGTCGGTTGCCGGGGCCGGCCGGCCTGCCGGCATCCGCCGCGATGTTGCCGCTCGCGTCGCGACTGCCACTCGGGGTCGCCTATTCGCCAAAAGACGCTCTTGGGCTGACGTCGATTGGTCCGGTGGCGATCGGGTACTACAAGGACGGCGACAAGCGATGGAGGGACGTCGCGATGGCGCGAGCCAGCGCCGAAGGGGCCAAAGAGGTCTTTCGCGCGTTCAAGCTGAAGTCGGGGGCTACCGCACTGAAGGGGGTCGGTGACGAGGCACTTTCCGTCCTCGTGCAGGAGGGGAGCGATCGCGCGAAGGCCGAATACCTCGTGGCCCGAAAGGGAGCGGCCGTGATGGCCGTCGGTGACGAGGAACTCGTCCTCGAGCCAGGCACTTCGAGCGACAAGCTGGCGCCGCGGAAGCTCACGAAGGACGAGAAGCTGCAAAAGCTCGCAGCGTGGCTGGCGACGACGAACTGAACCGTCGTGCTGGCGCATGCGTCGGGGCGCTACTCCGTCCCGTCCTTCCCGCGCCCCCAAGCTTTCCGGGCAAAGCACGCGTCGGGGATCTTACGGCGTGAGCGCGCGAGGCGGCTCGTTTCGATGAACTGAGTGGTGACCGGGTCGTGGTAGCCGCTGGCGCTCGGCAGTTCGGGGTCGGCCTCCCGGTGATAGCGGACAATCCGAGCCATCAGCAGGTCGCGCACCCATTTGCCGACGAGCGACGCCATGCTGACGAGGGGGTGGTGGTCGTCGGCGTCTCGAACGAATGCGATCGTGCCGAGGCCTGGGACCGCGTACTCGCTGCGCGCTCGGCCCTCGGCCGACACCGCGTGAAGCCAGCCGGACATGGGGCCAAAGGCTGGTCCGTACCGATCGAAGCCTCCGACTTTTCCGCAGATCGCGACGACGTCGCGCCCGGCGCGCGCGCGTGCATCAAGGGCAAGTCGCTCCATCGCATGGAGGTCCATGTGAAATCTCGTCAGGCCGCGATCGACGCCATCGTTGAGCCGTCGTGCACACGTGACGACACACGCGACGCGTTGGACGTCGACGCCGCGATCGCTCAGTTTTCCGAGGTCTCGCTCGACATCCAAGACGAGGTTCGGTTCGGCCGTGAACGATTCCCCTTGCCCGCTCCAGCACTGGCCGGCGTGCTCGCTCGGGCACGGCGTTCGAAGCTCAGCCAGCGAATCGAGCGAAAGTGCCCCGACCAAGGCGCCCGGGTCGTCCATGCCTTCGAGTCCCATGCGCTTGGCGATGGCGCGCGCCCATGCTTCGCCGAGGGCCGTGTCGCCGTGTCCGATGAGCTTTTTCGAGTCGGCAAGGCGCGTTCGCATCGCCCCTCGCAGCCGGCGTTCCGAGACGGCTGCCCCAGCCGGTGAAGCGCGAGCGACGACGGCCGTGACGACGAGCGGGCCAAGCCTCGGGCCGAGGCCGTTCTCATCGATGCCGATCCGAATCGATTCGCTTGGTGGCTTTTTCGCTAAAATAGGGCTTTCTCTCGACTAACAGATGGCGAGGTCGACTTTCAAGGCGCCGTCGGTTGACCTTGGGGGGCGATCCACTCGAACCGGCAGCGGTCAGCCCGGCCCGCCGGGGCGCCCTCGGCGACTCTTTTTCGGGTCGCCACGGACCTTCGGGTCGCCACGGACCTTCGGGTCGCCACCCGCTGCGCTCGGGCTGATTCGGCTGGCTTTCGATCGGCCCGCGCCGACGTTGAAGACGCCCTTACCGATTGACGGGTCAGTGCGCGGTGTTTAACGTGCCTCCCCCTCGCCGGCCTGGGAATGGTCGAAGGGCGTTGCAGTGAGAACGGACGACAGCAATACGCCGGGAGCCCACCCAGAATCGACGGGATTCGAGGTCCACTGTGAATAAGGCGACCCTCAAGAAGTTCAGGACGCTCCTCACGGACAAGCGTGACGAGATCCTCAAGAAGGCCAAGCAGACGCTCGAGCAGGACATGGCGCTCGACACGGACGACCTGCCGGACGAGATGGATTTGGCGTCGAGCGAGTATCTGCAGTCGTTCACGTTCCGCTTGCGCGGACGCGAAAAGAGCTTTCTCGACAAGATCGAGAAGGCCCTCCGGAAAATCGACGAAGGTACGTTCGGCATTTGCGAAGAGTGCGGCGAAGAGATTTCGGTCAAACGACTCGAAGCGCGACCCGAAACCACGCTCTGCATCCGCTGCAAGGAAGATCAGGAGCGGATGGAAAAAGACTACAGCTGAGGTAAGCGGCGCGACGCGGAGGGGGTGTCGGAGCATCGGAGCTGGGGGATGGGCGCATGGGCATGCGCCTGGCCGGTTCCTGCCATGAGTCTGCTCGGTGATTTTTCATCCTTGTTCGGGCCCCTGGCCCGGTGGCAGGTTCGCCGCCCGGGGTGGCTGCTCGTCGCGGGGGCGGCGCTCAGCTTGGTGGGTGCCGCTTTGGCGACTCGCCTCGAGCTACGAACACGGTTCGACCAGCTTTTGCCTGATCACGAGCCGAGCGTCGTCGAACTTCGTCGTTTGGCGGAGCGAACCGGCGGTCAGTCGAACGTTTTCGTCGTGCTCGAGGGGTTGGACACGACGGCCTTGCGTGCACTCGGCGACGCGCTGGTCCCGCGCCTCGTTTCGATTGGACCCCCCTTTGTCGCCAGCGCAGAGGACGGGGTTCATGCCTCCCGGGCCTTTCTCGAGCCGCGGGCGGGCCTTTTTGCCAGCCTCACCGACCTGCAGAAGCTCCGCGACGATCTCGAGGCGCGCTGGCAGTGGGAGGTCGGGGAAGCGACCGATAGCAATCTCGACGACGACCCACCACCGGCGATCACCGCTGCAGAAATCAAGAAGCGGTTCGGGCTGGACGGCCAGGACGATTTGCGCTTTCCCGACGGCTATTACCAGTCCAAGGATGGTCGCGCGCTCGTCGTCGTCGCCCGCGCGTCGGTTCAGCCGGGCGACCTCCAGAACGCCCGGCTCGCTCTCGCACGCATTCGGGCCACCGTCCACGATGTCCGAGCCGAGCGCGGGGATACCGCCATTCGGACCGGCTTTGCCGGGGACCTCGTCACCGGCCTGTCCGAGTACGGCGCGGTCCGGGCGGATCTCCTCGACGTCGGCATCCTGGGGGTCGGTCTCGTCCTGGCCGTCGTGCTTCTCTTTTTCATGCGTCTTCGCGCACTCGTGGCGTTGGGGCTGACGATCGCCGCCGGGCTCGCGTGGACATTCGGGGCCACCTTTCTCGCGATTGGCCACCTGAATGTGGCGACGGGCTTTCTTTTCAGCATCGTCGCCGGGAACGGCATCAACTTCGGCATCATTTACATGGCGCGGTACTTCGAGGAGCGGCGGCAGGGGAGCTCGCCAGCCGTGTCCGTGCTGACCGCGCACGAGCGGACGTGGCCGTCGACGCTCACCGCAGCGCTGGCCGCCTCTGCCGCGTACGGGTCGTTGTGGGTGACCGACTTCCGGGCCTTCAAGCACTTCGCCTTCATCGGTGGCTTCGGGATGCTGGCATGCTGGATCGCGACCTACACGCTCTTGCCCGCCGTTCTCGTCCTATGCGAACGTGTTCGGCCGTTTCGCGGAAGCGAAGAACACTGGTGGGGAAGGCTTCGCCTGCACGGGATTCGATACGACGCCGTCTTCGCGTCGCTCGTCCGCCGAGCTCCGCGAACGCTCGTCATCGCGGGATTGGGTGCGGCGGTCGTGGGCGTCGCGTTGGCGATCCCGTACGTCCGGGCGGACCCGATGGAGTACGACATGCGGCGACTTCAAAACGATCTCGGCCAAAGCGCCGAGATGTATCGGCTATCGCACCTTGCCGCGGACGTGCTCGGCGCCAACCTCGAGAGCAGCATGGTCGTGGCGCTCGACCGCCTGGATCAGGTCGAAACGTTCGTCAGCTTGCTCGAAGCGCGTCGTGCGGGCGCCGCGCCCGATGCGAAGCCCTTCGAGGCCGTCCACTCGATCCTCGACTTCGTGCCGCGCGGCCAGGAGGCCAAGCTTCCATTGCTGCAGGACATTCGCGACCGGCTGATGCGAGCTCGTGAGCGCGGATCCATCACGGACGCGGACTGGAACGAGATTGCGCCCAAGGTGCCGCTGGCGGGCTTGCAGTCTTTCGACCTCATGGACCTGCCCGCGGAGCTCGCCCGTCCGTTCACGGAGAAGGACGGAAGCCGGGGCCGCCTCGTGCTCATCGAGCCCACCGCGGGTCGAAGCGACGCCGACCTTCGGTATTTGCTTCGCTGGGCCGATTCGTTTCGCGAGACACGGTTGCCGGGTGGAGAAATGGTCCGGGGGTCGGGCCGGGCGGTCATCTTTGCCGACATGCTGCGGTCGGTCGTTCGAGACATTCCGCGCTGCATCGGGCTCTCCTTCGGGATGACCGTTCTGGCCGTTCTCCTCACCTTCAGGCGTGGCACCAGCGCCGTCGCCGTCCTGTCGGCTCTCGTCGTCGGAATCACGTGGGTGGCCTTCGGCATGGCCGCGACGCACACACGCATTCACTTCTTCAACTTCGTGGCGCTGCCGATTACGTTTGGAATCGGGGTCGATTACGCCGTCAACTTCGTTCAACGCTACGATTCGGACGGGCGGCGCGGCATTCTCAACGTGTTGCAAAATACGGGCGGCGCGGTCGTTCTCTGCAGCCTGACGACGATGCTCGGCTACGTGGCGCTGCTTCGTTCGATCAATCAGGCTGTGCGTGCACTCGGCATGCTCGCGGTGATGGGTGAAGCGGCCTGTCTTCTGGCGGCCGTGCTCGTCTTGCCTGCCGCGCTCGTGTGGCGAGAACAGCGCGAGCGAGAGCGCGCGGCCTCGAAGGGCATCGGCGTGGCCGTATCGAGCGAGCCGCATCTCTGGCTTCGCTGACCGGCCGCCGCCACCGGCCGTTGCCCGCCTTGGCCGGAGGCCCCACTCGCCCCGGGATGCCTGCGGCGGGCCGGGCGGGCCGTTTTGGGCGGCTTGGGGGGGCGTTGGTGCCCCGGCTTCCTGGCGGCTTCAGGGGGGAGACGCTTCGCGGGCGCCACGGCCTCAGCCCCGGCCGGCCGCCTTGAGCCGGGGCGCCGTCCGCTCGAGGACTTCGCGGAGGTAGCGCGCAGTGTGCGAGCGGTCGCTCTGCAGAATTTGCTCGGGCGTTCCGGCGGCCACGATTTCGCCGCCGCCCTCACCCCCCTCAGGTCCGAGGTCGATGACCCAGTCCGCGCACGCGACCACGTCGAGGTTGTGTTCGATGACGAGGATGGTGTTGCCCTGATCGCGAAGATCCGTCAGCGCCAACAAGAGGATCTCGATATCCGCAAAGTGGAGCCCGGTCGTTGGCTCGTCGAGGACGTAGAGCGTCCGCCCGGTGGCTTTGCGGGCAAGCTCGCGCGCAAGCTTCACCCGCTGAGCCTCGCCGCCCGAGAGGGTCGTGGCCGGTTGTCCGAGCGTCACGTACCCGAGTCCGACCCTGCGCAACGCGTCGAGTCTGTCGGCGATGCGGGGCACCGCGCCGAGCAAGTCCGAGGCCTGTTCGACCGTCACGTCGAGCGCGTCGGCGATGGACAGCCCACGGTACTTCACCTCCAGCGTTTCGCGGTTGTAGCGGCGTCCGCCGCACGCGTCGCACGTCACGAAAACGTCGGGCAGAAAGTGCATTTCGACCCGAAGAACGCCGTCGCCCTGGCAGGCCTCGCAGCGACCGCCCTTGACGTTGAACGAAAAGCGCCCGGCTTTGTAGCCGCGCGCGCGCGCGTCGGGCAGGCCGGCGTAAAGCTCGCGCAGAAGGGCAAAGATCCCCGTGTAGGTCGCGGGGTTCGAGCGGGGCGTGCGTCCAATCGGAGCCTGATCGATCGACACGACTTTATCGATGTTCTCGAGGCCTTCGACGCGATCGCACTCGCCGACCGGAGCCGTGGCGTTGTAGAGCTTTGCGCGCGCGGCCGGCAGCAGTGTATCGACGATCAAGCTCGACTTGCCGCTACCGCTGACGCCCGTGATGCACGTGAAGAGGCCCATCGGGATCTCGGCGCTGACGTTTCTCAGGTTGTGAGCTCGTGCCCCGACGACACGCACCGACGCTTTGGTGCGCGGCTTGCGCTGGTTCGGGACCGGGAGCTGCCGCGCGCCGCTCAACCAGGGCCCCGTGATGGAGTCGGGTGACGCCATGAGCTCCCCAGGTGTGCCCTGGCAGACGACCCGACCGCCATGGACACCTGCGCCGGGGCCCATGTCGATCACGTGATCGGCCGCGAGGATGGCCTCGCGGTCGTGCTCGACGACGATGACGGTGTTGCCTAGGTCACGAAGACGCGCTTGGGCATCGATGAGCCGGGCGTTATCACGCGCGTGCAACCCGACGCTCGGCTCGTCGAGCACGTAAAGGACGCCGACCAGCGCAGCGCCGATTTGCGTCGCGAGCCGGATCCGCTGTCCTTCGCCGGAAGAGAGCGTTTGCGCGCTCCGGTCGAGCGTCAGATAGTCGAGGCCGACGTCGATGAGAAAGCCGAGGCGCGCGGCGACGGCCCGGAGCAGCGGCTCTGCGATGGCGCGCTCGCGGGCCCCGAAGGTCTGCGTCTCGTGGTCCTGTCCCAGCTTTTCGACGAAGCTTCTCACGTGGCGGAGTGGCATGGCGCCCACCTGCGCGATGTCCTTTGCCCCGAGCTTGACGGCGAGGGCCTCAGGGCGCAAACGCTTGCCTTTGCATGCGTCGCAAGTACGGGTGACAAGAAATCGACCGAGCTCGTCATCGGCAATGCCGCCCTCGCCGGTGTCGGGGTCGTCGTCGTCGGGCTGCTCGATGCGGACGTCGGCCAGCGCCGCCAACCGCTGCTCGAGTCGCGGCACGATGCCCTCGTAGCCTTTGCGCTTCGTCGCGTCTTTCTTGCGCGGGGCGCTTGCACGCGGCGCGGCGGCCGTTCCGAACAGGATCAGCCTTTTCTGGTCATCGCCCATCTTGATCCAGGGCACGTCGGCGCTCAGGCCGAGCGTCTCGACGGCGCGAGCGGCCTCGCCAGCGAGCGCCATGCTCCCGCGCCGGCCCCAGGCGAGCACGACACCCTCGCGCAGCGTGTGCCGTGGATCGCCGATGCAACGCTCCGGATCGACCACGTCGCGTGCGCCGAGACCGTCGCACGTCTGGCACGCCCCATGCGGGCCGTTGAAGGAAAACATCCGCGGCTCGATGGGAGGCAGAGAAATGCCGCAGTCGACGCAGGCAAACCGCTCGCTCATCCACAGGGGTTCGTCGTCGCCGCTCTGAACGAGGAGCCGCCCTTCGCCGAGCTTGAGCGCGAGCTCGACGCTGTCGGTCAGCCGTGCTTTTACGCCCTCTTTGAGAACCAGCCGATCGACGACGACGTCCAGATCGTGAAGGTGCGTCCTATCGAGCTCGATTTCGTCTCCCAAATCGACGATGGATCCGTCGATGCGTGCTCGGACGAATCCCTCGCGGCGCATGCGTTCGAACTCGAGCTTGAGCTCGCCCTTCCGCGCGCGCGCAATGGGCGCGAGGACGCTGAGGCGCGTCCCCTCGGGCATCCCGAGCACCCGGTCGACGATTTGTTGGACCGTCTGCGCTTCGATGCGCTTGCCGCAGTTCGGGCAGTGCGGAACCCCCACGCGCGCGTAAAGGAGGCGCAGGTAGTCCGCAATCTCCGTGACCGTTCCGACCGTCGATCGCGGTGATTTCGACAACGGCCGCTGCTCGATCGCAATGGCGGGGCTCAGGCCCTCGATGCGCTCGACGTCCGGCTTGGCGAGCTGCTCGAGGAATTGGCGTGCATAAGCGCTGAGCGACTCGACGTAGCGCCGCTGGCCCTCTGCGTAAATCGTGTCGAACGCCAGCGACGACTTGCCCGATCCGCTCGGGCCCGTGAAGACGACAATCTTGCCTCTCGGCAAACTGACGCTCACGTTTTTCAGATTGTGCTGACGCGCTCCGACGACGATCAATCGATCCAAGATCAGTCGTCAACGGTTAGCACGGGTCCGCTCGCAGGTCGTGCCAGGGGCCAGAATCGGAAGCGCGTCGCGAAGAGCTGCCGGGCCGCAGAAAAGGCGGGCTATGATACCCATAGAGGTGATGTTCAAGGTCGAGTGCGACTCGTGCAAAGCGCCTTACCAGATCGACGAACGGCGCGTCCCGCCGTCCGGTCTGAAGATGCGCTGCCCGAAGTGCGGGCACTCGTTTCTCGTCGCGGCGCCGTCGGGCGAACGAGTGGATCCTCCGCGAGCCGCCGAGCCACAACCACCGGGCGATGCCGGAGCGGAGAGAACCGGAACGGAGAGAACCGGAACGGAGAGAACCGGAACGGAAAGAACCGGAACGGAAAGAACCGGAACGGAGAGAACCGGAACGGAAAGAAGACGCGCTCCGCCGCCGGGAGCCGGATTTGCACGCCCGCCGTCGGCCGTCGGGCCGGCGCCGCAAGCGGCCGGGGGAAAGCCGGGGCGACCTGCGAACCGGACGATGCTCGGCCTGGCACCTCCGGAGCCGGCCGCCGCCGATGGCGGTGATCGGCCTCGCACGGCCTCCGAGTCGCTGCCTTCCGACTTTCCGGCGGCGCTCGGGTCGCTCGACGAGTCGGACCTCCCGGTCGTCTCGCCGGACCTCCCTGTCGCGGCACGCTCCGGCCCCGCTCCCGCGGTGGGGTCCGCGGCTCGGGCACCCGAGGCCTCGCTTGCCGCGCGTCCTTGGACCGCGGCGCCCGGCCCGCCTGCGTCGGCCACCCCTTCGCCGTTCGATGACAGCGCAGTCGATCTGCCCGCCATCGCCTCGGATTTGCCAGCGGCCAAGCCGAAGCCGCCCGTTGCCAAGCGCGCCCCCCCGCCGCCGCCCGGTCGCGCGGCGATGCGCGATCTCCCGGAGCTCCGCGGCGCAGACCTGCCCGCGCGAGCGGTCGGCCTTCCGGTCGTGGCGGCCCACTTGCCGGCTCGGGCCGCTTCGTTGCCGGCGATCACGTCGGCTCTTCCGGTCGCCGCCGCCGCGCTGCCGGCGCACGTGGGGTCGGTGCCGGCCAGCCCCGACAACGCCTCGCGGGCGCGTGAATTCGGCGATTTGGATTTTTCGAGCGCACCGGAATCGGTGACGGCCGCCGCGCTTCTCGCCCGCGATCGGGCGGCCGTGGCGACGCCCCCCGACCTCGGTGCGTTTGGGGAAATCGACCTGCCTCGCGAGGAGCCGCTGGGTCGTCGCTCGCCCATTCCTGCGGCAAGCGTCGGGCCCCGATCGGCCGAGTTTGGCGATCTCGAGCTCGAAGACGGCCCCCGTCGTTCGGGACCGCCCGCCGCACTCGCGGGCCGTTCGGACGGGGGCATGCGCTTCGGCGAGGTCGACTTCGAATCGAGCCCCCACAGCGCCGCGCACGACGAGCGACGCGCCATCGGTCTCGATGGCCCCCCCTCGGGACCGTCGCCTGCGCCGCAGGTGCCGGAGCTCGGTCCGACCTCCTGGGCTCCACCGCCCGCTTCTGCCACGGCGGCAGCGGTGCCGCCTTTGCCGCGAAGTGCGGACGTCCCGGGCGATCGCGAGGTCAAGAAAAAGAGAGGCTGGCCCGCCAAAGGAGTCACTCTCGTCTTGCTCGTCCTTTTGACGATGGGGGGCGCGGCCCTTCAACTGAGCCCTTACGGCGCGTTTGGGTACCTCGTCATCTTAGACCTCGTGCGATCCGGGGCGTACGCACGCGCCACTTCGGGCGCCGTCCGGGACGCTCAACACCAGCTCGGCGTCGACACGTACGATGCGGCGACGGGCGCGGTCGACGGCGCTTACGCCGCCCACACGCGGACGCCCCGCGCCCGACCGCTGACGGCTTACGCGGCGTTCGTCGATCTGGCGACCGCCGTTCGGTTCGGGCAGGACACCGCACGGGTGTCTCGTGCAGCCCAAATGCTGGGCGATCTGCCGCAGGACCAGAACGTGAAATATCGCGACGTCGCCCTCGCTGCGCAAGCGGCCACGAACGGCGACATCGACGGCGCCCGCCGGATCGTCGAGGCCGCGCTGCGTCGCGACGGGTCTGACCCGATTCGGCTGGATGAAGAGGTCCTCGAGGGCGAGCTCGCGCTGCTGGCCCTCGACGCGCGTGCGGCGCTCCGGGCGTTCAACCAGGCACTCGCTTGGTCCAACGACGCACGAAGCCACTTCGGCCTCGCGCGGGCTTACGACACGCTCGGCGACGCCGCCCATGCGTCGATCGAGATCGAGGCGACGCTCGCCGCGTCGCCTCGTCACCCCGGGGCACTGATTCTGCGAGCCCGTCGCAAGAGCGCATCGGTCGATCCGCGCCAAGCGCTCGCTGATCTGGCGATCGTGCTCGAGGGTTCCGCGCGGGCGAAGGCGTCACCGGGTGAGTTGTCGTCGGGTTATGCGGCACGGGCGTGGGTCGAGCTCGACCGAGGCGCCGCGAGCGATGCGCGCGACGCATTCGCCCAGGCGGTGAAATTCGACCCTCAGAACGTCGACGCATTGAACGGCCAAGGGCGACTCTTTCTGAACGAAGGGCGCTATGCGGAGGCGCTCGCGCGCTTCGATACGGCGACCAAGCTCGCTCCTTCGTCGCCGACCACGATCGCCAACGATGCAGAAGCCAAAATTGCGCTCGAGCGGCTTGAGGACGCCAAGCAACAGCTCGTCCTAGCCCGCGCGAAGTTTCCGAAGAACCCGGCCATTCTGCTCGTGCTTGCCGCCGTCGAGCAGCACCTCGGCAACGTCGACGCGGCCGACGCGGCGCTGCGCGAGGCGATTGCGGACGTCGATCCGACTCGGGCCGAGGCCGTCCGGCCCTTCGTTGCGCTCAGCGAATTGCAGTCGTCGCGCGGTCGATTGGCCGATGCGCGAGCCACGCTGGATGACGCCAGAAAGAAGCTCCCGGCCTCACCGGCCCTCGATCTCGCATTCGGTGAAGTCAACGAGCTGCAGGGCGACTACGACGGGGCGATCGGCCACTACAAGAGCGCCGTCGCCAAAGACGACATGAACGTCCCCGCCCACTTTCGGCTCGCCGTGGCGCTTCGGCGCGTCCGCCGCTTCGAAGAAGCGCGACTTGAGCTCGATCGGGTCGCCGCCGTCGATCGCGATTATCCGGGACTGCAGCTCGAGCGGGGCCTCTTGTTCGAAGACGCGGGAGACGTCGAGAAGGCCATCGAGCAGTTCAAGAGCGCGCTCGCCCAGGCCCCCGATGATCCGGACCTCCAGCTGCGGGTCGGTAGCGCCTACGTGGCCATCGGGCGCCCGGACGACGCGCTCCCGATGCTTCGCAAGGTCCTCGACAAGCGGCCGACGAGCGCAGAAGCCAACCACTACCTCGGCCGAGCCCTGATGCAGCAGGGAGGACCGGTCGAGGCCGACGCGTTGAGGTACCTGAAGCGAGCCGCAGAGCTCGATCCGAACCGCGCAGAATTCCACGTGTACCTGGCCCGTGCAGCCAACGACGCCATGCCGGCGCAGCTCGAGCTGGCCCGCGACGAAATCGAGCGCGCGCTCGCACTCGACAAGCTCAGCGCCGATGCCTACTGGCAGCGGGGCGTTCTCGAGCGAATGGAAGGCGCGATCGATGACGCGGTGAAGGACGAAAAGCACGCGCTCGAGCTCCGGCCGACGCGCTACGAAGCGTACGCCGCGCTCGCCGAGTGCTACGAGGACAAGAACGAGTCGGCCGCGGCCCTGACCGAGTGGCCCCGTGCCATCGCGGGAGACGCGAACGCGACGGCCCCTGACGGGAGCGTCCTTCATCCGTACTGGCGATATCGTTTCGGGAAATTGATCCTCGAAAAGGGAAACGCGGCCATCGCGCTCACGCACCTCTTGCCCGCGTCGCAGGCCGCCGAAAAGATGGCCATCCGGCCCGCATGGCTCTCACCGCTCGAGTTTCTCACCGCCGAGGCCCTTCGAAGCACGGGTCACAAGGCGGACGCGGTCGATCACTACCGGCGCTTTCTGGAGATCGCCCCGGTCAATTCGCCCGACCGCTACGACGCCCAGAAGGCGCTCGCCGCGCTCACTGCGGCGCGCTGACCCGATCGATCGCGGCCGCCATGGCCGCAAACGCTGTGACCTCGAGCGTCTCGCCGCGCGCGTCGAGGGCCACCTCGGCCAGGGCTGCGGCTCGCTCGAGCACGGCGCGGTCGGCAACGAGCGGTGCCCATGCATTCCGCAAGGTCTTTCGTCGAGCTTGGAACGCGCGGTGAACGAGAGCCCGGAACGTTTCCGTCTCGACAGCGCGTCGTGACCGCAGCGGGATCATCTCGACGACGGCGCTGCTCACCGCCGGCGAGGGGTGGAAGGCGCCCGGCGGAGCCCGCAAGACACGTCGCACATCGAAGGCAGCTTGAACGAAGACCGTCAGGGCGCCGCGATCCTCGGCCCCTGGCCGAGCGACCATGCGGTGAGCGACCTCCTCCTGGACCATGAAAACGACGCGGTCGACGGCGTTCGCGTTCTCGACCGCACGCCGAATAAGCGAGCCAGTGATCGCGTACGGTAAGTTGCCGCACAGGACGCGCGGCGAGCCGGGCTCCGCGTTGCCGAGCAACCGAGCGATGTCGATCGATTGCGCATCCGCCTCGATGACGCGCGCGTCCGTGCCCAAAAGCTCACGGATCAGCACGGGCACCAGATCGCGGTCCCGCTCGACGGCCGTGAGCTCGCGAGCCCTGCCGACGAGCCACCGGGTGAGGACGCCAGTCCCGGCCCCGAGCTCGAGGACGCGCGCGCGGCCCTGTTCTTCGGCCTGGACGCACGCTTCGGCGATGGCGCGCGCGATGGGCTCGGCGACGAGAAAGTTCTGTCCGAAGCTTCTTTTCGGGCGAAGACCGGCCTCTCGAAGGACTTTGCGGGGGTCACGTGGCGTCATCGTTGTCGGGCTTCAGGCCTCCCCGGGCGTCCGATCGGACGATGCGATTGGGCGGCGGGGGCCGATGCTCAAGACGCGGACGCCGAGGCGGCGTAGCAGGCGTTCGCCACGGTCCCGCGTCGCCTGTGCGCGCGCCCGGACGGCGTCATGCGCAATCTCGGCGAGCGGGTTGTTTCCGCGAACGTCCAGCCCGAGTCCGGGACCGAAGACGGGCAGGCTCCAGCGCACCTCGGCTCCGGATGCGCGGAGGGCAGCGATGGGCTCGCCCATCGGTCGTGGTACGGACGGGGGTGGAGCCCAGACGTGCACGATCGTCGGCCGCGGCCGCTCGTCGTGGAGCCGATCGAGCGTGAGGCTCATGGTGGCTTCCGTTTTCCTCCGCTCACCGTCGAGCCGCGGCGGAGCCTCGATGCCGAAAGCCGCCAGGTAATGTCGCAACGATTGTTCGCGCTCGGTCGGAGCAAACGGGATGCGGGGCGCGAACGGCGCGCTGGCCTCCAACTCGGCCGCTCGCGCCGCAAGGGCTCCGAGGTCGCCTTTGGGTAGATCCGCCAGGCCTCTCGGGTCCAACGGCCTCGCGTGCTCGGCGACGCGTCGAGCGACCTGCGCTTCGTCGAGCTCGGAACGATCGACGTCGATAACCGACGCCGCGCTCGCCAGCGCGCTGGCGAGCACGGCTCCGTGTTTGGCTCCGGACCGGGGTCCTATCCAAGCGCGAAGACGCGACGCCGCGACGACGAGACCCACCCGATCGCCTTCGGCCAAATGGCGGACGGCCATCGTCGCCAGGTCGTCGATCATGCGGTCGAGCGGGGCATGTCCGGCCGGACCCGCCCACAGCTCGACGGAGGCGTCGAGGACGAGCCAGACGACATCGCGTTCGTCGCGATCCATCTCGCGGACGAGCAGTTTCCCTCGGCGTGCGCTGGCCTTCCAGGCGATGCGCTTGAATGCATCGCCGGGGACGTGCGCCCGGAGCTCACGAAGTTGGTCTCCTTCGCCGCTCGATCGCCCCGCCGAGCCGAAGGTGGCGCCGTGTCTCGCTCGGCCTCCCCGCGGCGACGCGACGAACGCCACGAGCGCTCGCGGCAAGACTTCGATCCCGAGCGGGTTCGCAAAGAGGAGCGGAACCTCGTAGAGGCCGTCGGCACCGAACGGCATGGCGCAGACTTCGAGCGCCAGCCCGTGAACACCCCATCGTCCGACCCGCTTCGCGCCGACACGGATTTCGACGATGGCTCGGGACCAGGGCGGGAGCGTCAGGCGGCGGGGCTCGATGGACGTGTCGAGCCAGCTCGATGCGACGGTGCGGAGCGCGCTCACGTGCACGCGGTCGCCGCCGCGGTTTCGCAGCTCGCCGCGAAGAACGATCTGGCCGTCGCGCACGAGCTTGTGGACGCGCTGCGCATCGCACCAGACCATCTCGAACCCGGCGCCGCGCAGTCGAGCGACCCCGATGCGCGCGACGGCACGGCCGAGCGCCAAGGCGAGGAGCATGGAGCCTCCGAAGGCGACGACCGGCGCGAGCCGCGCCGCAGCACCGAGCGTGACGAGGCCGATGCCGGCGACGGCCACATGAAACGTCGCGTGCGTGGGGTAAAGCTGCAAGGTGGACGGCCCCTCGCTCAGACTGCGCGCATGCCCCGGCGGTAGCCGACTTTCGAAAGCGCGTCGTCGATGATCCGTTCGCGAGCGTTCGGCTCGCCTTCCGCGTCCGCGGACATGACGAGCCGGTGGGCGAGGACGCTCGGGGCCACCGCGCGAAGGTCGTCTGGCGCCACGAACGGGCGGCCGCTCATCAGCGCGGTGGCCTTGGCCGCCTGAACGAGGCCGAGCGTCGCCCGAGGGCTGGCCCCCAGGGCGACGCGCGGATGGGAGCGGGTGAAAGTCGTGAGCCCGACGGCGAAGTCCAAAAGGTCGTCTTCGATATAGACGCGAGAGGCAATCGCTTGCAGTTGTACGACGTCGCGCGCGTCGAGCACCGCTTGGGTGCTCGGAGCGGCGAAGCCGTGCGTCTTCAACATGTGCGCTTCATCGCGCGCGGTCGGATAGGTCATGGCCACATGGACGAGGAACCGATCGATCTGCGCCTCGGGCAAAGGGTACGTCCCCTCGAGATCGATGGGGTTCTGGGTGGCCAAGACCAAGAACGGAGCCGGCAGTTCGTAGCGGTCGCCTTCGATCGTCACCTGCCGCTCCTGCATGGCCTCGAGCAGCGCGCTCTGGGTTTTGGCCGGCGCACGATTGATCTCGTCGGCGAGGACCACGTTGGCGAACACAGGGCCGGGCCTCAGTGCGAACGTGCCCTCGCGCGGGGAAAGCACGTAGGTCCCCGTGATGTCGGCAGGCAAAAGGTCGGGCGTGAACTGAATGCGCCGTGCCGTGCAGCCGAGTGCGGTGGCAAATGCCTTGACGAGCGTCGTTTTTGCGACACCGGGGACCCCTTCGAGCAGGGCGTGTCCGCGCGCCAGCATCGCCATCAGCATCGTGTCGACGGGCTTCAGCGAGCCGATGTACACCCGCCCCACTTCGTGCCGTACCTGGTCGAGACGTTCCCGGGCTGCGGCGATTTCGCTCGTGTTTGCGGCTGCACTCACGGAGGCTGATCCACGTTACCACGCCTGCCTTTTATCGATTGTCCCGAGCAAGTCCTCAATGCGTCGTGCGGCGACGGCGATTTCTTCGACCGTCACATGAGACGCGCGCCGGCGAGCGGCCGGGTCCGTCCGTTCGAAGAGGGCCAGGTCGGCCAGCATGGCTTGGAGCACCCCCGCCTGGCCCGTACCGAGGAGTCCGCTTTCTCGGGCGCGGCTTACGAGCTCATCCGCAGAGGCCATGCGGTCGAGGCCAAGTCGTGCGGCCAAGGCTTCCTCGAGGGCCGTTTTGAGCTCCAGCATCACAAGCGCCCCCGACGCACCGGTTGCACCGAGGGAGGCCGCGTGGCCGGCCACCCCGCCCTGAAGAACGAGCGGGGTCGGGCGGACGAAGGCGGGCATCGACGGCCTGTGCGTTCGGCCCGCACGGACGCTGGTCCATGCCACGACGGCCAACCCGACGACGAGCGCGACCAGGTAGGCGGCGGCGCTCGGAACGCCGTGGTGCAGCGCGTCGAACGCCTCTTCGGTCATCCGCCCTGCGTCCGCCCACGTGGAAGGCGGCCCGTAATGCCCTGTGAACTCGAAGTCGTTCGAGAGGATGTACACCTTGCCGGCGACCGGAGGTGAAGGTGCGGTCGCCTTGGCGGGGGTTTCGCCCCCGCTCGGCGGATCGCCCCCTTCATCGCGCGCGGCCGCAGCGTAGCGGAGGAGGGAAAGCGCGAGCGCGCGGTTTCCCGGATAGCGCAGCATGGCGTTCATCGCGACCGAGGCGTCGCCGACGGCCAGAAAGCGACCGTGGCCGACGACCCCCGCCACCGCGAAGAGGACCGCGGGCTCACCGCGGCCGCGCACGACGAGCAGCGGCGCGAGGCCGGTGTCGGTCAGTCCGGTCGCATGATTCGTCACGACGCGCGCCACACCCCGGACGACGGGGTGGGCGCCGACCGATTCGGCCAGGGCAAGCTGTGGATTCGATCGCAGCATCGCGGCCGGGCGCTCGGGCAAAGCGATCCGACGGATGCCGAAGTGGGCCAAGAGGCCGTCGCCCGTGCCGAAGTCGTCGAGGAGAACGATGCGGCCGCCCGCGTGGAGAAAGGAGGCAAGATCGCTTGCCGCGAGCTTGCGCTCGGGGTGAACGAGGACGAGCGCGTCATTTGGATGGAGGGCACCGAGGTCGAGCGCATGAGGGGCTGCGACCCTGTCGGGTCCGAGCTCGTTCTTCGCGAGGCGAAGGAGCTGCGAGAGCCCTTCCCAATCGTCACTCTCGAGCTCGAGCGAGGCTGCCCATCCGGTCGACGTGGCGACGCCGACCGCCAAGGCTAGCGCTCCGAGCATCCACAAGGGCGGCTTTAGCCTGTGCGAGACCGGCGAGGGCGCCTCGGGGCTGAAGTTCTGCGTGGGCTGGTCCGTAGCCAAGACAGCGAAGGGAGACGTGAGGAAATGGAGAGACAGGCCTCGCACGAGACGCGGCGCCCTCTCCCCCATGGTACGCCCCCACCGCGCTCCTCGCTCAAGTCTTGACCCTGGCACTTCCATTGCTAAGTTTTTTATGAGTAGGAGTCGTAAGGTTCGTTGCCGCGGCCGGGCCCTGTCGGTCTCGATCGCATCACCGGTCCCCGGCCCAGCCCTCCGAAGGAGGTCCACGATGCTGCCTCCGTTCATCATCGAGCAGATCCGGCGACGCGAAGAGCAAGAACGCGCTCGGCCCGAGCAACCGCGCCTCGAGATTCCACTCGAAGCACCGGCGCGGCGATCTCCCCAGCCGCCCGACGACAAGGGGGAGCGCGGCGTCGTCATCATCGACCTGATGAACGACGATTCGGACTGACGTGTGAGGTGCGGCAGTCCTCAGGACTGCGTCGAGCGGAGACGCGCGGAACGTGGCGGCGCGTCAGAGCGTTCGCATTCGCGAAGGAGCGGCGGGCGAAATTCAGTCTGCTGTTCGGGCACTCGACACCCACGCTCCTGGTGACTAGTCTGCGCGTCCCATGACGGCGCGCTGCGTCGCCGCACGTCGGCTTTTCTTTTCATTCCTGTTCTCCGTTGCTGGTCTTGCCGCGTCCGGCGCCTCGCTTGCGGGGTGCTATCCGGACGGCGGTGCAGGAACGGCACCGCCGCCGAACACCCTTTATTTCCCGGTCGGACTCGCCGTGTCGAGGGCAGGGAACGTCCTCTACGCAGTGAACTCCGATTTCGATCTGCAATGGAACGGGGGAACGGTCCAGAGCTACGATCTCTTTTGGCTTCGCCACGACGTCGATGAGTTGATTAATGCGAACGTCGGCGTGGGCACCGGAGCGTGTGGGGGTGCCGGCCCGCAACCGCAGTGCCTGTCCGGGCAAAAGCCCGAAGTCCCGCCTTACTGCGTTCCCGTCCTCATTTCGCCCTGGGACCCGTGTGCATGCTCGATGCCCAATGGCGGCTCGGTGAGCCAGTCAAACGGCACACGGACGCCCCCGAACGAACTGTGCGCGCCGCCAGTCGACTCCACATTTTATCAAAGGGACTCGGTCACGATCGGTGCGTTCGCGACGGACCTCCAGCTTTCGGTCGAGGGTACGCGGCTCTTTGCGCCAACCCGCGGGAGCGCGTCGCTCACCTGGGCCAACGTCGCGAACGACGACCCGACGATTTTCAAAGGTCCCCCATGCGATCCCGAGCCGGATGCGGCAAGCGGAGCGGCGCCGTCGTGCCCGGGGGCGGCCATTCAACCGGACGGCGGCACCTTTCAGCCGTTCATGATTCAGTGCGACAGGGATTCGACCGGCCGCTGCAGCGCCGCGTTCCAGGCGGGAAACTTCGTCGACAGCAACGACACGCGCGGGGTGACGATGCCGGGCGAGCCGTTCGCCATGGCCATGACGCTGGACGACACGGCGGTCGCGATCACCCACCAGACGACGACGCAAACGTCTCTCCTGACGACGGGACTCCCCGCTCGCGTCGCCTTCTCGGGCGTCTCGCCGACGAGTACAGGGGCCACGCTCGGCGCTCCGATCGTGAGCCCCCCGCTCGGCCCTGGCCTTTCGAAACCCCTGGTCAGCTCCGGGTCGGAGGTCGATGCGGGGGTTTCGGCCGACGCCGGAGACGCCACGGTCGCGCTGGGCGCGGGCGTCGACGGCGGCTCGGACGCCGACGAAGAAGCCACTTCGGTCGCAGACGGTGGTGCGGCCGCCTTGGACGCGACGGCACAGGGTGTCGATGGATCGTTCGGGGGCGCCGGGACGCCCGTGGCCGCCGGTTCGATTGCGGGCGGGCAAGATCCGTCGGTTCCGCCTTCGATGCAGTACGTCTTGAACGTGACGGAGCTTCCCAACGGCGGCGACGGCCTCGTGGCCGTACCGCACGACGATTCGCCCGACAGTCCGGCGCCCGGTTGCGAGTTCTTCCAGACGCCGCCGCCGTCGTGCGTGCGTCCCGCGTTTCTCGAGACCAATCACACGGCGGGGGAGATCGTCCTTCTTCGCTACTACAACGACGATGGTTCGAGTTTGCAGCGACCGTTTCTCGCGCTCGAGCGGACCACTTCGCTGTCGGTCGTGCAGGGCGGCACGGACACGCGAGGCATCGCGATCGATCCGACGCCGCGCATCGCATGTCGCGGCGCGGTCTCGCCCGCTGGCGATCCATGCCCGGCCGATCCCACGGGTGCGGCCTGCCAGGCTTGGATCGCGTGCGGCGCGACGCCGTCCAGGGTGTTCATCGCGAGTCGCACGCCCCCGTCTCTCATCGTCGGCACGATGGGCGGGCCGTCGGCAACCGGGAACGGCCAATTCGATCCGGACCAGCTCTCGCTCGTCGCGGACGTGCCGCTGCAGGTGGGCCCGTCGAACGTGTATCTTGCCCCCATCGTCAACGAGCTCGGCCAGTACGAGCTCCGGGTGTTCATCGTGTGCTTCGATTCGAGTGAGATCTTCGTCTACGACCCGGACACGCAACGCATCGAAAATGTGATCAACGTGGGATCCGGACCCTTCGCGATGGCTTTTGACCCGTTCAATTTCACCGACGTGGCGTTGCACAAGGCCGTGCCGTCGGACCCGCGTCAGCAAGATCAAGCGCTGAAGAGCTATCGGTTCGGGTACGTCGCCGTCTTCATCGATTCGTATTTGCAAGTCATCGATCTCGACGACTCGCTGCCCGCGGTCAGCCCGTACACGTTCGAAAACGTGGTCTTTACCGTTGGCCAGCCGACCGCGCCGAAGGGGACGTAGTGCTGGGACAACGCATGATCTGGCTGGGCGGCGTGGGCGCGGCGATCGCAGTCGCGGGCGCCGCGTCGGTCCTGGGAACGGGTTGTACGACCACCCCGACGCCCGTCCCTTTGCGTACGTTCGAGCGACCCCAAAAGGTCGCTCTCGCTTGCCTGGCGCAGAACAACCCGGACGGGGGCCTACTCGCGCAGGTCACGCCCGTCGCGGTCAACGCGTGTCTGCCCGTGCCCCCCAACGTGAACGCCGATCCCTTCACAAACCACCTCTTCGCGCTCGTCACGCAGCAGACGCGCGGGCAACTGGCGGTCGTCGACCTGACCTCGGGCAACGTGATCGACGAGGACCCTGCAACCCCCGGTACGAACTTCATTCCGGTCGGCAGGAATCCGACGGACGTCGTCGTCTCGCCCGATGACTCTCTGACCTTCGTTTCGAGTGCCGATCCGAACAAGCCGGCGCTCTACGTCATCCCCAACACGCGGCTGCTCGGCGCGGCGATTCCAACCTACTCGGGGATTGGCTCGGGCAGTCCGAGCGTGACCGACGAACCATTGCAGATTACCGATCTCGTGGCCTGTGCGCTCCCGCAGCCCCCCCAAGCCCTCGCCATCGCGCCTCTCGCCGGGCCGAGCACGACGAGCAGCGATGGGGGCGCGCCGTCGCTCGGCTATGCGGTCGTCGCCATCCTCGATTCCGTCGCGGGCCAACCGGCGGAGGTGGCCGTCCTCGACCCGGCCCAGTTCGTCCAGGCCGACGGTGGGCTGACGACCCCTGGAATTTTAACGAAGTGTGTGATCGCCTCAAGCTCTCTTCTCGGTTCGGCCCCGGCGTCGTTTGCGCCGAGCGGGACCTGGCCCGACGGGGTGCCCTATGCCGACGCGAGCAACGTCGACGAGGCCTCGTCGACGATCGGGACGGTGTGCAGTGTCGTCGGGAGCCTGGACGGGTCGGTCCTGACCGATGCAGCCGTGACCGACGGCGAAACGGTGGACGGCGCCATGGAGACCGGGGCAGGGCCGAGCGGGTCGGATGCCGCCGAGACCGACGAGACCGAGACCGACGAGGCCGGACTCGACGGGGGAGCCGCGGGCACCGCCCTCGACGCCACCACCTTGGCCGCGCAGCTGGGCAGCGCGACGACGATGAGCATGATGCCGAGCGCTCCTTCGGGCGGCCCGACCGACGCTGGCGTCGCGGGCAACGGCGCAACGGCGACGGAGGACGCCGGCATCACGTTTCCGGCCCTTGCGCAGCCCCTCCCGACCGTGGTCGTGGCGAGAGACGACGCCCCGGTTGTTTACGTGGCCGACGCCAAGCTTCCGTACATCCACATTTTCGACGTCAGCGATCCGAGCCGCCCCCCCCGCGAAACGGGGCAGTTTCTGGCTACGAGCGCAGCGAACCCGTCCCTCGTCGTGTCGGTCGGTGCAATCGCGCTCAGCCCCGTCACGATGGACGGGCGACGGTATCTCTATGCCGTCGACGCGACGACCGGCATCTATCCGAACGGGGCCTTGATGGTGTTCGACGCGACGAGTCCGACGCCCCCGCCGGTGCCGGCGACACCGCTGCGTCGTCCGCACGCTGAGCTCAATCCATTTGCCCCGATCGATCGCATCTGGCTGTCTGCGCCGGTCGCGACCCTCGTCTTCTCTCAGCACGACTGGCCCCTCCTTCCACCCGAGCAGTGCGCCGAAGGTGGAGTCTGCACGGCCAACCCGAACAGCGTGAACGCGTATACGGGTCTCCTTTGCAACCCCAACCCCAACGCTCTGGCCGTCGGCGGTGCGGGATTCATCGACGGGGGGCTGGGCGGATACTACAGGGTCGACTTTGCGAGCGTCATCGAGCCGCAGGGCACGGGGATCCAAAATTTCCCGACGCGTCTGCGAGGCGTGTTTGGGTTCGCCGCACTCACCAATGGCAACATGGTCGTCATCGACGTCGACGATTGGGACGCTCCATGTCGCCGCCCCGATCCGATGATCGCAGACCCCGACGACGGGGGAATCTTCGGTCAGACGGGAATTCTCGCGTTGCCGGAGCCGGCGCCGTCCGGACCGAGCGATCTGAACCCTTACCACGCGCCGACGACGACGAGCCCCTCGTACCTCAACACGGGCGTCACCGAGGAGGCGTTCTTTCCGGTCTCCGCCCCGAACAGACCGCGATCGACCTACATCCTTCGCAACGATCCGGCGTTGGCCGATCACATCCCGAACGTGCTTTCACCGCCGCTGCTCTTCGACTCCACCGGAGCGCCGGTCTCGACCACGACGAGCCTGCCGCTCATTCTTCCGACTGCGCTTCCCCCCGGGTTCGTCGACCCGACCTATTTCGCCGATCCAACGGACCCCGATCCGGCTGGGATTACGACGTTGAATCCCTCGCTCGAGCAGTCGTTCATCCAGGCCGCCGACGCGGGCGCGCTCTTCCCCAGTGTGACGGCCGTTCCGGGCGTGCGGGTGTCCTTCGATGATCCGACCGCGCACATCGACCAGGATTGGACGGTCACTTACGAGGGCGTGCTGCCGCAGACGGTCAACGGCCTGACGGCCGACCTCCTCTCGTACGACGGCTACCAGACGATCGTTCTTGCTCCGGGGCCCGTCGGGGCCGATGCGTCGACGTCGAACGGGGCCGAGTACTGCGAAACCGGGATCGAAGACTGGAGCCTCGGTCTTGCTCGCGTGAGCGCGGCGGCTGCCGCCATGAAGAGCGTTGGCCTCGTTCCACCCGCTTCCGCATTGACGGGCGTACTCGACCCGTCGACGTACACGTCCGACTACGTGGAGTTCATCGACGATCTCTTGCCGGAGACCGATCCGTACTGGACCGAGGGCGCCGGCGAGGCCGCCGGCTGCTGGGCCAATGTCGACGTTCCGGGTCTCGGCGGGAGCGACGCAGCGCCGCTCGTCTCCTCGTCGGTCGCCGACGCACGCTACGCGGCCTGCTACAATTACTTTGGTCCGGCGGCCACCGCCGATGCCCACTACACGCGCGACTTTCCAGTTCTCCGGGCGACGGATAACGCGCTCACCATCGGCCGCTTCGCGTGGCAGCCGAACCTTCCCGGCAACAACGCGGAGCTGACGACGAACCGCACCATCGTCGGGGCGGACCCGAGTAACGCGCCGTTCTTGAACTTCGCCGCGTGCTGTTTCCACCACGCGGCCTCATTCAAGGTGAGAGCGGGCGGCGAGTGGGTCGTCAACGGTCAGCAGAGCCTCGGCCTCTTGCACCACATCGTCCCGGAGCCTGGGACGGGCGCGTGCGTTCTCGATTGCACCGACCCGACGCGAGAGCTCCTCAACGGGCGCGCCATCGAGATGCCCGCGCCCGGCTGCGCGGCGCTCGGGCAAAGCTCGGCAACGGGCATGGTCATCGACCGCAACAACCCGCTCGCCATGCGCAATCCCATGTATTCGTTCGTCATGTGGAGCGCGTGCGCGAGTCCCCCTCCGGGAAACTCGACGGCGCCGCAGCGAGATCTGCAATGGCGATTCTCGCTCCGTGGCGGGTTCAATCCACTCACCATCAATCTTGCGGGGACGTCGGGCACCACCGTCTCGCCGCAGTCGATGCTTGCCGTCGGGCCCTTCGGGCAGCTCGCCATCGTGGACGGATCGAGTGAGGGCCTCATCATGATCGATCTCAACACCCTCGCGTTCGCGCGGCCTTCGTACTACTAAGCGGCAGCTGCCCTACTAGGCCGCAGCTGCCCTCTACTAGGCCGCGGCTGCCTTACTAGGCCGCGGCTGCCTTACTAGGCCGCGGCTGCTGCCCCTACGAAGCCGGGGCTGCCCCTACGAAGCCGGGGCTGCCCTTCTCCGGCTTGGGCCGGAGGGGCGCGTCGGGGACGCATCGAGCTTGCGCTCAGCGGCCGTACGGCGCGTGCGCATTTCTTGTTAGCCTGGACGTGATGTCGAAGAGCAACGCGGCGCAGACGCCGGTCATGCGGCAGTACCTCGCCGCAAAGACCTCCCACGCGGACGCGCTGCTGTTCTTCCGGATGGGGGACTTTTACGAGCTCTTTTTCGAGGACGCGATCGTCGCGGCGCGAGCACTCGACTTGACGCTCACGGCGCGCAACAAGGGTGCGGTCGACGAGATTCCGATGGCGGGGGTGCCGCACCACGCCGCCGGGTCGTACGTGCAGAAGCTCTTGGAGCAAGGGTTCAAGGTCGCGATTTGCGAGCAAATGGCCGACCCGGCCACCGTCAAGGGCATCGTCCCGCGACAGGTCGTGCGGGTTGCGACACCCGGCATCGTGTACGACGACGCGGGGCTCGAAGCGCGCGAGAACCATTACCTCGTTGCGGTCGAGCAGCGTGCGGACGGCCCGTCGTTCGGCATTGCGGCCCTCGACCTTTCTACGGGTGAGCTATCCGCCTGCGAATCCGAGGACGCCTCGAGCACGGTGTCGGAGATCGTTCGGCTGGACCCGCGCGAGCTCTTGCTCGGTCCGGGAAGTCACCAGATGGCGGGCCCATTTTCCGCCGCACGCGTCCACTGTGCGGTCCGCCTGGTCGACGAACCGTTCGCCGAGGCGGAGATCGATGCGATCCTCGACGCCCAGCTCGGGGTCGGGGAGGCGGCCGCGTCATGCCCCTCGTCCGCGGCTCGGCGGGCCGCGGCGAGATGCGTCGCGACGGCTCGTGCTTGCGAGGCGGGACGACGTCTTCCCGTCGCTCGACTCGTCTCTTACGGCCTCGGCGACACGCTGATCCTCGACGACGCCACGCAAGCGCACCTCGAGCTCGTCCGCTCGACCGACGGAGATCCACGCGGTTCGCTTTTGGCGGAAATCGACCTGACGAAAACCGCGCCTGGAGCCCGCCTCCTCCGTCGACGGCTCCTTTCGCCCTTAACGCGCGTGTCCGAGATTCGACGCCGGCACGACGCGGTCGAGCTCTTCGTCTCGCAGCCGGGGACGCGACGCGAAGTTCGCGAAGGCCTTGCAGAGGTCGGCGACATCGAGCGACTGTCGGTCAAACTCGCGCTCGATCGGGCCGCTCCACGCGATCTCGTCGCCCTGCGTCGCTCGCTCGGTGCCGTGCCGGCGATCGCCGCCGCGCTGTCGGCCTGTCCCGATTCGTCGGCGCGCGAGGCGCTCGGCCTCGCCCTCGACCCCGACGGAGCGTTTACGGACGCTTGTACCGACATCGCTGAACTCTTGCGGAGGGCTGTGGCGGACGACCCCCCCTTGAGGGCATCGGACGGCGGCGTCATGAGAGACGGCTTCGATCCGGAGCTCGACGAGGCGCGTGAGCTCGCGCGCGGCGGACAGCGCCTCATCGTCGAGCTCGAGGCGCGTCTGCGCGAGTCTTCTTCGATCGGCAGCTTGAAGCTCCGCTACACCCGCGTATTCGGCTGGTACATCGAAGTCACCCGATCGCAACTCGAGAAGGTGCCGGCCGCCTGGCGCCGAAAGCAGACCATCGCGAGCGGCGAGCGGTTCACGTGCGATGAGCTCGACGACCTCGCGGACAAGCTCGCGCACGCCGAGGCGCACGCGGCTTCGCGAGAAGCGGAGCTCCTTTCGACCCTCGGACGGGACCTCGCTCGGGAGCAGCAACGTCTGGCCGGTCTCGCTGGACGCCTCGCCGAGTGGGACGTGGCGAGTGCGCTGGCCGAGGTTGCCCATCGGGACGACTGGGTCCGACCGATCGTGGACGATTCGCTCGTGCTCGGCCTCGAAGACGCTCGGCACCCGGTGGTCGAACGACTGGTCGCGGGAAGCCGCTTCGTACCGAACGACGTGAGGATTGGCGCCGGAGACGGCAAGCCCCGGCTTTGGCTTGTGACGGGCCCCAACATGGCGGGCAAATCGACGTTGATGCGTCAGACTGCGCTCTGCGTCATTCTGGCGCAGATGGGATCGTTCGTTCCCGCACGGCGGGCGCACGTGGGCCGTGTCGACCGGGTCCTCACGCGCGTCGGCGCGAGCGATCGGCTCTCGCGCGGCGAGAGCACCTTCATGGTCGAGATGAAGGAGACGGCGAATGTCCTTCGTCACGCGACACGACGGTCCCTCGTCATCCTCGACGAGATTGGACGGGGAACGAGCACCTACGACGGCTTGGCCATCGCGTGGGCGGTGGCGGAGCATTTGCACGATGTCATCGCGTGTCGGGCGATGTTCGCGACTCACTACCATGAGCTCACCGAGCTTTCGGCCACCCGACCGGGCACGTGTGAGAACTGGAGCGTCAGCGCCCGCGAGCACCAGGGAGAAATTGTCTTTCTACACAAGATCCAGCAAGGAGCGGCTTCGCGGAGCTACGGGGTCGCGTGCGCACGTCTCGCGGGCGTGCCTGAGGTCGTGCTCGCGCGGGCGCGCGCCCTGCTTGGGGACCTCGAGCGTGGAGCGAATCGGTCTCCCGTTCCCGCGCCTCAGCTCGGACTCTTCGACCCGCCGCCCGCCCCAGCGCAACCCCACCCGGTCCTTGCGATGCTGCGCAGCATCGACGTCGACCGTCTGACGCCCCTCGACGCGCTGCAGCTCGTTGCGAGCCTCAAGAAGCTGACCACGTCGCCGTGAGCCGGGCTCGCGCATGGCCCTATGCGGCGGTCGTCTTCGCCGCGTGCTCATGGGGAACTTGGTCGATTTGGTTGCGGCGCGCCAATTCGATCGGGCCGATGCCGGCGGCGCTCGAGTCCACGGTCGTCATGGCGGTCATCACCGCGGGCTCTGGCCTCGCCGCCCTGCGCGACCGCTCCGCCGCCAGGGCATCGTGGAAGACGCGCGCGTGGATCGTGTGGCTTGGCGTGAGCGACGCGTTCAACGTGCTGCTCTTTTTCATGGCCTACAAGATCACGATCGGCGTCTCGGTGCTGGCGCATTACTTGACCCCGGTGCTCGTCGCGATGGCGTCGCCGCTCGTTCTTCGAGAGAGACTCGCAGGGCGCACGGTCGCGGCGGTCGCCGTTTCCGTCGTCGGACTCGGCGTCATGCTGGCCCGGTCGGAGGCGGGCATCGCTCCCGCGGCGTTGTGGACGAGCGCTGCACTGGGGGCCGCGAGCGCCTTCTTTTACGCATCAAACGTCGTCGCGAACAAGTTCGTCGTGCACGCGTTTTCCACCGCCGAGGCGATGTTTTGGCACGGCGTCGTCGCGACGCCCCTCCTTGCGGCTTTCGTTCCCATCCATGCTTTTGTCCATGTGAATCTCCGTGCGACGTCGTTTCTCGCCGCGATCGCACTGTGGCCCGGAGTCGTCGCCGGCCTCGCTTTCATCTGGGGGCTGCGCCGGATGCCCGCCGCGCACGCGTCGGCTCTGACGCTTCTCGAGCCGCTCGTCGCCGTGCTCGTCGGGGCGGCGGTGTTCGGTGAATCCTTGGGCCCGAGCGCCATCATCGGGGGCGGATTGATTCTTTGCGGCGCTCTGGTCGTCGTGACGCAGAGCGCGGTGCCGAGAACATCGAGGGTCATCGAGTCCCAGAACGCCACTTTGGGCGATTAGCGTCTGCAACGTGCCTCGCCACCGTCTATGCTGCGGGGCCGATGACGACCCAAAAGGTCCTTCGCACCGTCGCGATCGCGCTGGCGACCTCTTCGGCGGCGTGTTCGCCGACGGCGGCGCCGGCCCACTCCGCGGCGACGATTCGCCCGGCGGCCGTTCGGGAAGCCCCGCACCTCATGCGCGGTCTGAATCTCGGCGATGCCCTCGAGGCCCCGACCGAGGGGGCCTGGGGCGTGGTCCTCAGCGCCGCCGATTTCGTCGCCGTGGCTCACGCCGGCTTCGACCACGTTCGGCTCCCCGTGCGCTTCAACGGACACGCGGCGCCGACGCCTCCCTATCCGATCGATCCGCTCTTTCTCCAGCGCGTCGATTGGGCCATCGACCAGGCACTGGCGAACGGATTGGCGATTGTCGTCGACTTCCACGGCTACGAGGAATTGATGGGCGACCCCGAAGCCCATCGGGCTCGATTTCTCGCCATTTGGCGGCAAATTGCCGAGCGCTGTCGGTCGAGGCCTGCCGGTCTCGCCTTCGAGCTGCTGAACGAGCCGAACGGGGCGCTCACCGCGGACACCTGGAACGGAATCCTCTCGGATGCGCTCCGGATCGTGCGCGCGACCAATCCGTCGCGCACAGTGGTCATCGAGGGCGTGTTTTGGGCCTCGGCGAAAAACCTGAGGGACACGCTCGTCGTTCCGGACGACGACCCGAACATCGTAGGCAGTTTCCATATGTACCAGCCCATCCTTTTCACCCATCAGGGAGCCGAATGGATGGGGCGCGAATACCAAACGCACGGGGTGGTTTTCCCTGGACCACCGACGACTCCCATCGTTCCGGTCGAGTCGGCGATTGCCGTGGACTGGGTCCGGCACTGGTTCGCCCGCTATAACGAGGAGCCGGCCGGGCGCAATCCGTCCGGCCCGCAGGCAATCACCGAACAACTCGACATGGCGCGCATCTGGGCTGACAGGCACCACTTGCCCGTTTACATGGGGGAATTCGGGGCAGACGACATCGGGGATCCTCGCTCGCGCGCCGTCTGGACCAAGACGACGCGGGTCGAAGCCGAGCGGCGCGGCTTCGGCTGGGCTTACTGGGACGACGGCGGTCGCTTTCAAGCGCTCGATCGCAAGACCCACGAGTGGGTCGCTTACCTCAAAGCCGCGCTGCTCGATTGAGGTCGTCGCCGGTGCCGTCTCCCCTTTCATCGATAGGCGAGTTCTTTTTCCTTCGCCGGGCCGAGCGGACGATCCGGTCGTACGCCCCGGAGCAGCACGTGCGCATCGCTTTGCATCGTGCAGCGGGCGATCGGCGCCGGCGGGCTGCCATCGAAGCCAGCGACCCGCTCGCGGCGAGTGTCCTCTTTCGTGACGCCGTCCGCGCGTACTTGCGCGCTCAAGTTTTTGCCGTGCTGGCCCACGCTCCGGACGAGGCTTTGACGAATGACTGGCTCGCCGGTCGCATCGCGGACGTTCCGGCCGATGTCTCGGACGCGCAACCGGAGGCCGACCGCGAGCGGGTGCGGGGGGCCGTGCGCGCGGAGGATCCGCTTTTTTTTGATGGGCTCGACCGAGATGAGCTCGAGCGGACGAGAAGCGCACTCGAGCGTGCCGCCGCGGCGCTCGGTCACGGCCTGGAGGCGCGATCGCTCGCGAACGTGCAAGGCAGTCGAGTCGGACGGATCGCAGGCATCCTTCTCTTGGCCGGCTTCATCGCCCAGCGCGCCGTCAGCGCGACGTACTGGCCGAATCTCGCATACGGAAAGCCGGTGACGGGCAGCAGCAGCTTCCCGGGCCAGAGCGATTTTCAAGGTCTCGTCGACGGCGAGGTCGGCACGAGCTACGGGGCGGCGACCCAACTGGACGCTTCGGCATGGCTCGCCGTCGATCTCCAGCACGTCTTTCGGCTGACCACGATCAAAGTCTACAACCGTGTCGACGGTTGGTTCGACGAAGATCTGCCGCTCATCGTGCAGATCTCGGTCGATGGTTTGCATTTCAGTGACGTTGCGCGGCGGGATACTTCTTTTGGCCATTCTCCGCCGTGGATTGTGCACTTGGATCACGAGAAGGCGCGCTTCGTACGCGTGCGCGCCGTCAACAAGACCGTCCTTGCGCTGAGCGAACTCGAAGTATTTGGCGATAGGCAGGAGATCAAGTAATGCGCTCGTTCGTCGTCGGTGGTGCGGGCTTCATCGGAAGCCATCTCGTGGACCTACTGGTCGAGCGCGGTCCGGTGACCGTGTTCGACAACCTGAGCGTCGGACGGCGCGATTTCATCGCGGGGCCTCTCGCGAGCGGGCGTGCGATTGTTGTCGAGGGCGACGCCCTGAACCTCGAGGCCCTGACCCACGCCATGAAAGGACACGACGTCGTGTTCCATCTGGCCGCCAATCCGGAAGCCCGCTGGGGCTTGGAACGCACCCGACTCGACGTCGAGCAAGGCACGATCGCGACCTACAACGCGCTCGAAGCCGCCCGGCTCACCGGCGTTCGCCGCTTCGTCTTCTCGTCGAGCGGAACCGTGTACGGTAACAACGCCGAGCCCTGCGCCGAACATGATCTGGGGAACCTGCCGATTTCGCTGTACGGGGCGAGCAAATTCGCCGGCGAAGCCCTCGTCTCGGCGTACGTGGAGTGCTTCGGGATGACCGGATACATCTGCCGCTTCGGAAACGTGGTGGGGGCACGAGGGACGCACGGGGCCATTTTGGACTTTTGCAGAAAGCTCGCGGCCCACCCGGACTACCTCGACGTTCTCGGCGACGGACGGCAGGCAAAGCCGTATTTGCACGTGACGGATTGCGCCGCCGGTCTCGTTTATGTGCTCGATCACGCCCCCGAACGACTGAACGTCTACAATCTAGCGCCTCCCGATGTCACCCCTGTCGCGCGGATCGCGGAGCTCTGCGTGGCGGCGTCGCCATTCAAGAGCGCTCGAATCGAATATGGCGGGGGCACGCAGGGGTGGCCGGGAGACGTTCCCCGGTCGCGAATCCGACCGGACAAGCTCACCTCTCTCGGCTTCGCGGTGCGTTTCACGTCGGACGCCGCGGTCGAGCGAGCGGTATCCGAGATAGCATTCGAAGTATTCGCCTGACGCCGCGGCGCCCGAGCTTCGGCCAGGCCGCTCCGACGACGAGAGGCAGGCCGATCGAGAAGACCGACAGCCCGAGCCAGAGCGTCTTCGGCCGATACCGGAAGACCACCGTCTCGTCGGAGGAGCTCAACGTCGCAGCGGGTACTTCGCCCCATTTCAGTGCGGCCTCTTCGTTCGCCAGCCAGCCCGGGTCGTAATTTTGATTGAGCGCCACGTGGTCGCCCGCGCGGGCGCCCTTCACCCGGACCACCATCTCGTTCGGCGTAAAGCTCGCAAGGTCGGCGTGGCCAGTCCCTTCGACCACGTAGGCGTCTCCTCGATACCCCGGCTCGCCGCGCCCGCGGGCACCGAGCCCCGGCGCATGATTGAGGTGGTCCCGGTAGTAGTTGTGGAAAGGAAAGAACGTCCCGCAGTCGGTGCAGCCCACGTTGGCGATGGCGAGCGGGAGCGACGGAGGTGCCCACTCGCCCCCGCTCGGATAGCCAATTTCGGGCGGCATGTGATACTCGAGCTGAAAGGGCTGCATCGACTCCTTGGCCAGCGGCGCGGGCTTGGTGAACATGTGCACCAGGGGAAGGCGCGCCACTTTCGCGACGTCGCGCGCAATCCACGCGACGGCGACGAGGGCAGCCACCTCGACGAGTGGGCGCACGCGGCGAGACAGGGTCATGGCACGTTCGAGGACGAGCGCCGCCACGGCCAGTGCGAGGAGCAGCCCGGGGTAGAGCCATCGCGACGGGACGTGCTGCGATCGGAAAATGGAGACTTGGTGCAGAAGCGACCACGGAGCGTATCGGTGAAAGCTGCCGAAGCCGAGCAGGATGACGACGATGGCGGTCCAGCGGAGGGCGCTCAGTCGGTCCCCCCGGCCGACGATGGCCGCGATCCCCAAGACGAGCGAGGGGACGAGACCGATGTACATTCCCCACTCGTGCCAGCCCCAGTGGGAGATGGCCGCAGGCCGTGAGGAGAAATCCTGATCGGGTGACGTGAGGATGGCCACGAAGACGGACAGGTCCATCCATTCCGGCGAGTCGGTGAGGCGTGGAAAACGTCCGAAGAGCTCGAGCGTCGGGATGAGCTTGGGCGCGGAAAGGACCACCGCCACGATGGCGGCCTCCAGACTGCAGACGACAGGTCGCGTATCGCGTATCGCGGTCCCGTAAAATGCGGAATAAAGTAAGACGATGATCGCGGTCTGGGGGAGCGGATAAATTCCGCCCACGTAGACCATCAAGGCCATGGAGGCGCCGGCGAAGAAGACATCGCTTGACGGTGAACGAACACCCGTCGCTCGACTGAAGGCGCGATCGAGAAAATACAGAGTCCAAGGTGTCAGTTCGTAGGCATAGTGCCAGGGATGCCCCGCGGTTGCCTGCAGGGTCCAGCGCCCATTGATGGCAAAGACGACGACGACGAACGCGCGTACCGCAGGGCTCTTCGTCCAGCGGCCGGCAAAAAACCACGTCCCGGCGATGGACAGTAGCGCACTTCCAACGAGTTCGACCCGCAACGCAATCCCGAGTGGGAGAAACAAATAGGCGGGAAGGAATGGGGAGACAATCGTCGAGTCGCTTTCGACGCCGGCCCAAATCGGGTGTCCGCCGCACGTGTACGGATTCCAAAATGGAAACTGGTGGAAGCGGACGATCGTCTTATAGACAAGATACCGGAAGAGCTCCTGCGGATCCCAGTCGTGAATGCCGTGCATTCGCGGGTTGGCGAAGGTCGGCCAAAGGACGTAGGCCGCCATGGCCAGGATGACCGCCCAGGCGACGACCGTGGACCCGGCCTGCGTCCAGCCCATCCAGGTTTGCGGGAGGCGCCAGCGTCGCATGGACATCAAGGCCGGCGCGAACGGATTCGGGGCTCATCGTCGAAACCGGCGCGACCCCGCTGAGCGTGCGCGTGCTCCCCGTCGTCTTCGACCCTCAACGCGCCTTGCACGCGCTGCAAATACCATGGTGGATCCAAGCCGTCACGGTCCCACCGCGCAGGACTTTCAGCCGCTCTTGCGCGGCTCGGCTCCTCGCGGGCGTGGCCGTCGACGCGGCGCGGTCCGCACATTAAGCGCCGCTTTCTCCGCGTCTACAAGCCCGGCCTGCGGCGGTACGGCCCATGCGCTCGACGGCGCTTCTGACGCCGCCCTCGGGCGCGGCGTCTTGTGCTCAGCCCGTCAGTGGGTGCTCGCTTTGACGTGTTCGCCGTAGGCGGCCGAATCCATGAGACGGTCGATGGTCTTGGCGTCGCTCGGAGCGATGACGATCATCCAGGCTTTGCCGTAGCAGTCCTCGTTGACGAGCTCGGGCTTCTGGGCGAGCTCTCCGTTCACGCGCAAGACTCGGCCGGTCACCGGGACGTACAAGTCGCTCAATGTCTTGACGCTCTCTATCGTTCCGAAAGGTTTGCCGGCCGTGACGTCGTCGCCGACCTTCACGTCGAGGTCGACCAAGGTGACGTCCCCCAGCTGTTCGACCGCGAACGCCGTGATCCCGACCGTCGCTTCGCCCGCGGCGGCGCGCACCCACTCGTGGTCCCTCGTGTATCGGAGATCGCCGGGGTTGTCGGTGCTCATGGAATGGTTCCTTTGGGTCGCTTGTAGAAGGGGGTCCGAACGACGACGGCTTCGACGCCTTTGCCGCGGCAATCGACCACGAAGCGCGTTCCGACGCTTGCCATGGCCGTCGGCAAATACCCGAGCCCGATGTTCTTGCCAACCGTCGGCCCCGGACTTCCGCTCGTGCAGTAGCCAACGTCGTGGCCGGTTTCGTCTTTCAGCCGGTAGCCGTGCCGAGCGATTCCGCGACCGACCATCTCGAAGCCGATCAATTTGCGATGGAGCGGGGTGCGCGCGATGCTCTCGAGTGACACTTTTCCGACGAATCGTTCTTTGTCGAGCTTGACGATCCATCCGAGCCCTGCCTCGAGCGGGTTGGTCGTTTCGTCGATCTCATTTCCATAGAGCGAAAGGCGCGCTTCCAACCGCAGCGTATCGCGCGCCCCGAGGCCCGCTGGTTTCAAGCCCAGGGCGGCACCGGCTTCGAGCAGCGATCGCCAAACGTGGGGCGAGTCGTTCCAGTCGCAGAAGATCTCGACCCCGTCTTCGCCGGTGTACCCCGTCCGTGCGGTTGTGCACGGCACACCGGCAACCGCCGTATCCCGAACGTGAAAGGACTCGAGGTCCGCGAGGGCAGACTCGCTCTTGCCGAGTCGAGAGAGAACGTCGAACGCACGCGGACCCTGAAGCGCAAGGAGCGCCGTTCGATCGCTCTCGTCGACGAAATCGCAGTGGTCCTTTGCCGCATGGGCGACATGGGCGGCCATTTTGGCCCGGTTCGAACCGTTGCAAACGATGAGCCAGTCGTCTTGGGCCCGGCGGTATACGATGAGGTCGTCGAGGATCGTTCCCGCGTCGTTGCACGCGCATGTGTACATGGCCTGGCCGTCCAAGAGCTTTCGCGCATCGGTCGTGACGAGGTAGTCGACGACGTGCGACGAAAACTCTCCGCGAAGGCGGAGCTCGCCCATATGGCTCGCATCGAAGAGGCCGGCTGCGGAGCGAACGGCCTGATGTTCGTCGACGATGCCAGTGTATTGAATGGGCATCTCCCAGCCCGCGAAGGCGACGAGCTTGGCACCGAGTGCGACATGTTCGGGATAAAGAGCCGTTCGACGGAGCGTCACGCGGACGAGGGTAGAGGACAGACGAGCCCGGCGCCATCGCTCGCCTGTCACGCAAAACGCGACGGTCGCTGCGAAAGTCCCGCCTTGCGACCGGGCCGACGGACGGTTCATGCTGGCGGTGCGAGCGGATGGCGCGGCCGGGGCGCGGGTCGCATCACTCGCTCGGGCGGCCCCGCCGCGACTCGACTCACCGAACCCCGCCTTTGCGCCTGACGGAGCTCGAACGCTCTTGCGTGCCGTCGCGCGCCGGCCTTTACTCCGAAAAGAGGCGTGCGTGCAGATGCGATGCTTCTTCTGGCGCGCGTCCATGGCCGTTGGAAGGTGACTGTCATGTCCAAGGGTATCTACGACTTCGAAGCGAAGACGATCGACGGCAAGAGCAAGAGTCTCGGTGCGTACCGTGGCCGTGCTCTTTTGGTCGTCAACGTGGCGTCTCAGTGCGGCTTGACTCCCCAGTATCGCGGGCTCGAGGAACTGCATGAGACCTATTCCCCGAGGGGTCTCTCCGTTCTCGGATTTCCCGCGAACGAGTTCGGAGCCCAGGAGCCGGGCACGAACGAGCAGATCCGCTCGTTCTGCGAGACGAACTACGGGGTGAAGTTCGACATGTTCTCGAAGGTCAAGGTGAAAGGCCCACAAATCGACCCGCTCTTCGAATTTCTGACCAACCCCGAGACGAACCCCTCGTTTGCGGGCCCCATCAAGTGGAACTTCAACAAGTTTCTCATCGGCAAGGACGGAGGCGTCGTCGCGCGCTTCGAGCCGCAGGTCGAGCCGACGAGCGCCGAGGTCAAAGCTGCAATCGAGCGAATCCTCCAAGGACCGCCGGCCGCTGCGGGGTGAATCGATTTCGGCTTTCTCGTTCACCGAGCTGGCTGCGCGCGCTCTCTGCACGCAGCCATTGACCGTTTTTTCCGCCGCGAGGCCCCAACCGGCTCGACCGATCGAAATCCGGCGGGCGACCGACGCGAAGGTCCGCTTCGATTCGTCGACGACGAACTCGAGCGATGCGGCGCCGGTGGACGGCCGAGGGCGTCGGAAGCCGTGATGCGGTGGACTGCCGAATTGTGATTCGTCGTTGGCACGCCGGTCGCTTTTGCCGGCTGGCGGTGGAGCCATCAGAACGAGCGCCTTCGGGATGTCCTCGAGGAGAAGAGGGATGATGACGGTCCGCATCGCCGACCGGACCGTCGCCAGCGACGTGCTCGCCACGGACGTGCCCGGGTCCGATGGGGCCCCCGAGTGGGACCCGACGACGCTTGTGCTGGTCGAGATGCCGGAGCGCGGCATTCTCACTCCCGATCGATCGCGTCCAGGCCTGGCGACCGTGTGCAACGCGGCCGACGCGGCACCGTCCCCGACGTCTTGAGCTTACCGAGCTCATCCATGTCCGTCATCGGCAACGTCCTCCTCGGCCGACCCCTTGCCACGGAAGAGGAGCACGGCGAGCGCGTCGGTCCGGTACGCGGTCTTGGAATTCTCGGTCTCGATGCACTGGCTTCCGCGGCGTACGGCCCCGAGGCGCTCCTGACGATTCTTCTGCCGCTGGGCACAGGCGCGCTGGCCCACCTAACGCCGATCACCCTCCTCATCGTCGGGCTGCTGCTCGTCGTCTATCTCTCGTACCGGCAGACGATCGACGCCTACCCGAACGGCGGAGGATCGTACACGGTCGCAAAGGAAAACCTCGGCCCATGGCCCGGACTCGTTGCCGCGGCCGCACTTTCCGTCGATTACGTGCTCAACGTCGCGATCGCCATCGCAGCCGGCGTGGGGGCTCTCGTCTCTGTCGCGCCCGCGCTCTTGCCTTTCACGCTGTGGCTTTGTCTGGCGCTCCTCTTCGTGCTCGTTCTCGTCAACATCCGTGGGGTCCGCGCAACCGGCGCCGCGTGGCTCATTCCGACGTACGCATTCGTCGGCGCACTCGTTTTTGTACTCGCCCTTGGCGCCGCCCGGGCGCTTTCGACCGGAGGCCACCCGGTTCCCGTCGTGGCGCCGCCGAGGCTCACGCCAGCCGGCGAGGGCGTGTCGATCTGGCTTCTCGCGCGGGCCTTCGGCAATGGCTGCACCGCACTGACCGGGGTGGAAGCGGTCAGCAACGGCGTGCCGATCTTCCACGATCCGCCGACGCGTGGCGCCCGGCGGACGCTCGGCGGGATCATCGGTGTTCTCGTCGTGCTGCTCATCGGGATCGCCTTCGACTGCCGGGCTTACGCCATCGGCGCGACGCCGCCCGGCCAGCCGGGCTACGAAACGGTTCTCGCCCAGCTCGTCGCCGCGATCGTCGGGCGCGGATGGCTGTATGGGGTCACGATCGGCGCCGTCGTCGCCGTTCTCTTGCTTTCGGCAAACACATCATTTGCGGACTTTCCCCGCGTGTGCAGACTGCTCGCCCTCGACGGCTTTCTGCCCGAGAGCTTCGCCTACCGCGGGCGCCGACTGGCTTTCTCGCACGGCATCACCGTGCTCGGCGTCGTCTCGGGCCTCATGCTCGCCGTCTTCGGCGGCGTCACCGACGCGCTCATTCCGCTTTTCGCGTTCGGCGCCTTTCTCGCGTTCACGATGTCCCAGTCAGGCATGGTCGCGCACTGGCAGCGGCGAGGTGGACATCCCGTCAAGCTCTTCACGAACGCGCTCGGTGCAGTCTGTACGGGATGTACGTGCATCATCATCGTGGCCTCCAAGTTCACGGAGGGCGCCTGGATCTCGGTCCTGCTCGTCCTCATGACGATCGCCGTGCTCGCCGGCATTCGTCGCCACAACGATTTCGTACGTCAATCCACGCAAACCGACGCGCCTCTCGAAGTTGGTCCCCTCGGGCCGCCCATCGCCGTCGTGCCGATGCGGCGTTGGAACGCAGTCTCGGTCAAGGCGCTGCGCTTCGCCGTCAGCTTCGCCCGCGAGGTCATCGCCATCCAGATCCTGACGGGGGACCGGGCAGTGGACGACTTGACCGACCGCTGGGCGTCACTCGTGTGTGCCCCCGCCCGAAGCCAGGGGAAGGAGCCGCCCCGGCTGGTCGTCATCCGATCCGAATATCGACGCTTGCTCGATCCGCTTCGCGAGTACGTCGAACGGCTTGCCCATGAACACCCGGATCGTCAGGTCGCCGTCATCGTGGCCGAGCTCATGGAGCGGCGCTGGTACGATTTCCTTGTCGATACACAGACCGCCACGGTCCTGCGAGAGGCGCTTCTTTACCGGGGAGGGCCGCAAATCGTCGTCATCAGCGTGCCCTGGTACCTGCCGAAGCTTCGCGGGTCCGCCCCCACATGAGCGGGCGCGCTGAACGCTCGGGTCGGCTCAGTCGGCCTCATACGTCGAGAGCGGCGGACAGGTGCAGATGAGATTGCGGTCGCCTTGTGCATTGTTAATCCGGCCGACGGCAGGCCAGAACTTCCGCGTGCGGGTCCACGGCGCGGGAAAGGCGGCTTGCTCACGCGAGTAGGGATGGGTCCAGGCGCTTGTCGCGATGGCCTCGGCCGTATGGGGGGCGTGCTTGAGCGGGTTGTCGTCGCGCGGGAGACGACCCGATTCGATCGCGCCGATCTCCGCGCGAATCTGGATCATGGCATCGCAAAAGCGGTCGAGCTCGGCCTTCGATTCGCTTTCGGTCGGCTCGACCATGAGGGTGCCGGCGATGGGAAAGCTCATAGTCGGAGCATGGAACCCGAAGTCCATGAGGCGCTTCGCGATGTCGTCGACTTCGATACCGGCCGAGCGCTTGACGAGACGCGTGTCGAGGATGCATTCGTGCGCCACCCGGTCGCGTTTGCCGCGGTACGCCACCGGAAAGTGGGGATGCAGGCGTTCGGCTACGTAGTTTGCGCCGAGGACCGCGACCTGCGTAGCCCGCTTCAACCCCTCGGGCCCCATCATCGCGATGTAGGCCCACGAGATGATGAGGATGCTCGCGCTGCCCCAGGGGGCCGCGCTGACCGGTCCGATGCCCTCTTCGCCCCCGACGGGGACGAGCGGGTGGCGCGGCAGGAACTTGGCAAGATGAGGAGCGACGCCGATGGGTCCCATGCCCGGACCGCCGCCCCCGTGAGGGATGCAGAACGTCTTGTGGAGGTTCACGTGGCAGACGTCCGCGCCCACGTCGGCGGGCCTGCATAGGCCGACCAGGGCATTCAGGTTCGCGCCGTCCAGGTAGACCTGGCCTCCGTGCGCGTGGACGATGGCGCACATGCGCTCGATGTCTTCCTCGAAAATGCCGTACGTCGAGGGATACGTGACCATCAGGGCCGACAGCGACGCCGCGTGCTCCGCGGCCTTCTTCGCGAGATCGCCGAGGTCGACGTAACCCTTCTCGTCGCACGCGACGACGACGACCTGCATTCCGGCCATCGCGGCGGAAGCCGGATTGGTCCCATGGGCGCTGGCCGGAATCAGGCATACCGTGCGGCTGCTCGCGCCGCGGCTCTCATGGTACTTCCGGATGACGAGGAGGCCTGCGAGCTCGCCCTGCGCTCCGGAGTTCGGCTGGAGGCTCACCGCCGAGAAGCCTGTGATCTCCCCGAGCATGGCTTCGAGCTGCTTGACGATGACCTGGTAACCAAGCGCTTGTTCGACGGGGGCAAACGGATGCATGCGGCCGAACGAAGCCCAAGTAACCGGCATCATCTCGGCGGTTGCGTTCAGCTTCATCGTGCACGAGCCGAGCGGGATCATCGAGTGGACGAGAGAAAGGTCGCGCGATTCGAGGGTCCGCATGTACCGGAGCATCTCGGTCTCGGACCGATGGGTGTTGAAGACCGGATGCGTCAAGTACGCGCTCGTTCGCTCGATGCCGAGCGCCGGTGACGCTTCGCGCGCAAGCTCCGCGCACGTGAAAGGGGGGGGGCGGCCTCCGTTGAAGACGGCCAGCAGGGTCTCGACGTCGGCGGGCGCGGTCGTCTCGTCGAGCGCCACACACACCGATCGGTCGCCGAGTCGCCGCAGGTTGATCCGGCGAGCCTTTGCGGCCTCCATCCAGGCGGTCACCTGCGGGGCATCTCCTTCGATGCGAACGGTGTCGAAGAAATGGGCGTGGGCCACGCGAAGGCCGAGCTTGCGCAGACCGAGGGCAAAGGCGCAGGCGCACCCGTGGATCCGCGCGGCAATGGCGCGCAGTCCCTGCGGACCGTGGTAAACGGCGTACATGCTGGCCACGACGGCAAGCAGCGCTTGAGCCGTGCAAACGTTGCTCGTCGCCTTCTCCCGGCGGATGTGCTGCTCACGTGTTTGAAGGGCCATGCGGAGTGCCGACTTGCCGTGCGCATCCACGCTGACACCGATGATGCGGCCCGGCAGCTTTCGAACGAGCTCGGCCCGGCATGCAAAGAAAGCCGCGTGAGGTCCGCCGTAGCCCATCGGCACACCGAAGCGCTGCGCGCTTCCCACCGCAATGTCGGCTCCGAATTCGCCCGGTGGCGAGAGCAAGGCCAGGCTGAGCAGGTCGCAGGCCACGGCGACTTTTGCTCCCTCGGCATGTGCGCGTGCGGTAAGGGCGCCCCAATCGGCCACGGCCCCGTCCGTCCCGGGAAACTGCAAGAGAATCCCGAACACGCCACGGTGCGCGTCGAATGCCGAAGCGGCGTCTCCGACGACGACGTCGATGTCATGCGTTCCGGCTCGCGTTCGAAGCACTTCGATGGTCTGGGGATGGCACTCGTCGGAGACGAAGAAGACGCGACGGCCGTCGCCCGCCGCGAATGACTCGAGCATGTGCATCGCCTCGGCCGCCGCGGTCGCCTCATCGAGGAGCGAGGCGTTGGCTACTTCGAGTCCGGTGAGGTCGCTCACCATCGTCTGAAAGTTGAGCAGGGCTTCGAGACGTCCCTGCGCGATCTCTGCCTGATAAGGCGTGTACTGGGTGTACCAGCCGGGGTTCTCGAGCACGTTGCGCTGGATGACCGGCGGGGTGATGCAGTCGGCGTACCCCAGGCCGATGTAGCTCCGCCATATTTCGTTTTTTGCCGCAATCGTCCGAAGGTGTTCGAGAAGCTCGTGTTCCGTCTTGGCGGGCGGGATGCTGAGGGGGCGGCGCAGCCGAATCGAAGTGGGTATCGTCTGCTCGATCAGCGCGTCGAGCGACTCAGCGCCGACGATTCGCAGCATCGCGGCCACATCCGACTCGCTTGGACCGACGTGCCGTTGGGCAAATTCATCAGAATTCTCGATGGGAACCGCCATGTCAGTAACGGTGTCTACTAATGCCAGGCGCATCCGTTGAAAAGGGCGACCCTCGCTTCGGGGAACCTCCGGAGCTAGATTTCGCCGTCATGGGGACGCCCTGGGACGCGGCTGCTCCCGGTTATCTCGAGCAATGGGTACCGCGGTTTCTGCCGTACCACGCGGACCTCGTCCGAGAGCTCAGCCTCCGGCCGGGCGACCGCGTCCTCATCCCGAGCGCGGGGCCTGGGGCCGAGGTGCTCCACGTGGCGAGGGTCGTCGGCGCTTCGGGGTTCGTTCGCGCAACGGACCGGAGCGAGGTGATGGTGGCGCTCTGCCGGGAGCAGGTGGAGCGGGCCCAGGTTCCGGCACGAATCGAGTGCGAGCTGGCCGACGCCACGCGCGCTTTTGGGGGGCCCTGGGATGCGGTCGTTTGCGCGTTCGGTCTGTGGCAACTTCCTTCGAAGGAAGACGCGATGCGTGCCTGGGCGGGGGAACTCTCGCCCGGGGGCAAGGTCGGTATCATCACGTGGGGGCCGTTCGAGGCCGACGGACCGTTCGAGCGTCTGCGGTCTGCGCTGCACGACGTGGCGCCGGACTATCCTCGCCCTCATCCGCATCTGGAGACCGATCGCGATGCCATGTGTTCGCTGTTTCGACGGGCCGGGCTCGACATGGTGCGTCACACGGTCGTCCGCCACACGTTGAGCTTCAAGAGCGCCGAGGCGTTCGTGCGAGCCATGCGTGACGGTTGCACCTGGCGACGGGTGTGGGAGGAGCTCGGCGAAGACGCGTTCCAACGCGTGGCCGCGCGGTTTTTCGACTCGCTCGGAGGTCCTCACGGGCCGCTCGCGTTCGACCCGCCGGCGACCCTGGCCATCGGTACGCTCGCGCGGGCGACCTGACCGCCCCCACGGAAGGCGGGCTCGCGGGCGAGGCCCGGACCGACGTCCCGAACACGCCGGCGCTGTCGAACCGGGTGCGAGGCGACCGCTAGCTTGGCGATTCGGTCAAATCGGAGTAACTGAGGTCCGTCCAAGGAGACTGCATGTCCCGCTATCGATTCACGTCCGAGTCCGTCACCGAGGGACATCCGGACAAGTTGTGTGACCAGGTGTCCGACGCGATTCTTGACGCCATTCTCGCGCAGGACCCGCGGGCGCGCGTCGCGTGCGAGTCGTTGGCCAAGACCGGAATGGTGGTCGTCGCGGGGGAGATCACGACGACCGCGCGCATTGAATTTCCGGCCATCGTGCGCAGTACCGTTTCGGACATCGGCTACGTGGACTCCGCCATGGGGTTCGATGCGACCACATGCGCGGTGCTGACGGCGATCGAGCGTCAAAGCCCCGATATCGCGCAGGGGGTGAACGAGGGAGACGGCCTGCACAAGGAGCAGGGCGCCGGCGACCAGGGGCTCATGTTCGGCTATGCGTCGGACGAGACGCCTGAGCTCATGCCGGCCGCCATCCAGTACGCCCACACACTCGCGCGGCAGCTTGCGGCGGTTCGTAAGAAAAAGGCCGTCGACTTTCTCCGTCCCGATGGCAAGACGCAGGTGACGCTCGAATACGAGAACGACGTTCCCGTTCGCATCGATGCCATCGTCGTCAGCACCCAGCACGACGAGAAGGTCAAGTACAAGCACCTGCGAGAAGCGGTGATCGAGCTCGTCATCGACAAGTCGCTTCCGAAAAAGCTCATCGACAAGGGGACCAAGATCCACGTGAACCCGACCGGCCGCTTCGTCATCGGAGGACCCCAGGGCGACTGCGGGCTCACCGGGCGAAAGATCATCGTCGACAGCTATGGCGGCATGGGCCGGCACGGCGGGGGCGCCTTCAGCGGAAAGGACCCGAGCAAGGTCGATCGGAGCGCTTGTTACTACGCCCGGTTCATCGCGAAAAACGTCGTCGCCTCGGGCGTCGCGAAGCGCTGCGAAGTCCAGGTCGCCTACGCGATCGGTGTAGCCCAGCCCGTCGGCGTTCACGTCAACACCTTTGGTACGGGCAAGGTCGGCGACGACGTTCTCGAAACGTACATCTTATCGCACTTCGACATGCGGCCCAAAGCGCTCATCGAGGAGCTCGATCTCCTCGTTCCCATCTATCGCAAGACGGCCGCTTATGGGCACTTCGGGCGGCCGGAGTTTCCGTGGGAAAAGACGGATCGCGCGGCCCAGATCGCCGATGACTTGCTCCACGCGCCTTCGAAGGGCGTTCGTACAAACGGCTCCGCCCCCAACGCGCGCAACAAGAAGACCGGCCCGAAGGCGGCGAAGCGGAATCCGGGCGTCGAAGCGTCCTAAGCTTGGGGGGCGTGGACGTCGTCGGCCGACGCCGGGATTTCGGCAAACAGACCGGCCCGAAGGCGGTGAAGCGGAATCCGGGCGTCGGAGCGTCCTAAGCTTGGGGGGCGTGGACGTCGTCGGCCGACGCCGGGATTTCGGCAAACTCGAGAGCCGCGGTCATAGCCCCGCCCTCCCGTCAGGGAAACGGGTGCTCAGGCCGGTGCAGACAGTGCGGAACGCGCCCTTCTTTCGCGGGTGTCAGGTTGCGCGCTGTTCCAGGCGCTCGCGCAGGCTGGCGTGCTCGGCGAAGAGCGCAATCATCGATTGATTGAACGCCGGTATGTCGTCGGGCTTGCGGCTGGTCACGAGCCGCGAGTCCACGGCGACCTCTTGGTCGACCCAATGGGCGCCTGCATTTCGGAGATCGGTCTGCAGCGACGGCCAAGACGTCATCGTCTTGCCCTGAACGAATCCCGCGTCGATGAGCGTCCAGGGCCCGTGGCAGATTGCAGCAATGGGTTTGCCCGACGCGGCGAAGCTCCGAATGAACTGGATCGCTGGATGCGAAAGACGCAGCTTGTCCGGGTTCATCACTCCACCGGGCAAGAGCAGGGCGTCGTAGCGATGAGGGTCTGCTCGATCGATAGGAACGTTGACCTTCAGCTTTCTGCCCCAGTCGGTGAACCGCCAACTTTTCACCCATTGGCGCACGGGTGAAATGATCTCGGTCTCGGCCCCTTCGTCTTCGAGCGCCGTTCGGGGGCCTGTTAGCTCGACCGCTTCGAAACCATCGGCCACCAAAATAGCCACGCGCTTGCCGCTCAACTTCTTCATGGTCCGACCCTCCATCCGGAGTGCACTGCGACATGCAGCGGCCGTACCGCGCTCCGATCCGCGGCGCGCGTGCTTGAGGTTTCGTGATCGAGTTTCGTGATCAAGGGGGAGGGGGTGCGTGGCGGGCGGGCGGAGGTCCTAGCGGCTGAGGTCCGGGCGACATCGCCCCTTCTTCTTCTTCTTCTTCGCCCTCGAACTCCGCTTCACGTTCGCGCTCGTAAATTCGAGCTGTGGCGACGAAAAGGGCCATCGTGACGGGGCCGACAATCACCCCCGCCACTCCGAAGACGGAGATCCCTCCGATGAGCGCGACGAGCATGAGCAGTGGGTGGGAGTCACCTCCGCGACCGACGAGCCGGGGCTTGATGACGTAATCGTTCGCCGCCATGACGAAGATCAGGTTCCAACCGATGAGAACCACCGCACGAACGATGGCTCCCGAGGTCATGAGCCAGATCGTCGCGGGCACCCAAACAAGAAGAACACCGACGACCGGAATGAACGAGAGGACGGCGAGCAGCGCCCCCCAAGTGGGCGCCTGGGGGATGCCGCAGAGCGCGAAGCCGAGGAAGGCCATCACCCCTTGCACGAAGGCCCCGATGACCGTGCCGACGAATGTTCGGCGTCCTACGTCGCGGAACTCCCGAACGAGAGCCCGCGTGTGAACGGGGTCGAGCGGCAACAGGCGCTCGATGTGGTGTCCGATTCGCGGCCCGTCGACCAGCACGTAATACATGGTCCAGAGAGACATGACGAGGGTGAGGAGCGCACCGGCCGACGCTTGCACGAGGACGCCCGCGGCCTGCGCGGCGAGATTGGCGATTCGGTCCAATTGATCGCGCAGGTGCGCGATGACGACCTCTCGCTGCAAGTGAAGCGCGGTCAGGAGGCGATCGGCGTGGGGCCCGACCCAGTCGCCGCCGCCCTGGGCCATGGACCGCTCGAGACTGGCCGTCGCGACGGCGAGCTCGCGCACGATGACGAAGACGACGGCGGCCCCTACGCCCACCATGCCCAAGCCCCCCATCAGTGTCGCGATCGCCGAAGCGAGCGCTCGACGGTCGCCCAAGCGGGCCGTCAGTCGGGCGTGGAACGGCTGAGCCGTGAAACCCATGACGGTTCCGAGAGCCAGCCCGACGAGCAGGGGTGCTGCCATCCACGCGACGACGAGAAACGTGAGGCCCAGCAAAATGCCGAGCGCAACCCGCTCAGCCCGGCGTCGTGAGTCAACTTCGTGAGGTGGCTGTGGCATCGCGGGGCATGCGGTCTGCAATCCGCACTCCTACAAGTTACTCCATAAAGTAGACCGGAGCCGTTCACCGCGCCTCGCGGAGGCCGGTGTGACCTCGCTCGAGCCCGTGCGGACGTTTCTAAAGAAGGCCGTCGGACCGGGTGCAGCGGCGGATCGGACCGTCGCTGAAAGGCCTCGAATCAGCTCGGCCGCTCGAGGTCAACCGCGAAACCGTCCGGCGGTGCCCGGCGGGTTCGACAGAGGTGGGACGGTGCGGGTGACGATGTCGCCGACGACGAAGGTGAGGAGGATGAGAAGCAGAAGCAAGCCCGCCACGACGCCGAAGCCGACGGCCGGCTTTTCGGCGAGGATCTCCATGAAGAAGACCGCGACGAGCACGGCCTTCGCTGCGGCAATTCCGAGGGCCACTCCGTAGCCCCAGCCGCCGAGGTGGGCAAAGCGGAGTCCGAGGCTCAAGCCTGCCAAGGCGAACAGCGCGACGAGCGTCAACAGAAGCCCAAAGGCCGACTTCTCGCGAGCCTGCGCGGTCATCGGGCGTTTCCTGGAATCAAATAGAAAAGCGGCCAAAGAAAGATCCACACGACGTCCACGAGGTGCCAGTAGACGGCGCCGAGCGCGAGCGGGTGGGGCGCCCAGTCGCCGATCTTTCGCCGGGCGATCTTGAAGAGCAAGAACGTCAGCACCCCCATGCCGACCATCACGTGCAGAGCGTGAAGTCCGGTCATGCAGAAGTAGAGCGTGAAAAACATTTTCGTTCCGGGCTCCGTATGATCGGCGAAGAAGGTGCCTTGTCCCCCCGGGTAGATGCCGTCGCTGAAATGCTTGAGGTATTCGAGCGTCTTGATGACGAGAAAGCACAGTCCGAGAAAGACGGTCGATGCCACGAGGATCGCGGATTGCCTGTTCTTGCCCAATCGCAGCTCGTGCACGGCGAGGGCCGCGGTGTAGCTGCTTGCGAGCAGCACCGCGGTGTTCAAGGAGCCGTACACGATCGTGTTGTGCTCGACCCCCAAGCCAAAGCCGGCGGGGTGTTCGATCCGATATGCAGAATAGAGCGCAAAGAGGCCCGAAAAGAAGAGAATTTCACTTGCGAGAAAAACCCACATGCCGAGGTGCGCTGCTTGCGCTTGCCTCTCGATATTCTCGAATTGCTCCGCCGCTTTCGGGCTGGCACCCGGCGGGTGGGGCTTCGCAAACGGCCCTTCGGTCGGGTCAGCCACGGGCCTCCTCCAGACGTTCGGCGATCGTGCGGATTCCCGCTTCGCCGGGGAAAGGTACCGAATAGTCGTAGGGATCGAGATCGAACGAGGGTTCGCGGGTGAAGTTGTGCTTCGGGGGTGGCGACGGCGTGTACCACTCGTAGCTCCGCGAATCCCACGGGTTCGCCGTGGCTGGTTCACCGACGAAGAGCGCGACGATAAGGGCCGCGAGCGTGATGACCAGCGCGATTCCGAGAATCCACGATCCCACGGTCGAGACGACGTTCAGCGGCTGAAAGACCGGTGCATATTCGTAATAGCGCCGCGGCATGCCCGCGTTGCCAAGCAAAAATTGAGGGAAAAACGTCATGAAGAAACCCGTGAAGACCAAGACCGCCCCGGTCGCCCCCCAGGTCTCGGAGTACATGCGTCCGGTGATCTTCGGAAACCAGTAATGGAGCGCGGCCAGCCAAGCCGTCAGCGTTCCGCCGACCATGATGAAGTGAAAGTGCGCAACGATGAAATAGGTGTCGGTCCAGTGGACGTCGAGGCTCTGGGTGGCGACGGCGACGCCCGTCATTCCCCCGAAAATGAAGAGAAAGAGAAACGCAAAAAAATAGAGGAGCGGCGTCCGAACCGTGATCGATCCTCGCCGCATCGTGAGCACCCACGCGAAAACCTTGATCGCGCTGAAAATCGCCACCAGCATCGAAAGCACGCCGAAGGCGCCTGCATCGAACAGCGACATGCCGGCAACGAACATGTGATGCCCCCACGTCAGGAAGCCGACGAAGGCGATACCGAGCGTCGAATAGGCGATGGCCTTGTAGGACGCCGGGTTGTGATGGCTGAACGTCGTGACGACCTCCGCGACGACCCCCATCGCCGGGAGAATCATGATGTAGACGGCCGGATGCGAATAGAACCAGAAGAGGTGCTGGTAGAGCACCGGGTCGCCGCCGCGGGCGGGGTCGAAGAGGCCCCAGTCCAGCCAGTTGTCGAGGCCGACGATGGCGACGGAGATCGCCAGCACAGGCGTTGCAAGCACTTGGATGATGCTCGTGCCGTAGATCGTCCACACGAAAAGCGGCATTCGGAACCAGCCAATGCCCTTGGCGCGCATGGTATGGGTCGTCACGATGAAGTTTACCCCCGTGGCGATCGTCGACCAACCGAGGATGAAAATGCCGAGCACGGTGGGAACGACGGCGCTCGGCGAATGGGCGCTGTATGGCGTGTAGAACGTCCACCCGGTATCGCAACCGCCCATCCAAAGTGCGGCGAGCACCCAGAATGCGCCGGAGACGTAAATGTAATAACTCAGCAGGTTGAGACGCGGGAACGCGACGTCTTTCGCGCCGAGCATGATGGGCAAAAGAAAATTGCCGAACGCCGTGGGAATCGAGGGGATCATGAAAAGCCAGACCATGACGATCCCGTGCATGGTGAACATGCGATTGTAGGTGTAGGCGCCGACGATCGTGCCGCCGGGGGTGAGGTGGGCGGTGCGAAGCACGAGGGCGAACAGGCCGCCGAGGCCGAGCATGAAGCTCGTCGTCACGAGGTACATGACGCCGATTCGCTTGTGATCGGTGGTCAGGGCCCAGGACCCCACGGTGTGCGCGACATTCAAGTACGTCGCGCGCGCGTCCGCGGGGCCTTCGCGCGGAATCGGCAGCAGTCCGGCATCGACGGTGGTCATGGCTTCGGCTCCTCTCGCTCGCCGACCGTCAGGGGGGTGACTTTCGGCAGCTCGACGCTCCTGGGATCGGGGTCAATCGCGACCGCTTTCATGAGCTCCAGCAATGCGGCGACCTCGGGTTGCTGCAAAATGCCGCGGTAGGTCGGCATGACGGGCTTGTAGCCATCGACGACTTGCGCCTGCGGATCCATCATCGATCGCGTCAAGTAGGCTTCATCGGCGACGACGGTGCTGCCGTCGGTCAGTTTTACCGGTGAATCGAGGAGGCCAGCCCAAGTCGGACCGATGTGCGGTTGCCCGTCGAGTGTGTGGCAGGCGAGGCAGCCGCGGCGAGCCGCGACCGAGCGGCCGGCGTCCGCGAGGTCGCTCGCGTCATTGCCCGATAGCCCTCCAGGTTCGTTCGGCGCGTCCGAGGCGTGGAGCGTGCGGACTTTATGGCTCTCGAGCCAATGTTCGTAGTCGCTCGAAGACAAGACTCGGATTTTCCCGAGCATGCGCGAATGGTCGAGGCCGCAGTACTCCGTGCAGTCGAGGTCGAACGTGCCCGGCGTTGTCGCTTGAAACCAGGCCGCGTAGTAGCGGCCGGGCACGACGTCGTGCTTCATGCGGAAGGCCGGAACATAGAAGCTGTGAATGACGTCGCGCGACGTCATCACGAGCTTGATCGGCCGGTTCACGGGAACCGTCAAGACGTCGATCGATGAGCGTCCGTCGGGATACGCGAACTTCCACATCCACTGTTTGGCGGTCACGTAGATCGGCATCGCGCCGGCCGGCGGCGACATCAAATGATTGTATTGAATCGCCCCGACCACCCAAAAGCCGAGAAAGAGGATTTGCAGCGCCGCGATGATCGAGAGTTCGGCCCGCAGCGGCGTCGAAAGCCGGGGCGACAACTCCCGGCCCGGGCGCCGGCGATAGCGAAACAGAAAGTAAAGCGCGAGCAAGAAGACGAACGTGGCTCCGACCATCGTCGTTGCGATGACGCAAATGTGCAAAAGGTCGATTGCCGCGGCGAACGTCGAGGCCTCCGGGGGCAGGTCGAGGAGCCCGAGCAGGAACGGATTCACCGGGCCCCCTCGGAGACGATGATGTCGATGGCCACCTCGATGGGCAGCGATGCGATGCCGCCGTCCCGGTCGACCCACCGCCACATTTCGAGCTCGCGGCTTTGCCGGGCCCGCAGGTCGAGCCCCACCTTCGTGTCGAGCACCGGCGTCTGCTCGATGTTGGCGATGGTCCGCGAGGCCGCCGTCTGTCCAAGGGGTCCGGCTGCCGTCGGCCGCAGACGCCCGGTCTCGGCCGCCAAAAGCGCTCCAGCGAAGAAAACGCCCACGGCGCCGACCGCGACGCCGATGACCGCGGTCGTCGCCAGAAGGCGCGTGGAGATCTCGTCGTCCTCCTGGCGCACGTCGAAAGAGTCGGGGCCACGGCTTGCTTCGTCGCTCATCGGAACTCCTCCGTGACGAGCCAGCGCGGATTCGCCCCCTCGCGCCCCCTCGTGCTCACCGAGCGGCCTTCGTCAAGACCGTCGAAACGACGGCCCGCTTCGCCATTCATCGCGAAGCCTCGTAGCTCAGTCCGGCCGCGAGCTCCGGATCGTGGATCGGGAGGGGCGCGAGGTGGAAGTAGCGGTTCACGATCCACCCGCTCGAGAGCCCGCCGACGAAGAGAACCGCGGCGAGATCGAGCCAATGGGGGCGCACTCCGGCGGGGTCGACGTTCGGCATCACGAGCCAGTACACGTCGACGAAATGCATCAAGAACATCCAGCCGCCGAGGATGGCGAGATAGCGGGTCCGGCGCTTGTACTTCCTTTGGATGAGCGCAAAGAAGGGCACGACGAAGTGACCGAAAATGAGAAGGAGCGTCACGCCCCACCATGTGCCGGTCGTTCTGAGTTTGTAATATCCAATTTCCTCGGGGATGTCGCCGATCCAATCGATGAGCAACTGGCTGAATGCCTGGTAGGCCCAGAAGCAGATCATGGCGAAGAGGATGCGGCCCATCGCCTGCGCGTGATCCGGCGTCACGCAGAGACCCAGCGAAGGACGCATCCGGAAAAGGTGGAGCATCACGCAGACGAGTGCGATGGCGCCCACGAAGGCTCCCGCGAAGTAATAGAGGCCGAAGATCGTCGAAACCCAGTCGGGCTCGAGCGACATCGTCCAGTCGAACGAAGCCCAGGTGAGCGTCAATCCGATGATCGGAAGCCCAGCGCCGCTCAGCATGCGCATTCGACGGACCCACATGAGACGAGGGGCGGTGTCGTTGGCCTTCGACCAGCGCCGCAGAAGTGCGCCGATCGAGATGGCGACCGCGAAATACCCGATCGTGCGCACGACGAAGAACGCCGGATTCAAGTACGAACGCTTGTGCTCGATGGCGCGGAGAAGGCCGGGATCGAGCCGGCCGCCGCGCTCGGCCCAGGGATAAAGAAAGCCCAGGCCGAAGGCGATCGGCACGAAGAGCGCCAAGTACAGGGGGAGCGCCGCGACGATCGACTCGGCCATGCGGCGCGTCACGACCATCCAGCTGGCCTTGGAAGCGTGGTCGACCATCAGGAGGACCAGGCCGCCCCAGCAAACGGTCGTTCCGAAGGTCCACACCTGCAAGTACGAAAAATAGGTGCGACGGGGGTCGACGACGAGCCCGAGGACGAGAAGGCCAAGGCCCACGGCCGCGGCGGCGAGCGATCGGGCGACGAAAGGGCGCGGGTCGACCCATTCGGGGGCGCCGCTCGACATCGGCACGGGCTCTGCGCTCGCCGTCATGGTGCCTCCGTGGCGAGGCGCGCACGGACGTCCGGCGGAAGGTTCGCGACCTTGGCTCCCCGCGATAGCCGGAGCGCGCGCACGTACGCGACGACGGCCCAGGTGTCGCGCACGGAAAGTTGTACGGCGTAAGAAGGCATGAGCCCATAACCAAGGCGGATCGTCGAGAACACGCGGCCCGGCGGATACGCGGCGATCCGGGCGTCGTGCAGGCTGGGCGGCCTGCGAAGCGCCATCTTCGATGCGACGATGCTCACGCCATCGCCGAGCACTCCGTGGCAGGTCGCGCAGAAGACGTCGAAGCGCCTCCGCCCGGTCTCCAAGAACGTGCAATCGAGTGCCATCGGTACCCGATCGACCCATCTTTCGCCGGCCACGCCGGTCGTGACGAGGGGCGCGCCCGTCGCTTCGGTCGCCAAGGTTCCGTCGGGCGGCTGCTGCATCGCCATCCGATTCGGCAACACGGAATCGTCTTCATACGCCGAGCGCTTCTCCTGCCGGAGCATCCGTTCGAGGTGCGGATCGGGCTCGACGAGGGTCTGCTCGGTCCGGCACGCCTCGAGTGCGGGTACGAACGCCGACGCGAGCGCGATCGTTCGTGCGCAGGCGGCTGCCCGGATGATCGACGGCGCCCTCCGAATCGCGGCGCTCGATGGGGCGGGCGCAACCGTCATGCGATGTCTCCGATGCGCTCGCAGCGCAGGGCTCCGAGGCGCGCGAGATCGTCGGCGACGCGATCGTCGAACGCGGGGTCCGCCTCGTCGATGCCCAGCCAAAAGCGGTCGACCGAGGCTCGCTCGAAACCGTCGACCGCGAAGACGGGATGGTGCAGGCGTGGTAGGCCGCTCAACCCGAGCATGGCCAAAAACCCGGTCACCGATGAAGCGAGGACGGCCGATTCGAACGCGATCGGCACGAAGGCCGGGACCGAATCGAGCGGTCGACCGCCCACGTCGATGGGAAACGATCGGGCGTTGCACCACCACTGAATCAGGTAGCCGAGCCCTCCCCCGACGATGGCCGCCGTCATCATCCACCACGGAATCGGTGACGGCGGCAGGCGTGAGACGAGCGACGGTACTGGATACGGCGTCCACGAACGAAGACGGACGTAGCCGCGTCCCTCCATCTCGAGGTACGCGCGTACGAGCGCATCCGGTGAATCGAACTCCGCCAGGAGGGCGCGGGCCGACGCGGCGGGCTTCCCCTCTCGCATCCCGCGTCGTCCGGTATTCGGCGCACTATGCACGTCGGTCTCCCAGCGCGACCCGCCGTCCGCCTGCATCGAGGCGGACCACCCGTTCCTCGAGTGCCTGATCCCGGGCTATCTCGTGGCGCATTTCATTAATCTCCGAAATGGGGATGAACGGGAAGAATCGGAGAAACAATAAAAATAGAAATAGAAAGAAGCAGCAAGTCCCGCCAAGGATCGTCCAATCGATCCAGCTCGGCGTGTAAAGGTGCCAGCTCGAGGGCAAAAAATCGCGGTGAAGCGAGGTTACGATGAGCATGAAGCGCTCGGACCACATGCCGAGTTGGATGAAGCAGCACACGACGAAGAGGCCCACGGGGCTGAGGCGCAGGCGGCGAAACCAGAGCGACTGCACGGCGACGCAGTTGCAAAAGATGACCCCCCAGTACACCCAGCAGTAGGGCCCGAGGGGCCGGTCGTGAAGGACCACGTACATTTCGTAGGGGTTGCCGCTGTACCAGGCGATGAACGGCTCGACCAGATACGTGTACGTGACCACCCACCCCGTCACGAGGAGCATCTTCGCCATGTTGTCGAGATGATTTTTCGTGATGACGTCCTTCAGCCCAAATATGGCGCGCGCTGGAATCATGAGCTGCAAGACCATTGCGAATCCCGAATAGATGGCCCCGGCTACGAAATACGGCGGAAAGATGGTCGAGTGCCATCCGGGAAGCTGGGCGATGGCAAAGTCGAAGCTGACGTTCGTGTGCACCGACAGGACGAGCGGCGTGGCGATGCCACCGAGGATCAGGTACGTCGTTCGGTAGTGCCTCCAATGGGTGAGGTCGCCGCGCCAGCCCAAGGACAGAATTCCGTAGATCCGGCGTCTTGCCAGCGTTCTAGCCCGGTCGCGTGTCAACGCCAGATCGGGCAAGAGGCCCGAGTACCAGAAGAGCAGCGAGACCGTGAAGTACGTCGTCACCGCCACGACGTCCCACGGGAGCGACGAGCGAAACTGCGGCCACACGTCCATCTCGGATGGGTACGGGATCAGCCAGTATGCAAACCACGGCCGGCCCATGTGAAAGACCGGAAAGAGCCCGGCTTGCACGACGGCAAAGAGCGTCATGGCCTCGGCGAAGCGGTTGATCGAGGTTCGCCACCGCACCTCGAAGAGCAAAAGGATGGCCGATATGAAGGTTCCGGCATGGCCAATCCCGATCCACCAGACGAAGTTGGTGATCGCGAACGCCCACGCGACGGGGATGTTGTTTCCCCAAAGGCCAATCCCAGTCGTGATCGTGTAAGCGAGCGCGAGAAACAGAACGGCGGCACCGAGCCCCGTCGCGGCGAGCGCGTACTTGAACCAGGGCCACGGCACCCAGAGGGGCGCGAGCAGCGCATCGGCGATCTCAAGGTCCGTGCCGGACCGGAACAGCACCGGCTCGCCGCCCGTCGGTCGTTCGGGCAAAAGCTCGAACGCGGGCGCGATCATGAGCGGGCGAGCTCGGGGTTCGGGTTGACGACGCGCGCGAGATACCGCGTGCGGGGCAATGTGCCGAGCTCCTCGAGCACCTGGTAGAGGCGCGGGTTACGATAGCTCTCCGAAACGCGCGTGGTCGGGTCGGCGATGTCGCCGAAGACGATCGCCCCTGTCGGGCAAGTCTGCTGGCAGGCCGTGACGATCTCTCCATCCTGCAGGCCACGCTGCTCGCGGCGCGAGCGAATCTCCGCTTCACGGATCCGCTGAACACAGTACGAGCATTTCTCCATCACCCCGCGCGCGCGCACCGTGACGTCTGGATTCATCGCGAGTTTTAGCGTCGGAGGTTTGTCGACGTTGTAATTGAAAAAGTTGAATCGACGGACCTTGTAGGGGCAGTTGTTGTTGCAGAAGCGCGTTCCGACGCACCGGTTGTAGACCATCTCGTTCAGGCCGTCGTCGCTGTGCACGGTCGCGTTGACCGGGCATACGTACTCGCACGGAGCGGCCTCGCAGTGCTGGCAAAGCATCGGCTGCACGACGGCTTTCGGATCGTTCGGGCTACCGAGAAAATAGCGGTCGATGCGTATCCATTGCATTTCCCGGCTGTTCGCGACTCCCAACTTGCCGACCACAGGAATGTTGTTTTCAGCCATGCAGGCTACGACGCACGCGCTGCAGCCGGTGCACGCGTTCAAGTCGATCGTCATGGCCCATTGATGTTTGCCATTCGGCCGCAAGAGGTAGAGTCGCCGCGGGGTCTCGTTCGCGGAGACGGCGAAGCGCGGATCGCGGCGATATTCGTCGACTGTACGTCGCAAGACGATGGGGCGGCCCTCCATCGACCAGTGCTCTTGGGTGAGGGCGAGGCGAAAGGACCCGCTTGCACGCGTCAGCCGCGCTTCGTCGAACCATGGCGCCTGCGGATCGCGCAGCCGATAAGCGTCGGCTCCGACGCCGTGCGGAAGGCGCCCGGGACTCGTCTGGCCATAGCCGAGGGCGATGGACACCACGTCATCGGCCATTCCCGGGACGACGAGGACGGGCGCTCGTACGGCCTGCCCACGCACTTCGATGTCGACGAGGTCAGACGTAGCAAGCTTCGTACGAGACGACGTCGCCGGACTGATGAGGGCCGCGTTGTCCCACGTCAGCTTGGTCACCGGATCGGCGAGCTCCTGAAGCCACGCGTTGTCGGCAAAGCGGCCGTCGTAGACCTTCGAATCGGCGAAGTAGACGATCTCGATCGGCACCCGGGCAACGGGCGCCACGGCGAGCTCGCGCGCGACGGCGTCCCAATCCATTCGGACGGCGGTCACGGTCGGCGTCTCCCCCATGTCGGCAACGATTCCGCGCGTCAGGGCGCGTCGCCAAGAGCCCGCGAAGTCGCCGGACGCGCTTTGGCGCCAGTATTCTTCGACGAGATCGCGGGCCTTGGCCGACGACCGGCCGACGAAGGCGGCCAGCACTTGCCCCGCCGTCTTGCCTGCGCCGAGCGGCCGAATGAGCGGCTGGACGATGGACGGGGTGCCGTCGAGCGCGCGGACATCGCTCCAGCTCTCCAAGAAGTGGGCCTCGGGCACGAAAAAGGAGCATGCCGACGCGGTCTCGTTCTCATACGATCCGACGTATGCGGAGGTCGCGATCGACCGGAGCCGCCGCGTCAGGTCCAGCGAGCGCGCCGCCGTGTAAACGGGGTTGCCGCCGATGACGACGAGGGCGGCGACGTCGCCTGCGTCGATGGCGCGGACGAGCGCATCGAGGCCGTGGCTGTCCTGCCCCGCCTCGAAGATGGCCGAGGGCGCGTAGGTGACCGTCGTCCCCGAGTTGCCCAGCCAGTCATTCATCGCGTGTGCGAGGGCGTGCACCTCGGGGGGCTGACCGTCGCCGGCCAGGACGAGGCTCGAGCCCCGATGGCGCTCCAGGTCGCGTGCCACGGCGCGCACCCAGTCGGCGTACGCCGAGGGAGCCGCCGACCGGGCGCGTGCGACCTGCCGCGCGCGGTCGACGGCAGCAACCGCAGGCGCCGCCGGTCCGCCGAACGCATGTGCGGGGTCGGGGAGAGCGAGGATTGCGCTGAGAACGTCCGCAGCGAGCGTTCGGACCTCGCGCGCTTGAATGCGCAGTCGCTCGTCGGCGGCCATCCCCGTGACCGAGAGGCGCGGTTCGGCCACGTAGAGGCGACTCATCGGGTCTTCGGGGCGCTGAATGCGGCGTCGCTTCGCCCAGTCGCGCGCCCACGCCGCGGGCGACGTGCTCATGCCGAGAAAGTCCGCGTCGAGCGCGAGCACGACGTCCGCTCTGGCAAAATGCCAGTGCGGCTCGATGGCGCGTCCGAACGCCAGCTTCGATCCATTCCACACTTGGGCGCGCGAAAGAGGCACATCGAAATGGACGATGACGTCGCCTCGCGCACGCACACGCTCGATGAGGTCGACCAGATGCGGAGCCGAGGTCGGTTCCATCAGCAGGTGGACGTGCTTGCCGGCTGGTGCGTCCGCGGTGACGGCGCTGACGAACGCATCCCAGGTCGAGGGTTCTCCTCGGTACGTCAGCGATGAGGCCCGGGCCGGGTCATAGAGCGAGAGCACGCTGGCCTGCTCGAAGGTGCCGAGCGCTCCCGCGCTGGCGGGGTGCGCGGGGTTGCCCTCGGCCTTGGTCGGGCGCCCCTCGTGGCTCTCGACAATCATGCCGACGCCGTAGCCGCCGATGGTCATCGCGGTCGCGTACTGCGTAGGCACCGCCGGCGTGACATCGGGCGGCTGATTGACGTAAGGAACGATGTCTTCTGCAGGTCCTCGGCTGCATCCGGAGGCGCTCGCCAGCGCCGCGCTCGCGCCGAGAAGCTGCAAAAGGCTTCGCCGCGTGACCTCCGGGGGTGCGGCTGCCAGGGGAGGAAACTCGGGGCAAGGCGCAGCCCTTCGCGATTTGAGCTCACGGGGTCCGCGCCAGGGATGATCCTCCACGTTTCCTCCTCACCGGTGGCAGGTCGTACATTGGACAGACGGCTGCACGTGGAGATCACGCTTCACGCGGGCGCCGATTTCACGGCGAGGGCCCGCAGGGTGCCATTCCATGTTCGTGATCTCCGAGAGCGGACGCAGGTGCGGGTCCGGATCGCGGTGGCAATCGAGACACCACTCCATCGTCAGCGGCGCGACCGCGTGGACCTGCGCCATCAAGTCGACGCGCCCATGGCACTCGGCGCAGCCGACCCCGTGGCTTACGTGCGCGGAATGATCGAAGTAGACGAATGCGGGCAACTGGTGGACGCGCCGCCATCGCAGCGGCCGGTCGTCGAACCAGCTGGCGCGTACGGGAGCCAGTCGCTCCGATTCTTGCCAGACTTGACTATGGCAATTCATGCAGACGCTCGTGGGGGGCGGGGCGGCGTACTTCGATCGTTGAGCCTCGTAATGGCAATAGAGGCAATCGATGCCGTCGTCGCGCACGTGGTGGCGATGGTCGAATTCGATGGGTTGCTGGACGGGCTCGTCTTCTTTCGTGGCGTAAGGCGTGCGAGCCCAGAGAATCGTCAGCGTGGCCGTGGCCACGAAGCCCGTCGCGGCGACGACCAGGCAGAGCCGGAACAGGCTGTCCGACCAAATCGGAAAGAGCGGCCGCATCGTTTTCTGGGCGCGGCCTGGCACTGCAATCGGCGCGCCTCAGCCGCTCCTCCGTTCGGCCCTCCGCACAGCGCCGTATTGTGAGGAATGCGCCTCGACGCCGTGAGGCGCACGTCGGGAGGCAAATTGCCACGAAGTGGCAGGCCCGCACGTGCCCGGCCCGCGCGTCCGGGCGTTCCGGCCCGAAAGGCGGCCCCAGGTGACGTCGGCACGACGCGCCGCTGCGGCCGATGGGCGACGACGCCCGTCGCCTCTTGTGCGGCCGGCGCTGCGTTCAGCGGCCGGCGCGTCTTCTTCCGTGCGGGCGGCGCGCTGGGCGGCCCCGACTGCGCGGTCCGACGCGGCCGGTGCGTTGGCGGCCCGACTGCGCGGTCCGATGCGGGCTCGTCGGCGGCCCGACTGGGTCGCTGCGGTTCGACGGGGCTCCCGAGGCTCGCCGCCGACACCGGCGGTATGGCGTGCGCTTCATGGCGGTGGACGTGTGGCCCGCTGCTGGCACATGTGAAGGGCGGAGTTGACCAAGGCCACGTGCGAAAACGCTTGCGGAAAGTTGCCGACGAGCCTGGCGGAATGCGGATCGTATTCCTCGGAGAGAAGGCCGACGTCGTTCGAGACAGAGACCAAGCGCTCGAAGAGATCCCGCGCCTCGTCGTGCCGGCCGAGCAAGCACCAGTTGTCGGCCAGCCAAAAGCTGCAAGGAAGGAATGCGCCCTCGCCCTCGGGCAGTCCGTCAACTTTCCGGGTGCTGTCGTAGCGGCGCACGAAGCCGTTTTGGAAAAGGCGTGCTTCGATAGCGTGTACCGTTCCTCGAACGCGTTCGTCGGTGACCGGCAAGAAGCCGACGAGTGGAATCAAGAGCAAGCTCGCGTCGAGTTCCTTGCCGCCGTAATATTGGACGAACGAACCGACTTCGCTGTCGTAACCGTTGCGGCAGACGTCCTCTCGAATGCGGTCTCGCACGTCCCGCCATTTTTCGACGGGGCCGCTTCCCGGGACGCGCTCGACGCGGCGGACCGCGCGATCGAAGGCGACCCACGCCATGACTTTCGAGTGGGTGAACTGACGCTGGGGACCCCGGACCTCCCAGATTCCTTCGTCGGGGCGGCTCCAACAGCCCTCCAGAAATTCGAGTATCTTCTTTCGCACGTCCCAAGCGTCGTCCGAGGACGGGATGCCGAATCGATGGCACTGGTAAAGGGCATCCATGATTTCGCCGTAAATATCGAGTTGGCGCTGACGATAGGCGGCGTTTCCGATACGGACCGGGCGGGATCCCTCGTATCCAGGGAGCCAGGGAATCTCTTGCTCTTCGAGCCGGCGGTCGCCGTCGATGGCATACATGATCTGCATTTCCGACGGGTCACCGGCGACGGCCCGCAGAAGCCATTCCCGCCACGCCCGCGCTTCCTCGTGGAAACCGTTGTGAACCATTGCAAGAAGCGTGAATGTGGCATCTCGAACCCAGGAGAAGCGATAATCCCAATTGCGCGCTCCTCCCAAGCGCTCCGGCAGCGACGTCGTCGGTGCAGCCGCGATGCCTCCGGTCGCAGCGTGTGTCAGAGCCTTCAACGTCACGAGCGAGCGCAGCACGACGTCGCGCCATGGGCCTCGATAAGTGCACTGCGACGCCCATTCTCTCCATGCGCGCTCGGTTTCGGCCACCACCGCGAGCGCATCGACGTTGTCCGGCTCCTCGACGTGCGAGGGGTGCCATGACATGACGAAAGCGACGGACTGACCTTCGACGACGTCGAACGAAGCCACGGTCGTCATGTTTTCGCCTTTGAGCGGGACGTCGCAGTGCACCCGCAGAGAGTGCGGGCCGGCAATCGCGCGAATGCCCCCGTCGGGCGTTCGCCGGACCCACGGGATCACCGACCCGTAATCGAATCGGATGACGAGCTCGGTGAGGATTTCGACGTGCCCGCGGAGGCCGTGGACGACTCGAACGAGGCGCGGGGCGGAGTCTCGGAGGCGCATGCAGTCGGTGACGACGACCGTTCCGCCATCGGTTTCGAAAGTCGTGTCGAGGACGAGAGAGCCGTCTCGGTATGCGCGCCGCACGCTCTTGTGCGCACCGGCGGGCGCGAGCAACCAGCGTCCGTGGTCGGGGGTGCCGAGGAGCGCAGCGAAACACGCCGGCGAGTCGAACCTCGGAAGGCAGAGCCAATCGATGGAGCCGTCGCGGGCAACGAGCGCTGCCGTCTGGCAGTCGCCGATGAGTGCATAATCCTCGATGCGGGAGGCCACTGCCGTCAGCGAAGCACGTGCCGTGCCGGTGCGAGTACGTCAGTCGCCCGTGTCCCTCGAACCTGCTGGCGGCGGAGGGTGCTGCTCGCGCTCCAAGTACCGGAAGATCGTGCGCGGGTCGACGCCGAGGTCACGCGCCGTCTGGGTGCGGTTACCGTTGTTGCGGTCGAGGATCTCGAGCACGTATTTACGCTGGAACTCCTCCTTTGCCTTTTCGAGCGGGAGGATCGTGCTGTCTTCGTTCTTGCCGAGATCGAGATCCTCCGGTCCAAGAAGCGATTTGTCGCACAGGACGAGCGCTTTCTTGATGCGGTTCTCGAGCTGGCGGATGTTGCCCGGCCAGGGGCTCTTTTTGACCGCGGCCAGGGCTTGAGGGGTGAACCCCTGCACGTGGGCGCCGAGCTCGTCGGCGTGTTTGGAGAGCAGGGCCTTGGCGAGAATGAGCACGTCGTCGCCTCGCTCGCGGAGGGGAGGCAGATAAATGTTCACGACGTTCAAGCGGTAGTAGAGGTCCTCGCGAAACCGACCCGCACGGATTTCGTCTTCGAGGACGCGATTCGTCGCTGCGACGACACGAATGTCGACTTTCTCCGGCTTGCTGTCGCCGACGCGAAAGACGACTCGCTCTTGGAGAGCTCGAAGGAGCTTGACCTGCAAGTTCAGCGGGAGCTCGCCGATCTCGTCGAGAAACAGCGTGCCGCCGTTGGCCGCTTGAAACTTTCCCGGCCTCGAGGAGACAGCCCCCGTGAACGCCCCTCTCACGTGACCGAACAGCTCACTCTCGATCAAGCTTTCGGGAATCGCTCCGCAATTGATGACCACGATTGGGCCGTTCGCACGACCGCTGCGCCGGTGTATCTCCCGGGCGATGAGCTCTTTTCCGGTGCCCGTTTCCCCGGTGATGAGCACCGAGATGTCCGTCGTGGCCACTTTCTGAAGTTTGCGAAACACTTCGATCATCGACGGGCAAGCGCCAATGATTTCCCCGAACCGCTTGTCCTTGAGCTCCGCGACGAGCTTCTCCTTGTCCGCGCGAAGCGCGTTGAGGAGGAGCGCATTTTGCAGTATCAGGCTCGCCTGGGCGGCGAAAATGGAAAGAACGTCGAGCTGATTGCGCTCAAAGAGCGATTTGATGCGATCATTGCCGACGTAGAGCACACCCTGGACGTCGCCTTGTGAGATGAGCGGCGCGCACATCACACTCGAAAGGCGCAGTGCCAGAACGCTCTCGCTCGTGCTGAATTGCGCGTCGTTCAGAGCGTCGCTCACGATGACGGCCCGTCTGTCTTCGACGACCTTTCGAACGATGCTGTCGCTGATGGTGTCCATGCCGTCGGTGATGGCTTCGCGGTTGACGTCCCGGGAAGCACGCACGCGGAGGGGTTGCCTCGGCGGGGCCGATTCGTCCGCGCGTGGGCCGTGGGTCACGAATGCGTCGTCGTTCAGCAAGATGAGGCCCTTTTCCGCCCCGGTGACTTCGATGACGGCGTCGAGCATCGCCTCGAGAAGACGGTCGATGTCCTTCATCGTCATCAACTTTTCGCTGAACTCGTAGAGCTTGCGCAGGCCCGCCAGCTGCTGGTGGGTCACGTGCAATTGCGTGTCGGTGAGCATGTTGGTGTCGTTCGGCACCTCCTCGGCCGACGCAGGACGCCGCGCCACCGTCAGGGGCTCGTCGAACATGCTGAAGGTCAGCTCGGCGTCCCCGAGCGTCAAACGATCGCCGTGTACGAGTCGAACGCGCCGCTTCTTCTTTCCGTTGACGAGGATTTCCCCCTGCTTGTCGACCTCTTCGAGATTGAAATCCCGTCCGTCGAAGAGCACCTGGGCATGGGTCTCCGCCAGGGTCGTCGAGCTCGCAATCGCGAGGTCATTTCCGAGTGCCCTGCCGATGGTCGTGACGGGCTTGTGCACGGTGAAGGTGTGCGGAGCGCCTTGGGGCGGGAACCACTTGAGGATGGGCATGGAAGTCAGAACGCTGAAACGATGTGGATTCTGAATAAAGGGGTCGCACGTGGAAAGATCGTGCACATTCGGAAATGTCGGCTGATTGACGGCGCGCGTGCGGCTGAGGCATAAGGGCCGCCGCCCTCGATCGGGCCATCCTTGGAGGAAAAGACCATCATGAAGAACATCGCAATTGTCGGGTTGCTCGCGGCCATGGCCTCGCTTGGTGCACTCGCCGCCTGCGGCGGTTCGTCGCCGCCGCCAGCCAGCTCACCCGACAACGCCAGCAGCGCAGGCGCGTCGTCGGCTGCACCGACCGGCTCGTCGGCTGCCCCCGCGTCCAGCTCGAAGTAGAGGGGCGGGAGCCGGGTAGCGGGGCAAGATGTCCCGCCGGGGGGGGTACCCTGCTGGACTCGCGGGCGCGGGCTTGCAAAAAGCCGCAGTCGGTCCCCGCTGATCTGGGCGCCCACGCGCCCGTTTGCGCACGGCGGTCCGCACCATCACGTGAAGTCCACCCTAAAAAGTTCCGAACGCTTGGAGAAGCGCTCCACCGTGAGCGAGCGGGCCGAGCGCGAGCTGAAAGGGCGGCGTCCACGATGCGGCACCGGGTCCGTCGCTCATGCTGGCGGTGAGAACAGCCGCGATGGCGAGTCCGGCGAGTCCGCCGACCGCGTTCGCGATCATGCCGTGGTGGACGTTCGTGCCGCTGCTTCCAATGTAGAAGAGGTAAACCGGCGTCGTGGCCAGCGTCCCGAGAACATCGCCGACCCACATATAGCGAATCGTTTCCCACGAAGGAACGTACACCGTCGAGAGCAGGCCTGTGGCAAGAATCCCGGCATTGTAGCCGGTAAAGCCCCAGACGGCTGCTCCGTCGCCCATGTCGTGATAGGTGCCGACGGCGCCGCCGCCGAAGAGGACACCGGCCAACGTTCCCCAACCGGCTCCGCTGGCAATGAAGGCGAGGCTCCTTGGATCTGGCTGTAGAAATTCGCCGAAGGCATATCCGCCGATTCCTCCGGCCGTGGCCGTGAGGAAGGTGACCGTCGTCTCCGTGCGGAACGACCACGTATTCGGGCCGCCGTTTCCGGTGAGCTGCCACTGCAGGCCGCCGATGGCGACTCCTTCGACCCCGCCGAGCACCAAGCCGGTCGCGATCGTCGAGGGAACGCCTCGATCGAATTCGTCATAATAATCCCATGCGTAAAGGGCGATGGGTACGGCGGCGCCCAATGCGGCGGGTGCGATGACGGCGATGCCCGGGTCGCTCTCCTTGGCGAGCGAGTCAATCCAAACGCCGGCACCGATTCCGTAGGCGATGCCCGTTCCGTAGAGAAAGGCCATCTCGCTTTGGCTTCGACGCCGACTGCGCGGTGGCGGGGGAGGTTGGAGCACCGGACCCGGCTGGGGATACGGCGCCGGCAGAGGCTGCGGTTGGATCGGCAGGTAGCCGGGCGGAGGGGGCGCGTAGCCGGGCGGAGGGGGCGCGTAGCCGGGCGCCACGTAGCCGGGGGGGGGAGGCGCGTAGAGGGTCGGCGGGGGAGGGGCCGGCGCGGGAGCGGCCGGCGGGGCAGGGGAATAGACGGTCGGTGCGGGAGCCGCCCCGGGCGTCTCGACAGGCGGCGGCAGCGGCTGCGCGGGCTGGGCCGGAACCGGGTCGGGAACCTGACCCGATCCGAGAGAGGACCATGAAAGGATCGTCGTTGCGGCTATGGCAATTGCACGCTTGTGGCGCATGAGTCCTCCGACCAGATCTTCCCCATTTCAACTTCGCGCCCGTGCGATGGCGCGGGGGTCGAATTCGTAGCCCAATTCCCGGGCCATCAAGTCCTTCACGGCCTGCTGGACCGGCTTGCCATCATAGAGCACCCAGTAAACCTCGCGGGCGATGGGCATGTCGACGCCGAGCTTGGCGGAGAGCTCGAACGCGCTCTTCGCCGTCGTCACGCCCTCGGCGACGTGGCCGAGGCTCGCGAGGACGTCCGCGAGATCGCGGCCCCGCCCGAGCTCGTACCCCACCGTGCGGTTTCGAGAAAGGTCCCCGGTGCAAGTCAGCACGAGATCGCCCATTCCTGCCAGGCCGGCCACCGTGAGCGCCGAACCTCCCCGAGCCATCGCGAGCCGTGCAACCTCGGCAAGACCGCGAGTCATCAGTGCAGCTCGGGCGTTGAGGCCGAGACCGAGCCCGGCGACCGCACCGGCGGCGATGGCGATCACGTTTTTGAGCGCTCCACCGCATTCGACGCCGACGACGTCGTCGCTCGCGTAGGTTCGGAGGTACGGGGTGTGGAGCCGCTTCATCGCCTCGGCGCCGATGGATGCATCCTGCGAGGCGACCACGACTGCGGTCGGCTGGCGCTCGGCCAATTCTCGCGCGAAGCTTGGCCCGGAGACGACGGCCGAGCGTGCGACGGCGTGCTCCGGCAACTGGGACGACAGGACTTCGTCCATGAACATCAGCGAGTCATTCTCGATACCCTTGGTGGCTCCGAGCACAATCGCGGCCGCGTGCACATAGGGTGCCGCGCTTCGCGCGACCTCTCGCGTCGCTTGAGCGGGGACGACGAAAATCACGGTCTGAGCCCCTTCGACCGCCAAGGCGAGATCCGCGGTGCAGGTCACCGTCGGCGGCAGCTTCACTCCGGGCAGATAACGCGCGTTCTCACTCGCGCCGTTGACAGCGTCGCACAGATCACGCCGGCGCGCCCAAAGGGCGACCTCTGATCCTTGTTCGGCCATGAGTTTGGCGAGCGCCGTTCCCCAGGCACCAGCGCCGAGAACGGCGGCCTTCATGGGTCCCACGTTAGAGCGGCGCCGCGCGTCATGGAACGCGCGCGCACGTGCCGTCTTTGGAAACGCCCCGGCGAGCCTTCCGCGGGCCGAAGGCCTGGAGTGGGCGCCGCGCCCGCCATCGGGACGGCGAGCACAAGGCGCCTGAACCACCGTCATGAGGAGGGGTCGGCCCGCCCTGGTCGTGGCCGCCCGGGCCCGTCGAGTGTGCCGTCGCGAGGTCCATGGCGCTGCGTGCCACGAGCCGCCCTCGAGCACCGCACGAACGGGCCACCCGGAGCTATGCTCCGGCTGATGCGCCGTGCCGCACGTCTGCATCCAGCGATCGTGGCGCTCCTTCTCGTCGCGTGCTCGCCCAATTCGGTGTGCAAGATCGGAGGGCCGCTGAACGACCCTTCGAACCGAACGCTCAGGCGAAACCTCATGAGCTTCGGCCTCGGCGCCTTCTGCCAAGAAATGACGCGGCGCAACGCGCCGCTCACGATCGCGCCGGGTCAGCCCGTCATCGGGCGCTTCTTCCCTCAGCACTGCATCCAGCGGGTTCTCGAAAACGGTGACCTCTGGATCCAGTTCGATGGCATGGGGTACGCATGGACGGCCCTTTCGAAGAAGGTTACGTTCACTTCGGCCGCTACGATCCAATATAACCAAGACTTCAAGTGCGCGGAGGATGACGCGATTTTCGCGTACTTCGACACGCGCGAAGTTTCCCCGCCCGACTTCCGGGTCATTCAGATCGAACAACCGGTCGCCAACCTCGTCCAGAACTGGATCGTGCCCTTCGCCGACAACTTCGGTCGCCAGATGCTCTCAGGGCAGCTGGCTCAGGGCTTCACGGTGATCGCAGACGCCGACGGGAGCACCGATTTCATCGTTGGGCATCAGCCGCTCGGCACGAGACCCCCCCACCCGTTCAATGTCCATGGCTCCCATCGCGTCACCTACGAGAGTCTGCGTACCGAAGTGCACGCTGGTGAGCGCGACTTCATCGGGCCGATCGCGATCGAGGGTTCGCGACGTGCGCTTTTCGTCAAGATGCATCTCGATGGCGCCCCGGCGGTCGACGTCTTCGTCGTTCCAAAAATCGAGGGAGACGCCTCGCTCCAGCTTTACTACCAGTACGGCGTGGCTGGGCCTCTCGCATTTCCACCCCGCTTCAGCGAGATCGTGCAGTACGGCTTGGAATACGAGCGTGCAGTCGCGGTTCCCGCGGGTATGTATTACGTCGTGATCGACAACACGGCGTCGGCGGGGCAAGCTGCCCCGCCCGCGCCCCTTTTTGGCGTGGTCGGCGATTCTCCTGCTTTGGTCAACTACGCGATCCAGATTGGTGACGCCCCTTGAAAATGGAAGAGTCCCAAAGAGGGGAACACCAAGGCCAACCCGTGGGAGACTCGAAAAAGGGTCCGTCCCTCGAGGGCAACGGCGTGTCCCGCGCGGTCGAGGCCGGCGAACCTGAGCCACGGCGCGCTGCGTCGGAGATCCCGCCGACTCAACGGTCGCGGCTTTTGCGCTCGCTCTACTGGGCCATATGGTTCGTCGTCCTGCCGGTCGCCTTGTCCTCGGCGCTGCTCTGGGCGCTGTCTCCAAACGGCGGAGCCGAGCCTTCCGGCGCGCTCGGGTGGATCGGTTCTCTCGTCCGAGCGCAACCGGTTCCGATCGGCATCATCCTCTTCACGTTTTTCGAGATTGCGCTCTGGGGTTTGCGTCTCGAGCTGCCGTTTGCACGGCACGCGTATCCGCCCCAGCGCTCGGATCTTCCGCCGCGCCTGCGCGGCATGTTCGAACGTGCTCGCGCTCTCATCGATGAGGCGGAACTCGTCCTTGCAAAAAACGAGAAGGCCATCGCCCGAGAACTGACGGGCCAGGAGATCGAGCGTTTGCGGGCCGATCTCGACGTGCTTCGTGAGGCGATGGATCGGGTCCCGTTCGACGAGAGCCATTTCATGGAGGCCCTCGAGCGGTCCGACGGCGAAGTCGACATCCGTCTCGGACGCTGGCAAAAGAGCGAGATCCGCGAATACGTGGAGGCCATCGTGATGGCCGTCGCCGTGGCCTTCGCGCTCCGCGCGGTCGTCATCGAGGCGTTCAAGATTCCAAGCGGATCGATGATTCCGACGCTCATGGTGGGGGACCATATCTTCGTCAACAAGTTCAGCTATGGCCCTGCCATCCCCTTCACGCACGCGCGGTTCTGGACCAACATGCCGCCCAAGCGCGGAGCCGTCATCGTCTTCGCGTTCCCCGAGCATCCCGAGCAAGATTTCATTAAGCGCGTCATCGCGATCGAAGGCGACAAGCTGGAGGCGCGCAACGGCCATCCAATCCTCAACGGCTGGGAGGTGCCGAGCTGTCGGGTGGGCTCATGGTCGTACAGCGACTATGACTCGCCCATCACGCGCCACGCTGGGGACTTTTACGTGGAATATCTCGGAGAGGAATCGTTTCTCACGTTCTACGACCAAGCGTCGGGCTTCTTTCCTGAGCATCAAGGACCGTACTTCGCAAAGCCGGGCGAGGTGTGGGTGATGGGCGACAATCGCAACAACAGTCACGACTCGCGAATGTGGTTTGGTGGTCAAGGGGGCGGCGTTCCTTTCGACAACATCAAGGGGCGCGCGCTCTTCGTGTGGCTGAGTGTGAGCGACAGCGGCGTCGACTGGTCGCGCGAAGGCGCGCCGGTGATGGGTCGCCCGCGGCTTCCTCCATCGGCGACGGCGCTCGAACCCCAGCTCGAACGGTGCCTGAGAGATCGCCCCGCAGAAACGCTCCCGCCGAGGCCATAACCGACCCTGCCGCTACGGAAGATGGCGAGGGACGCTCGCTCACGGGACAGCTGGCCTGTGGACGCCGGCTCGGGGGACAGCTGGCCTGTGGACGCCGGCTTGGGGGACAGCTGGCCTGTGGACGCCGGCTCGGGGGACAGCTGGCCTGTGGACGCCGGCCCGCGACCACGGAGAATCGACGTGGCCGTTGCAGCCGTGAGAAAGTGGGGCAAGGCCGTGGCAGCGCGGGAAAAACGGCCGCTCTGGACGAGCGTCGGCGGCCGACGCACTCTTAGGGCTGCATGAATACGCTGGCCCGCTGGCTGATTTTCGGCTCGATCCTCGGCACGAGTTCGTCGTGCGGAGCCGCGCAGAGTGCTGCAAGGCGGGATCCCATGCACTGCGAGCGGGACCCGGACTGCGCACGCTACCGCGGTACCTACTCGGACTGCTCGAAGCAATGTAGCGATAACCCGGAGTGCGTCGACCGCTGTCGGGAAGCCCAAAGCGATCGGGGACTCGGACATTGAGAGCGCGGGACTTGAAGTTCGGCCACGCGATCTTGCCTCTCGCCGCCAGGGCGATGGCCCTGGCCACGTGGACATCGATCCTGACCGCTTGCTCGCCCACGACCCCCGCGGCAGACGGCGGCGCGGCGATCGCGGGCGCGGCGTGCGCCGGTGACCCGACGCTTTGCATTTCGGGGAGCGTGACCACGAGCATGTTTTCGGCGGCGCCGGCCGGCCTGCAAGTGGAGCTCCATCGCGTGTTTCCTTCCGGCCTCGAGGCGCCGATCGCCGTTGAGCCCGTGTCCGGCACGAACTCCTGGGCCTTCAGCGGGCTGCCGCCCTGGGATCACTACTACGTGCGAGTCGTGGCGGCGTTCGGCGTGACGAGCGCCTTATCGCGCGTCGTAGGTCCAGTGATGGTCCCGACGGACGGGGGAGCGCCGCTCTTCATCGACCTCGAGCCGGTCGAGATTCTGGTTCTCGAATCGCCAGCATCCGACGGCGGCCTCGAGCTCTACTCTGCGACCGCCCACGTGTTTGACCCGGGTACGGGCGCAGAAATTGTAGAGGGAGGGGCGACCGTCGCGATGACCGTCGGCGATGCGTCGGTCGAGCTTGCGTGGGACCCGTCCGCGGCCTTTCCCGCGTACGTCGCGGTGCCGGTCCCGCCGCCAGCGGCTCAGGGCCATTATACGTTGACCGTGGCGGTCCCTTCGTCGAGCGCGGCCCCGACCGAGTGGCCCCTCGTTGCCAACCCTCCGGCGTACGATGCGGGCGCTCTTTCCGTCACGTCGGGCCCCCCTTCGGGAGATGCAGGCGCACCGGCCGCGATCGATGCGTCTCTCGAGCCCAACGTCGCGGCGGGTCAGGCGTTGACCGTCACCTTTAGTCCCGAGCCGGAGGCAGACTACGTGCAGGTCGAACTCTTCGAGGGCGACGGCGGCAGCTGGTCCTTGCAGTATCAGTCGCCGGCCCCCGAGACGGCCGATACGACGCAAGAGACGATTGCCGGAAGCTTCCTGGTCGCTCCGACCGAGTACCTCATCGACGTCGCCCATACAAACGCAAATTGTCCGATCGAAGCGGCAGGCTGCGTCAACGCATCGGTCGTCGCAGCGGAGATTGTCACTGCAGTTCCCGACTCGGGCGCCGTTCCCGACGGCTTCGTCGGGGACGGCGGATGACGGGCCGGCTTCGTCGGGGACGGCGGATGACGGGCGGCGGATGACGGGCGGCGGATGACGTGCGGCCGAGCGTCCGTTGCGCGATCAAGACCAAGTCACCAGGCGAGACGGAAGTGGATGGCCTTGGTCCGGGTGAGGCCTTCGTAGCCCATCGCGCTCAAGCTCACGCCTCGCCCTGAATCTTTCCAACCGCTCCACGGAAGGGCGGGATCGAGGTAGTCGCATCGGTTCATGAAGACCGTGCCGCATTCGAGCGCGCGGGAGAAGCGCATCGCTCGGTCACGATCCGTCGTCCATACGCTGGCCGTCAGCCCGAGGCTCGAGTCATTCATTTTGGCGAGCGCCTCTTCGTCGGAGTCGACGGCCATGACTGGCAGAATCGGTCCGAAAGACTCTTGCCTGAATAGCTGCATCGAGGGGTCTCCGTCGGCGACGAGGGTCGGTTCGAAGAACCTGCCCTTGCCGTCAACGCTCGCGCGCCGCCCGCCGATGAGGACGCGCCCGCCCTTCGTCCGCGCGTCGCGGATGAAGCCTTCGAGCTCTGCGAGGTGGGGCGGCTGGGCGATGGGGCCGAGCGTCGTCTCTTCGTGCGTCGGATCCCCCATGACGTACGTGCGGAGGAGCGCCTCCGCCATCGCAAGGAAGCGTGCATAGACGGACCGGTGTACGTACACCCGCTCGACGGCGCAGCAGCTCTGCCCGGCGTTGTACATGGCGCCGTCGACTACGTTTTCCACCGTCCTTTCGAGGTCGCAGTCCGGGGCAACGTATGCGGGATCGTTGCCGCCGAGTTCGAGGCACGGATGCAAGAATCGAGCGGCCGCGGCTTCGACGAGGCGGTGACCGCCGTAGATGCTCCCCGTGAAGACGACGTGGTCGATTCGCTCGTCGCCGACCATGCGTTCGCTCGCCGAGTGGTCGCACTGGACCGCCTGAACCACGCCGGCGGGGGCTCCGGCTCGCAAGAAGGCCTGTGAAAAATGATCCCCGCAGAGCGGCGAGCGCGGACTGTGCTTGAGAACGACGGCATTGCCCGCGACGACGGCTGGAACGACGCAGTTGACCGCTGTCAGCAAGGGGTAGTTCCAGGCCGGCAAATCGAGCACGACGCCCAGAGGCTCGCGCACGATCCGGCGTTCGAATCGATCGATCGGCGGGAGAACTTCGTCGGCCAATGCCTGCTCCGCGATGGACATCATGTACCGGCCGCGGGCGGCCATCGTTCGCACCTCGCCGAGCGCTTGTGAGCGGGGCTTGCCCATCATTCTCGTGATGTCGGTGGCGATGGCGTCCGAGAGCGATTCCATCGACGCCATCGCGCGCTCGCACGTGGCGATTCGATCGGCCAGAGGCTCGGACCGCCACGCTCGAGCCGCTTGTCTCGCGCGGTCGAGCGTCGCGTTCATGATGGCGGGATCGGCGAGCGACACGCTGCAGGCGGGCTCCCCGGTGAAAGGGTCGTCGACGATGAGGATACGAGATGCACTGGTCATGCTGCTCCGAGCATAGCGGGCGCCGGAGTGCTCCCGCGATCAGGACAGCGTCGATTTCAGCGCCTGGCCCGTCGCGGTTTTGGCACGCAAGAGCTTCCGAGGCTCGCCCGCGAAGACGATGCGGCCTCCGGCATCGCCGGCTTCCGGGCCAAGCTCCACCACCCAATCGGCGCTGGCGATGACGTCGGGGTGATGCTCGATGACGACGAGTGTGTCGCCTCGTGCGACCAAACGCTCGAAGACCTCGATCAAGCGCCGAACGTCCGAGACATGCAAGCCGGTCGTCGGCTCGTCGAGTACGTAGACGGTCGGTTCGTGCGCCGATCCGGCCGTGAGCTCGGCGGCCAGCTTCAGCCGTTGTGCTTCTCCGCCGGACAAGGTGTTCGACCCCTGCCCGATCTGGACGTAACCAAGGCCGAGAGCGGCCAGGGTCGCCAGAGGTCGAGCGATCTTCCGGTGGTTTGCAAAGAGCTCGGCTGCGTCGGCGGCCGACAAGTGGAGGACGTCCCCTATCGACTGACCGGCGTAACGCACTTCGAGCGTCGACGGCTCGAACCGGGAACCGCCGCAGGACTCGCAGGGCGCAACCACGTCGGGCATGAAGGGCATCTCCGCGACGAGCAGGCCCTGGCCATCGCAGGATGGGCATCGACCGCTCTTGCTGTTGAACGAAAAGCGTGAGGCGGCGTATCCGCGGGTCTTGGCCTCGGGGAGCGAAGCGAACAGTTTTCTTACGTCGTCCCAGAGGCCCAGGAAGGTGGCGGGCACCGAACGCGGCGTTCGCCCGATCGGCGCCTGGTCGACGGCGAGCGCGCGCTTGACAGCCCGTTGTCCCTTGAGCGAGAGGTGGGGTCCGGGGTCGGGGGCGACGAGGTTCAAGGCGCGCCGAAGCGCGGGATAGAATACGTGCCTCACGAGCGTCGACTTGCCAGAGCCGCTCACCCCGGCGACGACGCACATCCGGCCGACGGGAACGCGGAAATCGACCTCCTTCAGGTTGTTGGCGCAGGCGCCCGCCAGCTCGATCCACGCGTCGGCCATCGGTCGATCCGGCCGCTCGACGCGTCCGGCTTCTCGAAGCGCGCGTCCCGTCGGCGAACGAGGGTCCGAGAGGACCTTGGCCGCCGGGCCTTCGGCGACGACGTGACCGCCCTGGCGTCCTCCGCCTGGGCCGAGGTCGATGACGTGGTCGGCGGCGCGAATCGTCTCGGCGTCGTGCTCGACGACGAGAACGGTCGACCCCATGTCCGCGAGTTGGCGCAGGTTTGCGAGGAGCTTCGCGGTGTCGCGCGGGTGAAGGCCAATCGTCGGCTCGTCGAGCACGTAAAGCGCGCCCGTCAGCCCACTCCCGAGCTGCGCGCTCAAACGCAGGCGCTGCATCTCGCCACCGGACAGCGTGACGGCGCGCCGATCGAGTGCGAGGTACCCGAGTCCGACCTGATCGACGAACGCAAGGCGCCGGAGGAGCTCTGCGTGGGGCGCCTTCGCGATCGCCGCGTCCTTTCCCCCGAACCGCCAGCTTCGGATTTGTTCGAGCGCACTTTTGACCGATCGCGCCGTGGTTTCAGCGTACGTCGCGTCCGCAATGCGGACCCTGCGCGGTAGAGGGCTCAAGCGCGTTCCGAGGCACTCGCGGCACGGGCTGTGCGGGCCTTCATCGTCGAACGCATCGGGGCCGCCCTCGATTCCCGCGCCGTCGCAGGCCTCGCACCGACCTTGTTTCGTGTTGAAGGAAAACCAGCGTGGGTCGATCTCCGGCACACCCGTGGCGCACTGAGGACAGGAGCGGGCGGTCGACAAGACCTGTTCTTCGTCGGTCCCCGTCGGCTTCGGGGCACCGTCGGCAATCCGAAGAGCTCCGTTTCCCCAAGAGAGCGCGCGATCGAGCGTCGTTCGGTCGAGCGACGAGGTCCTGCCGAAATGTACGATCAGATCGATCGTATGCTCCTTCGTTTTGGCGAGCCTCGGCGGAGGGTCGATCGCGACGATGGCCCCGTCGACGCGAGCCGCGTGGACCCCCGCTCGCGCCGCCGTCGTGAATAGGTCGAGGTAGGTACCCTTTCGCGCGCGAACGGCGGGCGCGTAGAAAGTCTTTTTCGAGGCGTCACGCGTGCGCTGGAGGCGGTCGAACAGCGCGTCCGCCGTGATCGGGGCCACGACCGAGTCGCAGACCGGGCAGTGGAGCTCGCCCACTTTGGCGTAGAGGAGTCGAAGGTACTGCGCGATTTCGGTGACCGTCGCGACGGTCGAGTTCGCTCCTCCGCGAGCGGTTCGCTGCTCGAGGGCGATCGAGGGAGGAACTCCGGCGACGGAGTCCACGTCGGGTCTCGGGAGCGTCGGGAGGAATTGACGAGCGTAGGGGGTCAGCGTCTCCATGAAGCGTCGCTGTCCCTCGGCGAACACGACATCGAAGGCCAGCGACGACTTTCCGGATCCGCTCGGTCCCGTCACGACGCACACCTGGCCGTGGGGGATTGTGCAGCTGACGTCCTTGAGATTGTGCTCGCGAGCATGCGAAACGGTGATGGCGTCGAGGTGGGCCGCTCGTACGACCGGTGTCGCGCGCGGCGGGGGCGGTGCAATGGCCGCGTCCGAAAGGGCGCGCAAGGCCTCGCCCGTTTTCGTCGGCGCCGCGGAAAGCGTCTCGGGCGTCCCTGTGGCCACGAGACGGCCGCCATACGGACCGCCGCCTGGCCCGAGGTCGATGACCCAATCGCTCGCTCGGATGACATCGAGGTCGTGCTCCACCACGATCACGCTCGCCCCCTCTTCGACGAGCGCGTGCAGCGCTTCGATGACGAACGCAGCGTCTCGGGCGTGCAGCCCCGCGCTCGGCTCGTCGATGACGAAGAGAGTTGCGCTCGCCTCTTCCGACAGCGCGCGCGCGAGCTTCAGGCGTTGTGCTTCGCCGCCGGAGAGGGTCGAGAGCGGTTGGCCGAGTGCAAGATAGCCCAGGCCGACTCGGACGATGGGATCGAGGGTACGGCGAAGAACGTAGTCCCGGTCCGAGGGAGGATCGAAGCGTTCGAGCGCTTCGTCCACGCTCATCGCGAGCACGTCCGCAACCGTGGTCCCGCGGTGCTTGACTGCAAGCACGTCCGGCTTGAATCGTTTGCCCTGACAGACGGGGCAAAGCAGTTGCACGTCCGCGAGAAACTGCATCTCGACGGTTTCGTACCCCTCGCCCGAGCACTCTTCGCAGCGGCCTATCGCGACGTTGAAAGAAAAGTGCCCCGCCGTCAGCCCGCGCCGCGCGGCGTCCGGTTCCGCGGCGAACCGGGCGCGCACTCGGTCCCAAGCTTTGACGTACGTTGCGGGGTTGCCGCGTGCGGTCCTACCGAGAGGCGACTGGTCCACGAGCACGGCACGCGCGAGGCGGTCGAGCCCGCCGATGTGCCCGTGAGAGCCGGGCTTCTGGACGGACAAGTCGCCGAGCGAACGCGCGGCGGCCCGATAGAGGATGTCGTGAACGAGGGTCGATTTTCCGGATCCGCTCGGTCCGGTGACCGCGCAAAGCACGCCCAAGGGAACGTCGACGTCGACGTCCCTCAAGTTGTGCTCGTTCGCCCCCCGCAGCGCGAGCCACGCCCTGGCCTGCCTCGGTGCGCGGACTTTGGCCCGCGCAGCCGCCCATGCGTGTCCGGTCGGCAGCTCCTTGTGCTTCGCGAGGTCGCTCGGGGTGCCGTCGAAGAGGATGCGTCCACCCTGCGGTCCGGCGCCGGGCCCCATTTCGACGACCCGGTCGCATGACCGGACGACGGTTTCATCGTGCTCGACGACCATCACCGTGTTGCCGGTTCGCGACAGTTCGCGCATGACGTGCGCCAACGCCGGCACATCGGTCGGGTGCAGCCCAACGGTCGGCTCGTCGAGGACAAATAGCGTCCCGGTCAGCGCAGCCCCGAGCGCCGTCGTCAGACCGGCGCGCTGCGCTTCACCGCCCGACAACGTCCTCGCTTGCCGATCGAGCGTGAGGTAGCCGAGCCCCACGGCGTCCAAGTAGCCGAGCCGCGAGGTGAGCTGCGCCTTCACACGTTTTCCCTGAGGGTCCCGCGCTGCATAGTTCTGCGCGCGATCGAGGGCTTCGCCGACCGTGAGCGCGTGCCACCCTCCCAAAGTCGCGCCTGCGACTCGGTAGACGAGGGCCGCTTGGTTGAGGCGTGAACCGCCGCACGCCGAACAGAGAGAGTATTCGCGGTACCTCGCGAGAAGCACGCGCACGTGCATCTTGTAGGTGCGCGTCTCGAGCCATTCGAACCACTTTCGGACGCCCGGGTACTTGCCACGGTGCCAGCTGCCCTCGCCGTCGAGCACCCGCGCGCGCTCCGCAGCGCGAAGCCTTTCCCATGGCCGGTCCGTGGGTATTTTTTCTTTCTTGCAAAACTTTTCGAGAACCCCACGCTCCCAGCTCGTGCTCGGACCGCTCCAAGGCTTGATGACCCCCTGGGCGATCGACTTGCCGGGGTCGACAATGACCTTGTCCCAATCGATGGCGATGACCCGGCCGAAGCCGTGGCATGCCTCGCAAGCCCCGAACGGCGAATTATACGAAAATAGACCTGGGCGCGGAGCGTCGAACGGCCTCGCGCAGGACGGACAAGCAAGGCCGCGGACGACCGCGGTCGGCCGGCGATCGATCCCGCCGCCCGGATGCGCCTCGTCCGCTCGAATGTCGGCGCGCCCGCCTCCGCGTGCCCACGCCACTTCGATGGCCTCTTCCAACCTCCGGGCATCCCGCGGGACGGCGGTCAATCGATCGACGACGACTTCGACCCCGGCCCCCGGCGACGTCGCTTCGCTCGGCCGCACGTCGTCGATTGCGCGAACGGCGCCTCCGACAACGAGTCGGCGATAACCGTCGCGCGCGAGTTTCTCGCGAAGATCGAGAAAGCCATCGCTGTCGGCGAGCTTGACCGGATAGGTGACGAGCAGCCGCCGCCCGTGGAAGGACTCTGCAACGTGCCCTGCGGCGTCGCGAGCCGAAGTCGCAACGGCGTCGACGTCGCACTCGGGGCACCGCGGAATGGCCTCGCGGCCAAAGAGCGCGCTCAGGTAAGGCTCGAGGTCCGTCATCGTTGCGAGCGTCGAGCGGCTCGATTTGATGGGCGCCCGCCGATCGACCGCGACCGCGGCCGCGACAGGGGCCAGCTCGTCCATGGGAGGTCGCTCGAGGCGATCGAGAAACTGGCGGGCGTACGGACTGAAGCTTTCGACGAAGCGCCGTTGCCCCTCCGCGTACAAGGTGTCGAGCGCAAGCGAGGACTTGCCCGCCCCACTTGGGCCGGTCACGCAAACGAGCTGTCCCGGAAGCAAATCGAGGTCGATTCCCTTCAAATTGTGTGTGCGGGCGCCCCGCAAACGGATGGGCCGCATTCCCGCGCGCGGCGTGTGCGGCTCCTCCCCTAACGGCAAATCGGAGGCAAGCATGGGACGCGCAATATGCATCCGATTCGCCTTTGCCGCAGCGGAAGGCGAGGGCTAACCGGGGACTTCGATGCGAAAGCGCGCGCCGGCGCCGTCCGAGAGCAGCGCGATCGAACCGCCGTGAGCCAACGCGATGCGGCGGGCGAGTGCGAGCCCCAGGCCCGTTCCGCCGTGCCTTGTCGTCACGAGGGGCTCGAAGACGTGTTGAGCAAGAGGGGCGGCTATCCCGGGTCCGTCGTCTTCGACTTCGAATACAGCTCGGCCTTCGTCGAGGCGGGCACGGGTGACGATGGCGGGTGGCCTGGGGGCGGTCGCGAGGACCGAGTTTTCGTAAAGGGCGTGGAAAAGCCGCTCGAAAAGGCCGGGATGGACGAGCACGTGCAGGTCCGGCGGCGCAATGATGTCCTCCCATCGAGCCGCGTCGTCGGGAAGGTGGGCGCGGGCCCCGTCAAGTACGCGCCGCACGGAGGTTACCTCCTTACTAATTGGCTCCGCCCGGGCCAGCGCGAGCAGGTCGTCGACGATGCCGTGCGCGGTGCGCGCGCCGTTCTCCACCTTGTCCAGGTGCATTCGGACCGAGGCCGTGTCGCCCCGCTCGATCCCGCACCGAGCGACGTATGCGCTCGATGAAATCACTTGAAGTACGCTCCGCAGCTCATGGGCGGCTTCGGCGGCGATTTCGCCGAGCGTGGCCAGCCGCAGCCGGACCTCATCGGCGGTTACAGAATCCACGCGGGGCGAGCTTAGCCCTTGGGTGAGAGCGGCGCGAGTAAGCTAGCCTGTGCCGGCGTTCGCGGCTTTGGCTTTGGCCGGGGAGGGAAAGAGCGTAAGTTCAGTGCCGGCGCCGCCCGGGCTCCAAGATGGCCGCAGTTCAACCGGAGAACAAGATCAACGTCGGTACGTTGCTCGCCGGCAAGTACCGGGTCTCGCGCGAGCTCGGGCGCGGCGGCATGGCGTCCGTCTACGAAGCCGAGCACATCGACATCGGAAAGCGCATTGCGATCAAGGTGCTCGCCGCCGAGCTTTCGACTTCCGCCATCGTCATCGAACGCTTCGTTCGCGAAGCCCGCGCCGCCGCCAGCGTGAAGAGCCCATACATCGTCGAGGTCTACGATTCCGGGCGTCTCGAGGACGGTCGCCCGTTCATTGCGATGGAGCTCCTCGAAGGCGAATCGCTTTATGATCGCATGGCCCGCGTGCGTCTCATCGACGCGCAGTCGACCGTTCGCATCATCGGTCAAGTGTCGAAGGGTCTGGCGAAAGCGCATGCTCTCGGAATCGTCCATCGCGATCTCAAGCCGGAAAACATCCACCTCGTCAAACATGAGGACGGCGAAGAGATTGCGAAAATCCTGGATTTCGGCCTCGCGAAATTCTACGCGCCGGTCGAGGCCGATGAAAAGACGGTGCGGCTCACGCGGGAAGGGGCGGTCTTTGGAACCCCCGCGTACATGTCCCCCGAGCAGGTCAAGGGACAGGGCAGCGTCGATCACCGCGCGGACCTTTGGGCGCTCGGCTGCATGGCCTTCGAGTGCTTGACGGGCCGCCCGGTCTGGAACACGGACCAAGGCGTCGCGATGACCTTTGCCGCGATCGCGACCGCACAGCTTCCCATGCCGACTCGCTTCCGGCCGGACCTGCCCTTGTCGCTCGACGTGTGGTTTCGAAAGGCGCTCGAACGCGATCCGGATAAGCGTTTTCAGTCGGCCAAGGAGCTCGCTGACGATCTGGCACGGGCACTCGACGCGCCGCCGATTTCTCTCGCCAACGCGAGCGGCCCGAGCCAGGCGGAAATCGACGCCATCGCCTCGCTCCAAGAAATCGACCGAGCCTCCCGCCCGCCGCCCGGCGCCGCGGCAGGGGGCCCGCCGGCACGACCGGATCTCTTGCTCCCTCACGCGGGCCGTCCGAGCGAGCCCATCGACCTCTTCGGTTCGCGCTTGCTGGCGCCGAGCGCGACGGACCTTCCGCCCACGGCTTCGCCAGAGGGACCACCTCTTTTTTCTCACCGGCGCCGCGGCCGGTCGAGGGTCGCGCGCGTCCTCGTCACCCTGGTCGTGCTCGGCGGCTTTGGCGCGGGCGGATGGGTCGCTTACCCGAACGTACGCGCCCGCATCCTGGCCGCGAAGACCACCGCGACGGCCGCCCTGGCGGCGCCAAGCCTCGCCGCGCCGGAGGAGCCACCACACCCCTCCGCCGCGCCTCCCGTCGAGGAACCGAAGTGGATGACGGCCATCGAGGACGGCCAGCAACTGCTCGCCGGAGGCGATGGCGAAGGCGCGTTGCGCAAGTTCAAAGAGGCGGTCGACGGCGGCGGGGGTGCGGTCGCGCGCTCGTTTTTCGAGCAGGCGAAGCTCGGGACGGCGGTGAACGGCCCTTGTCGAATGACGGCTTTGTCGCACCCCCGTTTCGGCTACGGCGGGAATGCCGGACGCCCCGCCGTCGCCGTGACGTCGAAAGGCGCCGTTGTCGCTTGGACCGACGATCACGAGCAGCCGGGCCACGACCACGTCTATTCGGTGACCGTCGATGACGCCGGCCGACCGACGTCTCCGGCCCGCGACTTGACCCCCGAAGCCGACGTGGCGATGCGGCCGGAACTGCTGACGGTCGGCCATCGTGTGGTGCTCCTCTTCTGGGACAAAACCGGCCGCCAGCCTGGCGTCAAGGCCAGATGGCTCGACGCAGACGGACGCATTAACGGAATGAGCGTCGAAGTCAGCGCGTCGAAGGCGGGGCTCTTTTGGCCGTCGATGGCCCCGTCCCCCGATGGGAGCGGTTTTTGGGTGGCCTGGCAGGCGAATCCCGACAAGGAAGGCGACGACATCTTCCTTCGGCATCTCGACGCCGAGCTCGCCCCACTCGGATCGGAAATCAGGGCGACCGACTATGAACCGTTCAAGAACAAGCCGACGAAGGCGAGCGTGCCGACGGTCGCGGTGAGCGCGACGAACGTGTTCGTCGCCTACACCCTCGAGCGCGATCGGCAGTCTTCGGTCGAGCGGCTGCGCATTCCGGTGTCCGCCCCGGAACTCCAGGGGTCGGGGCTGTCCGACAAGGCGGCAGCGAAAGGGCAACGCCAGATCGGGGAGGCGCTGGCCGTCAACGACGACAAGGTCGGCGGCGACTATCCGGGGGCCGTGTGCACGAAGGACGCTTGCTTCATCGTCTGGCACGAGATCGATAAGGGGGGGGCCGAGTCGGCGATGATCGATCCCGCTCGCGGAACGCTCCTCTGGCGCAAGCGTTTCGCGCCGAAGGGCGGCCACCCAGCCGTGGCCGCTGGCCCCGAGGGCGACGCCGAAGTCGTCTTCTACGAGACAGGTCGCGTGCGCGTGGCCTCGATTTCGAGGGACGGTGTCGGCGCCGTCAGCACTTTCGCCCGCACGACAGGAGATCAGCCGCGAGCGTGGATCGCACCCGGCCGCGGACGCGGCGAGTGGTGGGTCTCATGGCTCGACGTCGAGGCAGGACGGACCGAACCCTTCTTGACCCGACTCGAGTGTCGCCATTGATGGGCGAAGCGATCGGCGTGAACGCGCGGTCGGCGTCGGAAATTTCGGATCAAGCGGGGCAAGGGTCTCTCGCCGAGTGCCTGTGGGCGGCGGCCGACGTAACCCTGGCGGTCGGCGCGATTGCCGCGTTGGCTCCCAATGCCTGGCTGACGCTGCTCGTGGGGGCGACGTTCCTCGGCGCGACTTGGCTGCTCGTCTGGCGACACGACGACGCATGCGTTCGGCGTTCGGGGCTCGCCCTGGGGGGGCTCGTCATCCCGGGATCGCTCGATCTGCGCGGGCTTGCGCACGATGCGATCGTGGCGACCGCGTGGGCGATGGCGATCGCATCCCTCATCGGAGTTCCTTATTTCTTCGGGTGGCGCGCGTTTTGGGAGCCGCGGCTTTCTTTTTCTCTCGTCGTGCGACCGGGCGAGCTGGCCGACGAGGTGCTTGGCCAAGTGCTCGTCATTGCCCTTCCCGAGGAAGCCTTTTACCGAGGCTATTTGCAATCTCGACTCGACGAGACGTGGCGGCCGGGCTGGACAATCCTCGGAGCGCGGGTCGGGCCCGGATGGCTCGTGGGTGCCGCCATTTTTGCTGTCGGCCACATCGTCACACTGCCCTTGCCGACGCGTCTGGCTGTCTTTTTCCCCGCCTTGGTCTTCGGCTGGCTGCGCGCGCGGACCGGGGGCATCGGGGCTTCCGTCGTCTTTCACGCCTTTTGCAACGTCTACTCTCAGATGCTCGGGCGAGGCTACGGCGTCTACTAATCGGAAACGCGCGCGATAAGACCGGACCGGACCCCGGCCACCCCGGCGCGATGCCGCCCCCCAAAGGCGGAGGGGCCCTGAGCGGGGAGGGTTTTTTACGCTGGACCGTCTTCCGGAGGTGCGACCTCTGTGACGTGCTATGGGACGCGGCCAGTGCGAGCTTCGTTCGACCTTCCGTCCGTCGTCGTCGACCGCATTGTCGCGTCGGCCATCGAAGAAGATCTGGCTTCGGGCGACGTGACGACGGAGGCCTGCATCGATGCCGACGCGCATGCCGTCGCGCATGCCGTCGCCCGGCGGCCGCTCGTCGTCTGCGGTGCCCCGGTTTTTGCCCGCGTCTTTTTCCGTGTCGATGCATCGCTCGTCGTCGAGGCCCACGTGGCAGAAGGGGCGCGCGTCGGCAGGGATGCGCGCCTCTGGACAGTCCGTGGCCGTGCGCGTTCGATCCTCATGGCCGAACGCGTGGCTCTGAACTTCGTGCAGCGGATGTCGGGCATCGCTTCTCTCACGCGATCATTCGTCGATGCCGTGCCCGCCCTCGCCAAGACCCGCGTGACCGATACGCGAAAGACGACGCCCGGCCTGCGCGCCCTCGAGCGTTACGCGGTTCGCGTCGGCGGCGGACACAACCATCGCGACGATCTCGGCGCGGGAGTGCTCATCAAGGACAACCATATTGCTGCCTGCGGCGGTGTGCGCAAGGCGATTCAGCGGGCAAGAGCCGCCGCCCCGCACACCGCTCGCATCGAATGCGAGGTCGATTCGCTCGAGCAGCTCGACGACGCCATCTCGGCGGGGGCCGACATCGTGCTTCTCGACAACATGGCGACGACGACGATCGCAGCCGCCGTCCAACGGGTCCAGGGCCGCGCCATGCTGGAGGCCTCCGGCGGGGTCAGCATCGAGCGGGTCGCTGAGCTGTGCCGCACCGGCGTGGACGCCATTTCCGTCGGCGCCCTGACCCACTCGGTCGCGGCCGCCGACATCGGGCTCGACTTCGAGTGACGAGAGGGGTTTTTCCGGACCTCGATCGAGCGTCGGCCCTCGTCGCCGATCGCGGCGGGTTGCTGGGCCGTCCTCTGCATCTGCTCGCGACGACGACGTCGACCAACGATCTTGCCCTTCATGCAGCCAAGATCGGCGCTCCACACGGAGCCACGTGGCTTTCGGAGCAGCAAACCGCGGGCCGGGGTCGGCGAGGGCGGAGCTGGTCGTCTGTCCCCGGCGAGAGCTTGCTCTTTTCGGTCCTTCTCCGCGTCTCGTGTCCGGCGACACGACTTCCGTGCATCGCCCTTCTTGCTGGTCTGGCCGTTCGGGACGCCGCGGCGGCTGCCGCGCCCGGTGTGCGCGTCGGCATCAAATGGCCCAACGACGTGGTCACCGGCGGCCGCAAGCTGGCGGGAGTGCTCGTCGAAGCCGTGACGAGGGGGTCGCGCGTCGAAGCCGTCGCCGTCGGCATCGGGATCAACGTGCATACGCGGACCTTTCCCGCCGACATCGAGGACCGCGCGACGTCTCTCGCGCTCGCCGCGCAGGCCCATCCACCCGATCGCGCCGCGATCTTCGCCGACACCCTCGCCGCGCTCGACCGGGACCTAGAGGTCGTCCTCTCGCGTGGTCTCGGACTCGTCCGTGCCCGTTTGGAGGCGGCCGACGATTTGCGGGGCCGCCACGTTCGAAGCGACACGGGCGATTCCGGTCTCGCCTGCGGAATCGACGATGAAGGACGGTTGGTGATTCGCCGAGAAAACGGCGAGATGGCTCGACTCGGCTCGGGCGAGGTCCATCTCGGGGCGAGCTGAGCCCGTTTTCATAGAAGCTCCGGGCGTCGGAAGAGTAGGCTTGCGACCCGACCGCCTCGAGGCTCCGATGGCCCTGACCCGAACCCCGCGCTGCGTGATCACAGGAGCGGGCAGCGGCTTCGGCCGGGCCATGGCCATCGAACTGGCCGGTCGCCATGCCCACCTCGTGCTCTCGGACATCGACCTGTCCGCCCTCGAAGCCACCGTGGACGCGACTCGAGCAGCCGGCGCGAGCAGCGCCCGCGGTCTTCGATGCGACGTGACGCGTCTCGATGAGGTGGAACACTTGGCCCGTGAATCGCCAGGCGACCTGGACTTGGTCGTCAACAACGCCGGGGTCGCGAGCGCCGGCCGGATCGGAGAACTTCCGCTCGATGTCTGGAGATGGACGCTCGAGGCCGACCTCTTCGGCGTCATTCACGGCTGCCACGTGTTCGTTCCGCGTATGCGCGAGCGCGGCCGCGGTCACGTTCTCAACGTCGCGTCGGCCGCCGGGATCCTGTCGATGCCCGGCATGGGCGCCTACAACGTCGCGAAGGCAGGCGTCATTGCATTGTCCGAAACTTTGGACGGCGAGCTGCGCGGAACCGGCGTCGGCGTCACGGTGCTTTGTCCGAGCTTTTTCCGAACCAACATCGCCAAAAACGGTCGATTCACGGACCCGTGGTCGCGTGCCGAAGCCGAACGCCTCGTTTCGCATGGCAAGCCCGTGGAAGACATCGCCAGGGCGGCGCTTGCGGCGGTGGAGCGGGGAGAATTCTACGCCATCCCGATGGCGGACGCTCGGTGGCTGTGGCGCCTGAAGCGACTCGCCCCGAATCCGTTTCGCGCGATCGTGGCCCGCCAAGCCGGGCGGCGCAGGAAAGGATGAACGCTGTGGGAAACGGTGTTCGCGCCGAGGGAATCGAGGAAACGTTGATCGACAGGAACGCCGTATCGATCATTAAAGATCTCGCCGTTTGCGCCCGGGAAGACGAGTCTGGCTCTGTGGCAGCAGTCCGAGACGGCGTTCCGAAGACCGCCCATCACAGAGAATCGGCGGCCTTTCGCCGCGTCGCTCTCCAGCTCGGGCATCGGGTGCGAGAGCTGCGGCAGGGACATGGCTGGACGGTCGAAGAGGCGGCCGAGCGCTTCGGCATCGAGCCCGCGCACGTGCGCCGGGTCGAAGCGGGTCGCACAAACCCGTCGCTCGCAACCCTCGTCAGCATCGCCCACGGCCTGGCAACGGATCTGGCCTCGCTTCTGACAAAGACGAAGTGACCCCGAACGCCCGCTGTGGAGAGGCGATCGCCGACGAGGGTCGGACCCCTGCGCCGGTGCGGCCATCGTGTGCGCGTCATGGCCCATCGATCGGCCGTTCAACCGGCGGAGCGCATGCCCACGAGCAGCCATCGCCGCGAGGACGCGGAGCCGCTCATCCTGGCACGACCGTCGCTTCCCGTCGTCGAGCGACGGTCGCCGCGGCGACTGCGAGAACTCACTCTGCTTTCTGCTCGAGAAGCTTCCGGAGCTCGGAGACGTCGCAGGGCTTCATAATGCAACGCGCGCCGGTCGATGCCAGCTGGGCTCGATGTTCCGGGGAAATCCCACCGGTCGTGAAGACGAAGGTGGCGGCCGCCTGCGCGTCGATGGCGCGCACGCGCTCGAAGAGCTCGAGTCCCGTCATTTCGGGCATCATGATGTCGCTGAGGACAAGCTCGAAGCGCTCTCCCGACGTGATTCGAGCGAGGGCCTCCGCTCCCGAAGTCGCGGTCGTGACCTCGGCGGTGTCCCGAAGCAGCCGTGCCATCGTCCGCGCCATGGCCGGCTGGTCGTCCACGATGAGGACTCGCGGCGGGAATCGCTCGGCCATGCCGGGGGCCCCGAGCTTAGATCATATAAGATCCGATTTGGAAGATGTCCCCCGCTTTCGGTCGTCGAATCGAGCGTGCGCGGCGCTTGTCCGCACGCGGCCACGACCCTATGCCCGCCCTCGCCCCGCCGCGCCCGCCCATTCGGTCATCCCCTAGGAGGGATCGGCGCGCAGATCTTTCGCGTAACATCCGGTTGTCTGAGCGGTCCCAATTTCGTATAAGCGCGCGCGGCTAGAGGCCCTATCCCCGCGCGCGCGGGCCCACACCATGCCCGCGCCTCGTCAGTCGCCCCCCGCGCGAGGGGGTTTGCGGGCTTCCCCCGACTCCCATGCAAATCTTTCCTCGCTCCCTGAACCGTCTACCGATCGTCGTGGGCGCGTCTGCCACGTTGGGCCTCGTCGCGGTCACCTGGCTGATTTGGTACTACTTTTCGCCATGGTTCACCCAGGTCGGCTATTCGCCGCGGCAGCCGGTTCCGTATTCACACCGCTTGCACGTCGGGCAGCTCGGGATGGACTGCCGCTACTGCCACGTGAACGTCGAACGGGCGCCGTTGGCCATGGTGCCGCCGACCGAGACCTGTATGAACTGCCACCAGGTCGTTAAGACCGAATCGAAAGTCTTGGAACCAATACGAAACAGTTGGGACACGGGCGCACCCATGGAATGGGTACGCGTCCACAAGTTGCCTGACTACGTGTACTTCGACCACAGCGTCCATGTGACCGCGGGGGTGGGCTGCGTCGAGTGCCATGGTCGCATTGACCAAATGGACCAAGTCCGGCTCGTCCAACCGCTCAGCATGGGGTGGTGTCTCGAGTGCCACCGGGACGTTCGGGCCAAGCAGGGTGGCAGCGAGCACATTCGACCGGTTGCCCAGGTCACGAACATGCAGTGGAGACATGAAGGTCCCGTCGCTCCGCCGCGCAAACTGAGCCCGCCGGAGAACTGCTGGGGGTGTCACCGATGAGCAAACGAGCCCCTTACCCGGTCCGCGAGCCCTGGCCGGGATCACCCCGGTACTGGCGAAGTCTGGAAGACCGCGCGCGCCTCGCGGATCCCGAGTTTCGAGCAGAAAATACACAGGAATTTCCGAAGGGCCACGTCGAGACGCCGCCGTCGGAGGAGGCCTGGCAGGTCAGCCGCCGAGGACTACTCGGGGCCATGGCGTCGACGTTGGCCCTTGTCGGCGCAGAGGGGTGCCGCCGTCCGGTCGAGAAAATCGTTCCCTATACGAAAATGCCGGAAGACGTGATTCCCGGCGTTCCGTCGCACTTCGCGACCGTGTTCACGAGGCGGGGCGACGCGGTTGGGCTCGTTCTCGAGTCCCACGAGGGCCGGCCGACCAAGGTCGAAGGCAACGAACAGCACCCCGCGAGTTACGGCGCGGCCGATCTCATTTCGCAGGCGGCGATTCTGGAGCTCTACGATCCCGAGCGGTCGACGGGTCCGCGCAAGGCGGGCGCCTCTGCGACCCTCGCCACGTTCGAATCCGAGCTCGCCGCGAAACTCGCAGGCTTCGACCGGGACCAAGGAGAGCGGCTCCGGCTGCTCATGCCCCCGACCGTGTCGCCCACCGTTTTGCGGATGCGAGCCGCTCTCGCCCAACGCTTTCCGAAGGCGCGCGTGCACACCTGGTCAGCCATCAGCGACAGCAACGCCCGCGAAGGCTCACGGATCGCCTTCGGCAGGCCAACGACCACCGTCTGCGCATTCGACAGGGCACGCGTCATCCTATCGCTCGACAGCGACTTTTTGCAGACGGAGTCAGGCAGCGTCCGATCGAACAAGCTTTTCGCCGCAGGCCGGCGGCTTCACTCGTCCAAAGACCAGATGAGTCGCCTCTACGTCGTCGAGCCGTCCCCGACGACGACCGGTACGAGCGCGGACCATCGCTTGCGTCTGCCGGCCTCGGAAATCGAAGGCTACGCTTACGCCCTGACGGTCGCCCTTGCGAAGCATGGTGTAACCCTCGACGCCCTGAGCCCAGGCCTGGCGAAGCACGCAGCCAGCGAGGCCATTCCGGCGAAGTGGATCGAGTCGGTGGCCAAGGACCTGGCCTCCAATCGTGGCCGAGCCGTCGTCGTCGTCGGCTCGCGGCAGCCGGCTCGGTTGCACGCATTGGGCCACGCGCTGAACATGGCTCTCGGAGCCTTCGACACGACGGTCCACTTTGCACCCGTCACCGACGTCGAGGAGATCGACGCGGCCACCGATTTGCGCGCACTGACCGACGCCATGGCGGCGGGGCGCGTCGAGGCCCTCGTCGTCCTCGGGGGCAATCCCGTCTACGACGCCCCGGCGGATCTCGGGCTCGGTGAAAAGATGGCGAAGGTCCCCTTCACTGTCCACTCTTCCCTCTTTGTCGACGAGACCAGCGAAAAGTGCCTCTGGCATGTACCGCGTGCGCACGAGTTCGAGTCCTGGGGGGACGCCCGCTCGCTCGAAGGGGGCATCGGCGTACAGCAGCCGCTCATCGCTCCGCTCTTCGCCGGCCGTTCCGATATCGAGCTTCTTGCTTTCATGGCGAACGCGCCCGAGAGAACGGGCTACGACGCCGTCCGCGCGTCGGCGCGCGACGCTTTGCTTGCTTCGCACGACCTCACGTGCGGGCCGGCGGTCGACGGAGAGCTGTCCTGTCACGACGCGACCGGACGGGCGGTCACCATCGCCGATACGGCACCAGACCGCGATTGGTCGCGGGCTCTGTCGACCGGTGTGCTTTATCGCCCGAAATCGACCCTCAAGGGGCAGACGGTTCGAATCGCGGACGTCGCAGCGGCGATCGAGAGCCGGAAGCCGCCCCAGCCGGTGGGCCCGAACAACCTCGAGATCACATTCGCCCCGTGCTCCAAAATGGAGGACGGCCGGTACGCCAACAACACATGGCTCCAGGAGCTTCCGGACCCGGTTACCAAGATCGTGTGGGACAACGTGGCGATTGTGTCGCCGGCCACGGCCAATGCGCTGGGCGTGACGAAAGGCGACCTGCTGCAAATTGCGTCGGGCGAACGCACGTTGGCGATCGCGGCTTGGATCCTGCCCGGTCAGGCCGACCATTCGATTGCGCTGTCGCTCGGATGGGGTCGAACGAAGGCAGGGCGTATCGGCAATGGGAGAGGCTTCGACGTTTACCCTCTGCGAACGGTCGAAACGCTCGGCTACGCGACGGGCGTGCAGGTGAAAAAGACGGGTGACGCGCCCTACTTCATCGCCCAGACGCAGGAGAACGATTCGACCGAGGGCCGCCCCATCGCGCACGAGGCGACCCTCAGCGACTATCGGATGCGGCCGAACTTCGCCGAGCTCGACGCTCCGCCGCAGCGCGCCCTGCCTCTCTGGTCGCAGGCCGACTACAGCGAAGGTCATCAGTGGGGCATGACGATCGACTTAAGCGCCTGCACGGGGTGCAGCGCATGCGTCATCGCGTGCATGTCCGAAAACAATGTTCCGGTCGTCGGAAAGCTCGAGGTATGGCGTGGCCGCGAAATGCACTGGATCCGCATCGATCGGTACTGGGTGGAAGACCCCAAGCTCGGGGCGTCCGCCGAGTCGCCGGTGGCGATCCACGAGCCCCTCATGTGCGTGCATTGCGAAGAAGCACCCTGCGAAAATGTGTGTCCCGTAAATGCGACGACCCATGGGCCCGAAGGCCTCAACGAGATGGCCTACAACCGGTGCATCGGAACGCGCTATTGCGCGAACAACTGCCCCTACAAGGTCCGGAAGTTCAACTACCTCAATTGGCACAACGACTCGGTATGGAAGGAGACGGGTGGCTTGCCCGAGACTCTCCAGATGCAGCAGAATCCGAACGTGACGGTCCGCTTCCGCGGCGTCATGGAAAAGTGCTCGTACTGCATCCAGCGAATCCAATCCGCCAAGATTCACGCGAAGCGCGACTACCGTGACGTGCGCGACGGCGAGATCAAGACGGCGTGCCAGCAGACTTGCCCGGCCGAAGCCATCGTGTTCGGCGACCTGAACGATCCGAACAGCCAGGTGTCGAAATGGGCGCGCGTCGATCGCCGCTTCGGCCTTCTCGCCGAGATTGGGACCCGTCCCCGGACGACTTACCTCGGCAAGGTGCGCAACCTGAACCCGGAGATGGCCTGATGGCGTACTGGGATCCGCTGACGGACCTCGGCGAAGCCGAGCTCGTCGAGCACGGCAGCTCGATGTCGGATATCACGCACGACATCTCGCGCGTCACCGAAACCGCCGCGCCCCGCGGCTGGTGGGCCTGCTTTCTCCTGGCCGTCACATTCGCCGGCATCTTCGTCGTCTGCGTCGGCTACCTTTTCTGGCGGGGCGTCGGTGTGTGGGGCAACTCCGCGCCCGTCTACTGGGCTTGGGACATCACGAACTTCGTCTGGTGGGTTGGCATCGGCCACGCCGGAACGCTCATCAGCGCCATTCTCTTCATTTTCAGGCAGAAGTGGCGTACGGCGATCAACCGCTTCGCCGAGGCGATGACGATCTTTGCCGTCATCTGCGCGCTCATCTTTCCCGGGATTCACGTGGGCCGGCCCTGGCTGCTCTATTACGTGTTCCCGCTGCCCAACCAGATGTCGCTCTGGCCAAACTTCAAGTCGCCGCTTCTCTGGGACGTCTTTGCTGTCGGGACGTACTTCACCGTGTCGCTCCTCTTTTGGTACACGGGCCTCATCCCCGATTTGGCCACATTGCGCGATCGTTCCATGACCAAGTGGAGGCAACGCATCTACGGCTTCTTCGCCCTCGGCTGGCGTGGCAGCAACCGGCACTGGCAGCATTACGAACGGGCCTACTTGATTCTCGCGGCCATCTCGACGCCGCTCGTGCTCAGTGTCCACAGCGTCGTCTCGATGGACTTCGCCACCAGCGTCATCCCGGGCTGGCACACGACGATCTTCCCGCCCTACTTCGTCGCAGGCGCCGTTTTCAGCGGCTTCGCGATGGTCGAGACGGTGTTGCTCATCGCCCGCACGGTCTTCGATCTGCGCCGGGTGGTTTTAATGCGCCATCTCGAGCTGATGAACAAGTTCCTGCTCCTGACGTCGCTCCTCGTCGGGTACGCGTACGCGATGGAGTTTTTCATCGCCTGGTACTCGGGCAACCAGTACGAAATGGCGCATTTCTTGAAGAATCGGCCGACCGGGCCCTACTGGTGGGCCTGGGTCTGGATGGTTGGATGCAACTGCCTGGTGCCGCAAGTCTACTGGTTCAAACGCATGCGGACGAGCATTCCGGTGATGTTCGTCGTCTCGATCTTGATCAACATCGGAATGTGGTTCGAGCGCTTCGTCATCATCGTGTCGTCGCTCAATCGCGACTTTCTACCGAGCTCCTGGGGCTACTACCGGCCGACCCTCATCGACGTCGGCACGTTCACCGGAACCATCGGCGTGTTCTTCACGTTCTTTCTCCTGTTCATGCGGTGGCTTCCGATGGTCGCCATGGCCGAGGTGAAAGGCACGATGGCTGCCGCGGACCCGCACCGCGAAGGAGAAGAAGAGTCAGGGCACGGCCCACGGGTGAACATGGTCGATCCGGCGGGTGCCCTCGTTCCGGAAGGAGCCGAGTGATGGTTTCGAGACCGGTCGCGCCGAGTCACGGCGCTCCCGCCGTCGTCTTGGCCGAGTTCGAATCGGCACGAGGTGTGCTGCACGCTGCCGAGCGGGTTCGGGACGCCGGGTACGAGCGCTGGGACACGCACACCCCGTTTCCCGTGCACGGCATGGACCGGGCGATGGGGCTGAAGGACTCACCACTCGGGTGGATCGTCTTGGCCTTCGCGCTGACCGGGCTGTCCGGTGCGTTCGTGATGATGCACTGGATGAACGGGATCGATTACCCGACCATCGTCGGAGACAAACCGGCCGGCGCCCCAGGGACCGTCCCCTCGATGGTCCCCATCATGTTCGAACTGACGATTCTCTTGTCGGCGTTTGGAGCCGTTTTGGGAATGTTCGGCCTCAACCGGCTCCCGCGCCACCACCACCCGATCTTCGCCTCTGAGCGCTTCCGCCGGGCAAGCGACGATGGCTTCTTCATTTCCATCGAGGCCGATGATCCGAAGTTCGACGTCGACCGCGCGCGTGCCCTGCTCGAAGGCGCCCACGCGACACACGTGGAAGTGATCCTGGAGGAGCTGTCGTGAGCCGCGTCCGCGCCCTGCTCAGCATCGGCCTCGGGCTGACTTCACTCGCCGGCTGCCGTGGACAGTCGAACGACGAGCCTCCCGTCCTCCTCGAGCGCAACATGTACGACAGCGAGCGCTACAACCCCGAGTCGTACTCCCAGTTTTTCGGCGACCACCGGACGATGCGACCGCCCGTCGCCGGTGCCATTTCGCGGGAGTTCTACGAAGACGACCCCGAAACGCGCACGGGGCTCGACGACACGCAAAGAAACTACGTAATGGCCATACCCCAGACCGTCATCAGCCATGCGGGTGGCTTGGAGAAGCTCGCGGCCCGCGGCCAAGAGCGCTTTAATATCTACTGCGCTCCGTGCCACGGGCTGACGGGCGACGGAAAAGGAATGGTCACCTGCAAGCGCGACAAGGTCACCGATCCGTGCCAATCGCGCGGCTTCGCACCTCTTCCGTCCTATCAGGACGCGCGCATTCGCCAAATGCCCGACGGTCAGCTCTTTGCCACGATTTCGCATGGCGTCCGCACGATGCCGGCGTATGGCGCGCAGGTCCCGATTCAGGATCGGTGGGCGATCGTCTCGTACGTTCGGGCCCTCGAGCTCAGTCAGATGGCCGAGGCCAAAACCATGCACCCGGAGCCGAAGCAGTGAGCACGACGACGCACGATGCGAGCGCGGCAGCCGCACGAGACTACCGGATCCCGGCGAAATCCGCTTGGAGGCGCGCGTGGATCTACCCCGGCCTCGTCGGCGCTCTGGGCTTCGGCATGGCGGCCGTCGGCTACAAGGACGACCCGGAACGCTTTCCATTCGCCTACCTCTTTGGGTTCTTCGTTGCGCTGACGCTGGCCCTCGGCCACCTCTTCTTCGTCCTCGTCCTCTACATGACGAAGGCCTCTTGGGGCATCACGGTGCGCCGCGTCGCGGAGCTCTTCATCCGGCGCATGGCCATTTTCGCTGTCCTCATCATTCCGCTCATCTTGACGATAGGGCAGCTCTTTCCCTGGGCGGGTGCCCCCGTTCACGTCGATCCCGCCGCAGAAGAGCGTCCGCCGCTCGCCGAAGCACGAGGCCTTGCCGCCCGCGAGCCGGCCGCCCTCAGGGACTTGCCCGTTGCCAGTGCCCAGCGGATGGAAAAAGCGGAAGACGCGGCCGAGCAGCACATCGTCGACCACAAACGATTTTTCTTGAATCGCCCGTTTTTCCTCGGGCGACTGGTCGCGTATCTCGTCGTCTGGACGTGGCTCGCTTACCGGTATTTCACGTGGTCGACCGATCAAGACAAGACGCACGCACTGGCCAATACAGCGGCTGCGCAGCGTTACGCTCCGCTCTCGCTCATTCTCTTCGGCACGACGATCACATTCTTTGGTTTCGATTGGCTGCTCTCGCTCGATGCAACGTGGTACTCGACGATTTTCGGCGTCCAGATCTTTGCGCAGGCGGCCTTGCTTCAGATCGCGACGCTCATTGTGACGACCTTGCTGCTCCGGCGCAGCGGGCTCCTCGGTGACGCCGTCACGGTCGAGCACTACCACGACATGGGCAAGCTCCTTTTCGGCTGGATCGTTTTCTGGTCGTACATCTCGTTCGCCCAGTTCTTTCTGACCTGGTACTCGAACATTCCCGACGAAGTGAGCTGGTTTCACAAGCGCTGGGATGACAACGGCGGGACCTGGATGGGCCTCAGCATCGCGCTCGTGGCTCTGCACTTCTTCATTCCCTTCTGGTTTCTCATGTCGCGCAACGTCAAGCGCCGGCTGCCGCTCCTCGCCGCGGGTGCAGCGTGCATGATCGTCATGCACGTCGTCGAAGTGTACTGGATCGTCATGCCGAACCTCGGTCCGCTGGCGCCCAGCCTGCTCGACCTCGGATGCTTGCTCGGCGTCGTCGGTGTGTACGTGGCAGCGGTCCTCCATGGCATCGAGGAGTATCCACTCGTGCCCGTCGGTGATCCGCGGCTCGTCCGATCCTTGGAATTCGAGAATGCGTAGGTGTCGACGTCAGGAACACCGACCGCAGCATCGCCTGGTCTAGCGGCGAGCCCCACCGGCCCCATCCGGCGCGGCGCTCCACGGAGGACGAAAAAGCACGATGTCGACTGACAACTCACAGCCCCGGATCGGGCTCATCTTCAGGGTAGGCGCTCTCGCGATCATTACGTTGATCGCGGTCCGCGGAGCGCTGGGGGCTTACTTCGACAGCGTGGCCCGTGCCGAAGAGCTCCGGAAGGTCGGCGAAGCCAAGCCCGGGCAGCTCTTGAATCTGCGCGCGGACGAGGAAAGGCGCCTCGGATCGGGGCCGATGCCCATCGGCGAAGCCATGCACGATCTCGCCAAGCGAGGACGCATGAACGCGAGCCCGGAACTCTCGCCGACCACTTCGCACGACGTCAGCCCTCTCATCGGCTGGGCCAAGATGCCGCAAGCGGTTCCGGCGCCCATGATGCGTCCGCCACCCGCCCCGCAAGGGGACGCCGACGCCGGAGCCACGACGATCGACGGCGCCGCTGCATCATCGGGCGCCGGCGCCAAAGCGGGATCGCTGCGGCCGGCTTCGGCCGACGCCGGAGCGGCCGCTGTCGCCCGCGACGCGGGATGGGGCCGAAGGAACCCGTGAAGGTGCGTCTCTCGCCCCTCGCCGCCTTCGTCGGGCTCGTCCTGGCCGTGGGCCTCGTCACGGGCAGCGATGCGCGTGCGCAGGCCTGGCGCGAAGGGGGCGAAGGAGCGCCGAACGCGACGCCGCCCGAGCTCCTCGGCGTCGCCATCGAGGAGCACCTCGGGCAACCGGTGCCGACGGACGCGACCTTCCGCGACACCGAGGGGCACGCGGTCCGCTTGGGCGACTATCTCGACGGCAAGAGGCCGACGCTCCTCGTCTTCGCGTACCACACCTGCCCCATGCTCTGCAGCTTGGTGCTCGATGCGACCGTTCGGTCGCTAAACGAGGTCGCGTGGACGGTCGGGCGCGAGTTCGACGTCCTATCGATCAGCATCGACCCGAACGACACCCCCGAGACCGCCACCCGCAAACGCGCCCAGGTGGTCGCCTCGTATGCGAGGGCGCGGGGTTCGACGGTCGGGTGGCACTTTCTCGTCGGCGATGAGGCGAACATCCGGAAGGTGACTCAAGCCATCGGCTTTGCCTATCGCTACGACGCCAGACAAAAGCAGTACGCGCATCCGGCGGCCATTTATCTCTTGACGCCCGATGCTCGAATCGGCCGTTATCTCTACGGCATCGAGTACCCGCCGAACGACGTCCGCCTCGGCCTTCTCGAGGCGAGCGCCGGCCGGTCCATCTCGACGACCGAACGCATCCTTCTTTACTGCTACCACTACGATCCGCAGGGGAAGCACTATTCCTTGGTCGCGATGAACGTGATGCGCCTGGGAGGCGCACTCACGATCGTCGTCATGGGCGCCTTTCTCGCCGCCATGTGGGCACGCGAGCGGCGGCGCCGCAAGAGGGACTCCGCGGGCCCGCCCCTCGCAACCATGAGCAAGTCGTCACCATGAACGAAGCCAACGCTCCCGCCACTTTCCAGCTGCCGGAACAGATGTCGACGGTCGCCGCGGACGTCGACTGGCTCTATTATTTCATCTACTGGCTGAGCGTCGTCCTCTTCGTCGCCATCGTGAGCGCGATGGTGTACTGGGCGATCAAGTATCGCGAGCGCAAGGGGCACAAGGCAGAGCCTACGGGACACAACCTCACCCTCGAGCTCGCCTGGACGGTGGCCCCCGTCTTCATTCTCGTATTCCTATTCCACAAGGGATTCCAGGGATACATGGACATGACCGTGGCGCCGGCGAACTCCATCGAGATTCGCGTGAACGCCAAACAGTGGGGGTGGGAGTTCGTTTACCCGAACGGCGGGAGCAGCGACCGGCTCCACGTTCCGGTCCACAAGCCGGTCAAGCTCGTCATGGCCTCTGCAGACGTCATCCACTCCTTCTTCGTGCCCGCGATGCGCATCAAGAGGGACGTCGTGCCGGGCATGTTCACCTCCCAATGGTTCGAAGCGACGCACATCGGAAAGGACGACGTCTTCTGCACCGAGTACTGCGGTGGTCGCAGCTCCGGGCCGAATGGAACGGAGCTTCCGTACCAGCCGTCGGACGATCCGGACAATCCGTACCCCGCCGGCCAGATGACGGGGCACTGGTCGATGCACTCGATGGTGTACGTCGAGACGCAAGAGGCATACGACAAATTCATCAAGAGCATCGGCGACAAGTGCGATCAATTCCGCGCCGAGGGTAAGCTTTGCCCGGTCGACGTCGCAGCCGGCGAAGGACAGAAACTCTCGGTCTCGAAGGGCTGCGTCGCCTGCCACACGACCACCGGCGCCCGGCTCGTCGGGCCATCCTGGAAAGAGATCTTCGGCCGGGAAGAATCGACGGACAAGGGCGCCGTCAACGTGGACGACAACTACATCAGAGAGTCGATTCTCCAGCCGCAAGCGAAGGTCGTTACCGGCTTTCAGCCGGTGATGCCGACGTTCAGCGGGCAAATCAGCGATCAGGAAATCGACGAGATCATCGCGTACATCAAGTCGCTCAAGTAGGGCGCGAGAAGCGGATTCAAGGCGAGGTGCGGCATGGCAGCAATCGAAGTCCCGATAGCCGGTGGTCACGCGCAAGGCGCGCACGGCGATCCTGACGAAAACTACCTGAAGGCCACGACGGGCATCGGCTCGTGGCTGACGACGATCGATCACAAGCGCATCGGGCTCATGTACCTCGTGATGGTGAGCCTCGCCTTTTTGGCCGGCGGCATCTTCGCTCTTCTCATCCGACTTGAGCTCTTCGCACGGGGCAGGACCATCATGGACGCGGAGACCTACAACCGCTTCTTCACGCTGCACGGCGCGATCATGGTCTTTCTGTTCATCATCCCGAGCGTTCCCGCCGCCCTCGGGAACTTCTTTCTGCCCATCATGATCGGAGCCAAGGACGTCGCGTTCCCGCGACTCAACCTGCTCAGCTACTACGTGTACCTTCTCGGTGTCGTCGTCGTTCTCACGAGCGTCGTGCTCGGTTCGGTCGACACGGGCTGGACCTTCTACACGCCCTACAGCGTCCAGACCGCCAACAGCGTCATTTCGATGACCCTCGGGGTGTTCATCCTAGGATTCTCCTCGATTCTCACGGGGCTAAACTTCCTCGTTACGGTCCATACGATGAGGGCGCCGGGAATCACGTGGACACGAATGCCCCTATTTGTCTGGGGCATGTACGCGACCGCGCTCATTCAGGTCCTCGCGACGCCGGTCCTCGCGATCACGCTGCTCCTTCTCTGCGCCGAGAGATTTTTCGGGATCGGGATCTTCGATCCAAAGCTCGGAGGGGACCCCGTGCTCTTTCAGCACTTCTTCTGGTTTTACTCGCACCCGGCCGTCTACATCATGATCGTTCCGGGAATGGCGATCGTCAGCGAGCTCATCGCGACATTCTCCCGGCGGGCGATTTTCGGCCAGTTTGCCATCGCCATGAGCTCTCTTGCCCTCGCCATCTTGGGCTTCCTCGTGTGGGGCCACCACCTGTTTGTCGCAGGGATGAGCGAGTTCGCGACGATGATCTTCTCCGCACTCACGTTTCTCGTGGCGATTCCCAGTGGAGTCAAAGTCTTCAACTGGACGGCGACCCTCTACAAGGGGTCGGTCGTGTGGGCGTCGCCCATGCTCTACGCCATGGCATTCATCTTTCTCTTCACGATCGGCGGACTGACGGGCCTTTTTCTCGGGACGCTGAGCGTCGATGTTCACTTGACCGACACGTATTTCGTGGTCGCCCACTTCCACTACGTGATGATGGGCGGAACGGTCATCGGATTCCTCGGGGGGCTCCTCTACTGGTGGCCGAAGATGACCGGGAAGATGCACGACGAAGTCAAAGCCAAGATTGGATTCGTCTTCGTGTTCGTCGGATTCAACGCCGTCTTCATCCCTCAATTCATCATGGGATCGCGGGGCATGCCCCGCCGCTACTACGACTACCTGCCCCAGTTCGAGCCCTTCCACAGGGCCTCGACGATCGGTTCCTGGATTCTCGCCGTCGGCCTCTTCATCACGGCCTACACGCTGCTCGAAGCCTTGTGGCGCGGCAAGAAGGCGCCGCGCAACCCTTGGGGTTCGGCCGGCTACGAGTGGATGACGGACTCACCGCCGTGCCTCGCCAACTTTCACGGTACGCCCGTCTTCACGCGCGGGCCCTACGACTACCACCTGGCAACCGCCGAGGAGCTCTCCCCGGACGGGGCGGTTGCGATGGGTCACGCTGCGACGACGGGCACTCCGGCGGAGCACCCGCACAAAACGAAGGTCTAGTGGACAGCGCGCCGCGCGCCCCTCCCGAGGGGACGCGGCCAAAGGGCTAAGGACGTTTCATGGCGAATGTCAGCGAACCGATGCAGGCTCACGGCGACCAGGGAGGTCACGCGCATGCCCACCCGGACTTTTTGCAACATCATTTCGACACGCCCGCCCAGCAGTTCGCTGCGTCGAAACTCGGCATGTGGGTGTTCATCGCCACCGAGATTCTCATGTTCGGTGGCCTGTTCTGCGCTTACGCGATCTGGCGCGCTCTCGACCCGGAGATTTTCGATGAGGCGCACCACTTCCTGAACAAGATTCTCGGAGCGTCCAACACCATCGTTCTGCTCTTCAGCAGCCTGACGGCGGCCCTCGCCGTACGTTCGGCTCAGGTCGGCCGTCGAAACGCGACGTCCGTGTATCTCGTCATCACGATCCTGTGCGCGTGCGTGTTCCTCGTCATCAAGTACTTCGAGTATGCACACAAGATTCACCTCGGCCTCTTGCCGGGGCACTGTTTCGGCCACCCAGGGTTCAGCGGCGCGATCCAGAACGGGGAGGAAATCGGCAGCTGCTTGCGCATCCATGCCGACCAGGCTGCCGGCAGCCCGGAGTGGGTGAGAGCGGTCGACGAAGAGGGGCGCACGCGGCTTCTTCCGCCTCGTGCGAACATGTTCTTCGGTCTCTACTTCATCATGACCGGACTCCACGGCCTTCACGTGCTCATCGGCATGAGCATCCTCACCTGGGTGCTCATCAAGAACCTGCAGGGCAAGTTTTCGAGCGAATACTTTACGCCGGTGGATCTCGGCGCGCTCTATTGGCACCTCGTCGACCTCGTCTGGATCTATCTGTTTCCACTGCTTTACCTCGTCGGAAAGCCGGAGTGAGCCCATGGCGATCGATCACGGCGACCTTCACCCTGACGTTCATGACGACGGGCGCGTGCATGCGCACGTGTCGTCGGTCCAGTTTTACTGCGGCATTTTTGCCGCTCTCGTCCTTCTGACATTCGCCACGGTCAAGGTCTCTTATTACGATTTTGGGTCGCTCAACATCATCGTCGCTCTCTTGATCGCGACGGTGAAGGCGTCGCTCGTGGCTGCCTTTTTCATGCATTTGCGCCACGATAGCTTGTTTAATACGCTTGCTCTCCTGGCATCGATTTTCTTCCTCGCGCTGTTCATCCTCCTCACCTACGACGACCTCGGTCGGCGCGGGCAGCTCGACCCGGCGTACGGCGGCGTCATTTCGCCCGAGACGGGTCTGGCTGCGCCGGGCGGCATGCCGGCTACCACGGCGACGGAGAACGAAGCGCCGCCCGCACCGCCGTCCGGGGCGAATCCCGAAAAGAAGTAGCTCGGGATGTCCCACGAGAATCAAGGCACGGCAGATCCTTCGTCGTCAGCCGCTCGACCGTCGACGAGCTCCGCTGAAGACGAGACGTCGCGCCGGGATCCTTTTGCGGGGCGATACGACGGGGCGGGTGGGGAGCCCTCATCCTCGGTCTCTGCGCGGGAGCTTGCGGGGCGACACGACGGGGCGGGTGGGGAGCCCTGATCCTCGGTCTCTGCGCGGGAGCTTGCGGGGCGATACGACGGGGCGGGTGGGGAGCCCTCATCCTCGGCCTGTGCGTCGCGTACGCAGGCTGTCATCGGAGGCACGTCCCGGTCTCATCCGTACCGGAGTTCGGCTATCCGGCGTGCTCGGACGCTGGACCAAGCGAAGGCGCGGTGGTTCTCGCCGCCGGGCACATTCGGTCCGGCCCGATTTCCCAAGAGAAGAATGTCGACGAGCGCTTCGAGTGGGTTCGTACGTCGTGTGGGTTTCGATTCCAGTCGCGCCAGGAATGGCCGCGTCAAACGAGCGACATCGAGGTCCGCTACGACGCGGAGCTGCGGCCGCTGTGGGCCTGGAAGCGACTGACCATTCCCGGCTCCACGAGAGCCGATGGCCAGGCCGACATCCGCCGTTATGAGCTTCGGACCGGCGACGTTTTCATCAAACATCGCGACGAGAGCGGTGACCTTGCGCTCGAACGCTTGCTCCCCGGGGGCCGGCGGGATGTGCCGTCCGGGATGCATGTCGGGGCCGTGGTCGGGCCGGGCAGGGGCGTCCTCACCCCGTGGCTACAACGCGCGAAACTGACGGCGGGTGAGAGGGTACGCGAGCTCGTCCTCGACTTTCGCAGCACCGTCGAGGCGCTGGAAATCGCGTCGCTCGAGCGCGACGACGATCGCTTCGAGCCGTCCTTGCACAAGCTCGTGCGCGTCTACACGTTCTACGGTCAGGAGACCGTGTTCGCCGACGCCGACGACGTCGTCATCGGTGATCTGGCTGGGATGAGACCGAGCGATTCGCTGACGACAGCGCCTCCCCCTCCGACGCCCATGTACGGCCAGCCTGACCCCGAACACACCCCCTGACGTCTGAACGAGGAACACTCGCCCCTTCCGCCCGAAGGGAGCGGGTCGCGCCGAGATTGACCATGCTCGAGCTTCAATTCGATGGGATCGTGGGCCCGACGCACAGCTACGCCGGTCTCAGTCCGGGCAACGTGGCCAGTCGGGCGAACGCGGGGGAAGTCTCGAATCCGCGCCGGGCGGCGCTCGAGGGCCTGGCCAAGATGCGTTTCGTTCGACGCCTTGGAATCCGTCAAGGCGTGCTCCCGCCGCATGACCGGCCGAGTATGAGTACGTTGCGCCGCCTCGGCTTTCGAGGAACGGACGAGGAGGTCCTTGCTCACGCCTCCTCGGGGGACGGGCTCTATTTGCGCCTCTGTTCGAGCGCTTCGGCAATGTGGGCGGCCAACGCAGCCACGGTCGCCCCTTCCGCTGACTCGGACGATGGGCGGGTGCACCTCACGCCGGCGAATTTGCGGCACATGTTCCACCGATCGATCGAAGCCGAAGCGACGACGCGCGTGCTGCAGGTCGTCTTCGGCGACAAGAACCATTTCCTTGTTCACGACCCCCTACCGGGGGGAGGACACTTCGCCGACGAAGGCGCAGCCAACCATATGCGACTTGCGACGTCGCTCGGCGCCGCGCATCTCTTCGCATGGGGTCGTCGGGCGTGGGGAAGAGGCGGGGGCCCGCAAATCCATCCGGCCCGCCAGACTTTCGAGGCCAGCGCGGCCGTAGCGCGTCTGCACAGGCTCACGCCTTCGCGGTGCATCTTTGCCCAGCAAGCCCCCGCGGGGATCGATGCAGGGGCCTTTCACACCGACGTGCTGGCGGTCGGCCACGATGCGTTCTTCATGCACCACGAGCTCGCCTTTGCCGACGAGGGGGCCGTGATCGAGGCCCTACGGACCGTCTTGGGGGACGAGCTTTTCGTCCTGCGCGCAACGGAAGAGGATCTGCCGGTCGCGCGTGCGGTGGCCGCCTATCCATTCAACTCGCAAGTTTTGACGATTCCCGACGGGACGATGGTCATCGTCGCACCGGAAGACGCGCGGGAAGACCTCCTTTCGCGCGCATTTCTCGAACGTGTCGCCTCGAGCGGAGGGCCGGTGCGCGCCGTCCACTACCTCGACGTCCGCCAATCCATGCTGAACGGCGGCGGCCCCGCATGCCTGCGGCTCCGCGTGCCTCTCGAGGCCGAAGAAGCCGCGGCGCTTGGGGGGCGCGTCGTTCTCGACGACGAGCTCGACGACGATCTTTGCGCCTGGGTCAACCGCCACTACCGGGATCGGCTCGTCCCGGAAGACCTCGGGGATCCGGCGCTCGCGCGCGAAGGGATGCAGGCCCTCGACGAACTGACCACCATCTTGTCGCTGGGCAGCGTCTTCGACTTCCAGCGCGTGGCTTTGGGCGCCTAGAGGCGACGCGCGAGGCGCCGTGTGCTAGGAGGCGCCGATCGATCCATGCTCTTCACGCGCGCTCTCGTCCCTACGATGAAAGAGGCCCCGGCCGATGCGACGAACGCCAGCCACGTGCTGCTCGCACGAGCCGGCTACATCCGACGTGTCGGGGCGGGAATCTACGATTTTTTGCCGCTGGGCCTCCGCGTGCTGCGCAAGATCGAAGGCATCGTGCGAGCCGAGATGGACGCGGCTGGTGCGCTCGAGGTTCTTTTGCCCGCCCTCCTGCCCGCCGAGTATTTCAAGGAGACCGGGCGCTGGGATCTCTACGGCGACGTGCTCTTTCGAATGCACGATCGGAAGGGGGCTGACTATCACCTCGGCCCCACCCACGAAGAAATCGTGACCGACGTCGCGCGCCGCGAGATCAAAAGTTGGCGCGATCTGCCCAAGACGCTCTACCAGGTGCAGGTGAAATTCCGAGACGAGCCGAGGCCGCGAGGGGGGCTCCTCCGCTGTCGCGAGTTCTTGATGAAGGACGCCTACTCCTTCGATGCCAGCGAAGAAGCCGCGCGCGACAGCTACGAGCAAATGCGCAAAGCGTACGTGCGGATTTTCGATCGCATGGGCCTCGTCTATCGGATGGTCCAGGCGGATCCGGGGGCCATCGGCGGCTCGACGAGCGCGGAGTTCCAGGTGCTCGTCGATTCAGGCGAAGATGCCGTCGTCGCCTGCGACCGGTGCGAGTACGCCGCGAACGTCGAGGTTGCCGTCCCGGGGCTGTCGTCGACCCCGACCCACGATCCCGGAGCGGCCGGAGCGGTGCCGATCGAGCGCGTTCACACGCCGGGGCGCGGCGGAATCGACCAGGTGGTCGATCTCCTCGGCGTGGCCGCGGCCGACATGCTGAAGTCCCTTCTCTTCGTGGCTGGCACCGAGGTCGTCATGGCCGTCGTGCGCGGAGACCACGAGGTGAACGAAGTTCGCCTCGCACGCGCGCTCGGCGTCGAGCAGGTCTTTCTGGCGAGCGAAGCGGACGTCGCGAAGGTCACCGGCGCCCGTGTCGGATTCGCCGGCCCGGTCGGCTTCGGGGGCCGGGTCATCGTCGATCGAGCCGCTGCACTCGTGCCGAGCGGCGTCACGGGAGCCAACGAGACCGATTGGCACCTGAAGAACGTTCGTTTCGAGCGCGACTATCGCGCGGAGGTGGCCGACATCCGGCTCGTGGCGCAAGGCGACCCGTGCCCGAACTGCGAGACGGGGAAGCTCTTCGCCTATCGGGGTATCGAGGCGGGGCATATCTTCATCCTCGGTACGAAGTATTCCGAGCCGATGGGCGCGAGGTTCATTGACGAAAGGCAGCAGCAACGGCCGCTCGTCATGGGGTGTTACGGAATCGGCGTCTCGCGACTCGTCGCGACCACGGTCGAGCAGCAGCACGACGATGCCGGAATTCGGTGGCCGATGAGCGTGGCCCCGTATCACGTGCACCTCGTGACGCTCGGCAAAGAGGCGAGTGTCGTGTCCGCGGCGCGTCGGCTGTACGACGAACTTGCCGCCGCCGGCGTGGAGGTATTCTGGGACGACCGCGACGAGCGTCCAGGGGTCAAATTCAAGGACGCCGACTTGATTGGAATCCCGCTGCGGGTTACCGTCGGGGCGAAGTCGCTTGCGACCTTCGCCTGTGAGCTGAAAGAGCGCCGCGTCGACGACCCGAAGAAAGTCGATTTGTTGCCGCTGGCAGGCGCTCCCGCTGCGATCGCCGAGCGCGTGCGTGCCGCGCTTCGCCCGTGACCGGGCACACGTGCTAGTAGCGAAACATGTCTCCCGTCGAGCGCCTGCCTCCGCCCCCGGCGGTGCCCAGACGCTCGCCGCCGGTCGATGTGCCTGGCGAAATCGAGATGCGTCTGGCCGGCCGATCGGGCGGTCCCATGATCGAGGCGCGCATGCACGCCCCGCCCGAGGCGGTCCGGGCGATTGCGCTGTGCCATCCGCACCCGCTCTACGGCGGGAGCATGCACAGCCCCGTACCTCTCGCGATGGCCAGGACTCTGTCCGATGTCGCAAGGGACCGCGTCGCGTGGGTGCGCTTCAATTTTCGCGGCGTCGGCGCGAGCGAAGGATCCTATGACGAGGGGCGGGGAGAACGAGACGACGCACTGTCCGTGCTCGCGCACTTGCGCGCGATGTTGCCGTCGGCGAAAATGAGCGTGCTGGGGCACTCGTTCGGGTCGTGGGTCGCGTGGCAGGCAGCCGTCGCCGACCCCCTCGTCGAGCGTGTGCTCCTCATCGCCCCGAGCAGTCGCTTCTTCAGCTTCGAAAGCGTGGTGCCTTCGCGGTCGATCCGGACGACGATCTTCATCGGCGATCACGACGAGCTCTGCGACGTCGAAGACGCCCGCAGCCTTGGGGCGAAGCTTGCGGCGGAAGTGCGCGTGTTCGAGGGCTTCGACCATCATTTCCTGAAGTCGCGGCGGGCTCTCGCAGAAGCCGCTCTGCCCGTCATCGCCCCCGAGATCGAATGGCCATGACCGAGCGCACGACGATTACCGCTACCGACGCCGTGCATGCCGGAGACGAAAGGCGCAAGGCGTACGACGCGGTTCCGATGCCGATCGTGCAGACCGCGACGTACACGTTCGCGGACACCGCCGAGCTCGTCGCATACACCCGCGGGGAGCACCCGACGGCGGACCGTGGAGAGTATGGACGCTACGGCAATCCGACGGTCCGCGCGGTCGAAAAGAGGTTGGCCGCTCTCGAGGGAACAGATGACGCCATCCTTTTTTCGAGCGGCATGGCGGCTGTGACGACGACTGTCCTTTCCCTCGTGAAAGGGGGACAGCACATCGTCCTCTTTCAGGATTGCTACAGGCGAACGCTGGAGTTTGTGACGGACATTCTCACGCGCTTCGGCGTGGCGCACACCCTCCTCGCGGCGGGCGACATCGCGTCCCTTCCGGACGCGATCCGACCGGAGACCCGGCTCGTGCTCGGAGAGTCGCCCACCAACCCTTATCTGGCCTGCGTCGACTTGGAGCGGGTGGCCGCCGCCTGTCGTGGCCGTCGGACCGTCAAGTCGATGATCGACGCGACGTTCGCGACACCAGTCAACTGCCGTCCTGCGGGCTTTGGGGTCGACCTCGTCGTTCACAGTGCGACCAAGTACCTGGCCGGGCACAACGACGTCATGGCCGGCGCCGTGTGCGGGTCGGAGGGTCTCATTTCGATGATCCGCGACTTGCGCGGCGTGCTCGGTGGGGTGTGCGACCCACATGCGGCGTTTCTCGTAGGGCGCGGGATGAAGACTCTGTCCATCCGCGTCGAGCGGCAAAACGCGACCGCGCAGGCGATCGCCGAACGGCTCGAGCGGCATCCTCGCGTCGAACGCGTCTTTTACCCGGGGCTCTCCTCCCACGCGACACATGCCATCGCCCGCGCGCAGATGCGAGGGTTCGGGGGCGTCGTCAGCTTCATCGTCAAGGGCGGGCTCGATGCCGCGAGCCGCGTCGTCGACGGAGCCAAACTCGCACGCATCGGCGTCAGCTTCGGCGGAGTTGAAACGCTGATCGAGCAACCCGCCATCATGAGCTATTACGAGATGACGTCGGAGCAACGGCAGGCGGTCGGCATCGCCGACGGGCTCATCCGCCTTTCGGTCGGCATCGAGGACGTCGCCGATCTCCTCGCCGACGTCGAACAGGCGCTGTCCGCCTGAGTCAGGCGGGCTTCTTGCCGACGCCGCGGAGCATCGCGAGGATGGCTTCGGCGTTGGCGGCCGCCTCCCTCGTGGAGGTGGGGGCGTCGTGTTGAATCTCGATCTCGTCGAGAAGCTCGGGGGCGATGTCGAGCAGAAAGCGGCTTGGCGTTCGCGGCGAAGCTTTGCCCCGAAGCATCCGCGCCTTGGCGCGCGACAGGAGCAGGCGCTCGCGCGCACGCGTGACCCCCACGTAGAAAAGGCGACGCTCCTCCTCGATGTCGTCGGACCCGCCCTCCGTCACGACGTCGGTCGCGCGGACGTCGATCGTGCGTGCATGCGGCAGGTAGCCCTCTTCGCACCCTACGAGGAAGACGACGTCGAACTCGAGGCCCTTGCTTCCGTGCAGTGTCGAGAGCGTCACGACGTCGGCCGCCGCGTCTTCATTGGCGTCGAGATCCATCGTGAGCACGTGGAGAAACGCGGCGAGCCCGTCGATGCCGTCGCCGCGACCTTCCCGCCTCGCGAGGGTCGCAAGAATTCCTTGCACGCTCGCCCAGCGCTTCGATGCGTTGTCGGGGGACGTCGAGCTCGATTCAATCTCCGCCCGGAAGCCGACTCGTTCGACCAAGGCGGTCGCGACGGCGCTCGGCATGCGTCCTTCGCCGAGTAGCCCGCGGCGCGCTTCGGAGACGGCTTGTGCGAGCGCACGGCAGCCGTCGCGCGCCGCCGATCCCAGATTGTCGAGCCCATCCGCCCGCTCGACGGCTTGCCAGAGCGACCACCCTCGGTAGAAGGCCCCTTCGACCAATTTGTCGAGCGTCGCCTCACCGATTCCCCTCGGAGGGTAGTTCACGATTCGCCGCAGGCTGATCTCGTCGGCCGGGTTCAACGCCAACTTCATGTACGCAAGGACGTCCTTGACCTCTTTGCGCTCGAAAAATTGCATGCCCCCGACGACTCGATGCGATACGCCTTGTTCGCGCAAAGCGGCTTCGATGAGGCGCGACTGCCCGTTGGACCGGTAGAGCACCGCGACGTCGCCGGGCTTTCGCCCCTCTTCGCGGAGAAGGCGCCGCGTCTCCCGCGCGACCCACGCTGCCTCCGCTTCGGGGGTGCTCGCGACGGCCAGGCGGACCGGCTCGCCTCCCGGTCGATCGCTCCAGAGGACCTTGCGCCACTTGGCGTCGACCCGCTTGGCGATGACGGCGTTGGCGACGGCGAGAATCGGCGATCGCGATCGGTAGTTTTGCTCGAGCTTCACGACTCGGGCGCCCACAAAGTGGGTCTCGAAGTCGAGGATATTGCTCACCTCCGCGCCGCGCCAACCGTAAATGGCCTGGTCATCGTCACCGACGGCACAAACGTTCTTGCGCTGCCCGCACAGGATCCGGAGCAGTTCGAGTTGGGCTCGGTTGGTGTCCTGGTATTCGTCGACGAGGACGTGGAGAAACCGCCCCTGCCATCGCGTACGGACGTCCTCCCGGTCTCGCCAGAGCCGGGCGACGCTGCAGACCAGGTCGTCGAAGTCGAAGGCCCGAAACTGTCGAAGCGCGGCTTCGTACCGGGGGAAGACGACTTTGGCGATTTCGTCGTAGGGGTCGCCCGGCCGTTCGGGCAGATCACTGGCGCCGAGAAATGCGTTCTTCGCGTTCGATATCCGCGCCAGCACGGCTTGTGCGTCGTAGGACCGATCCGCGCCGGCGGCTCGCAAGAGCTGTTTGACAAGCGAAGTCTGGTCGCCTTGGTCGAAAATCGTGAATCGACCGCCGATCGCCTCCCGCTCGCGACCGAGAACTTCCAGCCCGAACGCGTGGAAGGTGGAGACGGTGAGCGCGCGTGCGTCGGGGGCGGCCGAGCCACGCCCCGAGACGCCGCGCAGCATCGTCGTCACGCGCTGTCTCATCTCTGCAGCCGCCTTGTTCGTGAACGTCAATGCGACGATCGCAGCGGGCGGCACCCCTCGCTCGAGCAGGCGAACGATCCGATGGGTAATGACCCGCGTCTTGCCCGACCCTGCGCTCGCGAGAACGAGAAGGGGACCGTCGCCGTGCTCGACGGCCTCTCTTTGGGCCGCGTTCAGGCGGGCCGGGACTTCGGACGCAGCGGACATGGCGGCAACTGGGCGTTTTACCCGCGCGGTTGCCTCGGGACTAGATTGCACTCGCGCGTCGCGTATGCTTCGGGCCCTCATGATTCGGCGCCGCGTCGCGCGCGCGACTGCTCGTTCCCTCGCTTTCAGCCTTCTTACCCCGATCGCTTGCGGAGGTGCGCCGCCGACGACGCAAGCCCCCTCGTCGACGATCACGGCGGCTCCGACCGCCTCGCCTGTCCCTGCTTTCGACCTCACGCCTGTCGCTCCGCCGGAGTCTCTGGTCGTTCGAGGTCAAATGGCGCGACCGGGCGCGTCGTTCGCGACCGTCCGAGGCTGGTCGAACGTGCCGACGCCGCAATCCGAGCAAATCACGGAGCTTGTCCTCGGAGAGGCCGTCGGCCCTCTTGTCGACATGGACCGGCCCATCGATTTCGCCGTCTCGTATCCGACCTCTGGCCCGTCGAACGGTCCCTTTGGCCTTTCTGAGCCTCTGTCAGCCGTCTCGTTCGGCCTCCGGAACCCTGCGGCGGCCAAGGCGGCGCTCTCGGACAAGTTCAAGCTCGTGCCGTCGAAAAACGGCGTCCTCCGCCTCGAAGGGTCGCTGCGCCCTCCTCGCCACGACGACGACGACGACGAGGACGCCTCGGATGTCCGAAAGAGCTGCGAACTCGCGCCGGCATTCGGCCCCTCTTCGCTGCGCCTCGTCTGCGCCTTCGGAAGCGACAAGGCGCTCGACGCGCTCGGGCCGTGGCTGACGCGCGGAGCGACGCGGGAGACGTCGAGCTCCGACTTCCATGTCGAAGTTTCGATGCAACCGCTCAGGGCTGCGATTTTCGAGCAGGGGAAAATGCTCGGTGCACTGCTCGGCGGGGTCTTGGGCAGCTCGCTGCCGCTGCCGAGCCTGCGCAGCCTGGTCATGGGTGGTGCGCAGGATTTGGCCGATTTTCTGCTCGATCTGAGTCGAGAAACCGTGGACGTGAAGCTCTCGGACGCTGGAGCGCAGGCGGACTTCGCAATCGCATTCGGGTCCAGCTCGTCCACGTTGGCCCGCCTTCTGACCGACGGCGAGGAGCGAATCGGGCCCCCTCCGGCCGCCTTCTGGCAAATGCCGGGTGACGCCGTGTTCGCAGGCTTCGGTCGAGGTGTAAACGGGGCGACGGTTGCGCATGCGCGCGGCCTCCTTCTCCAGACCGTGGGCGAAGAGCTCGCCGAAAATCACGTCAAGGCGGCGGATCGAAACGCGATCGTCGCCGCCCTCGAAAAGCTTCCGGTCCTGCCCCCATCCGCGTTCGCTGCGGGCGTGGACATCGACTCCGTCGAGAAGGCCCTTGGCGCTCTCGCCGCGACGGCGGATCCACCCGGCGATGCGGCTGACGCGACCAAGGGCGGTTCGCCTAAAGTTGGAGAAGCGCTCACGTTTATCGCGGGGGCGCAGCTCTTCGGGTGGCACCTCGTCGAGTTCGATGCGCCATCGTCGCAGCTGAGCGGCGCCCTGACGGATCTTTCGGCGGTATGGGGTCGTCCTTCGGTCGTCGCAGCCTATCGCGAGGCCTTCAAGGGAAGCACGCCCCCGGCCCTCCGGCCGGCGACGATGCCGAAGGGACAGCCGTGGCCAAAGGACGCGACCCACTTCGTCGTCGAGCTGCAGCCGAAGGCGGCGCAGACCCCGGCGGGGGCAAAGCCACCGGCCCTGCAGAAGGCCGTGACCTTTCACGTGCTGGTCGTCCCGGACGGGGTGCGCACTTGGGTGGCGATCGCGGGCGACGAGAGTCTTGCGGTGGCCAAGCTGCGCGCCGCGATGGCTGGCGCGGGCGACACGCTTGCAGCGAGAACCGAATTGGGCCCCTGGAAAGGTGCTCGCCTGCTCGGTGGGGGCTTTCTCACCCTTCGGGGGATCGCTGCGCAAGTCTCCGCCGCGGCGGCGATCTGGGGCCCCTTGTCGAAGAACGTCACCGAACCGTTCCGGCTCGTTCAGCAGCTTCCTCATCAAGGCATGACTCCGCTCATGTTCACATCGACGATGGCCACGCCAGCGATGGATGCCGGCGAGGCCAAGAGCTCGCCACCGGCCGATGCGCCCAAGTCGTTTCGCGCGAGCATCGCGATTCCGAGGGCTGCCATCGACGACGTCATCGTCGCGGTCGCCCTGCACGGCGGCTTGTGAAACTTGCCCGCGCCGGGGTCCGTGCGCCAGCATGGCCAGTTCATGCAGGCAGAGATGGCCATTGGGCTTGCAGGGGCCGTCTTCGCCTCCGTCCTTCTGCCGACGCAGGCGAAGGCTTGGCAAGAGGCCCACGAAGTCGGCGATGACGTGACCGTTCACATCGACTCGACGGGCACCGCGCTCGTCGAGCACGAGATCCGCTGGCGCGTCGGCCGAGGTCCCCTGCGCGGCGTGAGCCTCGACCATGTCGACTCCACGGCCGTGCTCGAGCCGGAAGCCTCGATTTCTACGGACGACGGGCGTGTACTCGCCGCGCACGTGCTACGCGATCAAGGATTATTGCGGGTCGTCGCCGACGAACCGCGCTCGTTGGAGCGTGGGACGTTCACGTTCCGCCTTCGCTGGCGCGAAAATCTGTTGTCGACGGGCGCCATTGCGCCCGTGGGCGGCGCGTGGCGCGTCACGCTGGCAAACCCGACCGCGAGCGATGGCTTCGAGGGGGCCCGAACAACTTTGGTCGTCCCCTCGGCTCCGGACCCGCCCGTCGCGATTGTTGCGGAAACGGGGGCCATCGACGACGGCACCGAAGCGACCCTGCGGCGCGGCCCGGCGACCGACACACTCGAGTTGACGAGCCCTCACGTCGCGCGCGGCTCGTCGACGACATGGACCGTGCGCGTCGACCCCCATGCGTTTGGGAACGGCGCGTCGCCCGGCGGCCCCGCGAGTTCCTCGCGAAGCGCCTCCGCCCTGAGCGAACCCGATCGCATTCCCCAGGCGGCGCTTTTCTTGCTGCTCGTTTCGATCGCGACCGCTTTGGCCGCGGCGATCCAGGCCAAGGCGCGCGCCATGGAGGCCTTTTGTGCCCGCCAGGGGGGCAAGGCGCGCCCGCTGCTGCCCGTGCCCGCCTCGGCGCGGGCGTGCCTGGGCGGGGCCGCCCTCGCCCTCGCGATCGGCCTGCAGCGGTGCGAGGCCCCGGCGGCCGGTTCTTGGTTCGTGGCGCTCGCGGTCCTTTTGGCCTCGTCCCGCGCGCCCATCAGCGGGTCGACGGTTCGCGGCCCCGGTCGATGGCTGGCTCTGCGGCCGAGCGATGCGTTTCAGCCGCCCCCAAGGCGGTCGGACTGGCTCGATATCGGAACAGGCGCCGGGCGGCTCACGGCCGCGGCGGTGGCCCTCGTCGCGGTCGTCGTCGCCGCGATGCTTGGTCGCGACGATCCGGCTGCGCCGTGGCTCGTGGCGATCGACGCCACCCCGTGCATCCCGCTTCTCATGACCGGCCGCGCTTGCCAGCTGCGGCCCGGCGCGAGGGACGCGGCCCCGTCGCTCGCACGTGCGTTTCACCGACTCACGGCCGTTCGCAACGTGCGGGTCGTACCGTGGGGGCGCATCGCGCTCGACGGCGCACTCGAAGAGCTTCGCCTCCTCGTCTTGCCCCGGTTCGCGATGCCCGGCGTCGTCGGCATCGAGATCGGGGTCGCTTCGAGCCGTACACCCGTCGGATGGTCGTCTTTTCCGGAGATTCTCGTTCGCGTGCTCGATGTGAGCGCCGCCGCCAAGCAGCTGTCTCGGTGGGGTCGTCAGGCGCAGCCCATGCCCGGACGCCGACCCGACGAGCGCGTCATTCGCGTCATTCCGACATCGCGCTCGTGGACGGCGACCTTGTCCTTGACGAGAAATCTCGCGGACCTGCTTGCCGATCGGCGTGCCGCCGAGGGCGGAGCCGCGTGGGAAGGTGCAGAGCGTCGCAGCTCGGCCCCGCCCGTCTCGTCGGGCGGAGCCGATCCCGGCGTCTGGGCTTTCGACGGGGCGTGCTAGAACCGCCTGCGCCGCCCCATGGAGTCCAACGCCCTACGCGCTCGTCCACAGCACGCTCTGGCCGCTTACGCCGAGTCGTTCGCCGCGGGTGCACGCATCGCTCTCTTCGGCGACTCGTCGGCGGGGCTGGCGGAGCGGTTCCTCGCGCTTGGCGCGCGAGCGGTACACGTCTGGGATCCGGATGCGGCGCGTGCACGAGTCGAAGGCACGAACAGCAGCATCGTCGTCCAGTCGTACGCGGCCTACGAGTCGCCAGCTCGCGTCATCGACGTCGCGGTCGTCGCGGAGCTCGGCCTTTTTGCCGACGGTCCGGCCCTCCTCGCGCGCGTCCGATCGCTCGTCGGTGACGACGGAATCGCGCTCGTCAGCGCCGCGAACGTGGAGTGCGATCACGATGCCGCCATACGCGCATACGACTATTACGAGCTCTTCGACTTGGTCGCTGCCGAGTTCGCGGGCGTCCGAATGGTTGCGCAGCTTCCGTTCCACGGGATGACGTTCGTGGCGCTCGGCGGAGAGGAGCTTTCGTCCGTCAGCGTCGATACGCAGCTGGCGGGCGACCGGGCACCCCTGTATTTCGTTGCGCTTGCCAGCGCTCAGGAGACCGACCTTCTCTCGGAGCCGTACGCCATCATCGAGCTCCCCGCGGACGAGGTCGAAGGGCGCTCCGAGCCTTCCGCTTCTGCCCTGCGGCGCGAACTCGATGACGCTGTTCGGCGTGGCGCCGACCTCGCCGTCGAGCTGCGAAACCAGGGCGACCGCTGCGTGGCCCTCGAGTCGCAGCTCGCCGCACGCCTCCGCGAAGTCGCGGAGCTCTCGAGCGAAGTCGAGGAGGCTCGGGCCATCGCAGAGGCAGGTCGGATGGCCGCCGCAGAGGTCGAAGACATCACGCGCCGCGCCGACCGCTCCCGGGAGCAAGCGAGATCTCTCGAGCGCGAAATCGGAGTCGCGGCCGAGTCCAGTGCGGCGGAGCTCTTGCGCTTCGAAGAGGCCCTCCGCGAGCGCGCCCAGACCGTTCGTCTTCTCGAGGCGGAGCTCACGCGGCGCGAGCGCATCATCCGAGAGCTCGTCGGGACGATCGATGACGCCGATGCCGCCCGTGGGGCGACCGCCCGGGCGCCGGGCCCGGCCGGGCTGGAACCGTCGGGGCCTGGCGAGGTAAACGCACGGGCCGACCGTGACGGGGGAGGCGAGCGAGGCGAGGCCGGCGAAGCGGGCGACTCAAGCGAAGGACCCGCCGGGCTGCTCGAAGACAACCGCCTCTTGAGGGGCCGCCTCGACGCGCTTGCGCTGGAGCTCGCGCGCCGCGAAAGCGAGGCTCAAGCCACCGCGTGGACGCTGGCGGAGCTCGAGCGACGGGTCGCCCTCGCCGGAACGGAGGGCGCGACGACATTCGCGGTGGAGGCGCCGAGGCCATCGTCAGCCGTTCACGACGAGCTCGATGTCCTTCGGCAGGCGCTCGCCCAGGAGCATGCGCTGCGTCTCCGGCTCGAATCCGGCGAGGCCCTGGCCGATGCCCGCGCGGAAATCGAGCGTCTCCGGCTCCGTTTGGACGAAGCGGCCCAAGACGCTGTCGCAGAGGCTGCGCACCCACCCCCGCCGCTCGGTGGATGAACAGACTTAGCAATTCGCGTTGACACACTCGGGCCGAGGCTTAATTTGCGTGCGCCTGCGCCTCGGAGCGTGTGTAGTGCCGTGGCACGCTTCGATTGACCCCAGCCGACGATGTCTGCCAAGCGCGATTATTACGAAATTCTGTCTGTCTCTCGTGAGTCGAGCGTCGACGACTTGCGCAAGGCGTACCGACGCGAAGCGCTGAAATGTCACCCGGATCGCAATCCCGGCGATGCATCAGCGGAAGCCAAGTTCAAAGAGGTGAACGAGGCCTACCAGGTTCTTTCCGACGAGAACAAACGCCGGATTTACGACCAGTTCGGCCACGCTGGGTTCGATGGGTCGATGGCCGGCGGCGCTGGATTCGAAGGCGGGATCAACGACGTCTTCGCGCACATGCAAGACCTGTTCGCCGAGATGTTTTCGGGTGGCGGCGCCAACGGTGGGGGGGGTCGAAGTCGTCGCGGCGGAGACTTGCGCGTACAGACGCGTCTCACGCTTCGTGAAGCGGCTTTCGGATGCAAGCGGGAAGTTACCGTTCGCGCGCCTGCGGCCTGCACCGATTGCGCAGGAAGCGGCGCGAAGACGGGGACGAAGCTCGAGGCGTGCCCCCAGTGCCGTGGCACGGGGCAGGTTTCCAACGCGCGGGGCTTCGTGATGTTCACGTCGACGTGCCCTCGCTGTCGTGGAGGCGGCCGCATCATCAAGCACCCGTGCCCCTCGTGCGCCGGCCACGGTGCCGTCGAGCGGACGCGCAAAGTGACGGTGGCATTTCCGGCAGGAATCGACTCGGGGCAGCGCTTGCGTGTTCCTGGACAAGGGGGACCCGGCTCCGGCGGGACGCCGTCGGGCGATCTCTACGTCGAGATCGATGTCGAGGACGATTCGCGGTTCGAGCGCGACGGCGCCGACCTCGTGACGCGGGTGCGTGTCCCCTTCACCGACGCGGCCCTCGGCGCACAGGTGCGCGTGCCGGCACTCGACGCCGAACAAGAGGACGCGCAGATGACAGTCGATCTGCCCCCCGGCACGCAGTCCGGCGCCGTTTTCCCGATGAAGGGGCACGGCATTCCCCGCCTCGACGGGCGTGGACGGGGCGCGTTGGTGGTCGTCATCCAGGTCGAGGTCCCATCTCCTGGCACACTGACACCTCGAGCGCGCGAGCTGCTCGAGCAACTCGGCGCCGAACTCCGCTCGCAGCCGCAGGGCGAGCGAGAAGGAAAGCGGGCAGCCGCCGGCAAGTAGACGATGGCGCTCGACGTCGAGGCCCTTCGCGCCAAGCTCGCGAACGTTTCGACGCTGTGTGCGATCGGCAAAGTCGTGGGGGTCACGGGCCTGAGTGTGCGTTTCGCGATGCCCGGGGTTCGCGTGGGGGACGTCGTGCGCGTTCGTCGACGGGGCGAGCCGCTCGCATGCGAGGTCGTGGGGTTCGACGCGGGGGGCGCGATCGCGCTGCCACTCGGAGCCTTGGTCGGTGTTGGTTTGGGTGACGAGGTCGAATCCACGGGCCACACGCTTTGCGTTCGTGCCGGTGAGTCGCTGCTCGGCCGCGTCACGGACGGGCTCGGGCGACCTGTCGATGGAGGGCCGCCCATCGAGGGCCAAGTCGTCGCCGTGGATCGGGATCCGCCGGAGGCTTTGGGTCGCCGCCCGGTGAACCGGCCCCTGGCAACCGGTGTCCGGGCGATCGACGCCCTCGTCACGTTGGGCGAAGGCCAACGCCTCGGTCTCTTCGCGGGCTCGGGTGTCGGCAAGAGCACGCTCCTCGGCGCGATTGCCCGCGGCGCCGACGCCGAGGCGGTCGTCGTCGGTCTTGTGGGCGAGCGCGGGAGGGAGCTCGGCGAATTCGTCGAGCGGGCGCTCGGGCGCGAAGGTCGCCGAAAGAGCGTCGTCGTCGTGTCGACGAGCGATGCTCCTGCGATCGAGCGCTTGCGAGCGGCCCAGGTCGCGACGGCCTACGCGGAGTGGTTTCGAGATCAGGGCAAAAGGGTTCTTCTGCTCGTCGACTCGGTGACCCGATTCGCTCGTGCGCAGCGCGAAGTCGGGTTGGCCGCCGGAGAACCGCCCGGACGCCGCGGTTATCCCCCGAGCGTATTTGCCGCGCTTCCGCGCCTGCTCGAGCGGTCCGGGCAATCGGCGCGCGGCAGCATCACCGCCATCTATACGGTTCTCGTCGAGGGCGGGGACATGGACGAGCCAATCGCCGACGACGTCCGCGGCATCCTCGACGGTCACGTCGTGCTCGATCGGGCGCTGGCCGCCCGTGGCCGCTATCCGGCCGTGGACGTGACGTCGTCTGTTTCGCGCGTCATGGATGCGATCGTGCCCGCTGAACACCGCGAGGCGGCTCGCCGTCTCCGGGCGTTGGTCGGGGCGTACGAAGCCAAGCGTGACTTCGTGCTCCTCGACGCGTACGTCAAGGGGACCGACAAAGAGCTGGACGAAGCCATCTTGCGCATGCCCCGGATCGAGGCGCTTCTCGCCCAGAGTGCCGACGAGATCACGCCGTTCGCGGCCACCGTCGCCGCGTTGGCCGATACCGTGCGCTGAAGGTGTCGCGGCCCGAATCGCTTCGGGCCGCGCTTTTGGGTTGGGGACCCCGGCCGCGTCGCCGGAGGTCGAGACCCGTCAAGGACGCGGCACGCCCCCTCGCGGGTCGGGAGCGGTTCGCGAAGCGTCCAGGGGCTTCGACCGGTGGGTGAGCTCTGACACGGGTGGTACCCGTGTTTGCACTATCTTCCGGGCAAATCGTGTTGATCTGTCGGGGCGTGAGGTTTCGAATGGCCGTGCTAGTTCCAGCGCGCCGCTTATGACAGTTCTGCAGGTGGCTGACCTCCGCTTCGGCTACGCCGGAGATACCCTCTTCGAGAACGTCACGTTCTCGCTCGCCGTCGGCGACCGGGTCGCGCTCGTGGCGCCCAACGGCGCCGGTAAAACGACGCTTCTTCGCATTCTGGCGCGGGAGCTCGAGCCGGACGCCGGCGCGGTCGTTCTCAAGCGCGGCGCCTCGGTCGGCTACTACCGCCAGTCGCATGAAATCGGTGCGAAAGGAGACGTGCTCGGCGCTTTTCTTTCAGGTTTCCGTGAAGTCGTTCAAGTCCGTGAGGAGCTGCAACAGGCCCAAGAGGACGCGGCGAGTGGCGAGCCAGCCGCCCTCGAGAACCTTGCGGCGGCGACCGATCGCTATCATCTCGCGCACGGTGACGAGCTCGAGCATCGCGTGGCTGCACTCGCGAGCCACCTGGGTTTCTCGGATCGCGATCTGGCCCGAACGGTCGCGTCTCTGTCGGGCGGCGAGCACGGGCGTCTGCGTCTCGGCGTCGTGCTGGCGCGGCAGCCGGACGTACTCATGCTCGACGAGCCCACGAACCACCTGGACCTCGACACCATCGGCTGGCTCGAGCGATGGCTCGCGGACTACCGCGGAGCGGTCCTGGTCGTGAGCCACGATCGGGCGTTCCTCGACAACGCCTGCGCCGCCACGATGGAACTCGGACGCCGCGCCTTCCGTGTGTACCCGGTGCGATACTCGGATTACGTCAGCCTGCGAGAGGAAGATCTCGTGCGCGAGCGCGCCCTGGTCGAGCGTCAGCAGGGCATGATCGCGAAGACCGAGGAATTCATTCGAAAGAACATCGCCGGGCAAAAGACGAAGCAGGCCCAGAGCCGTCGCAAGATGCTCGAGAAGTTGGACCGCCTCGAAGGCCCCGAGGACGTCTGGAATGCGGCCGAGCGAATCGCATTTCGCTTCGCGCCATCCGCGCGAAGCGGCGACATCGTGCTCGACGCCAAGGGCCTCGGGGCGCAAAGGGGCGGCCGCGCCCTGTTTTCGAGTTTCGACCTTCTGGTGCGGCGCGGCGAGCGGGTCGGAATCGTAGGCCCCAACGGAACGGGCAAGAGCACGCTTCTCAAGATTCTCGCCGGCCGCGGAGATCCAGAGGACGCCGGTGTGGTCAAGCGAGGGACGAATCTGCAGGATGGGTACTTCGACCAGCACCTCGGCGAGGTCGACCCTGAGCTCACCGCGGTCGACAACGTGCGACGAATTCGCGGCGATCTGACCGTGGAGGCGTCGCGCCAGTACCTCGCTCGGTTTCGGTTTTGGGGCGACGACCCGCTCCGCCTCGTCCGCGGATTCTCTGGCGGCGAGCGGTCGCGCTTGGCGCTTGCCAAGCTTCTGCTCGAGCCGAAGAATCTACTTTTTCTCGACGAGCCGACGAACCACCTTGACATCCCTGCCGCGGAAATTCTCGAAGAGGCGCTCGTCGGCTTCGAAGGTACCGTGCTACTCGTGTCGCACGACCGGCGCTTTCTCGAGACCGTGACCACCCGGATCATCAGCGTGCGGGACGGCGCGGCCTGCGTCTACCCGGGAGGGTTCCGCGACTTCGAGACGACCGCCATGGCGGTTCCCAAAGCCGTCGCCGTCGTCTCCACGGCCGCTTCGGACGAGGCCAAGCCGGTTACGGACGAGGCCAAGCAAAAATACGAGGCGCAGCGGCAGGCCGCCCGCGCGGTCGAGAAGAAGAAACGACGAATCCAGGAGCTCGAGACGGCCATTGCAGCGGGTGAGCGTGACCTCGACAGCCTGCGTGCAAGGTTGAAGGCAGCGCCGGGCGACGAATGGGAAAAGCTCGCGCAGATGGCGCGCGACGAGCAAGGCCTGACCCGGAAGGTCGACGCCATGCTCGTCGAATGGGCTCGCCTCTCCGAGGAGGTTTCGTGAGCTTCGGGTCACGCATTGCGGTCCTCTTGTCGGCCCTGCACCTGGCGACGGCCGCGCTCGGCGGGTGTCAGCGTGGCCGCGCACCGGCATCCATGGATTCCGATGGCGGATCTCCGGTCGTGCGATTTGAAACGCAAGGGCTTCTCCTCACCTGGATCGACGACAAGGGTGATTTCCACGTCGAGACGCGGGTGGCCGACGTGCCGCTCATGGGCCGCGACACCGTGCGAGTCGAGGGAGAGGGCGGAGACTACGCCAGTCCCGATCGTCTTTTCGTCGTGGACTTGCGGCAAGCGCAGGTCGACGGGACTTTCCCGGTGCGGACGATGACGCGGACCGCCTTCGAGGCGCTCGCGGTCGCGCGCCGAAGCGCTCATGGCACGACACTCGGAACGGGGTCGGCCCCTCCCTCCGCAGCGGCGACCGGCGATTTCGCCGCTACGGCGTCACCGGCGGCCCGCACCGTCGTCGTTATCTACGGCGCCGAGTGGTGTGGCGCATGCCACGAGGCCGCTCGATATCTGCGCCACAAGGGGATCGCCTATGTCGAAAAGGACATCGAGAAGGATCCTGCCGCCGCCAAAGAAATGCAGGAAAAGCTCGCGAAGCACGGCCTTCCTGCCGGTTCGATCCCGGTCATCGATGTCCGCGGGCGAGTGATGGTGGGTTTCAACGCCCCAGACATCGATGCGGCATTGGGTGATCGATTGTAAGGCCCGCTCGACGGTGAGCGTTTCACACAAGCCACGAGGAGGTCCTGCCAGCCATGAGGAGGTCGTGAAGCTGAACGAGCCGCTCAGCAGGACCCGCGGCGGATGCGACGTTCTGGTGGATCGGGCGTGGGATTCAGCCGCCGCGGGCAGCTCCGACGCCCCGGCCGCCGCCAGCTGCGGCGCCGCCGCCCCGGCCACCTGCGCCGCCGCCAACTGCGGCGCCGCCGCCTCGGCCACCTGCGCCGCCGCCAGCTCCGGCGCCGCCGCCTCGGCCACCTGCGCCGGCGCCAGCTCCAGCCCCGGCGCCAGCTCCAGCCCCGGCGCCAGCTCCAGCCCCGGCGCCAGCTCCAGCCCCGGCGCCAGCTCCAGCCCCGGCGCCAGCTCCAGCCCCGGCGCCTCGGCCACCTGCGCCGCCGCGGCCGCCAACGCAGATGGCGATCCCTCCAATGACCGTGGCTTCACATCGTTGTCCCGCGATGCAGTCCAAGTTCGAGGCGCAAAGGACCAGGCCTACCCCGGTCGCCCCGCACGTCGCCTCGCAGCTGGCTGACGCCCCTCCGGCGTCGTCGAGCCCCAGGCAGCAGACGTTCCCGGCGGCACAGCTCGAGGCGCTGGCGCAAGTCAGCGGTAGCCCACCCGCGCACTCACCCGGTGCGGTGCACTCGGTCGCACCGAGCCGCACGCAACATTCCGCGGTGGCCGTGTCGCAGGTGGTTCTTCCGCAGGGGACGGGTGCCCGCGCTGCGTCCGTCAGCGAGTTCGCATCCGCTGCCGTTCCGGAGTCTTCGAAGGCCGTCGTGGAACCCTCGGCAGAGCCAGCATCCGACGCGGATTCGGGTGACGTGCCCGAGTCGACCGGGCCAACGCCGAGGCCGCCGTCGACCAGCACCGTGGCTGCGCCGCCATCGGGAAGAAGGACTTCGGTCCCGGCCTCCGGAAGCGTCGTGATGGCGGCGCCGTCGAGGAGCGTCAGCTCGCCCGCATCAACCAAGCTGGTTTGGATCGGGCCGTCCGCGACGCCTGCCTCAACAGAGCCGACCCCCGCGTCTTCGATGCCGTTCTCGGAGGAGCCCTTGTTTGTCTGACCACCTTCGCCGGCGTTGCCCTCGCTCCGATTCGCCTCCGCGTCCGTGCCGACAACACTTGACGGTTTGACGCTGCCGTCGAGAGCAAGCCCCGCTTCGGGCCAAATTTCGTCAATCAGGTCGTCAAGCGACGAGCGACCACCGCACCCAGCGAGAACCAAGGCGGGGACCAGTAGAATGTGAGCTCGTCTCATGGAGAGGCCGCTCCGTCAGTACCATCATATGAGACGGTGCAGGCAACTCCGCGCGCAACCAAGGCTCGACCCCTGGCGGCGCGCCAGAGCCGGGGCAGCCGCGACGTAAGAATGCGGCGTAGGCGGCGGCGTCGCCACGTCGTGACCGCTGCGCAGGATGGGGGGTTCGTGTGTGAGGTGCGCGAGGTGGGCGTGCGCGAGGTGGGCGTGCGCGAGGTGGGCGTGCGCGAGGTGGGCGTGCGCGAGGTG